>CAYOUJ010000007.1:0-61901 GCA_964407165.1 uncultured Muribaculaceae bacterium | reverse complement strand
ACCGTATGTAAACGTATATTCCTCACTATCCGTTTCGTATTCATATTCGGTGAAATCGAAAAAAAGCCTCGTTACCATGCCCGCGCTGTTGCGAGAAAATTTCTTGCAAGTCCTAGGGCTGTTGTAAAAAGCCTTATTAAGTTTGACTGACTGAAGCACACCGTATGTGTCGAACTTTAACGTGAAGGTGAGAGAAACATAGTTGAATTCAGAATATTTGACGGTCATTTTGATTTGCTTGACGCAGCCGCGGACCTGGGCAAAGCGGAGGTCGGGGGTGGTGAAGTTGTGGTAGAGGGAGTCGATGCGGGTGGCGTAGTTGATGGAGTCGATGCGCGCCTGCTCTATGGAGTCGGCGACGAACTGCTCGCGGGCCACCCGGTCGGCATGGCTCTTATAGAGCCACATCCCCGAGATGGCGCAGACCACCACGAATGCGGCGATGCCGATAATAAGGCCGACGGAGGGGCCTTTCTGCGGAGAGGGAGGGAGGGGGGCAGCGCCCTCGCGCCCCCCGGCAAGAGGAGTATTCGACTGAGAGCCTTTAGCGGCGGGGCGCGAGGGCGCCGCCCCGCTCCAATCGGGGCGCGAGGGCGCTGCCCCGCTCCAATCGGGGCGCGAGGGCGCTGCCCCGCTCCCGACCGTACGCGTGCGGTCGCCGAAGTCGTCGGGGTCATTGAGACGCGTCACCTCGCTGTCGACCACCTTGCCGCCACATGCCGGACAGTTCTTGATGGGTTCTTCGAAGCGGCTTCCGCACATTGTGCAAACATATTTCTTTTCCATATAGCAAATATCTTTAAATCATTAATTTAAGTGTCATGTTACCGGCTCGGGCGATGTAGACACCGGCTTTAAGCGCACTCACATCGACACTGCCTACGCCGCGAGCGACAGCCAAGCCCGCCAGGTCATAGATGGTTATCTCAACGTTTTCGGCTGCAGTCACGGCATAGCCGTCGTAGGACAGACTATTGGCAACTTGGAGATTGTTGAGGCCAACATAGTCAGTTACAGTGACGATGCACTCGTCGTGGAGACCGTCGACGGTAAAGGTTTGCAGGGTCAGTGTCCCGTTGCCTAACGGGCTGAATGTGTAGATTATATATCCGTTGCCGACGACCGTGTCGGTGACCTCGCAAGGGCCTGAATAGCGGACTGAGATGTGCTCCGGGGCATAGTCGTCGAAGTCGACGGCTACGGCAAACGGCTCGTTACCGCTGACGGCCAACTTGCTGTCAGTGAATCCGAAGGAGCGCAGCAGGACGTGCTCATAGTGCATGCGCGGCCGCTCCATCCACATCGCCCACGGGGCAAGCTGATGGTTGCCAAACTGATATCCGAGCGCCTGAAGCCACTCTTGCGTCGCCTCCGGCTGCACATAGTTGTCGACCAAGGCGTTGGCTTTGAAAACAATCCCTGCAACGGAGCCGTTTGCGGTGACATTATGGTGCACGGCGCCATCCTTTTCACCGGTGTAACAGCCGACTATGCCGCCTTGCAGCTCCCCTGCAATCTCGCCGTGGGCTACGCAGCGCTCAATGACGCCGTTGCCTGTGCCTACGATTCCACCTATAGTGTCTGCCTCAGCCAACGTCATGTCAGCGTGGCAATTGGATATGGTCGTACCGTTGGAAGCCATGCCGACTATGCCGCCGAGGCGCGAGCCGCCGTTTATGCTGCCGACAGCAGCGCAGGCCTCCACGCGGGCTTTGCCGGAGCACTCCCCTATCAGGCCGCCCGCCGTAGCCGAGACTCCTGCCGAGGCGTCAAGACACATGGCCGAACAGCCTGACACATAGCTGTTTCCGGTCGCCGCGCCGGCGAGGGCGCCGACTTTGCGGGCGCCGGGTGCAAAAATATTAAAATCGGTAAGGTGTACGCCTGTGACGCTGGCGCCATCGAGGTTGGCAAAGAGACCCGCCAGAGTGTCTGAGCACCTGAGTGTCAAATCTTTAATACAGTAACCGTCGCCGCGCAAGATGCCTCGGAACTCAGGAATAGGCTCCCAGGTGTCGCCCGCAATGCTCATATCCACATCGCCGACGAGGCGGAAAGCGGCGTCGGGATAGCGCGCTGCGAGTGCCAGCTGACCGGCCGTGGACACGCGGTAGGGGTTGGCGGGAGTACCTTCGCCGCCCTCCTCAAACGTGGTCAGAGGCAACTTTACAGTGACCAGCTGACCGTAAGGAAGGGGCGTGGTGTCACGGTCAAAGCAGGCGTAAAGCGTTGAGTCATTGAGCATGCCATAGTCCAGAATCTGGGAATGGAAGTCAGGGGCGTCGAGCTGCATCAGCACGTCACCGCGGTCGTTGACGAGCACCAGAGGGGTGTGGATATTGCCCAGCGTGTCAGTCATGGTGGCCACGCCCAAATACTCAAAGTAAGCGTCGGTGTTGAAGGTGAAGGGTGAGAGGCAGTCGGCTTCGACGTTAGAGGTGAAGGTGTGGAAGCCCTCGCCGAGGGTAAACTCGTCGTAGCGCAAGGGTGTGGCATCGGTGTCGTACCACCCCATGCGGGCGGTGACGGTGCCGTTGCCATCGACGGTACACGTCTCGATGTCAAAGAGATAGCGGTAACCGTCAGCCGTTGGCCAGCGGTCGAAGCAGTTGCCAAGGGTCATCCCGTCGAGTGTCTCGGGAAAGCAGCCCACCTGCTCCGCCGTAGAGAGGTCAACCATCAGATATTCTGATGTTTTGCGGTAATATTCCTTAAGGAACGACACCTGGCGCTCACCGCGCACCGGTCGCAGCTCACGCCAGGAGGTTACCTCGTCGGCAAGTGTGGTTACCTGACGGCCGGAAGCATCGTAGATGACGATACCATACGACGTGTCGTCGCCCTCCTCATAGCCGCTGTAATTTTTGGTAATCAGCAGTTTGTAGCCATCGCTATATACATCTTCGCAAAGGTCGTCGCCACCGAGGAAGCCTCCGAGGGCGTATTTGGTATAGAAGTAGTCGGAGCGCTGCTCAACGGGCAAAGACAGTGTGTCAACCGGCTCATAATCTTCATCGTACAGCTCGACGACGAAGTGGTTGCCCTCGAGCGGGGTGGGCAGGCGGGTGTAGTCGGCCTCCGACTCGGGGTCGATGTAGGGCCACTCGTAGTGGGCGATGGCGAAGGCCGCGCGGCCACCGCGGGGGGTGAACATCAGCACGTTGCCAAACTCCTCGGAGTGCTTTGTCAACGAGGTGCTTACGCGCGGATCCCAGCTGAAACGGGGCTTGAGCGCCAGCCCGCGCGCCGGCTCGAGCACGATGAACTCGTAAAGGGTGTCGAGGAGATTGCCCTCCTCGTCCTCCTCCTCGACTGTCGAGCGGAGTATCAATCGGGGACTGTCACCCGGGCGATAGTCCACATACTTAGCGTTGTATTCCTCAAGGAGCGAGGCGGTTGCGATGTCGTAAACGCGTACACAGGTGACCTCGGTACCAAGCGAGTTGGTGTAGTCGACCTCCACGACCAAGGCACAGGAGGCCGCATCGTCGCGGAAGAAGTGGCGCGGCAGACATGGTAGCACATCGACGCGCGTGCAGCGGCGGCTCTCGTCCATCTGTATCTCGACGTGCCCGACCTGCTCGGCGTTGCTGTCGAAGACGTTGACCAGCGCATCCTTGATTATGGTATGCGCGTTGTCGTAATAATCGTAAGTGACTGTGTACGGCAACTTTTCGTTGCGGTCGGAGTCGAGCAGGCCCATCGAGTGAAAGCCCGTGGCCACCTCTGTGACGGGTGGTGACACGCTTGCCGCGACGCCGTTGGCTGTCGTCGCGACAGCCAAAATCAGCAATATCAATACTTTATATACTTTATCCATTACTGTTTGTGAATCTTTAAAAGTTCAAATTTACAAAAATAAAGGATATAGGCTTTAAACATTAACATTCATTACGAAACATTAACCCTCCGTCAATGCATAATGCACAATGCATAATGCATAATTCCATCCGGATGGCCTAATTATGCATTATGCATTGAAAAAATTTTGTATCTTTGCCAAAAATTCAAAGCCCATGAAACGTACACTCCTGACGCTGGTCTGCGCACTGGCGACCATCACCCTGCTGGCCTCGCTGCCCGACGAGGCGCGCCGGCAGACGGCAAACAACTATTACGCCTACCCGTACACTCGCCTGTCGCCCCCCGCGCTTGCACCTGCGCCGGAGGGTTATGAGCCATTCCACATCGAGCACTACGGCCGCCACGGAAGCCGATGGCACATAGGCCAGAAGGCGTACAACGAGCCGGTGCGCATGCTCGAGATAGCCGAGCGCAACGGCAAGCTAACCCCCCGCGGCACCGAACTTTTAGCACAGCTGCGCGAGATAGCCGCGGCCTCCATCGGCCGCGACGGCGAGCTGACCCCCTTGGGCGCCCAGCAGCACCGCCAGATAGCACGCCGGATGGTGGCTAATTTCCCGCAGGTGTTTGCCGACTCGGCTTACGTAAACGCCAACAGCTCAGTGGTGATACGCTGCATACTGTCGATGGACAACGAGCTGCAGGAGATGCTCGCCGCCAACCCGCGGCTGCAAATCACCTCCGACGCCTCCGCCTCGACCATGTATTACATAGGCCGCCGCGACCTGTCGGGCGTCGACTCGGTGTACGTCGTGCAGATGCGCGACCGGGGACGCGAGGCCTTGCGAGAGTTCGGCAAGAAGCATCACACGGGAACCTCGTTCATCGACAAGATCTTCACCGACGCCACGTTTGCCGCCGACAGCATCGACCTGCCGCAGCTCTTCCACTATCTCTACAACATCGCCGCCAATGCCCAGAGCCTGGAATACAGCACGTTCCCGCAATACGCCCCCTACGACCTGTTCACCGACGATGAGTTGACGGAATATTGGACGTACCAGAACGCCCGCTGGTTCCTCGACCACGGCAACACCAAGCTGACGGGCAACGTGATGCCGATGCTGCAGTCGTCGCTGCTGCGCAACATCATACTCAGCGCCGACACGGCGCTCGTCACCGGCCGCAACGGCGCCAACTTGCGCTTTGGACACGAGACGATACTGATGCCGCTGACTGTGCTGATGGAGCTTGACGACTACGGCCGCGAGATCAACGACCTCGACTCCGTGGCCTCGCAGTGGCACAACTACGAAATCTTCCCCATGGGGAGCAACATCCAGATGATTTTCTACCGCCCCGTCGGCGGCGAAGGTGACATCCTTGTCAAAGTGCTTCTCAACGAGCAGGAGCGGCGGCTGCCCGTGCAGCCCGTCAGCGGCCCCTACTACCGCTGGACCGACCTTCGCGACTACTACCTCAAGAAAATAGAGGGCTACGGCCGGTAACGTTAGGAGGCGACGCGACGGATTGGAGGCGACGCGCCCTCGCGTCGCCTTCGTCGCCCAACGTCGTCAGGCGTTGGCGACGTGGGGCGGGTAAACGCCCTCTGTGGCGTGCGGCCGTGACGGCCGCCCTCCGTACTTGAGGGCGACGTGGGGGAAGTAGACAGCCTCTGTGGCGTGCGGCCGGGACGGCCGCCCTCCGGACTTGAGGGCGCGTCGCTACAGGCGGGTATAGTAGGTGAAGGGGCGGTCGGAGAGGAGGGTGGGGTGGAAGATTTTGATAAGGTCCTGGAGGACGAGGTCGGGGTGGATGATGCCGCTCTCCCAGTAGTCGTTGCCGCCGGCGGGGGTGACGGCAAGGGTGGTGTTCCAGACCTGGCCGGTGGTGACGGGGCGCGTGTCGGCGAACTTGGGGAACCGGCTCTTTAATTCTGCCAACGAGGTGAGTTGGCCGACGTTAATCCAGCGGTCGGCAGTGGAGGCGAGCATGTAAGCCTCCTCGAGGTCGATGGGCTGCGAGGCGTTGGATGTGTTTTTTGTGTACACATACTGGCCACCGGCATCGGCTATCAGGCGCGCAACGTAGCTGCCGGTAGAGGGCATGACCCATTGGTCGCCGTAGGGGGTGTTGACCATGACGCGGGGGAGACGCGAGACACTGCGGGGCGCGAGGGCGCCGCCCCGCTCCGGTCGCCCTGTGACAGAATCGGCGACCAGTTTACAGAGGGAGTGGTAGTTGGCGGGGATTTTGCTAAAAACTTCGCGGCCGCGCTCGCGCTGGCCTGTCACCTCGGCCACGGCCATGAGCCATTCCGCCTTGCCCAGCGGCGACTCCTCGAGGTACTCCCCTATATATATGAACGGTATGCCCAACTCGCGCAACTTTGGCTCCATGGTGCTCATGCCGTTGACACCATAGAGCATGACGAGGTCGGGGGCGAGCGCGGCGAGGCGCTCGTAATCGATGTTACCCTCATAGCCGACATCGGCGATGGTGTCGCGGTGGGCCTGTACGTAAGGGTTTGATATATAGTCGATGCCGCTGACGCCGACCACGCGGTCGACGGCGCCGAGGGCATCGAGCATGGCCACGTGTGTCGACGACATGCAGACTATGCGGCGGGCATCGCCGTGGATGACTTGCCCGTCAAATCCTTCGGGAGCCTCGGAGCCGTCGCGGATTACCATCAGCGAGGTGGCGTTAGTGGAATCGGCGCCCTGCCAAGGACAGAGCGTGACTATGAGGGAGTTGACGGAGTCGTTGTCGGTGAGTATGCGGAGGCCGGAGGCGTATTCCGGCTGATAGAGCGGTGTGTAGAGGCCGTGGCGGGAGGCTTCCGAGGAGCAACCCAGCAGAAAGAGTGCGACTAAAAGGGACAGAGTGAAATGTTTCATATAGGACTGATAAGCAACACGGATGATGACGTGGGGCGGGAATGTGCGGCCGGGACGGCCGCCCTCCTTATTTGCCGAAGAGGGCGCGGATGAGGTCGGGGCGGTGGAGGCGCTGGAGGGAGCGGGTGATGTCGACGCGGTAGGCGCGGTCGTACCAGAAGAAGTATTTGCGCTGGGCAAGCTTCTCCTCGGGGGTGGTGGCAGTGAACACCCGCTCGCCGGTGTATGGATTGATGCCGGTGTAGAAGATCTCGGTGGAGAGGGTCATGGGCGTGGGCGTGAAATCCTGCACCTGCTCGAGGTGCATCTTCAGCGAGCGGGTGCGGCAGGCAAGCTCGGCCATGTCGACCTCGGTGCAGCCGGGGTGGCTGGAGATGAAATACGGTATGAGCTGCTGGCGCAGGCCGTGCTCGCGGTTCACGCGGTCGAAGATGCGCTTGAAGTCGTAGAACAGCTCGAACGACGGCTTGCGCATGATGGAGAGCACATGGTCGGCTGTGTGCTCGGGGGCCACTTTCAGGCGCCCGCTGACGTGGTTGGCTATCAGTTCCTCGTTGTAGCGACGGTTGGCGGCGTCGACCTCCGGACGCCCCGTGTGGTGCATCGACAAGTCGTAGCGCACGCCGCTGCCGACGAACGATTTCCTTACCTCGGGGAGGGCGTCGACGGCGTGATAGATGTCAAGCAGGCGGGAGTGGTCGGTGTCAAGGTTGGGGCACACCTTGGGATGCAGGCATGAGGGGCGCGTGCACTTTTGGCACGCCTTGAGGTTGCGGCCGCCCAGGCCGTACATGTTGGCCGACGGGCCTCCGAGGTCGCTGATGTAGCCCTTGAAGTCCTCCATTTGTGTGACCTGGCGCACCTCGCGGAGTATCGACTCCTTGGAGCGGGAGGCGATGAACTTGCCCTGGTGGGCTGAGATGGTACAGAAAGCGCAGCCGCCGAAGCATCCGCGGTGCATGCACACCGAGTGGCGTATCATCTCGTAGGCGGGGATGGTCTTGCCGCGGTATCGCGGGTGCGGCAGGCGCGTGTACGGGAGGTCGAAGGCGGCGTCGACCTGCTCGGTGGTCATGGGCGGCAGCATGGGGTTTACGCGCACCACCTGCTCACCGTGGGGCTGCCAGAGGATCGCGCCCTCCATGCGGTTGCTCTGCGTCTCGACGTCGCGGAAGTTCATGGCCTGCGCCCGCTTGTCACGCAGGCATTTCTCAAAGCTGCCAAGCAGTATGTTATGCTCGTCACCCTGACGTGGCATCTCGTCGAGGGGGAGGAGCATTGCCGTTTGCTTAAGATCTTTCAGGTCGGCTATTTTGCCGCCTTGGGCAAGATGGTCGGCGATGGCGGTGACGGTGATCTCCCCCATGCCGTAGACAAGGATGTCGGCGGGGGCGTCGAGGAGTATGGAGGGGCGGAGGCGATCCTGCCAATAGTCGTAATGGCTCACGCGGCGCATTGAGGCCTCGATGCCGCCGATCACCACGGGCACGTCGGACCATATCTCCTTGAGTATCTTAGTGTAGACTATCGTAGGATAGTCGGGGCGCATGCCGTGGCGCCCGTCGGGAGTATATGCATCGTCGTGGCGCAGGCGGCGGTTGGCGGTGTAATGGTTGACCATCGAGTCCATGGCTCCGGCGCTGACGCCCAAAAAAAGGCGCGGGCGCCCAAGCTTGCGAAAGTCGCGGAGGTCGTCGCGCCAGTTGGGCTGGGGGACGATGGCCACGCGGTAGCCGTGGCTCTGTAGCACGCGGCCGATGACGGCGGCTCCAAACGAGGGATGGTCGACGTAGGCGTCCCCCGAGAAGAGGATCACGTCGACGTAGTCCCAGCCCAAGGCCTTCATCTCCTTGGCGCTTGTCGGCAGCCATGCATCGCCCTTATACATATCTTCTTTAAGTCTTTAAATCTTTAAAGTTTTAAGGCTTAAGGCCTTACTCTCCGAGGAGGGAGCGGAGGTGGATAATCTCATCACGGAGTCGGGCGGCCTCGATGAACTCCATGTTTTTGGCGGCGAGTAGCATCTGGTCGTTGCGCAGCTCGATGAGTTTGCGGAGCTCCTCCTTCGACATGTACGGCACGACGGGGTCCGCGGCATAGTCCACCTGGCCGTTGAGCTCCATCTCGTAGGGCTGCAGGTCGCGGCCGCTGCGGGAGGTCTGTCCGGGCTTAGAGCGGGGCGACTTGGAGGTGCCGAGCGGGCGGTCGGCGTCGTCGACGCCGATGATGGCGTTGCGAGCCTTGACGATGGCCTGCGGGGTGATGCCGTGCTCCTCATTGTAGGCCAGCTGTGCGGCGCGCCGCCGGTTGGTCTGGTCGATGGTGAGCTGCATGGAGTCGGTGACCTTGTCGGCATACATAATGACGGTGCCGTTGAGGTTGCGGGCGGCGCGACCGACTGTCTGCGTCAGCGACCGGTGTGAGCGGAGGAAGCCCTCCTTGTCGGCGTCGAGGATGGCCACAAGGCTGACCTCCGGCAGGTCGAGGCCTTCGCGGAGCAGATTGACCCCTATGAGCACGTCAAACTCGCCGGCACGCAGCCCGTCGAGTATCTTCACGCGGTCCATAGTGTCGACGTCGCTGTGGATGTACGCCGACTTGACGCGCAGCTTCTGCAGATAGTCGTTGAGTTCCTCGGCCATGCGCTTGGTCAGCGTGGTGACAAGCACGCGCTCGTCGCGCTCGATGCGCAGCTGCATCTCCTCGAGCAGGTCGTCGATCTGGTTGACCGATGGCCGCACCTCTATCACGGGGTCGAGCAGACCCGTGGGGCGTATTATCTGCTCGACCACCACGCCCTCTGAGCGCGCCAGCTCATAGTCGGCGGGAGTGGCGCTGACGTATACGGTCTGCGGGGTCAGGCTTTCAAACTCCTCGAACTTGAGCGGACGGTTGTCGAGTGCCGCGGGAAGGCGGAATCCGTAGTCGACGAGGTTGGCCTTGCGCGAGACGTCGCCGCCATACATGGCGCGTATCTGCGGGATGGTGACGTGGCTCTCGTCGATTATGGTGAGGAAGTCCTTGGGGAAATAATCGAGGAGGCAGAAGGGGCGCATGCCCGGCTCGCGGCCGTCGAAGTAGCGGCTGTAGTTCTCGATGCCGGGACAGTAGCCAACCTCGCGTATCATCGTCAGGTCATAGTTGACGCGCTCGGTGATACGCTGTGCCTCAATCAGCTTCCCCTCGTAGCGGAACGCCTCGGCGGTCCGAAACATATCGTCCTCGATCTGGTGGCACGCCGTATGGATGCGCGCGGGGGAGGTGACGAAGATGTTGGCGGGGAAAATCTTGAAGACGTCGTGCGACCCGAGGGGGACGTCGTCGACTGGGTGAACGGTCTCGATGGACTCCACCTCGTCGCCCCAGAATGTGACGCGGACCACTATCTCCTCGTAGGCCAGGCGAATGTCGACGGTGTCGCCGCGGACGCGGAAGGTGCCGCGCGAAAGCTCGACCTCGTTGCGGGAGTAGAGGGAGTTGACCAGCGAGCGCAGGAACACGTTGCGCGCAAGCTGCTGGCCGATGCGTATCTCCACCACGTTTTCATGGAAGTCGGCGGGGTTGCCGATGCCGTAGAGGCACGACACGGAGCTTACCACCACCACGTCGCGGCGCCCTGAGAGCAACGCCGAGGTTGTTGCCAGGCGAAGTTTGTCAATCTCGTCGTTGATCATCAGGTCTTTCTCGATGTACTTGTCGACCGACGGGATATAAGCCTCTGGCTGGTAGTAGTCGTAATAGCTCACGAAATACTGCACCGAGTTCTCGGGAAAAAATTGCTTGAACTCGCTGTAGAGCTGCGCGGCCAGGGTCTTGTTGTGGCTGAGGATGAGCGTGGGCCGCTGCACCCGCTCGATGACGTTGGCCATGGTGAAGGTCTTGCCGGAGCCGGTGACGCCGAGCAGGGTCTGCGCCGGATTGCCGTCGTTGAGCCCTTGCACCAGATGGTCTATGGCCTGTGGCTGGTCGCCGGTGGGCTTGTATGCGGAGTGCAGTTTGAAGTCCATGAGAGTGTGGAGGAGTTTTATGGGCGACGGCCCGCCGAGAGTCTATCGACAGACTATCGACGGGCCATCGATGAGGTTTCTAATTGATGATTAGTCGGTTACTTTGAGCAGGGTATAGTTCTTCTTGCCGCGCTGCACCAGCATGTACTTGCCGTCGAGCAGCATGTCAGGGGTGGCTACAGCATAAACGTCGGCCACCTTCTCTTTGTTTATCGACACGCCGCCGCCCTGTGCGAGCTTGCGGAGCTCGCCCTTGCTGGGGAACACGGGAGCCTTGTCGACGAGCAGGTCGGCCAGCTTGACCGAGCCGTCGAAGTCGGCGCGGCTGACCTCGTGCATGGGCACGCCCTCGAAGACCGAGAGGAGCGTAGCCTCGTCGAGGCGGCGCAGGATGTCGCCGGTGTTGTTGCTGAAGAGTATCTTCGAGGCCTCGACGGCGTTCTCATACTCCTCGGCTGAGTGCACCATGGTGGTGATCTCCTTGGCCAGTCGTTTCTGAAGGGGACGTGCGCCCGGGTCGGCCTGCTGCTCTGCGATGAGCGCCTCTATCTCCTCCTTGGGCAGGAAGGTGAAAATCTTGATGTATTTCTCGGCGTCGGCATCGGTTACGTTGAGCCAGAACTGGTAGAACTTGTAGGGAGAGGTGTAGCGGGGATCGAGCCATACGTTGCCGCTCTCGGTCTTGCCAAACTTGCCGCCGTCGGCCTTGGTGATCAGAGGGCAGGTCAGGGCGTAGGCCTCGCCGCCGACGGTGCGGCGGATAAGCTCCGTGCCGGTGGTGATGTTGCCCCACTGGTCGGAGCCGCCAAGCTGCAGCCGGCAGTTCTTCTCGCGGTAGAGGTTGAGGAAGTCGTAGCCCTGGACGAGCTGGTAAGAGAACTCGGTGAACGACATGCCCTGCTGGCTCTCGCCGCTGAGGCGCTTCTTGACAGAGTCCTTGGCCATCATGTAGTTGACGGTGATATGCTTGCCCACGTCGCGGATGAAGTCGAGGAACGAGAAATTCTTCATCCAGTCATAGTTATTGACCATCTCGGCGGCGTTGGGGGCGTCGGAGTCGAAGTCGAGGAATTTGCTGAGCTGCCGCTTGATGGCCTCCTGGTTGTGGCGGAGGGTCTCCTCGTCGAGCAGCTTGCGCTCCTGGCTCTTCATGGAGGGGTCGCCGATCATGCCGGTGGCGCCGCCGACGAGGGCGATGGGCTTGTGGCCCGCGCGCTGGAAGTGCTTGAGCATCATCACGCCCACGAGGTGGCCGATATGCAGAGAGTCGGCGGTGGGGTCGATGCCGAGATAAGCCGTTGTCATCTCGCGCTTTAGCTGATCGTCGGTGCCGGGCATCATCTGGTGTATCATGCCGCGCCAGGTAAGTTCTTCAATGAAGTCCATAATATATAATGTGTAACGTTTGATTTACTTTAATCCAATCCCCTGATACGGCAAAATTTCAAGGAATGAGACCTGTTTCTCTATAAATGCGTGATTTCTTTAAGAGCCTGTTTAATAAAAATTGTTATTTTTTTGTAGGCTGATTTTGAGCCAGTTTGGATTTTTGAGAAAGGAGTTTAGCGGGCTAAATGACTGACGAAAAAAGCCAAAATGGCCAAAATAAGCCACAAAAAAAAAGAACAAAGTGAGAATTAAACTTATTTTTAACGATTTTTATTAGACAGGCTCTAATATCTCTCTACACCATTTCATCTCCTTGGAGAAGTCGACTGTGCCGGCTTTTGCTTCGGCGGCTATGCGCTCACGCTCGAAGCGCTCGGCGGCCTCGCCCGTCAGGACAGGTATGGGTTTGATGTAAATTGCCATATTTCGCTCTGTTTTTGTTTTGCAAATATACGCCTTTTTACCTTAATAACAAAAAACTCGTGCGAGTTTCTTGCTATTAAGGCAATTAAGACGGGGGATTTCAGCGGACTACCACCCGCTTGGAGGCGTCGGCGCTGACTACGATGTAGAAGCCCGGAGCCACGCGCACCCCGTTGGTGGTGGTGACTGTGCCACTCCACGCAAGCGAGCCGTCGATGGAGTAGACGGCGAAGGCTGCCGGCTCCGTAGTCTCGATGACCAGCTGCGAGGCGAGGCACCAGGCGTCCCAGGTGCGGCCGACGGGGTTGACGGTCACGCTCGACGAGGAGGAGTAAGACGAGGCCTTGACATTGTCGATACACACGCGTGCGCCCTCGGTCTGGCGCAGGCGCAGCCGTGTTGAGCCCCCTACGTTGATGGTGGCAGAACACTCTGTGTATGAGGAGTTTTTCTCTATCTTGAAGCTCTTGACCTCCTTCCACGAGGTGCCCCCGTCGATGGAATATTCAAGTACTATGGTGCACCCGGCGTCGTTGGTCCACGGACGGGCCATGAAGGTGACGCCGCCGATGCCGCCGGTGACGTCGAAGTTCATCGCCAGCGAGCTGTCGGAATTCTTGCCCATGCGCGCGCAGTAGGTGCCTTCGTAGGCGTTGTCGCCGAAGACGCCGCAGTTGGTCATGTACCACTCGCCGGCGACACCCTCCCAGGCACCGTCGGTGTAAGACCCCTTGGCCTCCGTCTCAAACGTCTCGCACAATCCCTCGGCGCGTATCACGCCCGTGGCCGTGACATCGTCGTACTCAAACGATCCGGCGGTGCACGCTATCGGGGTGCTGTAGCTGCCGGGGGTGTCGCCGAGCAGGTGTATATAGAAGTTGTCGGCGCCGGCGGCAAGGGTGACAGTGGTGCTCCAGTTGGTCTTGTCAAGGCTGACAGCGAAGGGGGCGTTGACCTTCACCATCACGTCGTCGGCGATGTTCTCAATCTCGGCGTCGACCTCGACGGCATCGGAGGGCACGCCGGGATCGGTGACCATATCGAGCGAGCCCTCGGCGTAGATGAGCTGTATCGACGGGTCGAGCGAGGCGGTTGTGACGCTGACGGTGTTTGATGTCAGCGTGCCGTTGCTCACAGTGTACGTGTACGTTGTCTCGGCTTCGAGACCGGTGACCTCGTAGCTCTCCTCGGCGGCCATGACGCTCTTGGGGTAGCCGGCAATGCTCGTGCCGGAACGCATTACGTCGAGGGTGTAGGCGGTCTCGTCGGAGTCGATGCTGGACCAATTGGCCACGAACGAGCTTGACGTGACGCGCGTGGCGGGGAGGGCGGGGAGACCGTCGACGGCTTTTGCGGTCAGGCTGACAGTAACCTTTGCCGTGCCGCTGCTGATGGTCAGCTTGCCCGTGGCGGTGGTGGCCGTGGAAGACAAGTAGGTGATGGTCAGCGCGGCCCCGCTGCCGTTGACAGCGCTGTAGCTCAGCGAATTGGCCGACACATTGAAGCCGGTGCCCGACACGCTCACCGACGCGTTGCTCTCAAGATTGCTGCCCTTGACGAGCACTGTGTACGAGCGGCTTACGCCAGTGCCGGTAGTGCCCAGGTCGATGGTCATGCCGTTGGCGGGATAGGTGATCTCCGGGTCGGCGGCTGTGGCGCTCCAGGCGCTCCCGGTCTTCTCGCCCCAGATATACTCGGCCAGCTCGGGATGGTCGATGAAGGGGTTTCGGTTGTGCTGGTATCCGTATACGGCCTCGTTGCGGGCTGTTTCCTTGTCGCTCACCGGATCCTGACGGTGCCATTTAAGCAGCAGATTGACGCTCCACGTGGTGAACGCGGGATAGCTGTTGCCGGCGAGCATGGGGCTGCTCCAGGAGGCTATCTTGTCGTTATAGGCCGCGGCCATGTAGAAGTATGAGCGCGCGAAGTCGCCCTTGTACTCGTCGTCCGGCTCGAAGACGGTGCCGGTATAGCCCGAGAAAGTGCTCGCGCCGAGCTTGCCGAGGGCCTGCACGGAGCCGTTGGAGGCCAGCGTCGTACCGTTTGCACACTCGCCATAGGGATAATTCGACCGTTGGCCGTTAACCTTGCCGTCGGTCGGATAGATATGGAAACCGTCTGACACCATGGGGCTGGCGTCGTCAAACCAGCTCTTGGGGAACGAGTGCTCGCGGTTGTAGCAGTCGCCCACGTTGGTGTAGCTGCCGCACTGCTCCGAGCTGTATGTCCAGCGCTTGGTGGAATACATGTCCCATATCTTGCCGTTGGCGTCGGTGTCGGTGCTCTTGTACATGCTCCACAGGCCCGAGTAAGAGACGACAGTATGGTCGCCCACCACGTCACAGAGGGCGCTCAGGAGCGACGCGCCCGACTTGCCCTCGCATGATGAGTAATATCCGGTCGGTTCGGTGGCCGCGACCGACAGCGTCCAGGCCATCAGTGCCACCAGTGCAAATTGTGTTCTTAGGTGCATATTTTATAAGGTCAGTTTGATTAAGCCTGCAAAAATACAACAAAATCGGCACCCGCAAAAGAAACCCGCCAACTTTTCTCATATTGTGGCTGCGCCACAAGACTGTGTAGAGTTGGGCATATATTAGTTAAAAATAGTTAAGCACGACAAAGTTCTTAATTATATATAGTACCTTTGCGGCGCTCAAAGAGAGCGGTGGACAAATTTGGCTGCTTGCAACCACCATAAAAAATGCTAAAACTGCTTCTCGGACCCACCTCTGACGCGCCCGAGGACTAAAGAGTTAAGTTAGTTGCAAGCTCCCACCCCCGTCTACTACACCGGCGCGGCGTGAGCTTTCTTTTTTTGCCCATCCTAAAAACTCAAAATTAAAAACTCAAAACTAATATGAACACCTATCTCTTCACCTCCGAGTCTGTCAGCGAAGGCCATCCCGACAAGGTGGCCGACCAGATATCTGACGCCATACTCGACGAGTTCCTCGCCCACGACCCCTCGTCAAAGGTAGCATGCGAAACCCTTGTCACCACCGGCCAGGTGGTGGTGGCCGGCGAAGTCAAGAGCGACGCCTACATCGACCTGATGGACGTCACGCGCCGTGTCATCGACAAGGTAGGCTACAACCGCAGCGAGCTGAAGTTTGACGCCGAGGCCTGCGGCGTGCTCTCTGCGCTTCACGAGCAAAGCCCCGACATCAACCACGCCGTAGAGCGCGCCGAGGCCGAAGAGCAGGGCGCCGGCGACCAGGGCATGATGTTCGGCTACGCCACCGACGAGACCGAGAGCTACATGCCGCTGCCCCTGGCCATGAGCCACCGCCTCCTCTACGAGCTGGCGCAGATACGCCACGAGGGGCGCGAGATGACCTACCTGCGCCCCGACTCTAAGAGCCAGGTGACGGTGGAATATGACGCGGAGACCAACCGCCCCGTGCGCGTGCACACAATAGTTATATCTACGCAGCACGACGAGTTCGTCGCCGCCGGCGACGGTGTCAGCCAGGAGGAGGCCGACCGTAGGATGCTCGAGCGCATCACCCGCGACGTGCGCGAGATATTGCTTCCGCGCTTCAAGAAGACGCTCACGCCTGCACAGGCAGCCCTGATTGACGACAGCCTGACGCTGCATGTCAACCCCTCGGGCAAGTTTGTCATCGGCGGCCCCCACGGCGACACGGGCCTGACGGGCCGCAAGATCATCGTCGACACCTACGGCGGCCGCGGCGCCCATGGCGGCGGCGCCTTCTCCGGCAAAGACCCGTCGAAGGTCGACCGCTCGGCAGCCTATGCCGCCCGCCACATAGCCAAGAACCTCGTTGCCGCCGGAGTGGCCCGGGAGGCGCTGGTGCAGGTGGCCTACGCCATCGGCATGGCCCGGCCGGTGAGCCTGTATGTCAACACCTTCGGCACGGCCAAGGTCGGCATGACCGACGCCGAGATCTCGCGGGTGGTGGCCGCGATGCCGGAGTTTGACATGCGCCCCCACGCCATCGAGCAGCGTCTCAAACTCCGCGCGCCCATCTACCAGGAGACAGCCACCTACGGCCACGTCGGCCGAGAGCCTCGCACCGTCACCAAGAAGTTCTTCTCACGCTACGAGGGCGACAAGGAGGTGACGGTCGAACTCTTCACCTGGGAGAAGCTCGATGCCGTGGAGGCTGTCAAGAGGGCTTTTAACCTTTGACATTTAGTCCGTTAACGCCTCGCCCGTAAATTGCCCGCTGCATACACGGCAAAAAAATTTGGCAGTTTACGGGAAAAAGCGTATCTTTGTGCGCTAAATTTCAGAATAAAAACATCTATCTACTATAAATGGCAACTTTAGAGAAAATCAGAAACAAGTCAGTTTTCCTGATTGTAATCATCGGTTTGGCGCTTCTGGCGTTCATTCTCACCGACTTCCTCACCTCCGGCCGCACCCTGTTCGGCGACAACACCTCCATCGCGAAGGTTGATGGCGAGAAGATCAACATCATCGAGTTTCAGCAAAAATACCAGGAGGCCCAGCAGGCCTACCAGCAGCAGGGACGCCAGATCGACCCTGACGACCTGCAGGCACAGGTGCTCCAGCAGATGGTCTCTGAGGCCCTGATGAAGAAGGAGATGGAGCGCCTCGGCCTCACCGTCACCGACAAGGAGCTCAACGACTTCTTCTACGGCGCCGCCTCGCAGATGCTCGACCAGCGCGTGCAGCAGGAGACCGGCATCGGCTCCGTCCGCGAGCTCTACGACTATAAGGACAACCCCTCGAAGTATGGCCTCGACGCCGCCACCGTGCAGCAGCTCGTGGCTTACGCCTCCAAGCTCGAGAAAGAGGTGGCCGACCAGCTCATGCAGATGAAGTTTTACAACCTCTTCGCCGGCACCCTCGTTGCCAACCAACTCGACGCCCAGGCCTACTATAACGACAACGCCCGCACAGCCCACATCCTCTATGCACGCCAGGACTACTCCGCCGTGCCCGACAGCACCGTCACCATCACCGACAACGAAGTCAAGGCCGAGTGGGAGCGCACCAAAAACAACTACCGCCTGAGCGAGGAGAGCCGCACCATAAGCTACATCACCGTCGACATCGTCCCCTCTCCGGCAGACATTCAGGCCGCCCAGAAGAAGGTTGAAGACGGCATCATAGCCCTCCGCGACAACCCCGGCACCAGCGGCCTCGACAACGACGCCGAGTTCCTGACCACCACCGTCAAGAGTCCCGCCGCCTCCATCAAGGACTCGCGTCTCAAGAGCTTCCTCGACTCCGCAGCCGTCGGCACCACCGCCTTGGTAAGCACCATCGGCAACGACTACACCTTCGCCAAGGTGGTCGGCAAGACCTCCGACGTCGACTCCATCCTCGTCGACGTGCTCGTAGTACAGGGCAAAACCCAGATGGACTCGCTGCTCAACGGACTCAACGCCGGCACCATCGCCCTCAAGGACGCCCTCAAAGACGCATCCGTGGTAAACTCTCAGGACAGCCTCTGGGTCAACCTCTACGCCGACGCCACCACCCGCCAGATATTTGCTGACGCCCCCACCGGCGTGTTCTACACCCCCGACAGCACCGCCACCGATGGTGGCCGCGTGATGCGCGTGCGCTCACAGAAGGCTCCCGTGACCGTCTACGAGTACATCACCGCCGAATACACCGCCTCCCCCTCCAACGCCACCGTCAACAGCCTCTATGCCGACATCTCCGCATTCGCGGCCGAGAATAAGACCGCCCAGGAATTCGTTGACAACGCCCCCGGCAAAGGCTATCAGATAATGGAAGCCGTCATCACCCCCTCCTCGGCCCACATCGGCAACCTTCCCGACACCCGCAACGCAGTCCGCTGGACCATGAAGGAGGGCAAGAAGGGCCAGGTCAGCCCAGTCATGGGCTCCGAGCAGACCGGGCGCTACATGGTAGTGGCCATCAACAATGTCTATGACGGCGAGTTCGTGCCCTACACCGAGCCTCGCGTGCGCACCATGATTGAAGACAAGCTCCGCCGTGACAAGAAGGCCGAGACCCTCATCGCCAAGTATGAAGGCAACGCCTCCGACGTCCCCGGGTACGCAGCCCTCATGGGCGTGTCGGTCGACACCACCACCGTCACTTACGGCCAGCCCATGATCCCGCGCATCGGCGGTGGCGAGAGCCGCCTCATCGGCCGGGTTGCCGCCACTCCCGTCGGCAAGGTTGTCAGCCCCATGCAGGCCAACAGCGGCGTGGTCACCTTCGTGGTCACCAGCATCGAGAGCATCGGCCGTCCGTACGACTTCGCCGAGAACGCCGCAGCCTACGAGCGCTCGTTCGGCGGCAATACCATGGCCCGCAACATCGACGCAATACTCCTCGGCCGCAACAAGGTGGACAACCGCTCCCTCAAGTTCTACGGCGGCGCCGAGTAATTCGCAGCCCCCTGTCCCCATCACGAATAGCGAATATGCCGCAGCGGCTTGTTCGCTATTCGCTTTTTTTTGCTATCTTTGCCCCGCAAAACCCCTAAAAACCGCTCCCAAAAATAAAGCTCCCCCCTTTAGGGGGGAGTTGAGGGGGGCCTGTGATATGACACTCTTCTGGAAAATATGCTCCCTGCTCACGGCTATGCTCATGATGGCCGCGGTGGCCATCGTACGCGACGGCAGCCTCGCCGGGCACCAAATGCCTCCGGCTCCCGCTGACGAGGCGCCCACCGTCGCCGTCGCCCCTGACGGCACCATTACAGTCAACACTTCCGAAATCGGGCGCGGATACACCGGCTATGCCGGCGCCACGCCGCTGAAGGTCACCATTGCCGACGGCCGCATCAAGGAGATCGAGCCGCTGCCCAACCCCGAGACCCCCGACTTCTTTGCCCGCGCCACCGACAAGGTGCTCCCCGCCTACATAGGGCTTACTGTCGACGAGGCACTCACCGCCGACGTCGACGGTGCCACGGGCGCGACACTGTCATCCAACGCCTTGAAGGAGAACATACGGGCCGCGTGCAAGGAAGCGCACGCAGCCCCCACATCGCAAACAGCCGTCAGTTCCCCAAATGACCTGCACCCCTTCCGCGGCATCGACGGCAACACCGCCGACTGGTGCGTGCTCATCGTCACCCTCTGCGGCGCCATACTCCCCTGGTTTGTAAAAGACCGCCGCTACCGCTTCGCCCAGCTTGTGGCCAACGTGGCCGTCCTCGGCTTCTGGGGTGGCACCTTCCTTTCCTACGCCCGCATGGTCGGATGGATGGCCAACGGAATGGCCCTGCCAGCCCTGCTCGCCCCCGCCGTCATGCTCGTCGCCGCGTTCATCTACCCCCTCTTCGGGCGCCCCAACCACTACTGCACATGGATATGCCCCCTCGGCTCGCTGCAGGAATTGGCGGGGAAATGCACCAAGCGCAAATGGCGCCTCTCCAAAGGCCTCGTCAACACCCTTACCTGGGTGCGCCGCCTGCTGTGGTGCGCGCTCATGACCATGATGTGGCTCGGCGCCGGATTTGCCTGGATGGACTACGAACTCTTCGCCGCGTTCATCGTCGAGAGCGCCGCCTGGTGGCTTATGGCACTCGCCGCGGCAGTCATCGTGCTGTCCGTGTTCATCCCACGGCCCTTCTGCCGCTTCCTCTGCCCGACCGGCACGCTGTTTAAAATCGCTGAATCATACCCCAAATAACAAGACACAATGCCCGCAAAACTCTCATACCTGCTCAACCTGCTCCTCGCCGCCGTCCTCGTCATAGTCCTCGCCCACCAGGGAGGCAAAGACACGCCGGAGGAGCAGCCCGACGGCGCCACCGGCGCCACCACGCAGACCCTCGACTGCATCATGACCCGCACCTCCGTGCGCGACTACCTCGACAAGGATGTCGACGAGAAGATGACCGAGCAGCTGCTCCGCGCCGCCATGGCCGCCCCCACCGCCGGCAACCGCCAGCCGTGGCGCTTCGTGGTCGTGCGCGAGCGCGCCACTCTCGACACCCTCGCCGCCCGCTTCAAGCCCATGCAGATGGCCGCCAAGGCACCCCTGGCCATAGTCGTCTGTGGCGACCTGACGGCCACCTTCACCGGCGAAGGACAGGGATACTGGATACAAGACTGCTCGGCAGCCACCGAGAACCTCCTGCTTGCCGCCCACGCCATGGACCTCGGCGCCGTGTGGTGCGGCGTCGCACCCCTGAAAGACCGCATGGACTTTGTCAGCCGGCTGCTCAACCTCCCCGACAGCGTCCGTCCTCTCAATGTCGTCTGCATCGGCTGGCCCGCAGCCCCGCAACAGCCCAAAGACAAGTGGCACCCCGAATACATCCACCAATCCACCTGGCAATAACAAAACCGATAGAATCGATTATCAATCGATTATCATCGATCGGCTATCGATTGATTATCGATTTGTTTGCGAAGTTCAGTCGCTTGGGAGGGGCGGCGGGAGGCGAGGAAGGATTTGAGGCGACGGTCGCACCACTTGAGCGCCTGGCAACCGAGGAGCGACATAGCGACCGCTAACACGCTGTATATCACACAACTACCCCCCAACTACATTACCCGGCGTGGGAAACTGTGCCAGATGTTCGCTCTCGAGGACGCCAACGAAGATATAGCCGAGGGTGACGACCTTGAAGGCGGAAAAGTGGAGAGCCAGGATGTGGAAGGTGCGGCGGCCTATCCAGTCGAGACACCGCAGCACGGAGCCGGTGATGAAGCCGGCGAGGTTGACCAGCCCGTAAGTGGCTATCATTGCCACGAAGTAATAGGTGAAGATGACGGCTCCCTCGCTCTGCATGCAGCCGGAAAAGCGGAACGATATGGCCACGCCGACGGCGGTGGCAATCAGCCCGGGAATGAGGAGGTTGACGTTGCTAAAGCGTAGATTGCGAAACACATAGCCGGAGAGGTAGAATGCCGTGGCAAGCATCGGTATGCTACCCACGGTGGGAATGGTGTATCGGGGGAATATGCTGAAGAGATACGCCAGGATCAGGCACATCACCACCATTGCGCTGACCCACCGCAGGCGCCCGCGCACCAGCTTGACCAAGAAGAAGCCGATGACCGAGGAGTATAGCAGCGCCTTGAGGAACCAGAAGCCGCCGAGCAGCTGCACGGAGTCGATCATTATCAGTATCTTTGGCACCTTCACAGCCATCTCGCGCGCCGATAGCGGTGTAGCATAAAGTCCCCAGTCATACATCAAGGGGTATAGGGCGAGGAAGATGAGCGACCATTTGACAAAGGGCCACCAAAGCCCCTTGAAACGCCGCTTGACAAACTCCTTGGGCTGAGAGAAATACTTCTGTTTCAGCAAGAAACCCGAGACAAAGAAAAACGCTGGCATACGAAAATTTACCAGCCAATTGTTCAACGTTTCAGGGCACGCGGTATGGCCTACGACCATCAGGATGATGCAGATGGCCTTGACCACCGAGATGCGTGTGTCGTGTGCGCCCGCGGGCGGCGCCTGGCGCACAGCCCAACTTGTCATATTTTTACGCTCTTGGGCCATATCTTGGCAATGCGAGTCTTTATGAAGCAGATGAAGTGGGAGAGGAGCAGAGAGAGCAGCACCGCGCCGACAACGTAGAGGAGCCAGAGGCCGTGGGTGGTCTCGCCGTGAGGGAGCACCCAATCCGAGACTTTATCCCAAGCGACAAGGCCCAGGAAGGCGCGCATGACGGTAATGAGTTTGAACATGAGCACGTGGAAGGTGAGGATGTGGAGAGTATGGGAGCCGATATAGTCAAGCACCTTGAGTGCCACGCCACCGACATAGCCGGAGAGGCCGAGCAGGGCGTAAATCGAGACGAGCGAGACGGGATAATAGATGAACACCTCCCATCCCTCACAACTCATGCTTGACGAGTAGACGCGGGCTACCAGTACGCTTGCTATCAATGCGATTACTGCGGGGATGAGGTGCGATGTCCCGGCATTGCGCACCATGTAGCCGGTGAGGAAATAGGCGGTGGCAAGCCATGGGCGGCCTATGTTATAGCCGTAATATCTGTGCAACGAAAGGGAAAGCACGGCTGCCAAAACAAGGAAGCCGACGGTCTCCACGGCCACTATCTGCAGGCGTCCGCGGGCCAGCTTTAGTGCGGCAAAGCCGCAGAGAGAGGCTATTAGCAGCGTCGGCAGGAACCAATAGCCGATGAGCAGAGGCGGCTCGTGGCGCATCACCAGTATCTCGAGCACGCGGCGGGGCATTTCAGAGAGAGCCACGTCTTCGGTGATGCCGATGGATGCCATGAGCGGCGTCAGTGCCAGGAACACGAGCGACCAGAGTACGAAAGGCCACCACAGTCCCTTGAGACGGCGTCTGACAAACGCTTGCGGGCGGTTGAAATAATTCTCTTTCAGCAACATGCCGGAGATGAGGAAGAAGGCCGGCATGTGGAAGTTTACCAACCACCGGTACAGCCCCTCGGGACAGGCAGCATGACCCACGACCATGAGCATGATGCAGATGGCCTTGGCTACAGACAGGCGTTTATCATGCATCCCAAGGATGGGCGTTGGCTGAACGAGTTGCATGCAAAGATGACGAAATTTGCTTGTAATGACAAATGACAAATAATATTACAACCAGATTTCCTTCAGATTAACGTAAATAACTCACAACGCTATTCGCTTTCGAGGTAGGTGTAGCCGTAGAGGCCCGAGCGGTAGTTGCTCAGGAAGTTGCGGCCCTCCTCCGGTGAAATCTTGCCGGCCTTCATCGACGCCGTCACCCACTTCTCGACGTTGCGCACGAGGGTCTTGGGGTTGAACTGCACATAGTCGAGCACGTCGGCCACGGTCTCGCCGTCGATGATGCGGTCGATCTCGTAGCGGTCTTTGTAGACGCTGATATGCACGGCGTTGGTGTCGCCGAAGAGGTTGTGCATGTCGCCGAGTATCTCCTGGTAGGCGCCGACGAGGAACACTCCGAAGTAATACGGCTCGCCCGGCTTTACGGTGTGGACGGGCAGCGAGGAGGATATGCCGCCGACGGTGATGAAGTTTGAAATCTTGCCGTCGGAGTCGCAGGTGATGTCCTGGATGGTGCACGTGCGCGTGGGCTTCTCGTCGAGTCGCGTTATTGGGACGATGGGGAACACCTGGTCGATGGCCCACGAGTCTGTAAGGCTCTGGAACAGTGAAAAGTTGCAGAAATATTTGTCGGGCACCATCTTGGCTATCTTGCGCAGCTCTTCCGGCGGGTGCTTCATCCCCTCGGAGATCTCGCCGACCTCGCGGGCGATGCTCCAGAAGAGCTTCTCTATCTGCGCGCGTGTGCGCAAGTCAAGCAGCCCGAGGCTGAACAGGTCGAGGGCCTCCTCGCGTATCTGCAGGGCGTCGTGCCAGCTTTCGAAGAGGCGCTCGCGGTTGAGCTTGTCCCAGATGTCGTAAAGCTCGCGTGAGAGCTCGTGGTCGTCGGCATTGACCTCCTCGTCCTCGTTCCACTCGGGCAGCGAGGTGGTCTCGAGCACCTCGAAGATGAGCACGGAGTGGTGGGCGGTGAGCGAGCGGCCGCTCTCGGTGATGATGTTGGGCTGCGGCAGCTCGTTTTTCTGGCAAACGTCGACCAGCTGCGACACGGCGTCGTTGGCATACTCCTGGATGGAGTAGTTCATGGAGCTTTCGGTGGTGGAGGAGCGTGTGCCGTCATAGTCGACGCCGAGGCCGCCGCCGATGTCGACAAACTCGATGCTGAAGCCCATCTTCGACAGTTGGACATAGAACTGCATGGCCTCGCGCAGGGCGTTCTTGATGCGGCGTATCTTGGTAATCTGGCTGCCGATATGGAAGTGGATGAGCTTAAGGCACGGCATCATGTCGCGCTTCTCGAGGAAGTCGATGGCGCGGAGCAGCTCCGATGAGTTGAGACCGAACTTCGACTTGTCGCCGCCGCTCTCCTCCCACTTGCCCGAGCCGGAGCTGGAGAGTTTGATGCGTATGCCGATGTTGGGGCTGATGCCGATGCGCTTGGCCACCTGGGCGATGAGGCGCAGCTCGTTGATCTTCTCCACCACCAGGTAGATGCGTCGCCCCATCTTCTGGGCGAGCAGGGCCAGCTCGATGTAGCTCTCGTCCTTGTATCCGTTGCAGATTATCAGGGCGTTCTCGTCGATGTTGGTAGCGAGGACGGCGTGGAGCTCCGGCTTGCTGCCGGCCTCGAGCCCGATGTTGAACTTGTTGCCGTGGCTCACTATCTCCTCCACCACGGGTCGCATCTGGTTGACCTTGATGGGGTAGATGATAAAGTTGTCGGCCTGGTAGTCATACTCCTTGGCGGCCTGCTTGAAGCAGTTGCTGATCTTCTCGATGCGGTTGTCGATGATGTCGGGGAAGCGCAGCAGCAGTGGCGCCATGACGTCGCGCACCTGCAGCTCGTCCATGACATCCTTGATGTCGACGGCGGCATACCCCTCGCGCGGGGTCACCTGCATGTGGCCTTTCTCATTGATGGAGAAATACTTACGGCCCCAGCCGTTTATGTTATACAGCTCGGCGCTGTCTTCAGTACGCCATTTTCTCATTAGGCAAGCAAAAAGTTTTGGGTAATCGAGTGCAAAGATACGCAAAAAAAGCGAAGTTTGTAACCTCCGGGACAAATGTATTGAAAAAATTAGTAACTTTGCGGCGGAAAACAGGGGTCCGGCAGCCCGTCGCGCACCGCGTCATGCGGTGTGAGGAAAGTCCGGGCAACACAGAGCGCCATACTTCCTAACCGAAAGCTGCCGGCAACGGCAGAGCAGCGTGACAGAAAACGACCGCCGGCACGGCCCCGCGCCTGCCGGTAAGGGTGAAAAGGTGGGGTAAGAGCCCACCGGGCGCCATGGCGACATGGCGCGCCGCACGCCTTATGGGTTGCAAGGTCATGTACACCGGCCCTCAAGGGCTGCTCGTCCAAGTGGCCGGGGGGTAGACCGCTACAGCGCCGTGGCAACATGCGCGCGCAGATAAATGACGGGCCGGGACGCCCCCGCGGCGCCCCCGACATAACCCGGCTTATCGCCGGACCCCTTTCCTTATAACTTATAACTAATAACTTATAACTGATAACTGATAGATAACCGATTACCGTTGCGGGCGGTTTTACCGCCCGCCCGTATATGAAGACCGTCATCAACATAGCCATGGTAATGCGCGTCATCGGCCTCCTGCTCATCATCGAGGCCGTGTTTATGTGCGCGCCTACCGTCGCCGGTTTCCTCTACGGCGAAGACGACGCCTGGGCCTTCGTCTGGAGCACCGGCATCACGGCCCTGGCCGGCACGCTGATGGTCACGCTGATACACCCCCGCACCTCGCGCATGCAGCGCCGCGAGGGGTTCCTGCTCACCGCCTCGGTCTGGATAGTCTTCTCGCTACTGGGGATGCTGCCGTTTATCCTCGGCGATGTCAGCGTCAACATCTCCGACGCCTTCTTCGAGGCCATGTCGGGCTTCACCACCACCGGCGCGAGCGTGCTCGATGTCGACACGCTGTCACACAGCATTATACTCTGGCGCTGCCTGATGCAGTGGATAGGCGGCATGGGTATCATACTCTTCACCCTCGCCGTGTTCCCCATGCTCAACCAGTCGGGTGGCGTGCAGATGTTCAACTCCGAGGTGACGGGCATCACCCACGACAAGCTGCGGCCGCGCATCGGCCAGACGGCCAAGGGATTATGGATAGTCTACGTGAGCCTGACGGCCACGCTGATGTGCCTGCTGTGGGTGGGCCCCATGGACGGCTTCGACGCCCTGTGCCACGCCCTGAGCACCATGTCTACCGGTGGATTCTCCACCCGCCAAGGCTCCATCGGCGCCTGGAACAGCAACTATATCGACGTGGTGATGATAGTCTTCATGTTTTTCGGCGGCATCAACTTCGCCCTGCTATACAAGCTCGCACACGGCCGCGTGCGCGAACTGTGGCGCAACGACGTCTTCCGCCTCTACGTCACCTGCATCTTCGTGCTGTGGGTTGCCTTCGACATCTGCATCCTGGCCAACCGCCAGGTGCTCGAGTGGGACTCCCTGACCATCGACCCGCTCTTCCAGATAGTCTCCACCATCACCTCCACGGGCTACACCGCGGGCAACTTTGAGGCGTGGGGCATGACCGTCGTGGCCTTAGTGTTCGTCATGATGTTTTTCGGCGCCTGCGCCGGAAGCACCAGCGGCGGTGCCAAGCTCGACCGCCTGCGCTTCCTGATGAAAAACGCCTCCAACGAGGTGCACCGCTCGCTCAACCCCAACACCATCTACACCGTGCGCGTGCGCGGCAAGGTGGTTCCGCAGGAGCTGATAAGCAAGGTAATAGCGTTCCTGTGCATCTACGCCATGGTCATCGTGGCCGGCGGCATTATCCTCACCGCCATGGGCATACCGCTGGTCGACGCCTTCTTCTCGTCGTTCTCCTGCATGTCAAACACGAGTCTCGGCGCGGGCGTCACGGGCTACGGCGCGGGTTACGATGTCATCCCGTCGGCGGGCAAGTGGGTGCTTTCGGTGATCATGCTCACGGGCCGCTTGGAGATTTTCACGATTTTGGTGCTTTTCACGCGCTCTTTCTGGCAGCGATAAGCCATCGATAATCTATCGATGGGGTATCGATTGGGTCGATTTTGGGTGATTGTTTATAAATTATGTTAAAAAACATACTTTTTTGGCCGAAAAATTTGCAGGTTCAAAAAAAGTCCGTACCTTTGCATCAGTTTTTCATGGTATTAGATTTAAGGTAAGAAAGTTATTCGTCGAGACGACGAGTAATTTTTTTTTGCGCCTAACCCAAGGACTACGAACTACGAACTACAAACTACAATCTATTGCCTGATAATCAGGCAATAGATTGTAGTTTGTAGTTCGTAGTTCGTAGTTATCGGACGAGGAGCTTGCGGCCGCCGTAGATGTACAGGCCGGAGGGAAGACCCTCGGGACGGTCGGCCACGCGGATGCCCATCAGGTTGTAGACGCCGTCGGGCACTGCCGTCGGGGTGTCAAAGATGACATCGATCACTTGCGAGCGGTCGAAGACGCTGCCGAAGGCGAGGTTGGTGCCGTCGTTTTTCCACGTGAGCAAGTAGGCCCGGCCGGCGTCGTAGATGGCCTCGAGGCGGTTGTTGAGCGCCGTGGCGATGTCGTCGAGTGTCATGTCGGAGGCGTCGGTGGTGCCGGTGAACGTGTCGGCGTTGCTGTAGCCATAGATGCCCGACGATGAGCCTGCGCCGAGGCGGTAGTAGGCCGCGGTGGCGCTGTTGGTGCCGTTGGGGTTGCCGCAGATGGCGGAGCAGTAGACCTTGGCGGCGGGGGTGTAGTTATAGGTCATCGTGCCGCCGTAGTAACAGTTTTCGATGGTGCCGTTGTGCTGGGCGGAAATGCCGGCGGCGTAGAACATCAGCGGCGTGACGCCCTCGCTGACAGTGGCGTGGATGTCGGCGTTGGAATAGCAGTTGACTATCGTGTTGCCCTTGCCGGAATAGACTGCGCCCATGCCGATGATGCCGCCGAGGTATGCGCTCTTGTTGGCGGAGATATTTATGGTGAGGTCGCCGGTGGTCGAGCAGTTGCTGAACGTGGTGGCCTGGGCGTCGCCGGCGATGACGCCGAGAGCCTCCATGACGTTGTCAACGTCAACGTTAGCGTATGCGTTGGTCACGTGCACGTCGTTGATAGTGGCAGCGCGGCAGAAGGGGAAGATGCCGGCGTAGGTGTAGCGTGTCAGGAAGCAGGGACGGTCGATGACGTGGCCCTGGCCGTCGTAGTTGGCCATGAAATACTTGGCGCCGCTCACGCCGGGCCAGTCATAGCCGGTGTCGGCAGTGTTGAGCGTCAGGTCGGCGGTCTGTATGAAGTATTTGCCCTCGTAGGTGGTGCCGGCGGCCACGTTGGCGTTGAGTTGCGCCAGGTCGGCGGCGGTGGCTATTATATAAGGTGTAGCCTCGGTGCCGTCGCCGCCGCTGAAGGCATAGTCGGCGTTGGCCTCGGGGGTGACTCCGTCCCAGACGGTGGGGTCGGCGGGAGCGGCCTCGGCAAAGCGGATGGCGGCGATTACGTCGGTGTATCCGCTGAATCCGCTGACGGTAGTGGAGCCGAGGACGGTAGCCTCCTTGTTGGGGCGGAACCAGCAGTAGACCACGCCGTCGGCTGCCGTGCCGCCACCGGTGGCGACGACGCCCGTGGTGGTCATCAGGTTGGTAGCCACTCCGTTAGTTGAGAGGTCGGACTTGGCGTAGGAGTGTACATAGAGATTCTTGGAGGTCATGTTAGAGCCGACGACCCAGATGGAATCGACGCTGACAGGGGAGGCGAAAGAGGCGAAGTAGCCGTCGATGCCGGCCTGGCTGATCACGGCGCGCTCGGAGATGCCCTTGACCGGAGTGCCGTCGTAGGCGTACTGCAGCAGGAGCCCCTCGCGCATGGTCGAGGAGGTGGTGACGGTGGCACCGGCAAAGGTGATCGAGCCCGTCCACTGCGCCGTCAGGTAGATGTTGCTGTCGATGAAACTGACGGCGACGTTCTGGAAGGTCTGCGACGAGCCGTTGTAGCCCGTGCCGTCGCTGACGGTCACCCAGTTGACGGCGAGGTCAGTGGAGATGGAGGCAAGGAAGAGGGTCTGCAGCTTGTTGACGCTCACGCTCTTGCCGCCGAAGTCGAGGGGGGTGTCGGCTGCAGAGGCCTTGAGATAGCCGCTGACTATCAGCTCGCTGCCGTTACAGTCGAGGCTGAACACCTTCTCGGCCTCGATGGCGCCGGTCGGTGTGAAATAGCCGGCGAAAGTGCCGTCGGCGGTGTACTTGGCCACGAACATGCTGCCGCGGGTGGTCTGCGAGTCGCCGTTCCAGCCAGAGGAGCAGGTAGAGGCGAAAGTGACAGTGTCAGAGAACTTTACCGTCGTGCTCACGCGGCCGCTGACGTAGATGTTGCCGGCGGCGTCGGTGGTCACGGCTGTTACCTCGATGCCGTCAGTAGTTGCTGCCTTGCAGGCGGTTGATGTAGCGTCGGCCATCGGAGTGCCGTCGACCTGCGAGGCGCGGTACCACTGCAGGTTGCCATCCTTGTCGAGCTTCACCACCACCATATTATATATACGGTGTCCGTCGTAGTGCCACGTGACGCCGTCGATGACGGTCTGCGTGCCGTTGGCGCTGACGAAGACTGGTTTCTGGGTGGCGTCGGTGACGGTGCCGGTAGTGGCCACGCGCACTTTGGTCGCGTAGACATAACCGCCGTCGGCGCAGGCTGTTACCTGACCGTTGCCGTTAATCCAGTCGCCGCTGTAAGAGTAGGCCACCCAGCCATAGGCGCCCGTTTCGGGGTCCTGGCAAGTGATGACAGCGTTCTTGTTGGTGGAGCTGCCGTCGTAGGCGGTGCTGAAGTTTACACCCTCGACGGTGTTGCCCATCCACGTCATGGTGCCGGTAGTGGCGTTGGACGCTACGTAGCTGAGGGTCACGAGATTACCGGCAGGGTCGATGACCATGTTGCCCACGATGTCGCCGCCGGCCACGCCGGTCTGGGCGCCGGCCCAGAGCACCTGCGGCAGCGTCGTCTCGGCCGAGGCGCTAAGTGCCGCGGCCGCAAAAACCATAAGTAATGCTTTCTTCATTGTATATGTTTTTATTAGAGTTTTCCGAGTGCAAAATTAGACATAACGGAGGGGGTGCGAAATACCCAATTTTAAGTAAAATTTTGTCAAAAATTACCTATTATATTACCCAATGACGCGGGTTTTGAGGAATGAAGATTTTTCCGTAACTTTGCACAAAACTTAACGGACATGAAGATAGTAATACTCGACGGCGCCACGGCCAACCCCGGCGACCTGAGCTGGCAGGAGTTTGAACAGCTCGGCGACGTCACCATATACGACCGCACCGACCCGCGCGACATACTCCCGCGCGCCGGCGACGCGGAGATAGTGCTCACCAACAAGACCCCGCTGCGCGCCGACACGCTTCGGCAAATGCCTAACCTGAAGTATATCGGCGTATTAGCCACAGGCGTCAACGTGGTGGACGTGGAGACTGCCAAAGAGATGGGCATCATCGTCACCAACGTGCCCGCGTACAGCACCGACTCGGTTGCGCAGCAGGTGTTTGCGTTGCTCCTTGGCATCACCAACCGACCGGAGACCTACGCGCGCCTCAACCGCAAGGGCCGCTGGAGCACGGCTGCCGACTTCTGCTACACCGTCAGCCCGCTTATCGAGTTGGCAGGCAAGCAGTTAGGCATCATCGGCCTCGGCAGCATAGGCATGAAAGTTGCAGAGATAGCCCGCGCCTTCGGCATGAAGGTCACAGCCATGACCTCGAAGCCGCAAGAGGCTCTGCCCGAATGGATTACGCGGCAGGAGTTTGAGGAGCTGCTCTCCACCTCCGACGTGGTGACCCTCCACTGCCCGCTCACCGATGCCAACCGCCATCTCATCAATGCCCATGCGCTCTCCCTGATGAAGCCGACGGCAATACTCATCAACACAGCCCGCGGCGCCCTCGTCGACGAGGAGGCACTGGCAGACGCCCTCGAGCAGCACGTCATCACCGCGGCCGGGCTCGACGTGCTCACCCGGGAGCCGCCGCACACGCGCACGCGCCTGCTGCACCTACGCAACTGCCTGACCACGCCCCACATAGCCTGGGCCACCCGCGAGGCCCGCGACCGCCTCATCCACATCGCCGCCGCCAACCTAAGAAATTACCTCAACAAGTAACCGATCTTTGTGGCGTGGCGCTGTGCGCCACGCTCCTCCCCTATGCAATTCCTCACCGACCATAACCTGCTGGGCCTTCTCATCGGGGCCTGTACATTCCTGATAATCGGGATATTTCACCCCATAGTCATCAAAGCCGAATACCACCTGGGCGTGCGCTGCTGGTGGATGTTTCTCGTGGCCGGGCTGCTGCTGCTCGGGGTGTGCGTGTGGCTCGACAACGTGCTGTGGCAGAGTCTCGTGGGCGTAACCGCCTTCTCATGCTTCTGGAGCATACTCGAGGTGTTTGAGCAGCGCAAGCGCGTCGAGCGCGGCTGGTTCCCCCGCAAACCAAGCTCCCGCTAAGGGCTGTTTCACAATTTTTTTGTAACTTTGCAGCCGCTATGGACGCCGAGGTAAAGACATACCGACACCCGCACCCCTTCCGCCTCGAGTCGGGGGAGGTGCTTCCCGAGCTTGTAATTGCCTATCACACTTACGGCAAGCCCAACGCCGACTGCTCAAACGTGTCGTGGGTATGCCACGCCCTGACGGCCAACAGCGACGTGGCCGACTGGTGGCCGCACACTGTCGAGGGCGGCCGCTTTCTCGACCCGGAGCGCCGCTATGTGGTGTGCGCCAACATCTTAGGGTCGTGCTACGGCACCACCGGACCGCTGCACGTCAACCCCGCTACAGGCCGGCCGTGGTATCGCAGCTTCCCCCGCTACACTATCCGCGACATAGTCCACGCCCACCAGCTACTCGCCGACGCCCTCGGCATCAAGACCATCGACACGCTGATTGGCAGCTCGGTAGGCGGCTTCCAGGCCGTGGAGTGGGCCGTGGAGCAGCCGGAGCGCATACGCAAATTGGCGCTGATAGCCACGGACGCCAACGCCTCGCCGTGGTCAATAGCCCTCGACGAGACGCAGCGCATGGCCATCCTCGCCGACCCCACCTATAACGAGGACCGCCCCGACGGAGGCGCCGCCGGACTTGCCGCCGCCCGCGCCATCGGCCTGCTCAGCTACCGCGGCGGCAGCGGCTACAACCTCACCCAGCAGGACGCGTCTGCAGAGGTCTACCTCGACCCCGACCACCGCGCCTGCACATACCAGCGCTACCAGGGCCAGAAGCTCGTGCGCCGCTTCGATGCCTACAGCTACATGGCCATCCTCGACGCCTTCGACACCCACCACGTCGGCCGCGGCCGCGGAGGTCTCGAAGAAGCTCTCAAGCGCATAACCGCCAAGACATTGGTGGTAGGCCTCACCACCGACCTCATATTCACCCCCGAGGAGATGCGAGCCCTCGCCGCGCGCATACCCGGCGCCGAATACCGGCTGATCTCCTCACCATTCGGCCATGACGGCTTCCTCGTCGAAGCCGACCAGCTTAACGAAATAATAACCCGTTTCGACAATGATTAAAATCGGACTCTTCGGACTCGGCACCGTCGGCCAGGGCCTCTGGAAGGTGCTGCGCATGTCGGCCAACGCCAACGCCGAGATAGTAAAGATATGTGTGCGCGACATCGACAAGGCGCGCGACGTCGACGTGCCCCGCGATATGCTCACCGACCGCGCCGACGACGTGTTCAACGCCGGCGTCGACCTCATCGTGGAGGTCATCGACACCGCTGAGCCGGCCTTCGAGATAGTCAGCCGCGCCCTGCGCAGCCATATCCCCGTGGTCACCGGCAACAAGGCCATGCTCGCCCGGCATCTGCCCGAGTTGATAGAGATGCAACAGCAATACTCAACCGCCTTGCTCTACGACGCCTCGTCGTGCGGCTCGATACCCGTAATACGCAATCTTGAAGAGTATTACGACACCGACCTGCTGCTCGAAGTCAAGGGCATACTCAACGGCTCGTCAAACTTCATACTCTCGCGCGTCTTCGACCACGGGCAAAGCTACGGCGACGCCCTGCGCCGCGCCCAGGAGCTTGGCTTCGCCGAGAGCGACCCGACCTTCGACGTCGGCGGCTTCGACTCCCTTTACAAACTGGTAATCATCACCGTACACGCCCTCGGCGTGTATGTGCGGCCCGACGACGTCTTTGTCTACGGCATCTCTACCATCCACGACTCCGACATACAGTATGCCCGCGAGAAGCGCGTGAAAATCAAGCTCGTGGCCCAGGTGGTGAAGCTCGACGACGGCCGCTTCACACTCTTCGTCATGCCCGAGATGGTCAGCCCCTCGCGCTATATCTACTCCGTCGACGACGAGTATAACGGCGTGGTGATCCGCGGCGAGGCCTTCGACCGCCAGTTTATGTTCGGCAAGGGCGCCGGCAGCCTCCCCACGGCCAGCTCAATACTGAGCGACATCATGGCCCGCAGCCACAACTACCGCTACGAATACAAGAAGCAGTCGTATGCCCACCGTCCCGCCTACACCCGCGACGTGACGCTGCGCATCTACGCCCGCTATTGCGAGACGGACATACTGAGGATATTGGATTTCAAGCACATAAGCGAGCAGTTCCGCAGCGAGACCCACAGCTATGTCATCGGCGACATCAGCCTCGAAGAACTGTACGCCAAGCGCTCACGCCTCGACGCCCCCGACCTGTTCCTGGTCAACATCCCCATCTTCTTCCAAGACTGACCGACCGTCATCGATCGTAATCGATAATCATCGATAATCTCGATTTCAATCGAGGTTATCGATTTTTTTGGCTGAGGGTGAAGGGGTCGGCGTCGCGGTAGACGGGGAATTTCGAGCGGTGGCGGTGCAGGGTTTCGGGATCGATGTCGGCGTAGAGGATGCCGCGGGCGCCCTTGCGGGCGATGTCGCGACCGTAGTCGTCAATGATATATGAATGGCCGTCGGAGTAGGTGCCGAAATCGTCGGCACCGGTGCGGTTGCAGCCGATTACGTATGCCTGGTTTTCAATGGCGCGGGCGCGCAGGAGCGTCTCCCAGGCTATGTGGCGCGCGTCGGGCCAGTTGGCCACATAGATGAGCAGGTCATACTCGCAGTCAATGTTGCGCGCCCAGACAGGGAACCGCAAGTCGTAGCATACCAGCAGCTTGACATTCACCCCACGGTAGCGCAGCACGGGCGACTGTCCCTCGCCTTGGGTGAACGACCGCGCCTCGCCGCCCATCGAGAAGAGATGATGCTTGTCGTAGAACGTGGCGTCGCCGCAGGGCTCTACGATGAAGCCGCGGTTGTAGGTCAGCCCGCGCTCCGTGGCCACGAAAGAGCCGCAGATGGCATAGCCGAAGTGGTTGGTCCAGCGGCGGACATCGTCGAGGGTGTAGCGAGTGGCCTCCTCGTCGATGGCGGACAATAGCGACGGGTCGGTGATAAATCCGGTGGTGAACATCTCGGGGAGCACCACCAGGTCGGTGTCCTCCTCGACATGGCGCAGCAGCTCGGCCACGCTCACGAGGTTTTCGGAGATGTCTCCCCAGGCCATGTCGTAAGGGATTACGGCGACTTTCATGGAGTGATTAGTGATTAGTGGTTAGTTGTCTGATTGTCGAGGGGGATTTCGATGCGGAAGGTAGTGCCGACGCCCGGCTCTGACTGCTTGACGAAGATGCGGCCGGCGTGATATTCCTCGACGATGCGCTTGGCCAGCGTCAGTCCCAGGCCCCAGCCGCGCTTCTTGGTGGTGTAGCCGGGGCGGAAGATAGTCTTGAACTGCTTGCGTGACAGTCCTTTGCCGGTGTCGGCGACGTCCACCACGGCCATCTGCCGCTTGGCGTCGAGATGTGTGGCTACGGTGATACTGCCCTCGCCGTCCATTGCGTCGACGGCGTTCTTGATGAGATTTTCCATCACCCATTGCAGCAGCGGCTCGCATATTTTCACCGGCAGCCCCTGCGGCTCAGCCTCCAGAGTCAGACGTATGCGCCGCGAGATGCGCGTGGCCATGTAGTCGACGCTCTGCGTCACCACGGCGTTGAGGTCGGCCGGCTCGATGTTTGGCTTCGACCCGACCTTAGAGAAGCGCGAGGCGATGGTCGACAGGCGGTTGACATCCTTGCTGATCTCGCTGACCACGTCGGGGTCATACTCCGCCGACTCCAGGTATTCCACCCACGCCATCAGCGACGAGATGGGGGTGCCGAGCTGGTGCGCCGTCTCCTTCGACAGGCCCACCCACACCTTGTTTTGCTCGGCGCGCAGGGTCGACTGCACGGCGAAATATACTATGGCGATGAACACGAGCATCACCAGCAGCTGCACGTAGGGGTAGAGGCTCAGGTTGCGCAGCAGGCGCGAGTCCTCGTAGTAGAGGTGCTGCATGTTGCCGGGGGCGATGATGATGTGTATCACGTTGGGCGTGCCCTGCAGCTTCTCCAGTTTCTTGCGCAGATACTCGCCGTTGACCTCGCTGATATACAGCGGGTTTAGCGAGTCTATAGGCTCGGGGAGGTTGAAGTTGCGGTGCATGATGATGGTGCCCTCGTCGTCGGTGAGCAGCACTGGTATGTTGCGGTTGCCCTCGATGATGCTCAGCAGGAACTCGATGTCCGGCTCGCCGCCGCCCACGCTGTCCTCCGTGCCGATGTTGACGATCTCTTTGGTGGCGTCGGCCCAGATCTGCATGCGCTCGCGCTCCTGCTCCGACAGGTCGGCCACCAAGGTGCCGCTGACGTACAGGAATCCCGCCACCACCACTATCGACAGAAGGACGAAGGCGATGGTGCCGCGACGGCGTATCTCGTAAATGTTCATCACAATATTAACGCCCGCGTTCCGTTTATATTGCAAAGGCTGTTAAGCAAATTTCACGTTTCAATTGTTAATACCATAAACAAGCTCACCATTGTATGAGAAGGATTAAGACCACGCTGCTGGCAGCAGCGCTCCTGATGGGATGCGCAAGCGCCTCCGCACAATATTGGACCGTGGCAAACCAGGCCACCAACATGATAACCTCGGCCCTCAACGCCGGTTTCAACTACCGTGGCTTCGTCGACGCCTCTTACCTCGCCGGCCTCGGCAACCGTCGCGCCGACTTCCTCGAGTTCAGCACCACCCAGGGCGCACAATACAGCAACTGGTTCTTCATGGGCCTCGGCCTCGGTGTCGACGTCATGTTCTGCCACGTCAACGACGGCATACCCGACTATGGCTACGTCGGCACCCATGACACCACCAAGACCGGCGTGGCCATTCCCGTCTTCTCCGACTTCCGCTTCAACTTCGGCGACAACGGCACCGTGGGCTTCTTCGCCGACATACGCCTGGGCGCGGCCTTCCTCTGCGGCAGCGACTACATACAAGTGGGCGACGGCTACCTCACCAACTCCGAGAGCTTCTATTTCCGCCCGACTATCGGCATGCGCGTGCCCGTGTCGTCGGCCAACAGCAAGCTGGCCTTCAACATCGGCATCAGCTACCAGCTGATGACCAACAGCTCGTGGTACGTCAACAATAACTCCACCACCCTCAACGCCCTCGGCGTCAACCTCGGCTTCGAGTGGTAACTCCAACCACGAATTTCACGAATTAAACGAATTTCACGAATTAAAATGTCTAATTCGTGAAATTCGTTTAATTCGTGAAATTCGTGGTTGCAAATCCGTGTAATCCGTAGTTTTCACCATAAGTGTGTGGTTTTTTTGGGGGAATGGAAATTATTGCGTAATTTTGCCCCCGAAACAGTGCAATCTTTTCACTCACATGGATATAGACCCCTTACCGACCGACGACCCTTACGCGACGCTGCTGATGGTGCTTTTACAGACCGTGCCCATGGGCGCCGCACAGATCATAGCGCTCGCATGCGCAGTGGTGTGCCTGGTGTTCTCCGGTTTCTTCAGCGGCAGCGAAATCTCCTATTTCTCCCTCACAGCCAACCAGATAGATGAGATAAAAGAGGAAGGCGACCGCGGTCGCCGAGTGCTGGCGCTCCTGCGCGAGCCCGACCGACTGCTCGCCACCATACTCATAGCCAACAACCTGGTCAACGTGGCCATCGTGGTGCTCGTCAACTTTGCCCTCGGCCCCGTCTTCGACGGCATGCCCCAGTGGGCGAGCTTCGTGCTACAGACAGTCATTCTCACCTTCCTGATACTGCTCTTCGGCGAGATACTCCCCAAGCTGATAGCAAACAGCAAGCCCGTGGGGTGGGCCCACTTCGCCGCCGCTCCCCTGCGCGCCCTCGTAGTTCTCCTATACCCCTTCTCCGCCGTGCTAGTCCGTAGCACCGGCATCGTCAACCGCGTCGTCACCAAGCAGAGCGACAACGTCACCGCCGAAGACCTCACGCAGGCCCTCGAAATAGCCGACGTCAAGACCCCCGGCGACAAGGAGATGCTCGAGGGAATACTCAAGTTCGGCGACACCACAGCCGCCGAGATCATGACCCCACGCGTCGACATCACCGACATCGACATAAACTCCACCTTCGACGAGGTGATGCGCATCATCATCGACAGCGGTTACTCCCGCCTGCCCGTCTATGAGCAGACGGCCGACAACATCAAGGGCGTGCTCTACGCCCGCGACATGCTCCCATACGTCGACTCCGCCTCACGCAAGCCCGGCTTCCGCTGGCAGCGCCTGCTCCGCGAGCCGTACTACGTGCCCGAGTCGCGCATGATCGACGACCTGCTCGAGGACTTCCGCCGCCGGCGCATACACCTGGCCATAGTCATCGACGAGTTCGGTGGCACACAAGGCATTGTCACCCTCGAAGACGTGCTCGAGGAAATCGTGGGCGACATCAACGACGAATACGACGAGGAGGAGAAGACCTACCGGCGCCTCCCCGACGACACCTACATCTTCGACGGCAAGACCATCCTGGGCGACTTCTTCCGCATCACCGGGCTCGACGAGGAGGACTACGAGAAGGTCACCGAAGACTGCGAGACGCTGGCCGGCATGCTGCTCAACCTCAAGGGCGACTTCCCCAAGGAGAAGGAGTCGCTGGTCTACGGCCGCTGCCGTTTCCTCATCCTCGACATCGACCACCACCGCATCACCTCCGTCCGCGTCAAGGTGATGCCCGACATCCAAACCCAATAACCAATCATGAAAATTGCTTTAATAGGATACGGCAAAATGGGCCACGCCATCGAGCGCATAGCCCTCGACAGAGGCCACGAGGTAGTGGCCCGCATAGACATCCACAACCGCTGTGACCTCGACTCGGAGGCTTTCCGCTCGGCCGACGTCGTCATCGAGTTCACACGCCCCGACACGGCATACAACAATATAATGGAGTGCTTCGCCCGCGGCAAGAAAGTGGTCAGCGGCACCACCGGTTGGCAGGACCGCTTCGCCGAGGTGGCCGCGATGTGCAAAGATGGCGCCAACACCCTTTTCTGGAGTTCAAACTTCAGCATCGGCGTCAACCTGTTCATGGCCATCAACCGCTACGTGGCGCGGCTGATGAGCCGCTTCCCGCAGTACGCCGCCTCCATGACCGAGGTGCACCACGTCCACAAGCTCGACCACCCCAGCGGCACCGCCATCACCCTGGCCGAAGGGCTTATCGAGGAGGCGCCGCAATACACCCGCTGGGCGGAGGAGCCTGCCGGAGACGACGCCCTCATTGTCAGCCATGTGCGCCAGAGCGAGGTGCCCGGCACACATACCATCACATGGGACTCCCCCGTCGACACCGTCACAATCGAGCACCGCGCCAAGAGCCGCGACGGATTTGCCCTCGGCGCCGTCCTCGCCGCCGAGTTCACAGCCGCACGCACCGGACTGCTCTCCATGGACATGCTCCTTAATCTTTAAAATCGGGCGTTTGGTCGATTACAGGCCATTTTACTGAATACTAAAAACCGAAAACTGAAAACTATTTCTTACCTTTGTAGGCTGAAATGGGATACAACCTGACAGTCGACCGCGGCAACAGCGCCATCAAAGTGGCACTGTATGAGGGCGATACCCTCTGCGCCGAGTTCACGATGCCCCGTCTGGAGGCGTCGACTCTGCTGCGTGCCATCGGCGCCAACCGGCGCATCGACGGCGCCATCTACTGCTCCGTGGCCCATGACGACGACGCCGACATCGAGGCTGTCCTGCGCCGCTTCACCTCCCGCGTGATGGCGCTGACGCCCGAGATGCCCCTGCCCGTGCGCCTCAACTATGAGCACGCCGAGCGCCTGGGCGTCGACCGCATCGCCGCCGTGGCCGGCGCGCAGGCCCTGCTCCCCGGCCGCGAGGTGCTCGTCATCGACGCCGGCACGGCCGTCACCTACGACCGACTCAGAGCCGACGGCACCTTCGACGGCGGCAACATCGCCCCGGGGCTAATGATGCGCCTGCGCTCGCTCCACCACTTCACCGCCGCCCTGCCGCTGGTCGATATGCCTGAGCCGGCGCCCGCGCTCTTTGGCCACAGCACCGTCGAGGCCATGCAGCGCGGAGCCCTCTACGGCATCGTCGCCGAGATGGAATATTATCGCCGCCGCCTCCCCCGGGGCGCCGTCACCGTCATCACCGGCGGATGCGCACAGCTTATCGCCGACACCGCCGCCGACCCCTCCATCATCGTCGACCAACACCTTGTCACTAACGGACTTAACAGAATACTCCAATATAATGAACCGAAATAGCTCCCTGCGCCTGCTCGCAGCGCTGATACTCACCGCCACCCTCAGCGCCGCCGCTCAAGACACCAACAGCCCCTACTCACGCTTCGGCTACGGTCTGCTGCGCGACGGCGCGACCTCCGCACAGCAGCAGATGGGCGGCGTGGGTTACGCCATGAACTCCGGACGCCAGATCAACGTCATGAACCCCGCGTCGTACTCCAACATCGACTCCCTGACGTTCCTCTTCGATATGGGCGTCAACATCAACTTCGACTGGATGAACGACAACGGCGCCAAGCACAAATACACCGGCGGCGGCCTCGACTACGTCACCATGCAGTTTCCCATCGGCAAGCGCCTGGGCATGAGCCTCGGCCTGCTCCCATACTCGTCGGTGGGCTACAACTTCGGCAACACCATCGACAACGGCATCGACATGCGCATAGGCTCCGGCGGCCTCAACGAGCTTTACCTGGGCATAAGCGGACGCCTCTTCCGTGGCGCGAGCATCGGCGCCAACGTCAGCTACCTCTTCGGAACCACCTACAACCAGAGCAACGTCACCTCCGACATATCCACCACCACCATCTTCCTGCAGACCATGGAAGTGCGCGACTGGCACGTCAACCTCGGCGCGCAATACTCCTTCAACGCCGGGCGCCGCAACCGCTTCACCCTCGGCCTCACCTACTCCCCCGGCAAGACCCTGCTCGGCCACACCATGGTCACCACCTCCGAGCAGGCCTCAAGCTCCACCGTCACCGTCCGCGACACCGTGCTCTACACATCGCTCAAAGACAAGTTCGGGCTGCCCGACACCTGGGGCGTCGGCGTCAACTGGGAGTGGGACCGGCGGCTCATGGTCGAGGCCGACTTCACCTGGCAGGGATGGAAAAACGCCAAATACACCGAGCTTGACAACTTCATTTATAGCCGTTTCGACAACCGCTGGAAGGTGGGCCTCGGCGCACAGTACACCCCCAAGCTCCGCGGCAACTACGTGCAGCGCATCAACTACCGCGCCGGCGCGTACTTCAACCATGACTACCTGGTGGTGCAGGGCAACAACGTGCGCGAGTGGGGCGTAAGCTGCGGCTTCGGCCTCCCGGCCCCCGGCCAGAAGACGGTCATCAACCTCGGCTTCCAGTACCTCAAGCGCCAGGCGCACCCCAACCCCCTACTCAAGGAGAGCTATTTCCAGATCACCCTCGGCGTCAACTTCAACGAGATGTGGTTCTGGAAGAGCAAGATCCGCTAAACCCACCCCAACCCCTCCCTAAAGGGAGGGGCTTGTTTCCCTGATTTCCTTATATTCCTTAAGCTCCTTAAATTCCTTATCCCATCGGGTCCTCTCTGCGAATATTGCCCATCGCCCTCCTTCTGGCCTTTGCCATGCTCACCGCGTGCCAAAAGGAGAAGAAGGAGACTGTCTCAGGTCTCAACGACCCCGAGACCACACCCACCATGCTCACCCGCGACGTCGAGACGCTCATCTCCGACTCCGGCATCATGCGCTACCGCATAACAGCACCGGTATGGTACATGTACGAGGAGGCGCGCATACCCCGCTGGACGTTCCCCGAGGGGCTGAAGTTGGAGAAATACGACGACTTCTTCCGCCGCCAGGCCACCGTCGAGTGCGACTCCGCAACCTACTTCTCAAAGGATGAGCTCTGGCGCCTCGACGGGCATGTGCGCATACAGAACGTGCAAAACGACCGATTCCTCACCAACCAGCTATTCTGGCACCAGAAGCAGCACAAGGTCTACTCCGACTCCTTCATACGCATCGAGCAGCCCGACCGCACCCTCGAGGGATACGGCTTCGTCTCCAACGACCGCCTGACCTCATACTCCATACGCCGTGTCAGCGGCATCTTCCCCGTCGAGAGCCTGCGCAAGGGCGCCACCGACGTCGACTCAACCGGCCGGCCCGTAACCCCCACGGCTCCCGTCAACACCGCGCCCCCCGGCGTATCCCCCGCCGCCCATAATCTCCCTTAAATTATGGTTTATCTCCTGATCATAACCCTATTCCTCTCAGCCCTCTTCTCAGGCATGGAGATGGCCTTCGTCTCCTCCGACGACGTGCGCGTGCGCCTCGACGTTAACCGCGGAGGCCTCATCAACAGCATAATACGCCGATATTACGAGCGCCGCGAGCTGTTCATCTCCACCATCCTCGTCGGCAACAACATCGTGCTGGTCATCTACGGCATGGCCGCCGCAATACTCCTCGAGCCGTGGATACGCACCTACTGCGACAACGAAGGCCTTATCCTGCTGATACAGACACTAATATCCACCGCCGTCATACTCCTCACCGGCGAGTTCCTCCCCAAGACCATCTTCCGCATCAACCCCAACACCATGCTGCGCGTCTTCGCGCTCCCCGTCTACCTCTTCTACCTCGTCCTCTACCCCATCAGCTGGTTCGCCTCCTGGCTCTCGCGCCTGCTGATGCGTATGTGCGGATTCCGCGACCTCTCCCCAACCCTGTCGCCCATCCTCTCCCTGCGCGACCTCAACCAATACCTCGAGAAAGCCGTCGACCCCATGAGCGCAACCGCACAGGCCGAAGTCGAAAACGAGGTGAAGATATTCCACAACGCCCTCGACTTCTCATCCACCCACCTGCGCGACATCATGATACCCCGCAACGAGCTGGTGGCCGTCAACATCGACGCCACCTCGCGCGCGCAGCTCAGCGAGCTGTTCACCCGCAGCGGCCGCAGCAAGATCATAGTCTACAAGGAGGACATCGACAACGTCCTTGGCTACATCCACGTCTGCGAGCTGTTCAAGCCCGACGTCGACTGGACAACGCGCATCAAGCCCATCATCTTCGTCCCCGAGACGCTGCTCGCCAACAAGCTCATGCGCCGCCTGCTGCAGGAGAAACGCTCGATGGCCGTGGTCGTCGACGAGTTCGGGGGCACCGCCGGACTGGTCACCCTCGAAGACCTCGTCGAGGAGATTTTCGGCGACATCCAGGACGAACACGACCGCCAGCAGATGACCGCGCGACGCATCGCCGACGGCGTCTACGAGTTCTCCGGCCGCATCGAGATCGAGACCCTCCGCGAGACATACCATCTCGACATTCCCGAGGATGACGAATACCAGACCCTCGCCGGATACGTGCTCCACAACACCGGCTGTCTGCCCCCGCAGGGCGAGCCGGTAGTCATCGGCCCCTTGCAGTTTACCGTCACCTCCCGCACCCCCACACGCCTCGAGCTTATCCGCGTGGAGCCTGCGCCGGCCGAATAGACGATTTTTGCCCAAAAATTTTGCTCCCTCAAACTTAATCTCTAACTTTGCCAAAAATCCACAAGGGTGCCCCGTGCGGGCAACCGATCCTTGTGCAGCGGCGCTGTGCGCCGCGCCTGTCATAAATCAACTATTAACTCATAAACTCCTTAAATTTATTGTAAAATGAAGAAACACAATTTCTATGCCGGCCCCTCGATCCTGAGCCAGTATACCATCAAGAATACCGCAGACGCCATTCTCGACTTTGCGGGCACCGGCCTGTCGGTGCTCGAAGTGTCTCACCGCAGCAAGGAGTTCCAGGCTGTCATGGACGAGGCTCAGGCCCTGGTCAAGGAGCTCCTCGACATCCCCGAGGGCTACTCCGTGCTCTTCCTCGGCGGCGGCGCAAGCCTCGAGTTCTGCATGATACCCTACAACTTCCTGCAGCGAAAGGCCGCCTACCTCGAGACCGGCGTGTGGGCAAAGAAGGCCATCAAGGAGGCCAAGCTCTTCGGCCAGGTCGATGTAGTCGCCTCTTCTGCCGACCGAAACTTCACCTACATCCCCACCGGATACACCGTCCCCGCCGACGCCGACTACTTCCATATCACCACCAACAACACCATCTACGGCACCGAGCTGCGCACCGACCCCGACGTACCCGTGCGCCTCATCGCCGACATGTCGTCTGACATCTTCTCACGCCCCGTCGACGTCAGCAAGTACGACGCCATCTATGCCGGCGCACAGAAGAACCTCGCCCCCGCCGGCGTCACCATCGTCATCGTCCGCGACGAGGCCCTCGGCCACGTCGACCGCGCCATACCCACCATGCTCGACTACCGCACCCACGTCGAGAAGGGCTCGATGTTCAACACCCCGCCCGTCCTTCCCATCTACTCCGCCCTCATGACCCTCCGCTACTACAAAGAGCTTGGCGGCGTCAAGGTGCTCGAGAAGATGGACCTCGACAAGGCCGCCGTGCTCTACGACGCCATCGACGCCAGCCGCATCTTCGTCGGCACCGCCGAGGAGGGCTCACGCTCCATCATGAACGTATGCTTCGTCCTGCGCGAGGAGTACAAGGAGCTGGAGAAGAGCTTCATCGACTTCTGCACCGCCCGCGGCATCGTCGGCATCAAGGGCCACCGCTCCGTCGGCGGCTTCCGTGCAAGCCTCTACAACGCCATGCCCATCGAGAGCGTCCGCGTCCTCACCCAGGCCATGGCCGACTTCGAAAAAACCGTCTAACCCACCTTACCCGATTACCCGATTATCCGATTAAATATGAAGGTATTAGTAGCAACTGAAAAACCCTTCGCAAAGGTCGCCGTCGACGGCATCCGCGAAGTGGTAGAGGGCGCCGGCATGGAGCTCGCCCTCCTCGAGAAATATACCGACCGCGCCCAGCTCCTCGACGCCGTCCGTGACGCCGACGCACTGATCATCCGCTCCGACAAGATTGACAATGAAGTCTTTGACGCCGCCAAGCAGCTCAAGATCGTCGTCCGCGCAGGCGCCGGTTACGACAACGTCGACCTCGCTGCCGCAACAGCCCACAATGTAGTCGTCGAGAACACCCCCGGACAGAACTCCAACGCCGTCGCCGAGCTGGTCTTCGGCATGACCGTCATGGCAGTCCGAAACATGTACAACGGCACCTCCGGCACCGAGCTCAAGGGCAAGACCCTCGGCATTCACGCCTTCGGACAGGTCGGCCGCAACGTCGCCCGCATCGCAAAGGGCTTCGGCATGGAGGTCAGCGCCCTCGACCCCTACTGCCCCGACGCAGTCATAGAGGAGGCCGGCGTCCGTCCCGTCCACTCCGTCGAAGACCTCTACAAAGGCAACCAATTCGTTTCCCTCCATATCCCCGCCACCGCCGAGACCCGCGGCTCCGTGGGCTATGACCTCGTCACACTCATGCCCAAGAGCGGCGTGCTCATCAACACCGCCCGCAAGGAGGTCATCGACGAAGAAGGCCTCATCAAGGCCCTGCAGGAGCGCCCCGACATCAAATACGTCGCCGACATCAAGCCCGACCGCGCCGACGAGATGAAGCAGCTCTTCGCCGACCGCGTATTCTTCACCCCCAAGAAGATGGGTGCACAGACCGCCGAGGCCAACATCAACGCCGGCATCGCTGCCGCACGCCAGGTGGTCGACCTCCTCCGCGACGGCACCGTCCGCTTCCAGGTCAACAAGTAACAGACTAACTACGAACTACGAACTACGAATAGCGAGCTGCGGCCGGGGCCGCAGCTCGCCTTCTATATCTCGTCAGGCAACCGATCCTTGTGCCGCGGCGCTGTGCGCCGCGCCTAAATGTTAAATAATGCTAACACAAACCCATGCCTCTTGCTTATCTAAATCTTTCTTGCTACATTTGTGCACTCTTTAGAGTATAAGACACGCCTATATTTATACCTTACGACACAGCTTAACCTAATGAGCTATCCATATCGTCTACCTTTAGCCCTGATATTCTTAATCTTGTGCGTAAAACTAACCGCCGCGCAAGAAATCTATACCGACACAGTAAGTTTCAGGGTCGATTTCCCAATCAACGTCTCGGTCATCAAGCCGGACTTTGAAAATAACCGCCAGACCCTGGCGGACCTTGACTTGTTCCTGTCACGCCTCAAAGCCGACACCGCTCGCACCGTCATCTCCGTCCACCTCCACGGCTCCGCCTCCCCCGAAGGCCCCAAGGCCTTCAACGAAAGGCTCGTGCGACAGCGCGCACAAGCCCTCCGCGACTATATCAACGGCCGCCTCAACTACTCCGGCAAGGAGAGCACCACCTACGGAATCCCCACCAACGTCCGCGACCTCGGCTCGAAGGTGTTCAACGAAAACGTCAGCATCGTCACCATCTATCCCAAGCTGCGCTACGCCCAGGTCGACTTCGTCATCGACACCCGCGTGTGGCCTGAATATGCCCCCGAACCAGTCGTAGAGCCGGAACCGGAACCCGAGCCGGAGCCGGAGCCTGTCATCGAGGTCGTTGACACCGTGGTCGCTCCCCCCGTGGCCGTCCCCGCGCCCGCCATCGAGCCGGCCGGCTGCCCCCGCAACTTCTACCTCAAGACCAACGCCATCGGCTGGGGCATGCTCATCGCAAACATCGCCGCCGAAATTGACATAGCCGACCACTGGAGCATCAACGTGCCCATTTACTATAGCGCCCTCAACTACTTCACCTCCACCATCAAGTTCCGCACATTCACCGTCCAGCCCGAGATACGATACTGGTTCGGCTGCGAGGACGGATGGTACGTCGGCGCCCACTTCGGCCTCGGTTACTTCAACTACGCCACCGACGGCGACTACCGATACCAGGACCACCTGGGCCACCACCCCTTCATCGGCGGCGGCATCTCCGCCGGCTACCGCTTCAACATCTCCTCCAACCACCGCTGGAAGATGGAGCTTGCCGTAGGCGCCGGATGCTACACCGGCCGCTATGACAAATATCTCAACTACATCAACGGTCCCAAGGTCGAGAACTATGTGAAGAAGACATTTTTCGGCGTCGACAACGCCCAGGTCAACTTCATCTACACCTTCGACATACGCCGCAACAAATAACCCAACCACCACAGAACCATGAACAGCAAGATATTCAAAATACTCGCGTGGATCCTGGCGGCTTGGGCTGTCACCGGATGCGACGTCCACGAGTTTCCCGAAGACCTCGCCCCCAAGGAGGTGCCGCTGACCCTGCACCTCAACTTCGACCTCGAGATGCCCCCCTACAAGGAGATCATCTACGAGACCTCGACACGTGCCGAGAACCCCTCCGACCTCTACGACATGCGATACATTATTAATATATATCGCTCGACCGGCGGCGACTTCACCCGCGTGCCCGACACCACCATCGTCGTGAGCAAGCCCGACGTGTCGTCGCTCAACTACGACGTGCCCCTGTCGCTCGTCCCCGGCAAATACCAGTTCCTCGTCTGGGCCGACTACGCCGCCGAAGGCTCCCTTGAAGATCGCTATTACAACACCTCCGACTTCACCGCCATCACCCTGCAGGGCAAGCACGTGGGCAACGACGACTACCGCGATGCCTTCCGCGGCCTCCAGCAGGAGATTATCGACCTGGAGACCACCGACGTCACCGTCAACATGTCGCGCCCGATGGGCAAATACCGCTTCGTGGCCACCGACTTCGACCGTTTCATGAGCCGCGCCGAGGCCTCCGCCCGCGCCGAGTGGGAGCAGTCGCGCGCCGCCGACCCGGAGGGCACCTCCGACGAACCCCCGGCCGTCGACCTCGACGACTACAAGGTCATAATGGCCTACCCCGGGTTCATGCCCAACATCTTCAACATGTACACCAACCGCCCCGCCGACGCCATTACCGGCATCACATACGAGGGACGCATCTTCCGCCTGAGCGACACCGAGGCCGAGCTTGCCTTCGACTACGTCTTCGTCAACGGTGAGGAGGCTCCCGTGAGCGTGGCCGTGTACATCTATGACAAGAATGACAAGCTGCTCGGCGCCTCCGGCTCTGTCACCGTGCCGCTGATGCGAAGCATGCTCACCACCGTCAAGGGTGAGTTCCTCACCTCGCAGGCCTCCGGTGGCGTCGGCGTCTCCCCCGAGTTCGACGGCGAGTTCAACATCATCATTCGATAATCTCGACAACCTCGACAATCTCGACAACCTCGATAATCTCGATAATCTCGATAATCTCGACAACCTCGACAACCCCGACAACCCCGACAACCCCGATAAACAGAAATCAAACTAATTTATTCACACATAAAGCTTTAAACAACTCTATGAAAAAGATTTATGGCTACATGCTTGCCGCTGCCGGCTTGATGGCATTGGCAACCTCCTGCTCCTCCGACGAGCCCGCCGTCGTCGCCACCGACGGCACCACCGAAGTCTCCTTCCGCGTGCAGGCTCCCGGAAACGTCTCCTCCCGTACCGTCGGCGACGGCTACAGCGCCTGCGACCTCTACATGTCAATCTACAACGACAACACCTGGGTGCGCGACTCCGTCATCAAGAACGCCTTCGACGGCACCACCCACGAGACCACCGTCTCCATCCGCTTCGTCAACGGCAAGACCTACAAGGTAGCCTTCTGGGCTCAGAACATGAACGCCCCCTACACCTTCGAGAAAGGTCAGGTCAAAATCGACTACACCAGCCAAGATCCTGTAGCCAACAACGACATCTACGACGCCTTCTGCAACATCGACCCCGAGCCCTTCACCGTCACGGCCACCACGGGCATGCAGACCGTTGAGCTGAAGCGCCCCTTCGCACAGGTCAACTTCGGCGCCAACGACTACGTAGACGCCATCAATGGCGGCGTCACGGTCACCAAGTCGGCAATGGAGTTCTCCGCCGACGCTTACACCTCCCTTAACGTCCTCGACGGCTCCGTAGACGGCAAGCAGGCTGTCACCTTCACCTCCGCAGGCCTCCCCGACTGCGAGAGCATCGGCGACGCCCCCGCAGTGCTCGTCGCCGGCGGCAAGAACTACAGCCACGTCGGCATGGCTTACATCCTCGTCGCTGCCGACAAGGCCACCGTTGCCACCGTCAAGCACATCTACAACGACGGCGAGGGCGAAGTTGCCGTAACCCAGGTTCCTGTCCAGCGCAACTACCGCACCAACATCGTCGGCACGCTCTACACCACCGCAGTGCCCATCTACGTCATCATCAACGAGGAGTTTGACGGCGAGTATGTCAAAGCCATCGACGTCCGCGACATGTCCGACATAGCCTCCCTCATCGACGCCTCCTACGACTATCAGGGTAAAGTTGTTGAACTCAACTTCCTCGCTGACATCGACATGACCGGTTACAGCTGGGGTATCGCCAACGGCGACATCGTCTTCAACCTCAACAACAAAACCCTCACTATCGACAACCTCCAGGCCGGTGCCGAAGGCTCCTTCCAAATTTACAACGGCAAGGTCGTGATTCCCGGCGCAGGCTCCATCTGCGTATACAATAACGGTGACGTCATTATCGACAACGTGGAGATTACAGCTGCGGAGTCCGCTGTCAACCTCAGCGGCGGCATCGCTGCCTTCACCGGCAACGTGGTTATACGCAACTCCACCATCAACTCCAACTACTTCGGCGTATCCTCCAACGCTTCCCAGCTTGCACAGAACACCGGCAACCTCGAGCTCGAGAATGTGGTCATCACCGGCAACAACTATGCCGGCATCTGCCTCAACGTGCCCATCACCTGTTTCCTGACCAATGTGAAGGCAACCGGCACCGAGCACGGCGCATTCCTCCGCGGTGGCGACTATGCCATCATCGACTGCGAGTTTATCCTCGACACCAACGGGTACACCGCCAGCGACGTCGAAGCCGCTGCACAGAAGTACCTCAACGCCAACTGGAAGAGCGGCAACGAGGCTCCCAAGGCCGCCCTCACCATGGGCAACCGTAGCACCACCTACCAGTATCCGACCATCGTCGACATGAGCGGCACCGCCTGCAACGTCACCGGCACCTACGCCGACAAGTTCCGCTCCGTATACGCTTACGCAAACCAGGGCACCGACCTGGGCGTAACCTTCGACTACGACAACTGCACCTTCAGCCACGACATCGTCTACGGCAGCTCCAACATCACCGTCAACGGCGTCGCCCAGTAACACACTTAAAAACTACAAATTACGCGAATTACACAAATTATTTTCGCGTAATTTGTAGCTAAGTGTGGCGCAGCCACACCTCATCCTGTTAACCTCACGCTTCAGCGTGGGGGCGAAACATCCCCCTCTAATAAGCGTGCCGGAGGCACGCCTTTAAAGAGGCTCACATAGAGGCGTGCCTCCGGCACGCCGGCACAATGGTTTTCATTCTCCCCACGCTGAAGCGTGGGGTTAACAGATAGCGGTGTGGCTCCGCCACAATCTACGACATCACCAATCATCACACCTTATACCTGATTATGAACAAATTACTCAGCTGCCTCGCAGCCACCATGCTCCTGATGGGCACCGCCTGCTCCTCCTCCGACGAGCCGGCAAAGGCCATCGACGGCGAGACCACTGACGTCACCTTCCGCCTCGGCGTGCCCTCCACCATCAACTCCCGCACCATCTCCGACGGCCTCTCGGTCGACGACCTCTACTGGGTGGTATACAACAAGGACGGTCAGATAGTGGACAACGGCTCCAAGATCGGCGCGTTCACCGGCGCTGTCACCGAGACCACCGTATCCATCAAGCTCGTCATGGGCAAGACCTACCAGGTGGCCTTCTGGGCACAGGCTAAGGACGCCTCGTTCTACACCTACGACCCCGCCGGCGGCACCGTCACCGTCAGCTACACCAACGCTCCGGCCAACAACGAGCTCCGCGACGCATTCTACAAGTGCGTGGCTCCCTTCATAGTCACCGCCGACTATGTTCCCGAGAACGTCTACCTCACCCGTCCCTTCGCACAGGTCAACGTCGGCGCCACCGACTATGCCACTGTCAAGGCCCACGGCGGCGCCGTCACCAACTGCGGCATGACCTTCACCGCCACCCCCTGCACCAAGCTCAACCTGCTCACCGGCGCAGCCACCGACCCGGAGGTGGTCACCTTCGTCAAGAACGGCCTGCCCATGAACACCGGCGCCGAGACCGAGCCCCTCGACCTCAACGTCACCTTTGAGAACGGCTCCACCCTCACCGCCTCGTGGCTCTGCATGAACTACATCCTCGTGCCCGAGACCAAGGAGCTTGTCGCAACCGTCACCTTCGTCTACGACGGCGACAACGGCGAGGAGACCCGCGTGGTCAACCAGGTGCCCGTGCAGCGCAACTACCGCACCAACATCCTCGGCGACATCCTCACCTCCGAGAAAGACTTCCGCATCATCATCAACCCGCTCTTCAACGAGCGCGACTACAACTTCTCCTTCGAGAAGAACGGCGAATACTAATCCCCGAGTTTAGTCACGCGAAGAAACAAAAGAACGAAAAGAAACTTTATTTTTTCTTTTCGTTCTTTTGTTTCTTCGCTGTGTTGTTGCACAGGTCGGAATAAAGCCGTAACTTTGCAATCGACAAAAGTGTGCAAACGCACAAAAATATCGATTATGGAAATCAAACGTGACATACACCTCAAGCGACTGCTCGACCGACGCCACAACGGCATGGTCAAGGTGGTCACCGGCATGCGCCGCTCGGGCAAGTCGTACCTGCTGCTTAAGATATTCCTCAACCGGCTGCGCGACGAGGGCGTCGACGACGACCACATCATCACCGTCGACCTCGAAAGCCGCTTGAACAGCAGCCTGCGCGACCCCGACGCCCTGCTCAAGCATATCTTGGACCGGCGTAAAGACGATGCCTGGCACTACGTAGTGCTCGACGAGGTGCAGTTGGTCAGCGAGTTTGAGGACGTGCTCAACACCTTGCTCAAACTCTACAACTTCGACGTATATGTCACCGGTAGCAACGCCCGCTTCCTCTCATCTGACGTGCTCACCACCTTCCGCGGCCGCGGCGACGAGGTGCGCATTCGTCCCCTGTCGTTCGCCGAGTTCTATTCAGCCCGCCCCGACCTCAGCAGAGAGGCCGCCCTGCAGGAATACATGATTTATGGCGGCATGCCACAGGTAGTGACAATGCCAACAGAGGAGCAAAAGGGTGACTATCTGCGCAGTGTGTTTACCCACACCTTTCTAAAGGACATACTCGAGCGGCACAAGATAACCAAGCAGGAGGAGATAACAGAGCTGACGGAGATACTCGCCTCAAGCATCGGCAGCCTTACCAACCCCCGCAACCTCAGCAACGCCTTCGCCACCATAAAAGGCTCGAAGCTCTGCCCCGACACCGTCAAGAAATTTCTTGACATACTCGAGGACGCCTTTCTCATCACCAAGGCTCTGCGATACGACCTCAAGGGAAAGGCCTACATCGACACTCCATACAAGTATTACTTTGAGGACTTGGGCCTGCGCAACGCGCTGCTCAACTTCCGGCAGATGGACAACTCACACCTGATGGAAAACCTCATCTACAACGAGTTGCGCAACCGGGGCATGTCAGTCGACGTCGGCAATATCGTAGTCATTGACACCGACGTCACAGGCGCCCGAGTGCGCAAGACACTCGAGGTGGACTTCGTATGCAACCAAGGTTACAAGCGCGTCTACATTCAGAGCGCTCTTGAGATGCCCACCCCCGAAAAAGTCGAGCAAGAGCTGCGCCCCCTGCGCCTGATCAACGACCAGTTCAAGAAAATGCTTGTAACACTCACACCCACACCAACATATCAAAATGACGAGGGGATTTGGATCACCCATCTCTTCGACTTCCTTACCGACCCACAATCCATCTGACATGAGCGAGATAATATTTTTGGACGGCGAGTTTACCGACCGCGGCGAGATGCTGGAGTTGTCGATGTTTGACCTCGCGGGAAACGAGGTGTACCACAGCTACTTCAAGCCCGCGCGGGCACGCCGCTGGCGCCTTGAGCCCCACAACATCACACCGGCGATGGTGGCCGACAAGCCCTCCTTCGCCGACCAGCGCGAGAAGATACAGCGGCTGCTCGACCGCGTGGGCGTGGTAGCCGGATTCGCCGTCGACAACGACGTGCGCCACCTCGAGGCCGAGGGGATACGCTTCTCCCGGACGTGGACCATCATCGAGTGCCAGGAACTCTACTGGCGACACCGCTCGCGCCTCGACCCGGAATTCAACACCGACCGCCAAACGAGCCTCACCGCCACCGCCGAAGAGCTGGGCGTCACCGTCGACCTCGAGCACGAGCACTCTGCCTCGGGTGACACGCTGGTGACCCTGCGCCTGTTCAACGCCCTGCTCGAGCGGCTGCGCGAGGCCGACCCGTCGCTCCCGGCCGACCCCGTGGAGTCCGCAAAGGCTGTGCACCGGGAGTTTGAACTGGCCGCCAAGGAGCTGCTGCGCGTCAAGGCCCACGGATTCGTCCGGCTCATACGCTCGCAGACCGGCCACTTCTTCATCCGCACCTCCACAGAGGGGGGGAGTGCCCTCGCGCCCCGCAAGGCGAACGTCATCGCAGAGATAGAAGTAGAAGACCGCTTCACCGCCGAGTTTGAGCTGCTCGAGAAGGTGGTGAAAAAACTGGAGAAGAAGGTTGACATGCGCCGCGCCGTCACCGACGCCGACATCGCCCCATTCCGTAAATATACAAACACTTACGACGAAGTGCGCTCACGCTATCACCGCCAAATGCTGCGCCTGCGCCCCAGCACCACGCTATGACACCGGAAGAGATCAAAGACACCATCCGCGAGCTACGACAGCAGTTCTACATGATGCGCAACGGCGCTGTCGGCGCCCAGATGCGCCAGGGGGGTGTCGCCTACAAGGTGAACTTCGGCCTGACGTTGCCGCAAATCAGCGCCATCGCCGGCGGCTACGAGCCCGACGCCGACCTGGCCGAAGCCCTGTGGGCAGCCACCGAAACCCGCGAATGCCGCCTCGCCGCCCCCATGCTCATGCCTGCGGAGGCGATGACCGAGGAGCGTGCCCGCGCCTGGATTGCCGCCCTCGCAACCACCGAAGAGGCCGACGTGCTCTGCCACCGCCTGCTGCGGGGTACCCCCTACGCCCCCGAGCTTGCCCTGCGGCTTGCCGACGACGCCGACGACCTGCGCCGCTACACCGGCCTGCGCCTGATGCTCCTGCTACTGCTCGTGCGCCCCGACCTGGCCCACACCTTCCGCGCGACCGCCGACCGCGAAGCCGCCGCCGACCGCCCCACCCGCCTCCTGGCCACCCGGCTCCTCGACGAAATCGCCTTCCTCACCGAGTAACTTACACAGCAGCGGCCGAAGGCCGCTTCCACTGTGGGGCGCGGCTCTGGCGCGCCCTTTGCCTCGCCTTTGGAAGCGCCGCACCCCCGCGTCGCGCCACCAGGGGTGCCTACTCGCCCCACGGCGCCAACCTTGCCCGGCATCGCCTGGTAGACACGGCGGGGATGGCGACGCGAGGGCGCGTCGCCTCCAAAACGCGCCCGCGCGTCGCCTTTGGAAGCGTCGCGCCACCAAGGGTCTCGTCCGCTGAGGCGCACCCTGCCGTAAGGAAATTAAGGAGATTAAGGAAATTAACGACCCCTCTCGTTAAATTCCTTAATCTCCTTAATTTCCTTAATCTCCTTAAATTTCCTTAAATTCCTTAAATTCCTTAACCTCCTTAATTTCCTTAATCTCCTTAATTTCCTTACCGCCAGGCCCGTTTTGTATATTATTAACGGTTTTTACCCCCCCCCCACAACATATTTTAACATTTGCGCACACTTTTTATACCTACCTTTGTACTCCCATTCTATATTATACCTGAACATTAACTTACAGACACATGAACAGTAACCTTTACCTCGCGATGGCCGTCGCGGCCCTCGCCGGAACCCTCGCCTCCTGCTCCTCCGACGAGCCGGCCGTAAACCCGGGGACCGGCGCGAACGGACGAGTGGCTTTCACCATCACAGCCCCCACGGGCACCAACTCCCGTGCCGCCAACGACGGCAACTCTTGCGACTATATCAAGTATGCCGTCTATGACGCCGACAATGGCGACGTGTTCCTCTTGCAGGACTCCCTCGACGTCACCTTCACCGACCACCGCACCACCGTCGAGATACAACTCGTCACCGGCAAGAGCTACAAGGTAGCGTTCTTCGCCATGAACCAAGCGGCTCCTTACACCCTGACCAACGGCACGCTCAACGTCGACTACTCCGGCATGACCGCCAACAACGACCTCTACGACGCATTCTATAACGTCACCGGTGCCATCACCGTCACCGAGGGGATGACACAGCCCTCCGTCACGCTCACCCGCCCCTTCGCGCAGGTGAACGTCGGCGCCTCCGACTGGGCAGCCGCCAAGAAGGCCGGTCTCGAGGTCACGCAGACGGCCATGGACTTCTCCGCCGAAGTGCCGCACACGATGAACATGCTTGACGGCACAGTAGGCACAGACCTGGTGGCCGTCAACTACGCCCTGGCCGACATCCACGATGTCACGGCCGGCGTACCCTCCACGCTTACAGTGGCTTCCAAAGACTACTCTTGGGTGGCCATGAACTATGTGCTCGCCTCGGCAACCGGCTCGACGGTCAACACCGTCACCTTCGACTACGGCCACACCAAGCCCGTGGAAATCAACAGCGTGCCTGTGCGCCGCAACTTCCGCACAAACATCGTCGGCAACATGTTCACCTCTACAGTTGCTTACGACATAGTGATTGACAACGGTTTCTTCGGCTCGACCCCCGTCTGGGGCGACGACCTGGCCTCGGCCCTCGCCAACGGTGGATATGTCACCCTCAGCAGCGACCTCACCATCAGCAAGACCTTGCGCTGCACCTCCACCGAGCCGCTGGTAATCAACCTTAACGGCCACAGCATCGTCAACACCGGCACCAGCGCCGCCATCATCGTCGCCTCCGGCGCCAATGTCACCATCGAGGGCGACGGACTGGTAGACGGCGGCAGCGGCGGCAACAATATAGCTATACAAGTAAACCGCAACGCCACCCTCACCATCAACGGCGGCACATACACCGTAGGGCCTGACGCCTCCAACCAAGGCAACTCATGCATCGAGACATACGGCGGCGACCTCATCATCAACGACGGCTACTTCCGCAGCGACGTCGCATACAATGACTTCTACTACGTGCTCAACCAAAGCAACTCCAAACCCGGCACCATCACCGTCAACGGCGGCATGTTTGAGAACTACGACCCTGCCGGCGGCGACGACTATCTCAAAGGCACGTTCATCGACTCCGACCATGTCAGCACGGCCGTGACCTGCAACGACGGCCGCACCGTCTACGTCGTGCAGACCGCAACCGCCGCCAAGACCGAGTTCTACGCCGGTGACGACACAAACATCGTTACATATCTCAAGAAAGCCGTTTCCACGAAGGGCTCGACGCTCACCCTGCTCGACGACGTAACTTACTCGGGCGCAGCCATCAAGAGCTCTCTCGGCAAGGCATTTACCCTCGACCTCAACGGTTGCGACCTGACCTTCACCGCTCCCACCTCCGGCTCATACGTCATGGATATCTACGGCACCACCGCCATACTCACCGGCGAGGGCACCATCTATAACAAGACGGGTCTGCCACTGTTCTACCTCGACAGCTCCGGCAAACTCACCATGGAGGAGGGTGTCAACATCGTCGACACCGACAATAACTATTACCCCATCATGATCAAGTCGACCGGCACGTTCACCATGAACGGCGGCTCAATCAAAACCACCGCCGTGACCTGCGTACAGACCGAGGCTGCCAAGTCCACGGCCTACATCAACGGCGGCTACCTGGAGGCACAGGGAGTCTACGAAGGTAAACACTGGACGCTCAACATGGTAAGCGACAAGGGTGTGTTCGTGGTCAAGGGCGGCCGGTTCTTCAACTTCGACCCCTCCGACACGGGCACGGAGACCGACCCGGCGCTGTGCAACTTCGTGGCCGAGGGCTACAAGGTTGTAAGCACCGCCTCGGGCACCGACATCATCTACGAGGTAGTCCCCGAGTAAACCTTATACATCTCCCAAACACAGCAGCGGCCGAAGGCCGCTGCCACTGGGGGCGCGGCTCTGCCGCGCCCTTTCCCTCTCCCTTACAAACTACGAGAGCCGCACCAACAGGCGCGGCTCCCGCAAACATTTTTATAAATATGTGTTACTGGCCAAGATAGCTCTTGAGCAGGCGGCTGCGCTGGCCCTTTAAGCGGCGTATAGCCTTCTCCTTGATCTGGCGCACACGCTCACGGGTGAGGTCGAATTTGGCGCCGATCTCTTCGAGGGTCATCTCCTGGCAGCCTATGCCGAAGAACATCTTAAGAATCTCCCGCTCACGTTCGTGGAGCTGCCGCAGGGCGCGGTCGACCTCCCGCGAGAGCGACTCCTGGTTGAGGGTGGAGTCGGCCATGGGGGAGTCGTCGTTGGTGAGCACGTCGAGCAGGCTGTTGTCTTCGCCCTCGACGAAGGGGGCGTCGACGCTGATGTGGCGCCCTGACACCTTGAGGGTGTCGGCAATCTTGTCAACGGGGACGTCGAGGCGCTCGGCCAGCTCTTCGGGCGACGGGCGGCGCTCGTTTTCCTGCTCAAACTTCGACAGCGCCTTGCTGATCTTGTTGAGCGAGCCTACCTGGTTGAGGGGGAGGCGGACGATGCGCGACTGCTCGGCGAGGGCCTGGAGGATGCTCTGGCGTATCCACCAGACGGCGTAGCTGATGAACTTGAAACCGCGGGTCTCGTCAAACTTCTGCGCGGCCTTGATCAGGCCGAGGTTGCCCTCGTTGATAAGGTCGGGCAGGCTCAGGCCCTGGTTCTGGTACTGCTTGGCCACCGAGACGACGAAGCGCAGGTTGGCGCGCGTGAGCTTCTCCAGGGCGCGCTGGTCGCCCTGGCGTATGCGCTGAGCCAACTCTACCTCCTCCTCGACCGAAATGAGCTCCTCGCGACCTATCTCCTGCAGGTACTTGTCGAGCGATGCGCTCTCACGGTTCGTGATTGACTTGGTGATTTTTAATTGTCTCATCGTAGGTCTTACGGTAAATTTAAGCACGCAAAGTTACGCACTTTTTCTTATTTATACAAATTAAACGCACAAACGGCGCAAAAATTACAGGAAGTTTTAAGTTTTTAGTCTTTAGTTTTCAGCCATTCACTAAAAACCAAAAACTAAAAACTAAAAACTAAAAATTTTTGCGTACCTTTGCACCCGCTTTAGGCGCATATATATAATAGCATGTCGAACGCGGTTTTTCAACCGCGGCGGCATTTTTCAGGTAAAGAAGAGAATATGGACGGCAATTGGCTACTCTCGCTCCTCGGGCCCGGCAACACGCAGCTGGCCTCGACGCTTGTGCTCTACTCCTTCGTCATCGCCGCGGGCATCTACCTGGGCAAATTGAAGGTGGGAGGTGTGTCGCTTGGGGTGACTTTCGTGCTTTTCGCGGGCATCGTGATGGGGCACTTGGGGTACGTGGTCAACCCCGACGTGCTTAAGTTTGTGCGCGAGTTTGGCCTGATACTCTTCATCTTCGCCATCGGTCTGCAGGTAGGCCCGTCGTTCTTCTCCTCGTTCAAGGAGGGGGGCATACGGCTCAACATGCTGGCGGTAGGAGGGATAGTGCTCAACGTGGCCATAGTCTTGGCAATCTTTTGTATAGAACAGGGCGACACCTCGATAGACGCCCTGGTTGGCATCATGTCGGGCGCCGTCACCAACACCCCCGGTCTCGCCGCCGCCCAGCAGTCGGTGGGCAACAACCCCGATGCTGTCAACGTGATGGCCATGGGCTACGCCGCCGCCTATCCCCTTGGCGTGGTGGGCATTATCGCCGCCATGTTTGTCATCAAGGGCATCTTCCGCATCAAGGTCAAGGATGAGGTGCAAGCACTCGAAGAGGAGGCCGCCAACAACGCCCAGGCGCCGCAGATAGTCACCTTCGAGGTCACCAACCCGCTCATCGACGGCAAGACGCTCGTAGAGCTCCACAATATCATACAGACCGACTTCGTGGTCTCGCGCCTGATGACCACCGACGGGCGCATCATCATCCCCAACTCGACGACGGTAATACACTTAGGCGACAAGCTATACACCGTCTACACCACCCACGACGAGGAGCGTTTCAAGGGTGTCATCGGCCCCGAGGTGGAGATGGACTGGGAGCCTACGCAGCGCGAGGTGGTTAGCCGCCGCATAGTCATCACCCGCAGCCAGTACGACGGCGTGACGCTCGCCTCGCTGCGCCTGCACGCAGCCTACAAGCTCAACGCCACGCGCGTCAACCGTGCGGGCGTCGACCTGCTCGCCTCCGCCGGGCTGCGCCTGCAGATGGGCGACCGCATCACCGTCGTAGGCAACCTCGAGGACATCAACCGCCTGGCCGCCAAGCTTGGCAACTCGATGAAGCGCCTCAACCAGCCCAACCTCATAACCATCTTCATCGGCATACTCTTGGGCATCATCCTCGGCTCGGTCGACCTCGGCTACGGCATGAAGCTTGGGCTGGCGGGCGGCCCGCTGGTAGTGGCCATACTGCTCAGCCGCTTCGGCTACCGCATGAAACTGGTCACCTACACCTCATCGTCGGCCTCGCTGCTGATGCGCGAACTGGGCATCTGCCTGTTCCTGGCCTCCGTGGGCATCTCTTCCGGCGCGGGATTCGCCGAGACGGTGTTCAACGCCACGGGCGCGCAGTGGGTGCTCTGGGGCTTCATCATCACCTTTGTGCCGCTGATCATCATAGGGTGCATAGCGCGCGGGGTCTACAAGATCAACTTCCTGACTATCATGGGTCTCTTCGGCGGCAGCTACACCGACCCGCCGGCCTTGGCATACGCCAACAACTCGACGGGCCACGACGCGCCGGCGGTGGCCTACTCGACGGTCTACCCGCTGACGATGTTCCTGCGCGTGTGCGCGGCGCAGGTGCTTATTTTGGCGTTTATGTAATCGATTATCTATCGATTATCTATCGATGGGCAATCGATGGTTATCGATGGTCATTCGGCGGTAGAGTGAGAGGTAGGCGTCGGTCATTTGGCGGAGGGTGAAGTGCTGCTCGGCAAATTTGCGGCAAGCCTCGCGCGAGTGTCCGGCAGCCCGGTCAATGGCCTCGCGGAGCGCCTGTGCATCAGCCGTGTCGGCTGTCTCACATACCTTCCCGCGCCCGGTGCGCGTCATCTCACGCAGCACATACCCCTTGTCGACCACCACGGGCGTGCCGCTCATCAGCGCCTCCACCGTGGTCATGCCGAAAGTTTCAGCTTCAGAGGTGTTTACAAACACCTTGGCGCGCCGGTACAGCCGTGCCAGCTGCTCCTGCGTGAGGTTTGCGTAGCTCTCGACGCCCGGCACCTTCTTGCCCACTATCACCAGCCTTTCACCCTCGTGCAGAGGAATTTGCAACAATCGCTCGAGATGCTTGCGCGTGTCCCAGCGGTTGGCCACGCCGAGTATCATGTTCTCCGGCGCGGTGCCGTCGGGGCGGAACAGGCTCTCGTCCACGCCGTTATGTATCACCGAACATGGGGTTGCACACAAACGGCTCTCCTGCAGATGCTCTACCATAACACGCGAGGGGACGACCAAATGCAGGTCATTCAGAAGGGCTAACCAGCTGACGCGCTTACTGATATTACGATTAATCCTGCTGACCAACGCTTTAGGATAGTCGGCACGATGCGGGCACACCTTAACATTGCACCCTTGCTGCCATGCCGTGCACTCGCCGGGGAAGGCGCAGTGGCCGGTCATAAGCCAGTAGTCGTGGAGGGTAATCACCACAGGTACACTCATTTGGTGAAGCACATTGAGCAAGAGGGGGACATGAAGGTAATGACCGTGTAGGTTGTGCAGGTGCACCACGTCGGGGTGCCACTCCGCCAGGTCGGCGCAGAGCCGCTCGGTGGCGTCGCGCGAGCCCAGGCCCTCGCCGTCGGCCAATAACGCTTTCCCGTAATGCAGGAGCGTAGCGAAGTCTGAGCCGATGCGCACGGCCTCGATGTCGGTATCCGCGACGCCGCGGCCATAATACGCCCGCACCTCGCACCCCTCCTCGTGGGCTGCGGCGAGTGTCTGCAGCATCAGGCGCGAGGGTGCGCGCCGCATGTCGGCAGTGGTGTTTATGGCGGCTATCCTCATGAATTTCAGATAATGACTCGATGACAATCGATGATTATCGATGATCATCGATCTTTATCGATTATAACGAATATTTAGGGTTTCGTGATTGCAAAAATAGGCAAAAACGGCCAAAGAGAAAAATTTATTTGTGAATATTGCGAGAGTTTCGTAATTTTGTCCCCTAATGTCACTAATCCTCGGCACGATCTTCCACGGTATCATCATCGGCATCCTCATCTCGGCGCCGATGGGTCCGATTGGGATGCTCTGCATCCAGCGGACGCTCACCAAAGGGCGTCTGCCCGGACTGTATACCGGCATCGGTGCAGCGCTGTCAGACGTGATCTATTGCCTGCTGACTGGCCTGGGCTTGTCGTTCGTGACCGACTTCATCGAGTCAAACCAGACTGTGCTGCAGGCCCTGGGCTCGATATTTCTGTTGGTGTATGCCCTGGTGCTCTTCCGCGCCAACCCCTCTCGCACGCTCAAGCCGGCATCGGAGCACACCACGCCCACCACCTACTGGCGCGACTTCGGCACAGGGTTCATATTTACCTTCTCCAACCCGCTGATACTCTTCTTTATAATCGGCTTGTTCGCCCGCTTCAACTTCATGGACGCGCAGATGAAGTTTTATCATTACATCATGGGCTACATCTCGATAGCCCTGGGCGCCCTGATCTGGTGGACATTCATCACATATACAGTAAACAAAGTACGCGCCCACTTCAACCTCCGCTCGATGCGCCTGATCAACCGCATCATCGCCGTGATCATCGCGTTGATGGCGCTCGTAGGCCTGATTACCAGCCTTTGCTGAGGCGAGGCACGTAAGCGTCGACTATGTGCTCATACTTGAGCACGCCAAGCTCGGGGTCGCCGTTGATGGCGATGACGTCGAGCACGGGCACCATCGGCACGGCATAGTTGCGGATATAGCGGTCGGCGAAGCGCGCTATGCGCTGCTGCTTGGCGCGGTTGACGGCCTGCAGGGGGTCGTCGTCGGGATAGCGGCGTGTCTTCACTTCAATAAAATGGATATACCCCCCCTTGGAGGCGATGATGTCGCACTCGTTCTTGCCCATGGTCTGGCCATGGTCGATGATGGCATAACCCTCGGCGGCGAGCCGCTCGATGGCCTGCTGCTCGCCCCACGCGCCCAAGGCGTCGGCCTGTGCTCCGTTTGACTGATTCATTCAGGTGCTAAGTGTTAAGTGTCAGGTGTCAGGCAAATATATTGAGCGAGTCGCGAAGCGGTGCTTCACGACTCGTTAATAGTGGGGTGAGATGTGGGGGTCGAACCCACGACCTTCGGAACCACAATCCGACGCTCTAACCAACTG
>CAYOUJ010000006.1:0-62484 GCA_964407165.1 uncultured Muribaculaceae bacterium | reverse complement strand
AGAACGCGTCTTCGTCACCTCTACCCGATATTAGACTTTTAGCCTTTACAGTGTAGTAGTCGGTGAAACTGTCGCGGCCTATGAACCACACGCCCTTGCGGTTGGCGATGTCGATGCTGTGGGTCATAATCCACAGAGGAGCTATAAGCACGGGGGTGCCGTCACGCTCGACCACGTAAAAAGAGGCTACGGCCTTGGGATGGAGAGGGGTGTGTTTGGCAAGGACGGTGTACCAGTCGTAAGACTGAAAGTATGTCATGTCGGGCCCGCGTTGCAGCCGCGACCATGCCTGTTGCAGGGTGTGCAATTGTGCCAATGGCACTTGGCGTACGGTGAAATTATTGTCTTTCATTTAGGTTGGCAAAGATACGAAATTTTTGAATAACCTGGAAATTGAAAAACATATTTTATTGTTTTTGCAAGTTGTGGTGGAAAGGGGGAGGATTGGAGGGGTTTATTCGACTTATGGGAAAATTTTTGGGGCATGGAGGTGGATAATTACGGAAATTTTTCCGTAAATTTGCAGCCGTTAACCAAGCCATCAAAAAGCCAAACGTTATCCATGTTTTTAGCACTTATCTCTATCTTTGTGTTGGGCTATCTGGCGATAGCCTTAGAGCACCCTATCCGCATCAACAAGTCGGCGACGGCGTTGGTGCTGGGCATGCTGCTGTGGGTGGCATACGCCTTGGGGTGCCAGTACATTATTCCGGCATTCAACGGCGAAGCGCTGGCGGCCTACGTCAGTGAGGCGGGGCTTCAGGACGCCTCGCTCCAGAGCCAGTGCCTGAGCTACCTGCTCAACGTCGACATCGTCGAGCACATGGGCGACATCACCCAGACGCTCTTCTTCCTCATCGGCGCGATGACGATAGTCGAGCTGGTGGACGTGCACGACGGGTTCAAGGTGATCACCGACCGCATCACCACGCGCCGCAAGCGCATGCTTCTGCTTGTGCTCTCGATTGTGACCTTCTTCATGTCGGCCGTTTTGGACAATCTGACCACCACCATCGTTATGCTCATGCTCCTTGGCAAGCTGGTTGCCGACCAGAAGGAGCGTTGGCTCTACGCCGGCATCATAGTCATCGCGGCCAACACGGGCGGCGCATGGAGCCCCATCGGCGACGTGACTACTATCATGCTGTGGGTCAAGGGCAACGTGACGACGATGGCACTGATCACGCGCGTGCTGCTGCCGAGCATCGTGGCGCTGCTCGTGCCGATGTTCATTGTGATGGCGCAGCTCAAGGGTGAGCTTGCCCCCATCGAGGGCGAGCTTGAGGGCCACGGCGTCACCACGCCGCGCGAGCAGAAGGTGATATTGGCATTAGGCCTGTGCGGCCTCATATCCGTGCCCATCTTCAAGGCCGTGACCCACATGCCGCCCTTTGTGGGCATACTTCTCGTATTAGGCATACTGTGGGTGATCATGGATATCTTCTATAACCGCAAGAAGAATATCAAGCCCAGGGACGAGCACCGCCTGACGCAGGTGCTGAGCCGTATAGACATGTCGACAATACTCTTCTTCTTCGGCATCCTGATGGCCGTGGCCGTCCTGCAGAGTACGGGCATACTGGCCGCTGCGGCCACGTGGCTCGACAAGCAGGTGCACGACGTATACATTATTAATATAATATTGGGCGCGCTGTCATCGATAGTCGACAATGTGCCGCTGGTGGCAGCTGCCATGGGCATGTATCCCGTGCATGCCGCGGGAGCCGTGGGCTACGACGCGTTCTTCATGGTCGACGGCGTGTTCTGGGAGTTCCTGTCGTACTGCGCCGGCGTAGGCGGCAGCATCCTGATTATCGGCTCTGCCGCGGGCGTCATCGCCATGGGCATCGAGAAGATACCCTTCGGGTGGTATCTGAAGAAGTTCAGTCTCATCGCCGCCCTCGGCTACCTGGCGGGCGCGGGTGTCTACTGGCTCGAAACCGCGCTTATGTAACAATATAGCTCATACAGAAACAAAAGAAACAACCGAAACTTTTTTATTTTAGTTTCGGTTGTTTCTTTTGTTTCTGTATGAGATATTTAGACTGCGGGGGTGGCGGGGGCGACGGCGGCGACGGGTGCCGTGGCCTTGGCCTCCCAGCCGAGGGCGCTGGCGCCGAGGACGGCGGCATCGGCCTCCTTCAGCTCGCTCAGAAGTATCTTCACCTTGCCGCGGAAGATGGGCATCATGTTCTTCTCCATCGAGTTGCGCAGCGGGCGCAGCAGCAGCTCGCCGCTCTTGGCCAGGCCGCCGAAGAGTATGATGGCCTGGGGCGAGGAGAAGACGGTGAAGTCGGCGAAGGCCTCGCCGAGGATGTCGCCGGTGTAGTCGAAGACCTCCTTGGCAAGCTTGTCGCCGGCCATGGCAGCGTCGTAGACATCCTTTGAGGTGATCTCCTCGATGTCGAGGTCGCGCAGGGTGGATGGGTCGGTGCGTATCTCGAGGAACTCGCGGGCCGTGCGTGCCACGCCCGTGGCGGAGCAGTATGCCTCGAGGCAGCCCGTGCGGCCGCAGCCGCAGAGGCGGCCGTTCTTGCGCTTCATGATGGTGTGGCCGAGCTCGCCGGCAAAGCCGTCGTGGCCATAAACCAGCTGCCCGTTGATGACGATGCCGGAGCCGACTCCGGTGCCGAGGGTGATCATGATGAAGTCCTTGAGGCCGCGGGCGGCGCCGTAGGTCATCTCGCCGATGGCCGCGGCGTTGGCGTCGTTGGTGATGGCCACGGGGATGCCAAACTTCTCGCTGACGAGCTGGGCCAGGGGCAGGGGAGTGGGCCAGGGCAGGTTGACGCCGCCCTCGATGATGCCCGTGTAATAGTTGGCGTTGGGGGCGCCGATGCCGATGCCGTGGATCTTGCCTACGGCGTCGTTGGCCTCCAGCAGCCGCATGATCTCGTTATACAGCTCGTCGATATAATCGGTGATGTTGCTGTGCTTCTGTGTTTTGATGGATGAGCTTGCGAGCACTACGCCGCGAGCGTCAACGATGCCAAAGACCGTGTTGGTACCGCCCATGTCGATACCCAGTACGTATGGTTTGCTCATTGTCTGTTGGTTAGTTTTGGTTTTTGAATTAAGGATTTGATTGGCACAAATGTACAAAAAATATCTGAGCTGCAAGCAGAAAAAACACAATATTTAACAAATGCAATAAAACCGGCGCCAGGGCGTTAATAATAATGTGAAAATATATTCGTACCTTTGCAAAATGCAACCAATCATTGACAAGATAAGATTACTCGCAATAACGCTGACTATGGCGTTTCTTGCCGCGGCTTGCTCATCTGACGAGCCGGAGCCGGAGGATGAGGTTGAGAAGGTGCCACGGACAGTGCTGATATACATGGTGGCTGACAATTCGCTTGGGTCGGCGTCGATGGACACCGACGACCTCTACGAGATGGAGACTGCCGTGCGCTATTACGGCCTCAACGGCTGCCGGGTGCTGGTCTATCATCACGGCTATAACCTGCCGCCGGTGCTGATGGAGCTGACCATCAACGGCTTCGTCGACCTGAAGACTTACGACTACACCTCGCAGGAATATTCCGTCGACGTCTCGCGCATGCAGGCTGTCTTTGCCGACGTCAAGAAGCAGGCACCCGCGGAGAAATACGGGCTGGTGCTGTGGAGCCATGCCAACGGGTGGATAGAGACCGCCACAAGCCGCTCCCGCGCCTTCGGCGACGACCGCGGCTACAACATGTCAATCCCTTCGCTCGCCAAGGCGCTGACAGGCCAGGGGTTTGACTATGTGTATTTTGACTGCTGCCATACGATGACAGTAGAGGTGGCTTACGAGCTGCGCCGGTGTGTAGACTACATGGTCGGCTCAGTCATCGAGCTGCCAGCGGCGGGCATGAACTATACCGACAACCTCCCCCTGCTCATCGGAGGCACGGAGGCCAACCTCATCCAGGCCGCCACAAACACTTACAATCTCTACAATAACCAGAGCGGGAGCAACCGCACGTGCTGCATGTCTGTGATCCGCACGGCCGCCCTCGACTCGCTCGCGCTGGTGACTCGTGGCATTATGCAGAAAGGCTACCTGCCCCCCGACTCGCGGGCCGGCGTGCAGATGTTCATGGTGTCAAACTGCACGCTCTTTGACTTCTACCATTACATCAGCCAGCTCAAGGACGTTACTGACAGCGACCTGGCCGAGCTGCAGCAGTCCCTCGAAGCCGTGGTGCTCTACAAGGCCAACACCCCCACCATCTGGGAGCGCATACGCATCAACCACCATTGCGGCCTCGGCTCGTGGGTGCCCCTCACGGCTGACGACCTCACATACAAGGGCTACAACAACCTCCAGTGGTACACCGACGTGATGCGCTACTGTAACTTATAACTTATAACTTATAACTTATAACTTATAACTTATAACTTATAACTTATAAATGACCTATGACACTTCTGCAAATTGAAGGACTGTCGATGACAGACACTAAGGCTATCAGCGACTCCATCGCCGCCGCCTCGCGCGAGAACATCGAGACGCTCAAAAACTCCTCGTTCGACGAGATTGTCTCATCGCTTGTGCAGCATACCGTGCAGTTTGCCATCCACCTCTTCGCCGCCATCGTGGTGTTCTACATCGGCAAGTTCATCATCACCAAGCTATACAACTTCGTCAGCACGGTGATGGTGCGCCGCCACGTTGACCGCTCGCTGTGCACGTTCGTGCTTTCGCTGGTCAACATGGTGATGTACTTCATTCTCATAGTTATAGTCATTGGCATCCTCGGCATCGAGACCTCGTCGTTCATCGCCATCTTTGCCTCCGCCGGCGTCGCCGTCGGCTTGGCCCTGAGCGGCACGCTTCAAAATTTTGCAGGCGGTGTGCTCATCCTGTTGCTCAAGCCCTACAAGATCGGCGACTACATCGAGGCGCAGGGCTACTCCGGCACTGTCACCGAGATACAGATCTTCAACACCATCATCTGCACCCCTGACAACAAGTCGATCATAATCCCCAACGGCGGCCTGTCGACCTCGAGCATCAACAACTGGAGCCGTGAGCACTACCGGCGCGTTGACTGGAGCGTGGGCATCAGCTATGGCGACAGCGTGGAGACTGCCCGCGAGGCCATCCTCGCCATAATAAACTCTGACGAGCGCATAGTCAAGCACTTCATCGAGGAGGACCGTCAGGAGCGCCTCGAGGAGGAGAAGACAGCCGAGGCTGAGGGGCGCGAGGGCGCCGCCCCTCTCCGCCGCCGCTCGTGGATGCGCCGCGCCTTCTCCACCAAGAAGCGCAAGCTGCAGTGGGCGGAGGGGCGCGAGGGCGCCGCCCCTCTCCAGCGACTCAAGCCCCGCATCGACTGCAGCCCCGTGGTGTTTGTCAACGAACTTGCCGACTCGTCGGTCAACCTCACCGTGCGCGCCTGGACCCGCTCCTCCGACTACTGGGGCGTCTTCTTCGCCATCAACGAGCGCATCTACACCGAGCTCCCCGCCGCCGGCATCTCCTTCCCCTTCCCCCAGATGGACGTCCACCTCGACAAATAACTTATAACTTATAACGTATAACTTATAGTTTATAACTATCGTTAGCCAACTGATTGCCGTGGTGAGCCGCTTTGCGGCTCACATCCCCGCTTTGGCCGCCATCTTTTTAAACTAATTTGTGGTTGGAGCGTTTAATAGATATACTGACAATCTATTAAACGCTCCAACTATTATGAAACCAAAATTCATGGTATTGGCGGCCATGCTCAGCGCCTCCATCGCCGCCGCAACGGCGCAAGCACCCGCCCAGGCCCATCTCGACTCGCTGAAGCAGTCGCACCACGTCATCACCTTCGGCGAGGGGCCCCAAGTGTCGCAAGACTCCGTGCAGAGGGTCATCGACCGATTTTATTACAACCAGTTTAAGAACTCCCAGGAACCCGAGGCCCCCTACTTCATCTTCATGAGCAAGGACGGCAGCATGGCCATGGGCATCGGCGGCAGCTTACAGGCACGCGGATGGTACAGCTGGGGTGGGTACACCGACAACAACGACGGCTTCATCACCTCCGCCATTCCCATGCACCCCGACAAGGCTAACTCCCGCGACCTGACGGGCAATGTCAACCAGTCGCAGCTCTTCTTCAAGATGATCGGCAACCACTCGAAGATAGGCCCCTACACCGTCTTCCTGCAGGCCAAGTTTAACGGAGGCCCCTCGGGTGTAGACTTCAAGCTGAGCAAGGCATACGCCATCATCGGCGACTGGACTGTCGGTTACGCCAACTCCACCTTTGAAGACCCTGCCTCCCAGCCCTTCACCGTCGACGAGCAAGGTCCCAACGCAGAGATAGGCACCACCGATGTCCTCGTCCGCTGGATGCACACTTTCAAGCAGCACAACGTTGTGGCCCTGTCTCTTGAGATGCCCAACGAGGACGAGGCCGCCACTACGCAATATTACTCTGACGGCAACGGCTACCTGCCCAACATCGCCGGCTTCTACCAGTATCAGTGGGGCAACGGCCAGCACGTGCGCCTGTCGGGCATCATGCGCTTCCTCAACTACCGCGACCTGGTCACCGCCTCCAACCGCACCAACGTCGGCTGGGGCGTCAAGCTCAGCACTGTCTTCACCCCCTCCAACGGGCCCGTCGACGTCTTTGCCGCAGCCTATTACGGCAAGGGCATCGCCTCGCTGACCAACGACCTCTCGGGCCTCAACTATGACCTGCTGGGCAAGACCGACAAGCTCGGACGCATGTATGCCCCCGGCGTCTTCGGCGCCTTCGCGGGCGTGCAGTATAACTTCAACGCCTCATGGTTCGCCTCAGCCTCCGTCAGCGAAGTCCGCTTCCTCCCCGGCGAGGCCGCCACGCCCGACATGTACCGCTACGGCCTCTACGGCGCCTTCAACGTGGGCTGGTATGTCACTCCGCGCGTCCTCGTCGCCGCCGAGTTTGACCTCGGCTGCCACAAGGAGATGTCGATGGACAAGGAGTGGGCACACCGTGCCGGCATCCTCGCCCAGTTCAGCTTCTAATCAATACACAATGCACAATGCATAATGCATAACTGCCATCCGGATGGTCAGTTATGCATTATGCATTGTGCATTGTGCAGGGGGTGAAGGTGGTGCGGGAGAGGGCATCGATGAGGCCGGCGAAGGTGAGAGCGTGCAGGGGAGCCTTGCCGCCGGCGTAGCTGCAGCGGTGGGCCTGCTTGTCCCAGCTGACGCTGACGAATGGCTCGGCGGTGGCGCACTTTAGCAGGCACGCGGGGCCTTGGAAAGGCTGTCCGCCGGTGACGCGCAACAACTCGCGCGGGGCGGGCGTCTTGGAGAAGCGCTGTGGCAGGATGATTATCTGGTCGGGCTGCAGCGTGCGGCGCAGGCGTCGGTAGACGTCGGCGGCGGCGTCCACGCGGTCGGCAGCGACGAGCAGGTTTACTCCGGGCTTTATCCCCATGGTCTCAATCTCGGCCATCTGACGGATGACGCGGGAGACTTCGCCCTCGCTGTCGGGGTGGTGGATGCTGACGTGCACTTTGTCGGGGCGGTGCTCGGAGAGCTGCTGCTTTATTTCGGGGCGCAGCAGGGGGAGGCCGTTTGTGGTGAGGGTGACGTAGGCCTTGGGATAAAGGGCGTCGATAACGTCGAAGACGCCGTCATACTCCAATGGCTCGCCGCCTCCGAGCGAGATGGCCTTGACGCCGCCGCTGTCGATGCAGTCAGTGGCAAAGGCTATTACCTCCTGCGGCGTCCACATCACATTGCCCTCGCGATGGCTGTGGTTGTAGCAGAAGGGGCACTCCTTTGAGCAGTAGTTCGACAGGTCTATCGATACAATCTCAATCATCTCCGTAGGGTTTTACCTCCTCGATGGCATCTGGCGGCAGTTCATTCGCATCAAAATAGTCACGCCAATTATATAGTCGCTCATACTGTTCGTATCCCTCATTGTAACGATAAGGGAAGCGCCCATTAATACGATAGAGGGTCTCGTCTATATCAAGACGTCGTTGCTTATATGCCTCCTCGAACGAAATAACAGGCTCGTGAGTCTCGAATGAATAAAGCATCAACTCAGCATTGTCCACCTCCATTACAATGACTTTTTGATCCTCAAAAATAATGTAGTCATCAGTTTCATCGAAAGCATACCAGTCCGTGCATAGATTGAGCTGCAGGAATGGATGCTTGCGCAGGCGGACAGCCAGCGGGTAGAGCATCTCACGAATTTCCGGTGTCACCTGGTTCCGGTTTATACCGTCGGCCGCGCTCGGATAGCCCATGCGCGTTTCTGTAAAGTAATATTCTGTGTCGGGATGTTGATATATGTACAGGGGTACGTCGCATCGGCGCATATAACCACGACTCTCAGCTGCGGAGTAACCTTTAGTAATGTCGTGGTCCACGAACAGCAACCTGCTGAAGAGGGAGGGATGCATCTTGACGAAGTAGATAAAATGTTTAATTTTTCCACGCTTCGTTAAAGCCATTTCTTTCTGCTTCGGATCAATGTCCAGTATCTCAAAGAGATAGATGTTGCGTGGTCTGGAAATGCTGTTAAAAGCATATTCGGGTGCCAACTTCTCAACCTTCTCTTTGTCACCCGCTTGTGCAAATTGCACAATAATATAATTTAAGTTACCTCTATTTTGGTTAGTTTCGCCCAGCTCTGCGGGAGTCACACTGTTGGCCATCATGGCGTCAAGTTGATTATCCGTAAGGTCGGCATTGGTTAGCAGATACAAGAACAGGTTTATTGGCCAGCAATTATTATCCCACTCTTTTTTCGGGGCAGATCCCGGAGCCTCTGTGCCAAAAATGGCAATCTCTCCGTCTTTATCCACTCCATACCATGCCGTGTATGAAGTGAATGCTGCGGGGTATTCGCGGTCTGTTTTCATGGGCGTTACTGTTTTCTTTAATGCATAATGCATTGAGTTAGAGTTCGAGGTAGGGCCACTCTTTGAATTTCACAGGGAAGCGCACCGCGTCGGTCTGGTATTCCGTGGGCGCCTGCTCCACCTGAGCCGGATGCACCGGAGCTGTTTTGCGCTCCATATAGTCTGTTTCGCGGTTGTCTGTGAAATAATATATCGGCACATCTTCGGCGTGGAGAAAGCCGGGAGCCGGAGCCGGGGGTTCATCGTCGAAGATAGCCAGGTCGATGAACGCAAGCCGCTGGATAGCATCGGGGTTGCTGTGAAGAAATTGAAAGAACCTCTCCATATCTTCAAACAGGAACATCCTGATATTCAGCTCCTTTGAGATGCAGATGTGTCTCTTAAGAAGGCACTTGCGCAACTCCCGGCGAACCGTGTCTGTCTTGGTCCGGTCGAGCTGTGCAACTATGCCGCCATTGAAAGGTGCCGGCTCTGGAAGGCGGTCGTCGGCCGGAGTGATGGCATGGTTGAGCAAACCCAAGGCCTGTTCGTTGGTAAAGCGGACGGCCTTCATGGCCTGGAGGAAGAGGTCAAAGCCGTTGTTGCCGTTTTCGTTGTAGAGCCAGAAACGGGGTTTGTCGTAAAGGTCTGCGGGTTTTGGACCGAGATAGTCCGAACCCATCGCGGCAAGGCATCCGTCTTCATCGACGGCAAACCAGGCGGCGGGCGTAGTGAACGCTGCGGGGTATTCGCGGTCAGTTTTCATGATTGCATGGTATTTGTGCAGTGCGTCAAGGAACCTTGTCTGTCTTTACCTCCTCGATTGTCTCTATCTCACGTTCATTGAGCGTGTCTCGTGTGCCTACTCGTTGGTACCATTCCACTTCCTCATCATAAAACCATGCAGAGCGTCCATTGATGCGGAACATCTTCTTGCCCTGCATGAACAAGCCACGGCGGAAGGCCTCCTCGACGGACATGAGCAACCGCTTGTCATCGAGGGAGTAGAACTGCATCTCGCCGTCATCTCCTTCCAATATCATGGCCTCGATGCCGTTGATGGTCTCAAGCCAGATTAGGTCTCCTTCATAGTCGAGACACAAGTTGAGGTTGATGCGGGGGTGTTGGCGCAGCTTGACGGCAATGGGGTTGGTCTTGGCCTGGATTTCTTTGGGTACCTGGCCCTTGTTGAGACATGGGGCTATGGAGGGGTATCCCAAGGTTACTTGGCATAGCGAGTCATCCCAGCCCGGACTTTCATACAGATACAAGGGCATGTCGCAGCGCCGCATATAGCCGCGGGTCTCCTTAGCCTCGCAGTCGTAGAGCAGGGCTTTGTCCATGAACACAACTCGGCGGAAAAATTCCGGAAAGAGCTTGATATACTTGGCTAAACAAGCGTGTTCATTCCGGTTGAAACCTTTCTTGAAAGGTTTAATTTCGCTATTGTCGTGGAAGTATAAATATCTTGGCGGGCTGCACGTAAGCAGCTGAAAACCGGATGTTTTCGGCCTCGGAATTTTCTGGACGCCCTCAAAAGTCATCTCTACCAGCGCAAGGCCGGAGGGCTCGCTTTCCAATGCCGCCAACTCTTGTGGTGTCACGCCATTGGCAAACATGCCGTCAATCTGCTCCGATGTAAACTTGGCGCTTAAAAGCACGTCAAAGAAAAGTTTTTTCAAATCCTCCTTATATCCCTCTTCGGCATTATACGCGTATGGATTATAATTCCTCGAGGAGGGTTTCATGCTTTCTTCGTCGCCTTGGAATATGGCAAGCTCACCGCCGTCGTCAACGGCGTACCAAGCAGCCAAGGAGGAGTGGGTGGCGGGGTATTCGCGGTCAGTTTTCATAGCCTTTATGGCATATGTGTAGCATACAGAAACAATAGAAACGGCGGAAATTAGTTTCTGTGGTTTCTATTGTTTCTGTATGCGACCTTTCAAAATTCGGCATTGCCGGGGGTGCGGGGGAAGGGGATGACGTCGCGGATGTTGGCCATGCCGGTGACGAAGAGCACGAGGCGCTCGAATCCGAGGCCGAATCCGCTGTGGGGCACTGTGCCGAAGCGGCGCGTGTCGAGATACCACCACATATCCTTCATGGGTATGTGCAGCTCCTCGATGCGGGCCATGAGCTTGTCATAGTCGGCCTCGCGCTCGCTGCCGCCTATGATCTCGCCGATCTGGGGGAAGAGGACGTCCATGGCGCGGACGGTGCGAGAGTCGTCGTTCTGCTTCATGTAGAAGGCCTTGATCTCCTTGGGGTAGTCGGTGAGGATGACGGGACGGCGGAAGTGCTCCTCTACCAGGTAGCGCTCATGCTCGCTCTGCAGGTCGGCGCCCCAGAAGACGGGGAACTGGAACTTGCGGCCTGATTCCTCCAGTATCTTGATGCCGTCGGTGTAGCTCAGGCGCACGAACTCGGTGCCGGTGACCTTCTCGAGGCGGTCGATGAGCTCAGGGTCGTACATCTTGCTGAGGAAATCGAGGTCGTCGCGGCAGTGGTCGAGGGCGTAGCGCACGCAGTATTTGATGAACTCCTCGGCGAGGTCCATGTTGTCGGCGATGTCGTAGAATGCCATCTCGGGCTCGATCATCCAGAACTCGGCGAGGTGGCGCGGTGTGTTGGAGCGCTCGGCGCGGAATGTGGGGCCGAAGGTATAGATGGCGCCGAGGGCTGTGGCGCCTAGCTCGCCCTCGAGCTGGCCGCTGACAGTCAGGGCGGTGGGCTTGCCGAAGAAGTCCTGTGAGTAGTCGACGGAGCCGTCCTCGGCCTTGGGCAGCTCGTTGAGGGGCAGGGTGGTCACCTGGAACATGGCGCCGGCGCCCTCGCAGTCGCTCTCGGTGATGAGCGGGGTGTGGAGGTAGAAGAAGCCTTTCTCCTGGAAGAACTTGTGGATGGCGAAGGCCAGTGCGGAGCGCACGCGCAGGACGGCGCCGAAGGTGTTGGTGCGGGGACGCAGGTGGGCTATCTCGCGGAGGAACTCGAGGGTGTGGCCCTTCTTCTGCAGTGGGTATGTCTCGGGGTCGGCGGTGCCGAAGATCTCGAGGGTGTCGGCCTGCACTTCGACGCTCTGCCCTTTGCCCATCGACTCGACCAAGCGGCCGCGCACGTGGATGGCGCTGCCGGTGGTGACGGGCTTGAGGGCCTCGGCGTCGAAGCTGTCGAGGTTGAAGACTATCTGCAGGTTGTTGATGGTCGAGCCGTCGTTGAGGGCGACAAACTGCACGTGCTTGTTGCCGCGGCGGGAGCGCACCCAGCCCATGACGTCGACGTCGGTGCCGATGAGACAGGGTGCTGTTATGTCACTTATCTTTGTTCGTTTCACCTGTTAGTTTTTAGTTTTTAGGGGTTGTTTTTAGTTTTTAGTTTTTAGTTTTTAGTGATTAGTTTTTTGATAAGGCATCTCTTTGCAGGGGAAGCATTTTACTAAAAACTAAAAACTAAAACTTTTACTCGAAGCTGCCCATCTTGAGGAAGTTGACCTCCTCCTGGGTCAGGTAGCGCCAGCGGCCGCGGGGCAGGTTCTTCTTGGTAAGGCCGGCGAAGTATACGCGGTCGAGCTTGGTGACGTGGTAGCCGAGGCTCTCGAAGATGCGGCGCACGATGCGGTTGCGCCCGGAGTGAATCTCGATGCCGGCCTGGTTGCGGTCGTTCTCGGTGGCGTATGAGATGGCGTCGACCTGCACGGGGCCGTCCTCCAGCTCGATGCCGTCGGCGATGCGCTGCATGTCGTCCTCGGAGATGTCCTTGTCGGTCCAGACGTGGTATATCTTCTTCTTGACGTACTTGGGGTGGGTCAGCTTCGAGGCGAGATCGCCGTCATTGGTGAGCAGGAGCACGCCGGTGGTGTTGCGGTCGAGGCGCCCGACGGGGTAGATGCGCTCGTTGCATGCGCCCTTGACCAGATCCATGACGGTCATGCGGCCGTTGGGGTCGTCGGAGGTGGTGACGCAGTCTTTGGGCTTGTTGAGGAGAATGTAGCACTTGCGCTCGAGGGTGATGACCTTGGCGTCGTATTCTACGGTGTCGGCGTGGGTAATCTTGGTGCCAAGCTCGGTAACCACCTCGCCGTTGACCTTCACCAGGCCCTGCTTGATGTACTCGTCGGCCTCTCGGCGCGAGCAGATGCCGGCGTTGGCCATGTACTTGTTGAGGCGTATCTGCTCGTCGGGATCGGGAGCGGGTATGTCGTAGATGACGGGCTTTGGACGGGGAGTGAAGCTCTTGCCGCCGCGGGGCATGCCGTACTGGTTGGTCTGCTGGCGGCCGCGGTTGTTGTTATAGCCGCCCTGGCGGTTGTTGTAACCTCCCTGGTTGTTGCGGTTGTTGTAGCCTCCCTGGTTGTTGCGGTTGTTGTAGCCACCCTGCTGGCGGTTGTTGTTATAGCCGCCCTGCTGGCGAGGCTGGTAGCCGCCCTGGCCCTGCTGACGGTTGTTGTTATAGCCACTCTGCTGTCGGGGCTGGTAGCCGCCCTGACCCTGTCGGGGCTGATAGCCACCCTGCTGTCGGGGCTGGTAGCCGCCCTGATTGTTGTTGCGGTTGTTGTATCCACCCTGCTGACGGGGCTGGTAGCCGCCCTGGTTGTTGTAACGGGGCTGGTAGCCGCCCTGGTTGTTGTAACGGGGCTGGTAGCCTCCCTGGTTGTTGCGGGGCTGGTAGCCGCCCTGCTGACGGGGCTGCTGGTTGTAGCGGGGCTTGTAGCCTCCCTGCTGCTGGTCAGGGGTGCCGCCGAAGTCGGCGTTGTCACCCTGCGGTGCGGCGTAGTCGCCATCGCGGGGCTGTGGACGGTTGTTGTGGAAATTTTGATTATCGTCATTTCCCATGGCCTGATTGCTTGAGATGCGGGGTCGCTTCCCCTTGTTGTCGTTAATCTCCATAATAGTGAAAGTGTTTTGATGTGGGGCGCATACTTTGGCGCCGATTGTAACTAATTGTGTAAAAAGTGTTTGAGAAATGCCTCGCGGCGTTTGGATATAGTTTCTTTTCAAGGTGCCGATTTCTCGCCTGCGGCAATGCCCGAGCAAGCTCGGCATTGCATTCGGCTTAACGAAATCGTTATGATTATAAGTGTTTTGACTAATTGGTGAAGCAGTGATGAGATGGATTCTGCGTAAGGACCTACTTTACATCACTGCAAAGATAATGCATTTTTCATAATAACGCAACACTTCCCCCAAAAGTTTCAAAAAAAAATTTGACAATAAATAAATTCCTAAATCCCTAATCCATAATTTGGTGGTAGCCGATGGTGAAGTAGGAGCGGGTGTAGTCGGCGGGACGGAGGACGCGGCCGTCGCAGGTGACCACGTCGAGGTCGAGGGGGACTACGCGCGAGCCGTGGTCTTGGGGGCGGCGTCCGGCGTCGCGCTCAATCTCTTTCATCTCGGCTACCATCTGCTCAATGGGGGCGTCGGTGGTGACGGCGGCGACGGCGTTGAAGTATTTGGGGCTGCGTCCGTCGAGTGCAGGGGTGGAGTATATGTCGCTGACGGCTCTGACGTCAAAGCGCCCGCGCAGCAAGGCTATTGCGTCGGCTACGCGGGAGCGCGAGCCTATGGCGTTGCTTCCCAGGGAGATAATATAAATCATATTTTAATTCATAATGCACAATGCATAATGCATAATGCATTGTGCATTATTGTTGGACGCCTTTGAGGGTGAGGGCCACACGGCCGCGCTGGGCGTCGATGTCGATGATACGCACGCGTATGTATGAGCCGATCTGGACGATCTCGAAGGGGTTTGAGACGAAGCCTTCTGCCATCTGCGAGATGTGTATCAGGCCGTTGTTTTTGAGGCCTATGTCTACGAAGACACCGAAGGCGGTGATGTTGGTGACCTTGCCGGTGAGCACCTGGCCTATGTAGAGGTCGTCGAAGGCTTTGGCGGAGTCGTCGTAGACGGTCTTCTCCTCTTCATGGATGCGGGGGTCGCGGGCAGGCCGCTCGAGCTCGGTGATGATGTCGGTGAGGGTGGGGATGCCGGCCTCCTTGGTGGCATACTTCTCAAGGTCGATGCTGTGCAGCTTTCCGCGGTCGGAGATGAGCGTGTCAAGGGTCACGCCCATGTCGTCGGCTATGCGCTGGAGCAGCTCGTAGCGCTCGGGGTGGACGGGGGTGTTGTCGAGGCGGTTGGGTGCGTCGGGAATGCGCAGGAAGCCGGCGCATTGTTGGTATGATTTCTGCCCCATGCGGGGGACGTTGAGCAGTTGGTCGCGGGAGGTGAAGGGGCCGTTGGAGTTGCGGTATTCGACGATGTTCTGCGACAGTTTCTCGCCGATGCCGGAGACGTAGCGGAGGAGTTGGGCTGAAGCGGTGTTGAGGTCCACGCCGACGGAGTTGACGCACCGTTCAACGGTGTAGTCGAGGGCGTCTTTGAGGCGCCCCTGGTTGACGTCGTGCTGGTACTGGCCGACGCCGATGCTCTTGGGGTCGACCTTGACCAGCTCGGCCAGGGGGTCGATGAGGCGCCGGCCGATGCTGACGGCGCTGCGTATGGTCAGGTCGAGGTCGGGGAATTCCTCGCGTGCGAGGTCGCCGGCGGAGTATATGCTGGCGCCGTCCTCGCTGATGGAGTAAATGTCGACCTTGCGGGGGAAGACTATGTCGTGGAGAAATCGCTCGCACTCGCGGCCGCCGGTGCCGTTGCCCACGGCAATGGCGTCGATTGCGAAGTGGCCGACCATGTCGCACAGCAGGTCGGAGGCTCCGTATACGTCCCCCTGCGGGGGGAGAGGATACATTACGTCGTAGCCCAGGAGCGCTCCCTGTGCGTCAAGACAGGCTATCTTGCAGCCTGAACGGTGGCCCGGGTCGATGCCCATTACGCGCTTGCCGGGCAGGGGCGCCTGCATGAGCAGCTGTCGCAGGCTCTCGGCGAAGATCTGTATTGAGGCATCGTCGGCGCGCTGCTTGGCGGCTGCTGCAGCCTCGTTTTCCATCGACGGGCGCATGAGGCGGCGGTAGCCGTCGTGGACGGCCTCGCGGACAATCTTTGCGGAGGCTTCGGGGGCGCCGTGGCGAACGAACATGCGCACGAGGCGCTCGGCCATCTCTTCGTCGTCGATGGTGATGGAGACTTTGAGGATGCCCTCCTCCTCCCCGCGGCGCATGGCCAGGTAGCGGTGGGCGGAGCACTGGCGCAGGGGCTCTGAGAACTCGAAGTAGCTGCGGTAGGTAGCGCCCTCATCCTCCTTGCCGGACACTACCTTCGAGGTGATGACGGCGGAGCGGTTGTAGCGCGAGCGCACCAGCGAACGGGCCTTTTCACCCTCGCTTACCCACTCGGCGATGATGTCGCGAGCGCCGGCGACGGCCTCGTCTGTGTCCGTGACTTCGAGGTTGACAAACTTGCACGCTGCTTGAGCCGGGTCGTCGATGTTCTGCGCCATAATCATCTTTGCCAGTGGCTCGAGACCCTTCTCACGAGCTGCCTGTGCACGGGTGGCGCGGCGTGGCTTGTAAGGAAGGTAGATGTCTTCGAGCACCAGTGGGTCGACGGTCTCCTCGATGCGGGCGCGCAGCTCGGGAGTGAGCACGCCCTGGGCCTTTAGCTGGCTGATGATGTAGCTGCGGCGCTTGTATATCTCGGTCAGCTCGTCGTGGCGCAGCTGTATGTTGCGTATTGCCACCTCGTCGAGGCCGCCTGTGGCCTCCTTGCGGTAGCGTGCGATGAAGGGGACGGTGGCGCCGTCGTCGAGCAGACGGATGGTGGCTGACACGCGCTTGCGCATTATGTCGAGTTCGCCGCTGATGATCAGGGCATGTTCGTTTACGGTGTTGCTCATTCGGTTATCTCTTTTGGGCTTGCTGCACAGCTGCAAGCCACGGTAATCGGTTATTTAGACTTGAGGGTTATGACAGTTATTTCGGGGGTGGCGCCGATGCGGGCGGGCATGCCCACGGTGCCGTAGCCTATGTTTACGTAGAGGGTATGTGCGCCGGTGCGGTCGGTGTAGAGGCCGCCCCAGGTGCGGTAGCGCAACGCGGCAGGGGAGAGGTTCAGCAGCTCGGCCTGCATGGCGTGGGTATGGCCCGACAGGGTCAGTGCGATGTTGATGCCGGGGTTGTCGCAGATGCTGTTGCACCAGTGCGCGGGGTTGTGGCTGAGGAGTATCTTGGGCACCGAGTCGGCGAGCGTAGGATAGGCTTTGCCGAGGTCGCCGTAGACATGGAATGGCGGGTCGCCGACGTTGTCGACGCCGACGAGGGCTATCGAGTCGGTGCCATTACGGAGCCATGCGTGCTCGTTGCGCAGCAGCTTCCAGCCGCAGTCGGCTATATAGCCTTCAAGCGTGGCTATGTCGGCAGCCTGGTCGTCGGGTCCTTCCCAGCGGGTGTAGTCGCCGAAGTCATGGTTGCCGAGAATGGCATAGACACCCATGGGAGCCATTAGCTTCGAGAGCACGGGAATGAACGGTGGCAGCTCGCGGCTTCGGCGGTTGACGATGTCACCCGTGAAGAGAATGATGTCGGGGTGCAGGGCGTTAACTGTGTCTACGAGCATCTGCAGGTGTGAGGCGTCACCGGCGTAGGTGCCTACGTGGAGGTCGCTGATCTGGACGATGCGCAGTCCGTCGAAACTCTTTGGCAGCGAGGGTATCTCAACGGTTACCTCACGCACTTGCAGGTTGAACCGGTTGATGAGGGCGCCCCACCAGAAAAGGCCGAAGGCTAACAGTGCCAGGCATCCGCCGGCAATGGTGACACCGTGCCACGGACGCCTTTTACATAGCCGCGGCAGCCGTGCTATCAGGGCGAAGATGACGAAGATGAACTTGGCGGCATAGACCGAGATGAAGACGGTGAGCATCCACATCATGGCGCAGAGCGTGCCGTCGGCGTCTGACAGCCACGGCATGACCACGGCCACGGCCATCATGGCGTAGAGCAAGACAGCGCTCCAAAGCACCAAGCGTCGCGGCCAGTGGCGACGGGGCCACGTGCGGCGCACCATATTATATATGTATGCGTCGCAGGCGAGAGCCAGCAGCCCGAAGATGATTACTATTACAAAAGACATTCTCATAAACGCAGCGAATCGTAGGTGGCTTGGCTCTCTCCCTCCGTCAGCTGAAGATCAAGGGCGAGGAGGAGGCCACGCGCAGCTTGTTGCGCAACGGGTTGGCGTACATGGTGAGCATCATGCGGTACATGTATCCGCGGCGCTCGGGTGTCATCTCCATCCCCTCGGGCAGCTTGACCTTGTCGAGCTGGCTCTCGACATAGTCGCGCAGCTCCAGCAACTGTTCGGTGGTGTATAGGTCGCGGTGCATGTCGGTCACCTCCAGCAGGTCGTATGCTATATAGTTGACAGGATATATTGTGTATCCGGCATGTATCTGGCGGTCGATGAGGGTGCACACGTTTTTGATTACCTTGTTTTTGTCCGTCATCTCTGCCATTGTCTCAAGCTGGGGAGTGATGCATGTGCCGATGGCAAAATGTACGCGCCCCTTCTGTCCGAGCAGCCCGGTCTCCATGGCCTTGAGGTCGTCGTTGGGCGACTTCCGATGCCCCGGATCTTCGCGTTTGAGCAGAAACTCGCGTGCCTTGAGATAGTCGTTGGGGTCGTATTCGTAGGTGATGGACACCGGCAGCAGGTTGATGGCGGCCAGCCGCTGTGCCGGGCGTCCCTCGCCGGTGAGGGCGAGCATCTTGACGAGGCTCTCCTGCGTCAGGTCGTTGGAGTCTTTGGCGCGTCCCTCGCGGTGGGCTATCCACAGGCTCTCATGCTTGACGTTTATGGCGTGGTGGATGTATGCCGACAGCTTGCGGGCGGCGTCGAGTGCCTGCATGGCGCGCAGGTTGCGCCGCACGATGAAACTCTTGTTGATCTTCACCAGGTCGGTGATCCAGTCGTAGATGAGCAGATTGTCGCCAATGGCTATCTCGCAAGTCCCCAGCCCGGCTCGTATCAGGCAAAGGTTGAGCAGCGACGGGTCGAGCACTATGTCTCGGTGGTTGGAGATAAACGTGTATTGCGTGGCGCGGTCGATGTGGTCGATGCCGTCGCAAGTGATGCCGGAGGTAGTGCCTTTGGCCAACTGCTCGAGTATGGGATACATGATCTTGAGCTGGAAAGTGTCTTTGTCGGGCACCTGCAGCAGAGTCTGCACCAAGGTTTGGAAATCTACATCGGGGAGTATCCAGCGCACGGCCTCCTCAAAGCCCGGCTCCTTTACCAGCAGGGCAAGCTTCTGTTTGAACTCGCTGTCGTCAAACGGCTCTATGTCGCTGAAGTCGTATTGGTCGTTGATAGTCATGGCAGGGTATAGTATGCTAACTCGGGGGCAAATGTAGCAATTTTTTCTCAACCGTGCAAACCACCGAAAGAAAACGTCGATGGCCCATCGATAGATAATCGATGGGCCATCGAAGATTATCGATTGGTATTCTATTTATTTGGCGGGGGTGTAGACGTAGGCGCCCAGGTCGGGGGAGGAGCCGCGCCGCAGGCCGTAGTAGTCGGTGGCGGCGTCTGTGCGTGTCAGCGAAGCGTCGCCGGCGCCGATGGCGGGACTGTCGTCTTTGAGGCGGTAGTCAAACAGATAGTCTTCGCGCACGGTGTAATACAGCGGGTCGGTGTCCCACAGGCAAAGTATGAAGTTGGCGTCGTCAGAGCCGGCGCTCTTGAGCAGGCATCGTCGCAGCATGACATCGGCGCCTGTGAAGTCGCCGCAGCTGAGGTCGGTGCCGTTGCCGTAGACGATGCAGTTGGCAAAGTCGGCGCTCATGTGTGGCATCCCCGAGCCGTCGTCGGTCTCGGCGTTGAAGTGGACAAACTGTATCGACGGGCCACCGAGGGCGGTGAAGAGGTAATAGTTTGCCACGGTGCAGTGGTTGAACGTCAGCCGTCCGCCGCGCAGGTACATGCAACCGGCCGAGGCGTCGGCTATCTCGCAGCCCACGGCGGTGACAGCCGAGTGGTGTGCCTCGAGGGCATACCCTGCAGAGTTGCGCAGGCGGCAGTTGAGCATGTACAGAGCAGGCTGCGAGGCTGTGCCGCCGAGCGAGTCGGCCACGACGCCCCAGCAGGTGTTGCGTATGATGGTGTGGCTTAGGTGGTTGCCGGTGCTCCCGGGACAGAAGTACACGCCCTCCCACTGCGAGGCCATAAGGTCGAAGGGAATCGATCCGACGACGTTGTCGGTGCGGTCGCCCATCATCTCTACCACGGCGTCGGGGGTGCCGAGGGTCACGAGCGTGCCCTCCACCTTGAGGAATGCCTTGTCATGGAAGTGCAGGCGCACGCCGGCATCGAGCGTCAGCGTGGCGCCGGGGCGCACCACCAGCGAGTCGAAAATCTGGTAGGGGAGGCCTGCCTCCAGACGCGTATCCGTGTCTATTACCACCCCGTGACGGCGGTCGACGTCCTGGCCTTGGGCCTCTATTACCACTGTCTGCGTGACGCCCATGGTGGTGAACTCGAGATAGTCGAGATAGTCGGCGGCTAAGCTGCCTCCAACTTCAGGCAGCGTGGCCTCGATGAAGACGAAGATGCTGTCGTTGGGACGGATGTCGACGGCGGCAAACTCCTTGCCGCTGAGGCCGTCGACGTTGGCGCGGAAGTATCCGGTGCCTCCGTCGCGGAAAGCTATGCGGTCGATGGAGAGTATCTTGTCATGGCGGTTGTAGACCACGAATCGGTATGTCGGGGTGACGTCCTGGGTGAAGAACGTGCCCATGTGGAGCGTGTCCACCGAGAAGGCGGGCTGCTTGGAGGCATCGCTGACGTAGCCGTCTTCGATGCAGGCGGTCAGGCCGAGAAAACATAGGAGGCCTGCGAGTATGGTAATGGCTGTGTTTCGCATTTATGTATTAACGCGAAACGCCCCCAATTATTGCAATGCACATTAGTCAGATTGAGAGCACCTGCTCAACCATGGTGGGGGGGAGCACATAGCGGCCGTCCGGTGCTTCGGTCACGGTGATCGACTCGATGAAGTGCGGCAGCTCGCGGCGGTAGACGTCGAGCATGGCTATGTTCTTGCCCCCCTGGTGGGTGGCAGAGTATGTCATATTGGCGATGCGGTCGGCCAGCTTAACCATCGGCGCGTAGGGCGTCTCGCGTATGCATGCGTAGTAGCGCTCGTTAGCGCGCTCGGCACGTGTGCGCCCCTTCTCATTGGTCAGGGCATAAACCAGGTCGGCGGCAAGCTGCGCCTGCTCGTCGGTGGCCATGAACGTGCGGGCCACGCGGCGGACATCGTTGTAGGTCATGCGCGCGTCCTCCATGGCGTCGTGGAAGTAGGTGCCGAAGATCATCGGCAGAAACTCCGCGTCGTCGGCAAGCACCTCGTCGGCGTAAGCCACCACGGCGTCGGCCACCATGTCGAGGTGGATGCTATAGGGATGGTCGCCGTCGTAATGCTGGTTGACGTCGGCGTGGGTCTTGTGCGCGAGCGCTCGTATCGACGCCACGGCATCGGCATAGCGCCCTGCGATGAGTTGTTCGATGGGTGTTTTCATGCTTGTTAGAAATAATTTGCTGCAAATTTAACTATTATTTGCGAAATAATTGCTACCTTTGGCTGTTAAATTTTTGCACCCTAACATAAACACGGATATATGAAGAATTTTGAAATAGTAGTGCCGGTGAAGGCTTTAGGCTACGACGAGCTGTCGAAGGCCGACCGCACCCTTGTCGAGCAGGCGCTCGCGGCCACAGAGCGCGCTTACGCTCCATATAGCAAATTTTGCGTCGGCGCGGCCATACGCCTGAGCAACGGCGAGACCGTCACCGGCGCAAACCAAGAGAATGCCGCCTATCCGTCAGGCACTTGTGCCGAGCGCACGGCCGCTTACTATGCCCACGCCACTTACCCCGACGCCAAGTTTGAGGAGATAGCCGTGGCCGCCCGCGGCACCGACGGCGAAGTCGTTGCCGACCCGTGCTCACCCTGCGGCGCCTGCCGCCAGGCGCTGTCGGAGTATGAGAAACTTGCAGGGCACAATGTTAAAGTGCTGCTTGTGGGGCGTGAGGTGGTCTATGAGCTGCCATCGGTCTCCTCGCTGCTACCGTTCACCTTTACCGACTTCTGAAATGCACAATGCATAATGCACAATGCACAATTAACCATCCGCAAGGCTAATTGTGCATTGTGCATTTGGTTAGTGGCGTCCGGAGTTGGTGCGCGTGCCGCTGCTGCCGCTTGAGCCGGAGCCGGAGCCGCTCCCTGTGCCCGTGTTGCTGCCGGGACGGTAGCCGCTGCCGGAGTTGGTGCCTCCGTTGTTGCCGCCGTTGTTGGGGGGAGTGGTGTTGCCTCCGTTTCCCCCGCCGGTGCCGGGGTTGGTGACGGAGGGCTTGCCGCCTTGCGACGGATTGGTGCTGTGGCTCGGACGCACGTTGCCGCCGGTGCTCGGCCGCGAGGAGCCGCCGCCCACGTAGCCAGGACCGCCGGAGGGCGGTGGGGTGGGCCGGGGGTTATACCAGCCGCCGCCGGGGTAGTACACGCCGTCGTAGCCGTAGTCCGGCGGCATGGTGGTCAGGCACGAACTCATGCCTAATACTATGATGACGCTCAATATAAGGACGATATACTTCTTCATGGCCGTATGTGTTTGGTATGTTTATATCTGCAAAGTTACTAAACTTGTTTGAATATTAGACGCATGGGAGCCGAAAAAGTTTAATTTTGGCAATTTGTCGATAAAAATCTTACATTTGTCGAATTGAAATTTTTTATCAAAAAATACTTTTTACCTTTGCGTTGCGAAAATCTTTCACCAAACCGCACGTCTTCATGCAAAACTGCCACAAATATCTACGTCTGCTGACACTGGGGCTGCTCCTGGCAACCGCCGTGGTCCTGGCGTATGGTGGTGACATTCGCGGACTTGTGCGCGACGCCGACGGAGAGGCCCTTCCCGGAGCTTCCGTGCGCGTGCTCGCGGTGAAAGACTCGACGCTGGTAAGCGGCGTCGTCACCGATGCTGACGGCAATTTCACACTCAGAGACGTGGCTCCCGGCAAATACATTATAAATATAGACTACGTTGGCTACGCTCCGGTATATGACAATGTGACTGTAGGCAACGGCCCGCTCAACCTAAAGCCTACCGTGCTGGCTTCCAAGAGCCATAACTTGCGCGAGGTGCAGGTGACCGCTGTCAAGACCCCCATCACGGTGAAAGAGGACACTATTGAGTTTAACGCCGACACATACAAGGTGCAGCCCAATGCCGTGGTCGAGGACCTGCTCAAGCGCCTGCCCGGGGTGGAGGTCGGTACCGATGGTTCCATCACGGCAAACGGCAAGACCGTCAGCAAGATATTGGTCGACGGCAAGGAGTTTTTCGGCGACGACCCGACGGTGGCCTCCAAGAACCTCCCCGCCACGATGGTAGACAAGCTGCAGGTAGTAGACCGCAAGAGCGATCTGGCACGACTGACGGGCGTGGACGACGGCGAGGAGGAGACAGTCATCAACCTTACCGTCAAGAAGGGGATGCAGAACGGCTGGTTTGGCAACGTGCAGGCCGGATACGGCACCGACGACCGCTACATGGCCTCGTTCAATGTCAATCACTTCTGGAACGGCAACCAGCTCACGCTGCTTGGCAATGCCAACAATATCAACAATATGGGCTTCAATGACGGAAACGCCGACCGCTTCCGCCGCTTCGGAGGCGACAACGGCATCAACTCCACACAGAGCCTTGGCATCAACTTCAATGTGGGCAACGAGGAGATATTCCGCGTGGGCGGCAACATGATGTACAGCCACTCCGCCCGCAACAGCCACACGCTGCAAAACCGCCAGTACCTCTTCACTGACTCCGTCAGTTACAACGACATCGGCAAGCACACCCGCGACCGCGGCCACAATGTGCGCGGCGACTTCCGCGTGCAGTGGAAACCCGACTCGGCCAACACCTTTGACTTCCGCCCTCGCATCACCCTGAGCTGGAACCACTCGGCAAGTTCCGACTCAACGCTCATCACTGCCGGCGACGCCCTGCGCACGCAGGTGAGCCGCAGCTCCAACATTACAGATTCTCGAGGTCACTCCATAGAGCTTAGCGGCGAGGCCATATACAACCATAACTTCCTCAGCCACCGCGGCCGCTCTTTCTCCGTGCAGGCGTCGTACCGCTTCTCCAACACCCGCGAGCGCTCCAACGACTACTCCATTAACGAGTTCTACCTCCTCGGCGACTCCCTCGACCTCTACGACCAGTACACCAACAACCGCACCTGGGCGAATACAGTGCAAGGGCGCGTGAGCTGGACTGAGCCGCTCGGCAACGTGCGCAACGGCAATTTCCTAACCATCAGCTACCAGTTGCAGTATCGCTGGAACAATTCCGACAAGATGGTCTATGAATATCCGGTCGTCTATGCCGACGAGGTGACCACCGATGCTGTGTCGTCGTGGATCGACTATACCACGCGCACCCTCGACGAGGAGCTCTCCAGCCGCTTCCGCAACAATTATATGAACCAGGACATCCGCCTGGGCTTCAAGCGCATACGCTCGCGATATAACATGGAGGTCGGTCTCAGCCTGGTTCCGCAGATGTCAAAGAGCACGGAGCTTATCAACGGCGCCCGAAGCATCCCCGAGCGCTGGGTGTGGAACTATGCCCCGTTCATGCGCTACCGCCTGAAGTTCAGCAAGACACGCTCGCTGTCGCTCAACTACCGCGGCCAGTCGTCGCAGCCATCCATGAGCCAGCTCCAGCCTGTTGCCGACGTATCAGACCCCATGAACATCGTGGTCGGCAACCCCGACCTCGACCCCTCGTTCACACATAACGTCAGCGTACGGTTCCAGGACTTCAACGCCGACCGCCAGCGCTCGATCATGGCCATGCTCAATGTGCGCATGACGCAGAACTCCATCATCTCGCGCACCACCTTCGACGACGTCACCGGTGGCCGCACCACCACTTACGAGAATGTCAACGGCATCTGGAACGCCCACGGAATGACGATGTTCTCCATGCCTTTCACCGGCAACAAGGCATTCCAGATCACAAACATGCTCAACTTCAACTACTCGCGCAGCGTGGGCTACAACAACACCGAGCGCAACGTGAGCAACAACCTGCGGCTGGGCGAGTCGTTCGGCATCGCCTTCCGCCCGGACAACCTCGAGCTGGAGCTGCGTCCGCAGTACACCTTCCAGCGAACCTGGAACTCCATCAAGTCCACCTCCGACAACGCCATACACAACTACGGAGGCAACTTCAACGCCACCTATTACACCCCCATAAACGTGGTGCTCAGCAGCGACGTAACCTATACCGGCACCAGCGGCTACACCTCGGGCTACAACAAAAACGAGTGGATGTGGAACGCGCAGATAGCCTACCAGTTCCTCCCCGGCAACGCGGCCACCATAGCCCTCAAGGTCTACGACCTGCTCCACCAAAAGAGCGACATCAGCCGCTCTGTCACAGCGAACTATATCGACGATACGAGATACAACACCTTGACCCGCTATTTCATGCTCACCTTCACCTACCGCTTCAACTCTTTCAGCAAGCGCGGTGAGGCCACGCCAGAGGACATGACCCGCCCGCGCCATGGAGGTCCCGGCGGCGGGCCGCCTCCGGGCATGGGCGGCGGACGACCCCCGATTTGAGAAATCGGGATTTGGGAATTGATGATTTGGGAATTGACCAAGCATAAACTTATAAGTTATAAGTTATAAGTTATAAACTTCTTCAAGCCTATGATTACAGTCTTTTTCATTACGCAGATATATATGTAACCAGAATGGACCCTGAGCGGCGCCTTTACCTATGGGGGCGGCCGCTCTTTTTTTGCATTATTTCGAAAACTCGAGTTTATCGATGATAATCGAAAATCATCGAATGGCCGATTGTTTAACAAATAGGCAATAAATGGGGGGCCGGGTGCGTTTTTAAGGTGATGAAGGGCTTAAAGACCATCATAATCACACTCCTTGCGCTCGTGGCGGCCATTATGCCGATGCGGGTGGATGCGCGACGCCTTAACGATGTGGTGCTCAACCGCCCGTACACCGACATGCGCCGCTGGCATCTCGGCTTCTCCGTAGGCATCCACTTGCAGGACATCACCTTCGTGCATAACGGATACGTCACCGAGGACGGCCAGACATGGTTCATGGACCAGCCGTCATATTCTCCCGGATTCTGTGTCAACGGCTTGTTGGACTTCCGGCTGAGCAACTATTTCAATCTCCGGTTCTCTCCCGGCATGTATTTTGGCGATCGCAACATAAAGATGCTTGACACTACCAACGGTATCGAAGCCTCGCAGCATCTGAAGAGCACTTACGTCGTGCTGCCCATCGACATCAAGTATTCGGCCATGCGCTACCGCAACTCTCGGCCGTATCTCACGGCCGGTGTGATGCCGGCCTTCGACGTGTCGAAGAAAAACAGCGACTACCTGAAGCTCAAGCCGCTCGACGTCTACCTCACCTTCGGTCTCGGCTGCGACTTCTATCTGCCGTACTTCAAGTTTATCCCCGAAATAAAATTCTGCATAGGCCTCACCGACATCATCGACCAAAATCGTCCCGACCTCGTCGACGACCCCACCAAGATCCACATCACCCGCTCGCTGTCGAAAGCCACATCAAAAATGTTTGTCCTCACCTTTTATTTCGAGTAGATGAGATAAAGAGTTAATGAGTAACAAGATGCGACATCGTTTCCACATATCCGCGCTCACGCTCGTGCTGCTTCTGACAGGCGCGCTGGGCGCACGTGCGCAGACCGACCTCATGCTGTCGCACTACTTCGACGTGCCCTCGTTCTACAACCCTGCCGCCATCGGCATTAACGACAACCTGACCATCCGCGGCCTCGGCCGGATGCAGTGGGTGGGCATTGACAACGCCCCCAAGACCTTCATGGGGACCGCCAACATGCCGTTCAAGTTCCTCGGCAAGCGCTTCGGCGTGGGCCTGGTGGTCGAGCAGGAGTCGGAGGGTCTCTACAAGACCCTCGCCATCTCCGCCCAGCTCGGCTACAAGTTTAAGCTGCTCAAGGGGGAGTGGACAGTCGCCGTGCAGGCCGGCTACTTCGACGAGGGGTTTGACGGCTCAAAGGTAGTGCTCCCCGACAACGACGACTACCACCAGAGCACCGACGAGGCCATACCCACCTCCGACATCCACGGAGGCACCCTCGACCTCGGGGTGGGTGTATTCTACACACGCAAGAACATCTGGGGGGGTGTCTCGCTGCAGCACGCTCTCTCCCCCACAATCAAGATGAGCGGCGAGAGCACCTCCACAGGCGGATCGACCAACGAAGACGGCACCACCGCCGCAGAGCGCAACTTTGAATTTCAGGCCGACCGCACGCTATATTTCATGGCCGGAGGCAATATTCCCATCAAAAACACGTTATTTGAAGTGTTGCCCTCGGTGATGTTTGCCACCGACTTCAACTTCTACACCGGCCAGGTGACGGCGCGCTTGCGCTACAACAAATTTCTCACCGCCGGTGTTGGCTACCGCTACGACGACGGCATCACGGCCATGGTCGCCGCGGAATACAAAGGCATCTACCTGGGATACAGCTACGACTACTCGACCTCGGCCATCGCCAAGGCCAGCAGTGGCAGCCACGAGATAGTGGTGGGCTATAACCTCAAGCTTGATTTCTCCGAGAAAAACAAGAACCGCCACAAAAACATCCGCATCATGTGATGCACAAACAATCGATAGAACTAGATGACTATCGATAAAAATCGATTATCATCGAGAACGAAGAACTAAAAACCAAAAAATAAAAACTATAAGCTTGACATGAGAAAGTCAATCCTTTATATAATCTCACTCATCATCGCCCTCACCGTCGGCGCCTGTGCTGCGGGCGGCTCGTCGTCGGCAGGCGGCGAGGTGACCGGTGTCGGCGGCACATCGTGGTCAGAGCCAACGCCTTACGGCATGGTGCTCGTCACACGCGGCTCCATGCAGGTGGGCCCGCAGGAGGCCGACAGCGCCTGGAACCTCCGTGCCGATGCCCGCGGCATCAGCGTAGAGTCGTTTTGGATGGATGAGACCGAGGTGACCAATGCCAAGTATAAGCAGTTTGTCTTCTGGGTGCGCGACAGCATAATCCGCGAGCGCCTCGCCGACCCCGCCTACGGCGGCAACGAGGACTTCAAGATCGAGGAGGACAAGGACGGCAACCCCGTCAAGCCGCACCTCAACTGGTCGAAGGCCATACCCTGGCGCAACCCCAACGAAGATGAGGCCCGCGCCATCGAGAGCGTGTACCGCATCAATCCCATCACGGGCGTCAAGGAGCTTGACCACACCCAGATGAACTATCGTTACGAGATCTATAACCACACGGAGGCCGCCAAGCGTCGCAACCGGCTTGACCCCAAGACCCGGGAGTATAACACTGACCGCCCCGTGCCCACCACCAACCCCGTCATCTCTAAGGACACCGCATACATCAACGACGAGGGCGAGATCATACGCGAGACCATCACCCGCTCGCTCACCGGCGACTACGACTTCCTCAACACCTACATAGTCAACGTCTACCCCGACACCACCGCCTGGGTCAACGATTTCGACAACGCCTACAACGAGCCTTACGTGCGCCTCTACTTCAGCCACGGCGGCTACAGCGACTATCCCGTGGTCGGCGTCAGCTGGGAGCAGGCCAACGCATTCTGCAACTGGCGCACAGACTATCTGCGCCGCTCTCTAGGCAAGGAAGGAGTCTACGTCGAGCCCTACCGCCTGCCTACCGAGGCCGAGTGGGAGTATGCCGCCCGCGCCGGCATCATTGAAAACAAATATCCCTGGGACGGCGACATGCCGCTCACCGAAGACAAGGGGTGCTTCTACGCCAACTTCAAGCCGCAGGACGGCAACTATGTGAAGGACGGCCACCTCATCACCTCCAAGGTCGGCACCTACTCACCCAACGACTTCGGCCTCTATGACATGGCCGGTAACGTCAGCGAGTGGACATCGACCGCCTATACCGAGGCTGTCAGCAAGCTTACCAACGACATCAACCCGGAGTATCGCTATGACGCCGCCAAGGAGGATCCCTACAAGATGAAGCGCAAGATAGTGCGCGGCGGCTCGTGGAAAGACGTCGCCCACAACATCCGGTCCGACATACGCATGTGGGAGTACCAAAATGAGCAGCGCTCATACATCGGCTTCCGCTGCGTGCGCACGCAGATAGGCTTCGCCAAGGGCCAGAAGCAGAGCAAGAAATAACCCATCGTCATACACACATTATATTATACAAATATATCGTCTGAGCTAACGCTATGGCACGAATAAACAAAAATAAAGTCCAGCAGTTCCTCGCTTGGGAGGGCGGCCAGCGCTTTTTCAACTTCTGCTACTCGATAGGCGCCGCAATCGTCATTTGGGGTGCGCTCTTCAAGATACTTCACCTGCCCGGCGGCAACACCCTGCTGTCGATAGGCATGGGCACCGAGGTGCTGATGTTCATACTCACCGCCTTCGACCGTCCTCCAAAGGAGTATAAGTGGGAGGATGTGTTCCCTGTGCTTGACACGCGCGACCCGGAGGATCGTCCTGACTTTGTCGGCGGCACAGGCGGCGTGGTCATCAACGGTGGCGTCCCCGTGCAGGGCGCACCCGTCGACCCGGCCCTTCAGGAGGCTGCCGCTCGCAGCGCCGTGGGATTGCCGCAAAGCATAGAGCTTAGCGACGACGACCGCACAAGCTTGTCAGAGAGCATCGCCAAGATGTCGGCTGCCTCCGACCAGCTCTCAAAGATGGCCGAACTCACCACCGCCACCCAGCAGTATCTCGAGCAGATGTCGGCCATCGCCGACCAGATGACACAGCTCCGCAACACCACGCAGGCCCTCAACCATGTCAGCGAGGTGCTCCTCGACAGCTACAAGGCCATCACCGAGAACTCAGAGAACATACAGCACAGCTCCACCGGCTACGTCACCCAGATGGAGGACCTCAACCGCAACATCGGCGGTCTCAACACCATATACGAGATACAGCTCAAGAGCGTAAGCTCACAGCTCGACTCCATCGACCGCGTCAACCGCGGCATCAAGGACATCCGCGACATGTATGAGAAGAGCGCCCGCCAGAGCCAGCGATACGCCGAAGAGACCGAGAAGATGGCCCGATACATGCAGCAGCTCAACCAGGTGTACGAGAAGATGATCCACGCCATGACCATCAACATGTACCGACCCATGATGCCCGGCGCCGCCATGCCCGACGAAGCCGCCGCCGAAGAGGCATAGCCAATGCATAATGCATAATGCACAATTTTCAATCAACAAGCTATTTAAAAAGCGCATTAACATAACTATAAGTTATAAGTTATAAGTTATAAGTTACAATGGCCGAATCAGTAACTAAGCTGTCCCCGCGTCAGAAGATGATCAACCTGATGTACATCGTCTTGACTGCGATGCTTGCCCTGAATGTGTCGTCTGACGTGCTCGACGGCTTCACTCAGGTGGAGGATGGCCTGGCACGCACCAATACCAACATAGAGCAGCGCAACGCCGCCATTTACAACCAGCTCGAGGCCTTCGCCATGCAGAATCCCCAGAAGGGCCAGGTATGGTTTGACCGCGCCTCAACGGTGCGCGCGCGTTCCACCGAGCTTTATGCCTATATCGACTCCCTAAAGCTGATGATAGTCAAGGAGGCCGACGGCCCCGACGGCATCCTCAGCGACATACAGCGCCGCGACGATCTCGAGGCAGCCTCCGTGGTCATGCTCAACCCGGTCAGCCAGCGTGGCAAGCACCTGCGCGAGGCTGTCGAGGCATACCGCGACTTCGTCGTCACCTTCATCGGCGACACCGTCAAGCGCCGCTCCATCATGGAGACCCTCTCCACCGAGCCGTTCAAGCGACCCGGCATAGCCATCCCCCAAACCTGGGAGGAGGCAAAGTTTGACACCCAGCCCACAGTTGCCGCCATAACCCTGCTTACCAAGCTGCAAAACGATGTGCGCTTCGCCGAGGGTGAGGCACTCTCCAATATCCTTGCCTCCATCGACGCCGGCGACGTCCGCGTCAACGAGCTCAACGCATTCGTCATACCCAACAGCCGCTACGTCATGCGCGGTGGCAAATACTCAGCCAGCATAGTGCTGGCGGCCATCGACACCACCTCGCGCCCGCAGGTGTTCGTCAACGGCCACCTGCTCAACAACGACCGCGGCCTCTACGAGTTCAACGCCGGGAGCACCGGCACCTTCGACTACTCCGGCTACATCCTCGTCACCCACGGCGACGGCACGGAGACCCGCCACCCCTTCTCCTCCTCCTACACCGTCATGGAGCCTACGGCCACCGTCAGCGCGACGATGATGAACGTGCTATACGCCGGCATCAACAACCCCATCAGCATCTCCGTGCCCGGCGTGCCCACCAGCTCCATCAACGCCACCATGACCAACGGATCGCTCACACGCAACGGCGATGCCTGGGTGGCCAAGCCCACCAACGTCGGCTCGGAGGCTGTAATCACCGTCACCGCCAATATCGACGGGTCGAACCAGACGGTCAACACCACCTCGTTCCGTGTGCGCAAGCTGCCCGATCCCGTGGCTTTCATCACCTACACAGGCGCCAACGGCACGACCGAGCGCTACAAGGGTGGCAAGCCATTCAGCAAGAGCGCGCTGCTCGCCGCCAAGGGCCTCGACGCCGCCATCGACGACGACATGCTCAACATCGACTTCCGCGTGCTCGGCTTCGAGACCGTCTTCTTCGACTCGATGGGCAACGCTATCCCCGAGGTGTCGGCCGGAGCACAGTTCTCGCAGCGCCAGATGGACCAGTTCAAGCGCCTCTCCCGCGGCAAGCGCTTCTATATCTCCCGCATCCGCGCCGTCGGCCCCGACGGCATCGAGCGCCTCCTCTCACCCGTAGAAGTAATCGTCAACTAACTAAGTTTAAAGTTTTTAGTTTTTAGTTTTTAGCAAAATGCTTTTTTGCATAGCGATTCCGAAACTAAAAAACTAATCACTAAAAACTAAAAACTAAAAACTAAAAACTGAATATGAAACGTCACCTCATCATAGCCCTCACCCTCGCCGCTGTTGCACTAGGAGCAGCCGCGCAGGACTCCTCATCCTCAAGCACGGTGGTCCGCCGACGCACTGACGACGGCCGTACCTCCACATCGGCCACCGGTGTGACACCGCGCATGCAAAACCACTTCGAGACCGTGCCCACCTCCGATGCCGACCTCAACTGGATGCGCGTCATCTACCGCCAGCTCGACCTCAGCAAGGACGCCAACGCCCCCCTCTACTTCCCCGACGAGCCTATCGACGGCCAGGAGAGCCTCTTCCGTATCATCATGCGGCTGCTCGCCTCCGACCAGTTCGCCGCCTACGAGTATCTGGACGGACGCGAGGTGTTCACCGACGAATACCGCATAAAGGTCAAGGACATGCTCGACCGCTTCCACATACTCTACACCAACGCCAAGGGCTCCAGCGACAAGCACCCCAAGTTTAACATCGACGACTCCGACGTCCCCGCCAACGAGGTGCTCAGCTACTACCTGATAGAGCGCTGGGAGTTTGACACCCGCTCAAACCGCATGCGCACTATCATCGAGGCCATCTGTCCCGTGCTCCACCGCTCGGGCGATTTCGGTGGCGAGGCTGTCAAATATCCCATGTTCTGGATCAAGTTTGACGACCTGCGGCCCCATATCACCACGCAGAACATCTTCACCTCCGACGACAACAACCTCGCTACCTGCACCTATGACGACTATTTCCAGATGGGGCTATACAAGGGTGACATCTACAAGACTCGCAACTTGCGCAACCTCTCCCTCAACCAGATGTATCCCGACCCCGAAGACCTAGCCCGCGCACAAGACAGCATACAGAACCGCCTCGACACCTTCGGCGACAAGCTGTGGGTTGAAGACCCTGACGCTGTCAAGGCTGCCAACCGCAAGGAGGTAGCCGCCGCGTCAACCTCCGGCGACGGCGACGAGGCTGTCAGCGGCGAGGGCGACGGTGACGGCGAGAAGAAGACCACCACGCGCACCAAGCGCGGCTCCTCCAAGGCCGCCAAGACCAAGAAGCCCAAGTCCACCAAACCCAAGAGCTCCTCCGGCTCCTCCTCCGCCACCAAGAGCGTCCGCAACCGCAAACGGTAACTGGGAGGGCGCCCATCTCTGCCGCCATCAAAATAACCAATTTACCCGATTAGCCGATTACCCGATTAAATGCAACTTTGCCATTTAATCGGGTAATCGGCTAATCGGGTAAGTTGGTCGGAAAGCCCCCAAAATTGGCCGCAATTTGGATATGTGTCGCATCGTTGTTATATTTGCAAAAAATTTTAACAATCACCCCCCTCCTATTCTCCATAACAACCTGCAGGGCCTGCGTGTGGCCGTGCCTGCCCCCGGCGTCTACATCCGCGTCGCCCCCGACGGCACCGCCATCAAAGTGAAACTCTGACTAATAATCGATGGCCCTCGATTGAACTCGGGCGGCCATCGATTATTTTTTGCATACTTCGCGGCGTTTGATTACCTTTGCCCCCACGTAAAACAACTATTCAAGGGTCCTTATTGTTACATGAAAAACCTTAATGTCGTTGCTGCGACGCTGCCGCTTGTGTCGCTGATACTGGTCATCGGCGCCGTCATCGCCATCCGCGGGGTAGGGGAGATCTCCACCTACGGCCCCGTGGCGCTCCTTGTCGCCACCCTCGTCGCACTCCTTGCCGCCCACAAGTCAGGAGGGCGGCCGTCCCCGGCCGCTCACGCCGGCCCTGCCTCCCCGCCCCTCACCACCCGTAGTGCCGACATCGCCGCAGGCCTCCGCCGCAGCTGGCGCCAGCTCGGCTCCGCCCTCCCCGTCCTCGCCGGCATCGCGCTCGTCTCAACTACCTGGATGCTCTCCGGCATCGTCCCCGTCATGATAGACTTCGGCATCAACATGCTAAGCGCGCGCTTCTTCCTGGTCACCGCATGCGTCGTCAGCGGCATAGTCTCTACCCTTTTGGGCAGCTCCTGGACCACCATCGCCACCGTCGGCGTGGCTTTCATGGGTATCGGCAGCATCCTCGGCGTCGGTCCTGCCTGGAGCGCCGGCGCCATCATCTCCGGCGCATACTTCGGCGACAAGGTGTCGCCGCTGAGCGACACCACCGTCGTGGCCTCCTCCGCCTGCGGCGTCGACCTCTTTTCCCATGTCCGGCGCCTGATGGTCACCACCGTCCCCGCCATCGCCATAACCCTGCTCGTCTACACCCTCGTCGGCCTCGGCACCGAAGCCGCCCCGCTGCAAGACACCGAGGCCATCACGGAGGGGTTGCGCTCCATATTCTGCCTCTCCCCTTGGCTCATGGTTGTCCCCGCCATCACGGTGATACTCTGCGTGATACGTGTTGACTGCCTCAAAGTGCTCCTCATCAGCGCCGCCTTAGGCGTCGCCGCAATGTTCATGGCACAGCCCGCGCTCGTCGACCGCATCGCCGACGGCAGCAACATCCTCTGGGCCACCGCCCGCATGCTCCTCGCCTCAACCGAACTTGTCACCGGGAGCGACCTGCTCGACTCGCTGACGGCAACAGGCGGCCTCTGGGCGATGGTGCCCACGATAGTCCTCGTCTGCGCCGCCATACTCTTCGGCGGCGTATACATGGGCACCGGCATGCTCGCCACACTTACCACCGCCATCACCTCTCGCCTCAACAGCGGCACCTCCCTCGTAGCCGCCACCGCCGGCACCGGCGTGATGCTCAACGCTTTCACCTGCGACCAATACCTCTCCCTCATCATCGGCAGCAACGTCTATACCGACGCCTACTCCCGCGCCAACCTCGAGCCGACCGACCTCAGTCGCACCCTCGAAGACTCCGTCACCGTCACCTCCGTGCTCATCCCCTGGAACTCTTGCGGCATCACCCAGTCGACCGTCCTTGGCGTGGCCACGCTCACCTACTTCCCTTTCGCCATCTTCTGCTATCTGTCACCATTGTGTGCTATCGGATTGCAATATTTGCGTGAAAAAAAGCACAAAATTGCGGTAATTCGGTAGATTCTTTGCCGAAAATTGTGCGAAAGTTAAAAAAAGTTTGTACTTTTGCCTTTTTCAAAACCTACTCATTCGAATCATCACATCATCAACTGAACACTGCTATGATGAAAGGAATAACTCTGACACTTGCAACCGCAATATTGGCAGCGGCGACGGCAACCGCAGCCCCTTTGACCCCTGAGGCTGCCCTGGCGGCGGCACGTCGGAGCGGAGTGGCCTCATCGCGTCCCGCTATCTTAACATCGGCATCGGCCACCTCTATGTCACTCGCATACACGCAGGTTGACAAGGCCACCGAAGCTGCCACGCTCTACGTCTTTACGCCGACACAAGGCACCGGCTTCCTAATAGTCGCGGCCGATGACGCAGTCACCCCCGTTATCGGATATTCTGACACCGACGTGTTTGAGGCCGAGGACATTCCCTCGAACGTGCAGTGGTGGCTCGACCGCGCCTCCGCGCAGATAGCCGCCGCGGCTGCCGCGGGGAGCACCGACTACCGGCCGCTTATGTCCACCGACCGCGCCGCCATCGCCCCCCTGTGCCAGACCACTTGGAACCAGGGCGCGCCATATTACAACAAGTGCCCCAAGTCCGGCACCCGCTACTGCTACACCGGTTGCGTGGCCACCGCCATGGCACAGGTGATGAAGGTGCACGAGTGGCCCCTCACCGGCACTGGCAGCCATTCATATACCTGGAACAACAAGACCCTCTCGTTTGACTACGCCAACACCACCTTCGACTGGACAAACATGCTCAACGGCTATCCCACCTCCACCACCGGCACCTCGGCGCAGCGCGAAGCCATCGCCACCCTGATGTATGCCTGCGGCGTGGCCGCCGACATGAGCTACGGCACCAGCGGCTCCGGAGCATACGGCTCCACAGCCGCCGCCGGCATGATCAACTATCTCAAATACGACGCCGGCATGTCGCTCGAAATGCGCGACTGGTACACCGACGCCGAGTGGGAGGAGTTGGTCTACAGCGAGCTTGAGGCAGGACGCCCACTTTACTATGACGGCAACGACGGCTCCGCAGGCCACGCCTTCGTATGCGACGGATATTCCAACAACTCTTACTTCCACTTCAACTGGGGCTGGGAAGGCTCTTACAACGGCTACTTCCTGCTGAGCAACCTCTATCCCGAGGGCCAAGGCATCGGCGGCGGCAGCGGCGAGGCCGGCTATAACTACGACAACGCCATCATGTACCATTGCCGCCCGGCAGTCGAAGGACAGACCGGCGCAAAAGTCTACGCCCTGAGCACCGGCGGCTACCTCGCTCCTACCTCAACCCGCACCTCCACCACCGCAAAGTGGTCGTTCTCAAAGTCGACCTCCTCCACCATCATCTACTTCCGAGGACTCGGCGACGACGCCACCTTCAACGCCTATTACAACACCGGCATCTGGGACATCCCCTCGCCCACCCTCGGCGTAATACTCGAGGACGTCACCGGCAACCGCACCACCGTCACCTACGGCACACAGAGCACCGTCGCCAACACCTCCGACGGCTATTACCACGGCTTCTACGCCATGATGATATATGCCGACGACCTGCCCCTTGGCGAGTATAACCTCTGGCCCGCCTTCAAGCCCGACGGCGGCGAGTGGACCAAGTGCAAGGCTAACGCCTCGTTGGGCCAGACCTTCCTCCACTGCGTAGTCACCTCCTCCACCGTCACCTTCTCACAGACCGACTTCGAGCCTATCACCGCTGAATATGTCGGCTCTGACGTCACCGAGGACGGCTACCGCGCAGGCGAGAAATACAACTTCACCTTCAGCATCACCGCGCCCTCCGGCTACACCGGCGAGATGCAGGTGGCCCTGGTAGACTCCACGGGCGTCACGCAGGCCACAGGCACGCTCTCCATGGCCCTCACCGCCGGAACCTCCCGTGCCATCTTCCCCCTGACATTCCCCGAGACCCTCGAGCCGGGCAACTACACCGTCGAGCTGCAGAACACCGACGGCACCAACACCTACGCCTCCACCGCCATCGTGGTAAAGAAGGATGAGACCCCCGCCCGGCTCTCGGCATACATCTCTTCCATCTCGCCTGACACCGATACACTTATGGCTGGCAACACGGTCACCGCCACCTCCATGATCTCCACCACCAAGGACGTCACCGCCACCGTGGCCGTGTGCATGATCTCCGGCACCGCCGGCGAGCCTGACACATACGAGATATGCGCCAAAGGCGACGCGCAGACCATCGACATCTTAGCCGCCGGCGCCTTCCGCGCGCCCCTGCGCGTCACCGCTCCCGACAGCCTCCCTAACGGCCAGTATTACCTCTCGGTTTACACCGTCGAAGACACCGTCTACACCATGATCGGCGACAACACCTATCCCATCCTCTACGACAACGGCATCCATCCTGAGGCTGCTGTCAAAAACGTCATAGTCGATGGCAATACAGGCGACGCTATTACGACTATCGACGCCCAAGAAGGCCGCATCGAGGTAGAGATAGAATGTATCTCCGGGGAGTGGGCCGACAGTGTATATTGCTCCTTTATCCCCGCTGACAGTACATACTCCATTGTCAACACCTCCAGTCAGTACATCACGCTTCGGACGGGTGAGGCCAAGACCCTCACATTCAGCGGACAATTCGACAACCTCTGGTCCGACATAACATACCAAATGAGCGTGATGGGTGATGAATACGGGCTCCTCACCGGTCCTTATTCCATTGCTGTCACCAACGGCCTCGTTGGCATCGAGGGCATAAACGCCGACACCGAAGCCCCCGAGGAGTATTATAACCTCCAAGGCATCCGCGTGACCAACCCGACATCCGGCGTCTACATACTCCGCCGCGGCTCCTCCGCCATCAAAGTGCGCATCAAGTAAGGAGCGGGGCGGCGCCCCCGCGCCCCGCCCCTCTCGCGTTACCCGATTACCCGATTACCCGATTAGCCGATTAAGAAGCATCGCTCCTTAATCGGCTAATCATGTAACCGGATAAATTTCAGCCCAAAAAAATTATTTATTGCACTATCGGAAAAAATGCTTACCTTTGTGCGCAATAAAACCATAAAACAACTCTCGTCTGAATATGTCGTTTATTGCTGACCGTGTTAAAATGGAGGGCCTCACTTTTGATGACGTCCTCCTCATACCCGCTTATTCCCAAGTGCTCCCTCGCGAGGTAAACCTCCGCACCAAGTTCTCCCGTAACATCACTCTCAACGTCCCCATCGTCTCGGCGGCCATGGATACCGTCACCGAGGCGTCGATGGCCATTGCCATCGCCCGTGAGGGCGGCATCGGCGTAATTCACAAAAACATGTCCATCGCCGAGCAGGCGCGCCAGGTGCACGCCGTCAAGCGTGCCGAAAACGGCATGATCTACGACCCCGTCACCATCAAGCGCACCGCCACCGTCGGCGACGCCCTCAAGATGATGGAGGAATATCACATCGGCGGCATCCCCGTGGTAGACGACGACGGGCTGCTCGTCGGCATCGTCACCAACCGCGACCTCCGCTTTGAGGCCAATCCCAAGCGCCCCGTCAGCGAGGTGATGACCTCCCAAGGCCTGGTCACCACATCCCAGTCGACCAACCTCGAGGAGGCCGCCCGCATTCTCCAGGAGCACAAGATTGAGAAGCTTCCCGTGGTCGACGCGGAGGGGCGCCTGGTCGGCCTAGTCACCTACAAAGACATCACCAAGGCAAAAGACAAGCCCAACGCCTGCAAGGATGAGTTAGGGCGCCTCCGTGTCGCCGCCGGCGTGGGAGTAACCGGTGACACCATGGAGCGCGTCGAGGCCCTCGTCAAGGCCGGCGTCGACGCCATAGTCATCGACACCGCCCACGGCCACAGCCAGGGCGTCGTCGGCAAGCTCCACGCCATCAAAGAGGCATACCCCAATATCGACGTCGTCGTCGGCAACATCGCCACCGGTGAGGCAGCCAAGTTCCTGGTTGACAACGGTGCCGACGGCGTAAAGGTGGGCATCGGCCCCGGCTCCATCTGCACCACCCGCGTCATCGCCGGCGTAGGCGTGCCCCAGCTTACCGCCGTCTACGACGTCGCCAAGGCTCTCGAAGGCACCGGCGTCCCCCTCATTGCCGACGGCGGCATACGCTATAGCGGCGACATCGTAAAGGCCCTCGCCGCCGGCGGTTACTCTGTCATGCTCGGCGGCATGCTCGCCGGTGTGGAGGAGAGCCCCGGCGAGACAATCATCTTCAACGGCCGCAAATATAAGTCATACCGTGGCATGGGTTCCCTCGAGGCCATGGAGAAAGGCTCCAAGGACCGTTATTTCCAGGCCGATCAGACCGATGCAAAGAAGCTCGTTCCCGAGGGCATCGCCGCCCGCGTGCCATACAAGGGCTCCCTCCAGGAGGTGGTATACCAGATGCTCGGCGGACTACGCGCCGGTATGGGCTACTGCGGCGCCCCCGACATCGAGGCTCTGCACCAGGCCAAGTTCACCCGCATCACCGCCGCCGGCGTCCTCGAGAGCCATCCCCACGACGTGGCCATCACCTCCGAGGCCCCCAACTACAGCGCCGTCCGCAACTAACCACCGAAACAACGGATTTCTCGGATTTCACAGATTAAACAATAATCCGTGAAATCCGTTGTTTAGCACCAACAACACAATTTTTTCAGGCGCACGCGCAATATTACCCACTTCGCGCGCGTTTTCAATGAAGGTGCAGTGTGCTGAACGACCACCTGCACTCACTCCCTTCAAGAATATTCGTCAAAAACCAAAAATGAAAAAACGTCTTTTACCTCTCGCCGTCGTCGCCCTCGCAGCCCTCTCTGTCGTGGGCAACATCTCGGCCAAAAAAAACGACACCAAGCCTGCCACCGATCCCGTCATCATGACCATCAATGGCAAGCAGATTATGCTGAGCGAGTTTGAGTATCTTTACAACAAGAACAACTCACAGCAGACTCAGCCTACCACCGTCGACGAATACCTCGACATGTTTGTCAACTACAAGCTCAAAGTGGCCGAGGCTGAGGCTACCGGTGTCGACACCACCGCCGCCTTCAAGGCCGAGTATGCGCGCTACCGCGACGACCTCGCCGCGCCTTATATGGTGGATCACACCGTGGAAGACGCTCTCGTTCAGGAGGTCTATGACCATTTCCAGGAAAACCGATACGTCAACTATATCATGATGTACGGCGGACGCATGCCCGCCGAGCGCCTCGGCGTCAAAGAGCGCATCGACAGCATACGCGCCGAGATAGTGGCCGGCCGCGCCGACTTCGCGCAGATGGCCGACCGTTTCTCTGTCGACAAGAACCACGGGGTGATGGGGTGGATGAAGGCCAACCGCTACCCCTACGCCTTCGAGAAGGCCGTATATGCCGTTCCCGTCGGTGAGGTGTCTGAGGTGCAGGAGTTTCCTTTCGGATTCTTCCTCGTCCGTGTAGACAGCGTACGTCAAGATCCCGGCCAGGTTCATGCGCGCCATATCCTTAAGGTCACCCGCAATGTCTCCGACTCACTCAAAAACCGTCAGCGCGAGCGCATCGACTCCATCTATGAGCTCGTGATAGCCGGCGCCGACTTCGGCGACATGGCACGCCGCGAGAGCGAGGACCCCGGCTCGCAGAGCAAGGGGGGCGACCTCGGCTGGTTCAGCTTCGGCGACATGGTGCCTGAGTTTGACCGCGCAGTCTTTGCCATGGCCGACGGCGACATCTCCCGTCCAATCGCCACATCGTTCGGCTATCATATCATCCAGCGCCTCGCCTCGCGTCCCGGGGCATCCCTGGAGACTCTTCGCCCCGACATCCTCAACGTCATTCAGCACGACGAGCGCGCCAACATGGCTGCCGACGCTTCCGTGGCAAACTATGCCAAGCTCTACAAGGCCAAGACCGACGCCAAAGTGATGAAGGCCGTGAAGAAAGACATTGAGAAGGCCGGCACATACGATGCCGCTTTGGCTGCCCTCAAGGCTAACACCAAGGTGGTAGCCTCGGTGGCCGATCGCAAGATTACCGTTGCAGAAGTCGCTGAAAAAATGACTGCTGTGCCTGACGACACTCCCGAGAAGATCTACACCCGCTTTGAGAAACTTGTGCAGAGCATGCTCAACGAGCAAGTGCGCGACTACGCCATAGACCGGCTTCCCGCCGAGCACCCCGAGCTCGCCAACCTGCTGGCCGAGTATCGCGACGGCATGCTCCTCTTCGAGGTAAGCAATGCAAACGTGTGGGAACGCTCGACCTCCGATACCGAGGGCCTCAACGCCTTCTTCCAGGCGCACCGCTCTGAGTACACTTGGGACAAGCCCCACTATAAGGGCTACGTGGTCTTCACCCCCAACGACTCCGTCATGGGCGAGGTCAAGAACTATCTCGACACATGCACCCTCGCCGTCCCCGAGGCCGTCATCGCCGCACGGCAGCACTTCGGCCGCCAGGTGAAGATTGAGAAGGTGCTCGCCGCCCAGGGCGACAATGCCATCACCGACTTCCTCCTCTTCGGCGGCGACCGTCCCAACAACACCTCCACCTCCTGGCCGTCATACTTCGCCTTCGGCGGCGTGATGCTCGAGCAGCCCGAGGAGGCCGCTGATGTCAAGGGCGCTGTGGCCGCAGACTACCAGCAGCAGCTCGACCGCGAATGGATTGAGGCCTTGCGCGCACGATACCCCGTGCAGATCAACCAGGAAGTGGTCAATTCACTTAAATAACCTATGAACCTTACCCGAACATTCATCATCTCAGGCCTCGTGGCCACCGCATTTGGCATCGCCTGCGCCCAGAGCAATATCGTTGAAGAGATTGCCTGGGTGGTGGGCGACCAGCCTATATGGAAGTCGGAGATCGAGGAGTATTACCAGCAGCTCATCTACGACAAGCAGGATCTGCCAGGCGACCCTTACTGCCTTGTGCCCGAGCGCCTCGCCATTGACAAGCTCTACCTCCACCAGGCCGACCTCGACACTGTTGAGGTCTCACCCTCGCTCGTCAGCCAGCAGGTGGAGTCGCGCATCAACTACTTCATCACTAACCTCGGCTCAAAGGAGAAGGTTGAGGAATATTTCCACCGCACTATCCCCGAGATGCGCGAGTCGATGACCGAGCTTATTACCAACCAATATCGCATCCAGCAAGTACAGTCATCCCTCACCAAGGATGTCAAGCTTACCCCTGCCGACGTGCGCCGCTATTACAATGGTCTCTCTGAAGACAGCGTGCCATTCATACCCATGCAGGTGCAGGTGCAAATAGTCACCATCAACCCCGTCATCCCCCGTCAGGAGATTGAGAGCGTAAAGGAGCGCCTGCGCGAGTTCTCAGAGCGCGTCAACAACGGCGAGATTGAGTTCTCCACCCTCGCCATCCTCTACTCCGAAGACCCCGGCAGCGCCGCTAAAGGCGGTGAGATCGGCTTCATGGGACGTGCTCACCTCGACCCCGAGTATGCCGCAGTCGCATTCAACCTCAACGACAACAAGCGCGTCAGCCGCATCGTCGAGAGCCAGTTTGGCTACCATATCATCCAGCTCATCGAGAAGCGCGGCGACCGCGTCAACACCCGCCACATTCTCCTTCGCCCCAAGGTAAGCGACGAAGACCTGATCGCGGCTGTCAACCGCCTCGACTCAATCCGCGGCGACATCGTCGACTCCGCCCGCTTCACATTCGAGCAGGTGGCCCCCTACATCTCGCAGGACAAGGACACCCGCAACAACAAGGGCCAGATGATCAATGCCGAGACGGGCACCACATACTTTGAGATGAAAGACCTCCCGCAGGAGGTGGCAAAAGTGGTGGCCGACATGCAGCCCGGCGACGTGTCACGCGCATTCATCATGAAAGATCCGACTACGCAGCGCGACGTCGTGGCCATGGTGAAGCTCACCGCGCGTCTCGACGCACACCGCGCCAACCTGGCCGACGACTACACCCTCATCAAGGAGATGGCCGAGAGCGCCGAGCGCCGGCGTATACTGCGTGACTGGCTCGACCGCAAGATACGCGAGACATACATCCGCATCGAGCCAGCCTGGCGCAGCTGCCAGTTCCAGCACGAAGGATGGATAAAATAAAAAAGCTTAATATCAGACACAATACACGCCGGCATGCCCCGCTGACAGCAGTGGGCGCATGTCTGCTTTTGTTGCTCACCGCTCTCATGCCCTCGCTGGCGCAGAACAAGGTGGTGCCTCCCATCAAGCCCATCATACCCACAGCCGACCGCAACCAGCCCGGCAAGGTGTTCCTCGAGAAGGCCGACTCTCTGGTAATGAACGAGCGCGTAAGCACCGACTACATGACCCTTTACGGCAACGTAATGTTTCGCAAGGGAGGCATGTTCATGTACTGCGACAGCGCCCACTTCTACGAGAAGAGCAACTCACTCGACGCTTTCGGCAACGTGCGTATGGAGCAGGGCGACACCCTCTTCGTCTACGGCGACGAGCTGAACTACAACGGCATGACCGAACAGGCCGTGCTCTATGGTGGCACCGGCCGGAAGGCTCGCCTGATCAACCGCGATGTCAAGCTCGAGACCGACATCTTCCACTACGACATGAAGGCCAGCGTCGGCTATTACGACGTCGGCGGCAAGCTCTCAGACAAGCTCAACACCCTCACCTCTGTCGAGGGCTACTATTACCCAAACACCAAGGACGCCTTCTTCTATTACAACGTCCACCTCTTCTCCCCGCGCCAGAACGACACCTTGCAGATGTTCACCGACTCGCTGACCTACAACACGGCAACCAACGTCGCCCAGCTCATCGCTCGCACGCGCATCATCAACCGGGACGGCACAATCCTCTCCTCTTCAGGAGATTACAACACCCGCACCGGTGTCGCTGACCTCTACAGCCGCTCGACAGTAATCACCAACAAGGGCAACACACTTACCGGCGACACCCTCTTTTACGACCGCCAGAGCGGGATAGGGGAGGCCTTCGGAAACATGATATTGACCGACACGGTCAACAAGGCAGACCTTTTTGGCGATTATGGCTATTACAACGAGACACGCGACAGCGCATTTGTCACCGGCAATGCCCTCGCCAAGGAGTATTCAAAAAAAGACACCCTGTATCTCCACGGCGACACCATCAACGCTTACCGCGACTTCATAGACTCGACGCGCGTCACCAACGCTTTCCATCGCGTGCGCTTCTATCGTGTCGACGTCCAGGGGCTGTGCGACTCCCTCAGCCTCACCGAGCGCGACTCCATACTCCATATGTATGACCACCCCATGATCTGGAGCGACCAGCGGCAGATCTACGGCAACGTCATCGACATTCACCTTAACGACTCAACCGTTGACCGGGCACGCCTCCCCGAGTTCGGCATCATGGGCGAGCATGTTGCAGAGGACTGCTTCAACCAACTTGCCGGCAACGACATGACTGCCTGGTTTTGTGACTCCACAATCACGCGACTTTATGTCGAAGGCAACGTGCAGGTTATCATGTTCCCCATGGAGAACGATTCGACGTATAACAAATACGCCTTCGCCGAGAGCAGCTTCCTTGACGCATACTTCACTGAGGGGGAGATAGACCACGTGAAAATGTGGCCCGAAACCACCGGAAACGTCGTCCCGCTCTATTTGGCCAAGCGCTCGGCATATTCCCTGCCGCAGTTCAAATGGTACGGTGACGAGCTGCGCCCCATGGCGCCCGATGAGGTGATGGACTATCCCCCCGGCATGGACGCCCTATTCTCGTCACCTTCCCCCGGCACGCGCCGCAAACGTGGGGCGGCACCTCAGGCACAGCCCGTCACACCCCCTGCCGAAGCTGCCCCGGAGGCCCCCGAGACACCCGAGACCCCCGAGGCCCCCGAGGCCCCCGAGGCTGAGGAGTAGGCAACCAATCTTTGTGTCACGCCGCCCTGCGGCGTGATCATTAACCACTGACCCTCTCTATGTCTGATATAATCAAGCTTTTACCCGACTCAGTTGCAAACCAGATAGCCGCCGGCGAGGTCATACAGCGCCCCGCTTCCGTCATCAAAGAGCTGGTCGAAAACGCCATCGACGCCGGCGCCCGCAACGTGCAGATCATTCTCCGCGATGCAGGCCGCACGCTCATACAGGTGGTCGACGACGGCTGCGGTATGAGCGACACCGACGCCCGCATGGCCTTCGAGCGCCACGCAACGAGCAAGATTACCTCTGCAAACGACCTCTATTCGCTGCATACTATGGGCTTCCGCGGCGAGGCTTTGCCCTCAATCGCCGCCGTCTCGCAGATCGACCTGCGCACCATGCCCCACGGAGCCAACCTGGGCACTCGCCTGATTATCAATGCCTCGGAGATCGAGGACCAGCACCCTGAGGCCTGCCACGCCGGCACTAACATGATGGTCAAGAACCTCTTCTTCAACATCCCCGTCCGACGCCGATTCCTCAAAAAAGACTCCGTGGAGCTGGCCAACGTCATGCGCGAGTTTGAGCGCCTCGCCTTGGTTAACATCGGCGTGGAGTTCACCATCATCCACAACGACGTAATGCTCCACCACCTGCGTCCCGCCACGTTCAAACAGCGCATCCTCGACCTCTTCGGCAAAAACCTTGAGCGCCAGCTCATTCCCGTCGAGACCGAAACATCGCTCGTAAAAATCAGCGGCTATGTCGGCCTCCCCGAGTCGGCACGCCGCCGCGGGCACCTGCAGTATCTCATGGTCAACGGCCGCAACATGCGCCATCCCTACTTCCACAAGGCCATTATGCAGTGCTACATCGACCTTATCGCCGCCGACGCACAGCCCAACTACTTCCTGACGTTCACCGTCGAGCCGGAGACCATCGACGTCAACATTCATCCCACCAAAAACGAGATAAAATTTGAAAACGAGCAGCCAATCTGGCAGATACTGGTAGCAGCTGTAAAGGAGAGCCTGAGCCGATACAACGCTGTGCCGGCCATCGACTTTGACCGCACCGACGCCCCGGACATACCACCCTTCAACCCCGGCGCGGCTACCTCCGACCGCCCGCAGGTCATGGTAGACACCTCGTTCAACCCCTTCAACACCCCCTCGCACACCCCCTCGCGTGTGGCCCCGGCCGACTGGGAGAAACTCTACCAAGACTTCTCCGCCGACGGGGCGCGAGGGCGCTGCCCCGCTCCGCCGGACACCTCCGAGTCGACGCTTTGGCAGCAGGACGGCGACCGTGACTATTCAGGCTCGCTCCACATACTCAACCGATATATCGTGGCCCCCGCACGGGCCGGCCTGATGATTGTCGACCAGCACCGCGCCCATGTCAATGTGCTATATCACAAGTATATGGCCGAAAGTGCCAACCGTCCCCTCGACAGCCAGCAGCTACTTTTCCCCGAAACACTAAATCTCTCGCCCGGGCAGGCGGCAACCCTTTCGGGCATACTTGCCAACGTGCGAACCCTCGGCTTCGAGGTGCAACAGGCAACGCCCACCGTGTGGACCATCACGGCAGCCCCCGGCGTGCTCGGCGACATAAACCCTGCGGACACCCTCGTGCGCATAATCGACGCCGCCGAGAACACCGGCGCAGAGGTAGCCGACACTCTCAACTCGCGCATCGCCCTTGTCATGGCACGGCAAGCTGCCGTAAAGCCCGACCACTCGCTCTCTTCAGCCGAGCGCGAGCAGCTGCTCGCCTCACTCCTAAGCCTCCCCACCCCCGGCTATACCCCGGACGGTCTCTCCACATTCACCACCCTTACCGCCGATGCCATCGCTTCCCTCCTGAACTAGTGAGTAGTGATGAGCGATTAGTGATTAGCTAATTCTCTCATCACTGGACGCTAATCACTTATCACTAAACACTAATCACTAATCACATACCTTGATTTACCCTGACTCCTTCGAACATAAGATAGACTTCACCGCCGTCCGCGACGCCGTCCGCCGCGGCTGCGTCACCGACGAAGGGCGCCAATATTGCGCCGACATGGCCTTTGCCGGCGATTACGGTGAGGTCGAGCGCCGCCTTGCGCTCACCGCCGAGATGCTGAGCATAGTCAGCGGCGCCAGCGACATCGCCATCGGCCGTGTGCGCAGCGTCAGCGGACCGCTCCGCGCCATCCGTCCTCCGGGCACCCACATCCCTGTCAAAGACCTCTGCGACCTGCGCACCACCCTCGAGGCCACAGGTGAGATAATTGTCTGGTTCCAAAACCACCGGCTCGACAACGGCGCATCACCTTACCCGCGCCTGCAGGCCATCGTCGCCGACCTTTACGCGTTTCCCGAGTGCCTGCAGCTCATCAACAAGACCATTGACCAGCACGGCAACGTCCGCGACTCTGCGTCGCCCGATCTTGCCGACATCCGCCGCAACTTGCGCAGCCTGCAAAGTTCCCTCGGCTCTCGTATGCGTCGCGTGTTGCAGAACGCAATCCTAGCCGGTTTCATCCCTGCCGACGCCACCCCCTCGGTGCGTGACGGCCGCCTCGTGCTCCCCGTCGCTCCCATGTACAAGCGCAAGATCAGCGGCATAGTCCATGACGAGTCAGCCTCCGGCAAGACCGTCTTCATCGAGCCGGCCGAGGTGGTCGAGGCAAACAACCGCATCCGCGAGCTGGAGATGGAGGAGCGCCGCGAGATAATCAAGGTGCTTACTGCCGTGGCCGACGTGCTCCGCGGACACCTTGACGACCTCCTGGGCGTGCTCGACATGCTCGGCGAGATAGACTTCATACACGCCAAGGCTGCTTACGCCCGCTCTATCGACGCATCGATGCCCACTCTCCACCCCGAGCCGGGGATAGAATGGTACCACGCCGTCCACCCTGTGCTGCTCAGCTCGCTTCAGCGCCAGGGCAAGGAGGTGGTGCCCCTCGACATCACCCTCACTCCCGACCGGCGCATACTCGTCATCTCGGGACCGAATGCCGGCGGCAAGTCGGTTTGCATCAAGACCGTAGCCATCGTCCAGTACATGCTCCAGTGCGGCCTGCTCCCACCGGTCTACGAGAACTCCCACGCCGGCGTTTTTACGGACATCATGATTGACATCGGCGACGACCAGTCGATGGAGGACGACCTTAGCACTTACTCCTCGCATCTGCGCAACATGAAGCTAATGCTCCAGCGCGGCCGCAGCTCCTCGCTCATCATTCTCGACGAGTTTGGAAGCGGTACGGAGCCGCAGATTGGCGGCGCCATAGCCCAGGCCATCCTCGCAGAACTCAACGAGAAGGGCGTCTGGGGCGTCATTACATCGCATTACCAGAACATCAAGACCTTCGCCGAAGACACCCCCGGCATTGTCAACGGCTCGATGCTCTACGACCGCCATCTGATGCGGCCCATGTTTCGCCTATCCATCGGCTCTGCAGGCAGCTCCTTCGCCGTGGAGATTGCACGCAAGATCGGCCTCCCCGCATCCATCATAGACTCCGCCGAGCAGATAGTCGGCTCCGACTACATCAACCTCGACAAATACCTGCTCGACATCGCTCGCGACAAGCGCTACTGGGAGCAGAAGCGCATGCAGATACGGGCCAAGGAGAAGAAGATTGACGACGCCGTCGAGCGCTACGAAAACCTCGCTGAGCAGCTGCGTACCCAGCGCCGCGAGATTATAGGCGATGCCCGCCGCGAGGCAGAAAAAATTATCGCCGACAGCAATGCCGGTATCGAGCGCGCCATCCGCGAGATACGCGAGAGTCAGGCTGACAAGGAGCGCACGCGCGCCGCCCGTGAGAAACTGCGCAGGGAGGCCGAAGCCATCGAAAAGAAAGAGGCCGAAGACTCCCGCCTCCGGCGACTTAAAAAAGGAGAGGGGCGGCGCCCTCGCGCCCCGCAGGAGCAGGGCGGGGCGCGAGGGCGCGGCCCCGCTCCCGCCACCCTCACCGCCGGCAGCATTGTCAAGCTCGACGGCAAAGGCACTCCCGGCACCATCGTCGAGATCTCCGGCACGAAGGCCACCGTGGTCTTCGGAATGCTCAAGACCACAGTCTCCCTCTCACGCCTCATGCCCACCAACGACAAGCTCCCCGAGCCGGTGCGCACATCCAACATCACCGCTGACCGCACGCGCCTCAACGAGTTTAAGACCGAGGTCGACCTCCGAGGCATGCGCGTCGACGAGGCTCTGCAGGCCGTGACATATCTCATCGACGACGCGCTTCGCTACAGCGTCCGGCGCGTGCGCATACTCCACGGCACCGGCACCGGCGCCCTCCGCGAGGCCATACGCCAGCAGTTGCGCGCCACTCCCGGCGTCACCGCCTTCCGTGACGAGGATGTCCGCTTCGGCGGCGCCGGCATCACCGTCGTCGACCTCTAAGGAGCGGGGCGGCGCCCTCGCGCCCCGCCCCCCCTATGCCGAAAAAATCGATAGCCCTCGATAATCATCGACGATTATCGAGGGCTATCGATTTTCAGAAGCTAAGGCCGGCGCCTTTCAGCCCCGGGGCAGTCACCTTCAGCGTTACAGGCGCGTCAGTCGTGCGGCGCACAATTACCGTGCAGGCGCCGGAGAAGAGGTTCATCCGAGGCTCGCGCATCGGCAGCACGCACGTGGCGTCGCCGTTGGCTGTGGCCTCGAACGTGCCGCCGCCGCTCACCTTGAAGCTGACGAGGTCGGAGGCTGTCGGGACGGGATTGCCGTCACGGTCAGCCACGGTGACGGTGACATACACTAAGTCGTCGCTGTCGAATGCCTTTGTCAGCACCAGGTGGTGTTCATTCCCGGGAGTGCGCACCGTCTTTTCGGCGGCCGCGTTTCCGTCTGTGTCATAGGCCACCACGCGCAGTTCGCCCGGCTCATAGCGCGTGTCCATCCACATCAGGCGGAAGCGGTTTTGGAGCGTCGAGTCGTTCTTGCTGCGCACGCCCTGGCTGACGTCGTTGATAAAGAGTTCGGCCTTGGGATAAGAGGTGTAGACCATGACCGGGGTGACTTCACCTTCGCGGCCGGCCCATGACCAGTGCGGAAGAATGTGGAGGGTAGGGGAGCAGTCGTTCCAGACAGAGCGGTAGAGGTAGTAGCGGTCCTTGGGCAGCGACGCCAGGTCGATGGCGCCGAAATATGAGCTGTGGCTTGGCCAGGCGTCGGTATCGTAGGGGGCAGGCTCGCCGAGGTAGTCGAAACCGGTCCAGATGAACTGCCCGAGCAGGTAGGGGAGATCCTCGTCGGCGGCAAGATCGATGTCGGGGGTGTTTGACCACGAGCAGGACTCCACATCGTAGCCCGACGACTGCTTGCCAGGGTGCATCACCACGTTACGGCCGTCGGCGCCGGGGAACACAACGGGGAAATGATAGACGCCGCGCGACGAAACAGTTGAGGCCGTCTCCGAGCCTAATACCAAGCGCTGCGGCAGCATGGCGTGGATAGAGTCGTAATATTGGGGTTTGTAGTTAAACCCGGGTATGTCGAGCGCGGCGGCAAACCCTACCTCGAGCACGGCGTTGATTTGATCCATGCCGCATGTCACGGGACGCGTCGGGTCAAGCTGATGCACAAGATTTTGCAGCATCGTCAGCTCCTCGATGCCGGGAGGCCCCCACTGCGAAGGCACCTCGTTGCCTATCGACCACATAACCACCGACGGGCTGTTGCGGTAGTGCCGCACCATGTTGGTGATGTCGCGCTGGGCCCATTCGTTGAAGACGGCGCCGTAGCCGTTAGGGCTTTTCGGACGGAAGCCCCAGTCGTCGAACGGCTCAACCATGAGCATCATGCCCATCTCGTCGCAAAGCTCCACAAGCTCGGGCGCAGGCATGTTGTGCGACGTGCGTATGGCGTTGACGCCCATGTCTTTGAGCATCTCTATCTGGTGGCGCAACGCGGACCGGTTGACAGCGGCGCCCAAGGGGCCGAGGTCGTGGTGGTTGCACACGCCGCGGAACTTCACGCGGCGCCCGTTGAGGTAAAATCCCTCGTCGGGAACATACTCTAATGTGCGGATGCCGAAACGGGTCTGGTATGTGTCCACCTCCTCTCCGTCGACGCTAAGCGTCGTGCGGGCGGTGTAGAGGTTGGGGGTCTTGAGATCCCACAGCCGCGGGGAGGGCACGGTGAAATTCTGCGTCAGTTCCTGGCCGCGTGCGGTGTAGACGGTGCTCTCACGAGCTACCTCCTTGCCGTCCGGGTCGAGTATGGCAGTGCTCACGGTCACTTTCTCGCCGTAGGGCCACGGCTCAAACTGTCGGGCACCCTCGATGTCGAGGCGCAGGCGCACCGTGGCGCGGTCGGCGTTCACCGTCGGGGTGGTGACGTATGTGCCCCAGACGGGTATGTGCACGCGCGAGGTGGTGATGACGTGGACATTGCGGTAGATTCCCGCGCCGGGATACCAGCGCGACTGCCCCTCCTTGTTGCAGCAGTTTACCTCCAGAGTGTTGACACCCGGGGTGACAACAGAGTCGATGCAGGCATAGAACGAGTTGTAGCCGTAGGGCCACGCGATGACGTGGCGGCCGTTGACACGCACCTGCGCGTTGCTCATCACGCCGTCAAACACGAGCGTTACGCTCTTGTCTGCAGTGTCGGCAACCTCGAAAGTGGTGGTGTAGACACCGCTGCCAATGAACGGCAACCCGCCGGTGCGCCCCGTCTTCACCGTGGCCACCGACTCGCCGTTCTGCTCGATGGCTACCGTCTGGAGGTCGTTGGCGCGGTCGAAGGGGCCGTAGATAGCCCAGTCGTGCGGGGCGCGGACAGTGCGGGGCGCGAGGGCGTCACCCCCCTCCCGGAACTGCCAACCGTCGGAGAGCGTCACCTTTGTCCGCTGCGCACTGATGGCAGGCACAATGCACAATGCTGTGCCAATGCATAATGCATAATGCATAATGCATGATTTCCATCCGGATGCTTTTCCCATAAAATGCTGTTTACTAATAGAATAATTCATAGCTTTTAGCCAGAAATGATTATGCATCGTGCATTATGCATTATGCATTGGATTAGTGCTTGAAGGCGTCGAGGGCCGAGGTGGGTGCGCCGTCTTTGAAGCAGCCAAGCTCATACTGCGCAGGGTCAGCCTCCGGCTCCCAGTAGAAGATACCCTCGATGGGCATCTGCTTCAGGGCGGTGATCAACTGGTTGCAGCGCTCCGGCTCGTTGTACTTGTCGCCGACCTCCACTACCATAACGGGCTTGCCGTAGGTGGCGCTCAGGTGGTCGACGTTGGCGGCCACGTCGGCGATGTAGCTGTCGAGGCCCTTGGTGTAACCGTCCTCGGCTGCCCAATAGTAGTATGCCGACATGCCAATCATGTCATAGCGGGCGCCGTATTGCTCGAGCACGCCGAGGAATCGGTCGTAGCGCCACTGGTTGTGGCCGCAGTCGAGGTGCACGATTACGTATGCGTCGGGGAAGACGGCCTTGACGGCGCCGTAGCCCGTGTCGACTATCCGGGCCATGCCCTCGGGGTTATCGGTGACGGAGCCGTAGGGGAGGAGCATGCCGGGCGTGGTCTCATTGCCCACCTGCACCCACTCGGGGGTGACACCGGCGGCCTTGAGCGCGTTGAGCGTCTGGGTGATATGGTTGGCAACTTCGGTGCAGATGCCGTCGATGTCAAGGCCTTCCCACGCTGCCGGGACAACCTGCTTGGAGGGGTCGGCCCAGTCGTCGGACAGATGGAAGTCGATCATCGTGCGCAGGCCCAGAGCCTCGGCGCGGCGTGCCTTGAGCACAACGTCGTCGATGTTGTTCCAGCCCTCTACGGGGTTGACCCACACGCGCAGGCGTATTGAGTTGGTGCCGCAGTAGTCGCGGAGCAGTTGCATCAGTTCCATCTCCTGCCCGTCTTCGCCGGGGGTGGTGAAGGTGTAGCCTTTGTTCTCATATTCGGTAATCCAGCTCACGTCGGCGCCATAGGCAAAGCCGGTTTCTTTCTGGGGCACGACGGTCTCCTCCTGGCGGGGGTTGGTGACGGGACCGTCTTCCGTGCATGCCAGCAACATAGTGGCGGCACAGATGAGCGATAGGGCAGAGGTCATATATTTGATTTTCATAATGATTTGGTTGAAATGCCCGTGCCGGTCGCACCGGCACGGGCGCGCTAATGGATTAGCTAATTAAGGGTATAAGTGCAAGTTGATAGGTCTACGGTGAGGGTGTAGGAGCCGGTGGGGAACTCGCCCGAGGCGGTGGTGCCGTCGACGAAGGGTTTGAGCGAGCCCTGGGCGCTGCCGAATACAAGATCGGCGTCCCAGCTGCCGTTGATGGTGATCTTGAAGCCCCACGGGGTGTCCTTAGTCAGCGTCACGGGTGCGGTGTAGACGCAGCCGGTGGTGCCCACGCGCGTCATCTCTGTCATGCTCCAGTTGTCGTTGAAGCCCGTGTAGCTTACAGAAGTCACGGCCGTGAGCTTGTAAGTGAGCTTGACCAGGTCGGCGAAGACCATGTAGACGCCCGCATCGGGCTTGGTGATGTTGGTCGTGCCCTGCCATACGAGCGAGCCGGAGTATGCGGTGCCATCCTCGCCCATAGTGTAGATGTCGCTCCAGTTGTCCTTCTCGATTGCGAATTGCAGGCCCCAGGCCGAGTTGATGTCGAGCAGGCCGCCGTATTGCTTGGCCGTCTCGTCGTTGCCACCGAGGGTGATGTAGCTGTTGAAGTTCCAGCCGCTCACGCCGGTGTTGCCGTCATCGATACCAAGCACATAGAGCTTGGTGGGCACGGTCACGGGTGCCGGACCGCTACCGCTCTCCACGGTCAGCGTCCACGCCTTCGGGTCGCTAAGGTCCAGGCGCAGCGTGCACTCGCCCGTGGCCTCGGCGTTGACGGTGACATTGCCGGGTGTGAACTGCAGGGCGTCTGACGTGCCGGAGAAGCCGACAGTTGTGCTGATGGAGGAGGCATCGTCGGTGCCCGTCGTGGTGTTATACTGCAGGCCGGTGCCGCAGATGGTGACCGTCTTGACGCCAGCGGAGGCGTTGTCGAAGGTCAAGCTCCAGCAGTTGGAGGTGCGGTCGTAGGTCATCTCGCCGCTGATGTCACCGCTGACGGTGAGGGCAGGGATGAGCAGTGCGCTCCACCAGGCCTGCTTTGTATCGACTATGGTATAGTAGCAGCCGCTCTGTCCGGGGAACCAGAAGTTCCAAGCAGAGGATTCGGAGGAAGCCTCGAAGACGTGGCCGTCCTCGCCGTAGTTGCCCCAGCAGGTGTTGTTGCCCTCGAGCAGCCACCAATTATACCAGGCGGAGGCACCGAGGAAGCCGGTGTACACGCCGTTTTCCGTCTGGCTGTAGAGCGTGGCGCCTGTCTCCTCCTTGTCGGCGTTGAGCACGTAGCCGATGGTCATGTCTATCACGTAGGGGGTGACGTTGACGGTCAGCACATTGCTGTATGAGGGCGTTACGTTCTCGCCCAGCACGCTCTTGACGCGGATGTACATCGGTGAGGCCACGTTGCCCGGCAGACCCATGCTCTGGGCGGCAGTGTTGAGCTCGCTGTGGGTGAACTGACGCCAGTAGACACCTTCGTCGGCTACAAACTCCACGGAGTTTGTGAAGTCTTCAGAGGCAGACATCTCCACGTAGTTGGTGTAGGGATTTTTTGGCGCCTGGAGGTTGGGGTCGGAGGTGGCGATGGTGCCGTTGTCGTCCCAGTAGACGGTCAGAGCCAGCGCTGTGGGGTGGTCGGGGTCGAGCACGATGTCACGGGTGGCGCCCCCGAGGTTCACGTCGTCGCCGGGGATGACAAACACCTTGTCGATGTCGCTGCTGCATGCAAGTAACAGAGTTAAAGAGCAACAGAGTGACAGAGAGGTTGCTATATGTTTGATTGACGTTTTCATCTTTTCAATTGAAAATAGTGCATTATGCATTGTGCATTGTGCATTAGTAGTTGGGGTTGGAGAGGTTGGGGTTGGCCGAAATCTCGGCTGCGGGGATGGGGAAGATGTTGTAGCGCGAGTCCACGGCACGGCCGGCGGAGACGCCGCCCTTCCAATTCCACAAATACTTGGAGGTGGTGTAGCGATCGAAGCGCACCAGATCGGTGCGACGGACATACTCGAGGTAAAGCTCACGACCGCGCTCGTCGAGGATGAAGTCGAGTGTGAGGTCGTCGGTGTTTATGTTGCCCGAGGTGTTGCCGTATGCTCGCTCACGCAGGGCGTTCACCAGGTCGAGTGCCTCCGACGCGGTCATACCGGAGCCGCCGCGAAGGGTGGCCTCTGCTGCCATCAGGTAGACGTCGGCGAGGCGGAAGAAGGGCACGTCGGTCGAGCAGCCGTCTGAAGCGGAGTTGGAGGCAGCCTCGCCGGCATCGGTCAGGTTGGTCCACTTGCAGGGATGGTAGCCCTGGGTGGCATCCTCGAGCGAGTTGGTGATATACTGCTCCTGGCCGTCGGTCCAGAAAAGCTTGCGGCCGTCGGCGTCGCTGGTGAAGAGGTTGTAGAATTGCCCGTGGCAGCGGAAGTTGCCCCAGCCTGTCGAAATGCCGTAGTCGGCGGCCGTCTGCGAGTTGTCAGAGCCAACGCTGCCGCAGATGAGGTATGTGGAGGCGCCCCAGGTCGAGGCCTCGGTGGCGTCGATGGCGAAGGCAAAGATTATCTCGTTGGTGCGAAGGTTGTTGTCGGCGTTGAAGATCTTCGTGTACTCCGGCTCGAGCGTATATCCCAAGGCCATCACCTTGCGGCAGGCGTCGATGCAGTCTGTGTAGCGGTTGGTGCCGTTGTAAACCTCGCAGTTGAGGTACATGCGCGCAAGCAGCATGTATGCTGCTCCCTTGCCGGCGCGGGCGTAGGGAGGATTGTCGAGCAGCGTCGGCAGGATGTCGTTGATCTCGCTCTCGATGAGGCTGATCATGGCCGTGGCGTCCATCGCCTCGGGGGTATAGCCTGAGGTCGGGGTGTTTTCGTCGACGTACGGGCCCTGGCGGAACAGATCGAGCACTATATAATAGCTGAGAGCGCGCATGAAACGTGCCTCGGCGGCGTAGGTGCGGATGTCCGCCTGGTCGTCGGCGCTGAAGCCGCCGATCTTGCCGTCGGTGCAGTAGCGCAGGAACTCGTTGGCCAGCGCGATGTTATAGTAGAGGCGATAGTACGTATCGCTCACCTGCGGGTCGTTGGCGTCCCAGCTCATCAGGGCCAGGTCCCAGAGATTGTCGCCGGAGAGCCAGCGGAAGGCGGCCTCGTCGGTGGTGCCCTCCTGCAGGTTGAAGTATGAGCGCATCAGGTCCTGGCCGGCGTATGAAGACAGGTCGGCGTTGCCGGCTTTCTCCTGGCCGATGAGCACGTAGGAGGCGTAGATCTTGGCGAGCATCGAGCGGTATCCGTCGACAGTGGAGTAGACGTCGTCGGAGGTGGTGCCCACGTGGGGCTTCTGGTCGAGGTCGTCAGTGCATGCGGGTAACAGAGTCACGGAGGCAGCGAGCAACAGAGTCCCCAGCAGTCTGAATATATTGAGTTTCATGACGGTCATTGTGGATTAAGCATTAGAAGTTGAGGCCGATGGTGAGCGAATAGGTGCGCGGGCGCGGATAGGCGCTGCTCTGGATGCCCCAGTCGCTTTCGGGGTCGATGCCCTTGTACTTGGTGATGGTGAACACGTTCTGCACCATCGCCGAGACGTGCAGGCCCTCGAGGAAGCCCACGCGGCCGAAGTCGTACGACAGTTGGATGTTGTCCATCTTCAGGAACGAGGCGTTCTGCAGATAGTAGTCGCTCTCATACTGCTTCTTGGTGAAGTGCGTCTCCAGGTAGCTGGCGGCGAGATTGTTGACCTGGCCAGTGCACCATGAGAAGCTCTCGGCAGCGCCGAGGTTGGCCGAAATCTGGTCGTAGAGGTAGTTGCCGACTTGCGCGCGCAGCGACGTGGAGAGCGTCCACTTCTTCCACCGCAGGGAGGTCGAGAAACCGAAGATCCAGTCGGGGTGGGCGTTGTGGCAGTAATACTTGTCGTTGGAGTCGATCTTGCCGTCGCCGTTGAGGTCGGCATACATCCCCTCGATGGGGGTGCCGTCCTCGGCGTAGAGCTGCTTGTAGAGCCAGAAGGTGTGAGGTGCGTAGCCGCTCTTGTAGACCATGATAGGGGAGGACTCGGCATAGCCGATATAGGTGGTTGTGGCGTCGGTTGCGCCGGCCAGCGAGAGATTGGTGATCTTGTTCTCAAGCCAGGTGGCGTTGAACGTGGCAGTCCATGTCCAGTCCTTGGTGTCGATGATGTTGGCGTTGATGGCTATCTCCACGCCCTTCGAGCTGACGTTGCCCACGTTGGTGAGCATCTCCTTGGCAAAGTTGATGCCGGCAGGCACGGGCACTGTGGCCAGCAGGTCCTTGGTGCGGCGCGTGTAGAAGTCGAAGCTGCCGCTCAGTCGGTTGTTGAGGAACCCGAGGTCGACGCCGAAGTTCCACGAGCGCGTCGTCTCCCACTTGAGGTCGGCGTTGTAGGCCTCCGGCCGCACGATGGGATACCACACGCCGTTTAACCAGTAGGAAGCGCCCGACTGCGACGTGGTGTAGTTGGGTATGTAAGAGTAGTTTGCGATGCCGTCCTGCTGGCCGGTGACGCCGTAGGAGGCGCGCACCTTCAGCTCGCTGATGACGGTGGTGATTGGCTCGAAGAACCCTTCACGGCTCACGCGCCAGGCCAGGGCGACGGAGGGGAAGGTGCCCCAGCGGTTGTCCTTGGAGAAGCGCGACGAGCCGTCGCGGCGCATCGTGGCCGTCAGCAGGTAGCGGTCCATGAAGGTATAGTTCAGTCGGCCGTAGTAAGAGATGAGCGAGTGGCGCTCGTCCCAGGCTGCTGTGGTGCTGACATACTCGCCGTCAGCGTTGAGGGTGTCGTACGCCGGGCAGCGGCTCTTCCAATACTGGTAGTCGTAGCCGAAGGTGACGTCGAGAGCCGAGCGGATCTCGGCGAAGTCGCGGTTATAGTTGGCGTATATGGTCAGCAGCTGGTTGAGGTTGCGCTGCGGGCCCTGGTGGTTCTGCGAGCCGCTGGCGCGGTATCCCTCGAAACTCTGCAGCGGCAGATAGTAGTCTGACGAGCCTTTGGCCCAGTCGAGGCCCCCCGTGACGTGCAGGCGAAGGTCGGGCAGCCAGTGCAGGCGGTAGTCGAGGTCGATGTTGCCAATCAGGCGGTAGACATCGGCCGTGTTGTCGGGATTTTCAATCATGCCAAGCGGGTTGGCCAGGGCGCCCTGGCCGGGATAGCCGTTGGCGTCGATGATTTCGTGATATATGGTTTGGAGTCCTGATTCTGCGGGAGTTGCATAGACGGGCTGCGTGGGGTCGTAGGCCAGCGCGTTCCAGATGGCGCCCGTGTTTGAGAAGCGGTTGCGCGAATAGCTGCCCTTGCCGCTGACGTTGACGCGCAGATGGTCCTGGAAGAACGACGGGGTCAGATTGAGGTTGGCGGTGTAGCGACTGACGTTGTCACGCTTGAGTATGCCCTCCTCGTAGGTGGCGCCGAGGGCCACGCGGAAGGGGAGGAAGTGAGCGATGCGGCCGGCCACCGACAGGTTGTTGTCCGTAGAGAAGGCGGTGCGGAAGATGACGTCGTTCCAGTCGGTGTCGGCGGTGCCTAGGGCAGAGATGTAGCTCTCGTTGCCCGTGGCCAATACCTCGCGGCGCAGCTGCTCGGTCGAGAGCATGTCATGGCCGCCCGTGGCGTTGCTGAGCGAGTTGGTGGTCTGGAACGATACCTTTATGCGGTCGCCGCCGCCCTTCTTGGTGGTGATGATGATGACGCCGTTGGAGGCGCGGGAGCCGTAGATGGCCGTCGAGGAGGCGTCCTTGAGGATGGTCATCGACTCGATGTCGTTGGGGTTGATCATCGACAGGAAGTTGCCGGAGCCGGTGATGCCCGCGCCCACCTCCATGGGCACGCCGTCGAGCACTATCAGAGGGTCATTGGAGGCGTTCAGAGATGCGCCGCCGCGGATACGAATAGTGCTTGCCGAGTTTGGCGAGCCGCCGGCGGTGGTGATCTGCACACCGGCTATCTTGCCGTTGATAAGCTCCTCGGCCGAGGAGATGACGCCCTGGTTGAAGTCTTTGGCGCCGACGGAGCTGACGGAGCCGGTGAGGTCATCCTTCTTGCGGGTGCCGTAGCCGATGACCACCACTTCGTCGAGCACTTGGTTGTCGGGCTGGAGCACCACGTTGATGGAGCCCGTTGAGGGGATGCTTACCGTCCGGCTGGTGTAGCCGACGTAAGTGATGACAAGCTGCGTGGCGTCGGCGCCGACTTTCAGCGTGAAATTGCCGTCGAGGTCGGTGGCCACGCCCACGGAGGTGCCGACGACTTTGACTGCGGCGCCGATGAGGGGCTCGCCGTCAGGGTCGCTGACATTGCCTTGCACTGTGCGTGCCTGGCCGAACGCTGCCGCGCTGACGAGCAGCAGCACACCGGCGAGCAGCAGGCGTAGGGGAGATGTAAGGTTCATTAGGGTTGGTTTGGTATTAGTGATGTTATTAGTTTGATTTTCGTGCTGCAAAGATATAAATGTAATGAAATCAGGATGGCATAATTTCGGACAAAGGCGGCAACAGACCGGACAAAAGTCCGATTTGACACGGCAATTAGGCCTTTAGCCCATTACCCGATTATCCGATTAGATATTTAATCGGGTAATCGCGTAATCGGCTAAAGAGCTAACCCTCGTATTGGGCGGGGGCCACGCCGAAGCGGTCGCGGAAACATTTGGCGAAGTATGACGGCGTCTTGAAGCCCACCATGTAGCACACCTCCGAGACGGTGAACCGGTGGCCGCGCAACAGCGTCGCCGCGCGCTCGAGGCGCACATTGCGGATATACTCCAACGGCGCCACACCCACGTATTTCTTGACCAGGCGGTATAGCTGCTTCGAGGGGATGCCCGTCAGCTCGCACAGCAGGTTGACGTTCAGGTCGGGGTCGGCGATGTTGTCCTCGACGGTCTTGGCTATCTTTGTCAGCTGCTTCTCCGAGAGCGACTCCGGCAGCTGCTCCGGCTCCTCGGGCGCCACGCCTATCTTCAGATCCTGCTTGATCTCCTGCCGCATCTTGCTGAGCCGCTCCATAAGCGCTGCCTCGTCTGCCCCGTCGAGGCTGTCTACCTCCAGGAACTCATGTATCAGCTCCGAGAGCTTCTCCACGTTGGCGTGCACGGTGTCGAGCGTGCGGCGGTCTGGGACGTCCTTGAGGCGGTCGCGAAGCAGTTTCACAGGCCCCATGATCATCGACACCGGCACCTTCAGCTCCGCCGATACGTTGGCCATGAAGTCGAGCTTGCGCTGTGCGCTCTCGAGCTGCTGTCGGCGCTCCTCCTCCTGAAACTTCCGCTCGCTGCGGCGGTGCGAAAGCCACAATAACCACACTACCAGACCTATAAGCAATATTGCGTAGACCACCCATGCCCACCATTGCAGATACCACGGGGCTCGCACATGTATCGGCACGGCTAAGGTGGATGGTGCGCCTACAGCCTTGATCAGCAGAGAATAGCTGCCCCACTTCAGGCTCGACAGGTCGATGCGCGTGGCCCCTTGCGGAAGCATCACCCACCCGCCGACGGTGTCTGTGGGGTTGGAAGCCAATTTGTAGGAATAGCGGTGTATGCTCTCCGGGCCGTAGTCGAGAGTGCTGACTATCAGCGAGAGGCTGCTGTGGTTGGGCAGACGCAGTCCTTCGGAGGGGTCGACTATGGTGAGCGTGCTGTCCGGGTTCTGGCTCGCCACGAAGGCTATCCGCGCCGGCATCATGTCGGCGATGTCGGGATTGACGGCTATCAACTCGTCCTGACACCCTAACAGCACCCGCCCGGTTACGGTATCGTCATAAATGGCTGTGTATGACTTCTGTGGCACGGGCAACAGGCGCACTCGGCCGTCTGCGGTAATCTGCCGCACGCCGGTGGCCGTCGACACCCAGATGCCCTCGCCGACGGGTGCCATGGCCAATGTCCGCTCATCAAGCCCACTGGCGTAACTTATGTCGGCCCCCCCTGACCGCCGGACGCCACCTTCGTATGCACACCACAAATTCCCTTTCTTGTCAACACACAACGCTTCAGGGGTTGCCCCCGACTGGGTAAGCCCCTCCCCTTGGGGAGGGGTTTGGGGTGGGCCGACGGCTGAATACACTTTCCTGTCGCGGAAAAGTATCGCCCACACCGTCCCGTCAGGCGTCAGCGCCAGCTGCTTGACAAGGTTGTTGGAGACGGGGATGTTGCGCACGTCCGTGCGGTCATACTTATTGATAATGTGTATGCCGCCGAGGAAGGTGCCGACAATGAGATAGTTGCCGTCCTCGACGATGGAGTACACCCAGTCGCAGACGTGGCCCGTCGAGTCGGTGACGTGCACCGTGTTGAACGTACCCGTCATCGGGTCGTAGCAGTTGAGGCCGCCGTCAGTGGCAAGCCATACGCCGCCCTCGCGATCCTGGTGGATGTCGCGCATACGGCTGTGGGAGAGCGTGCCCTGCTTGTACCATTGCGTGCCTGTGGGGGACACGGCGATGACGCCGTTGGTGCCACCGAGCCACAACGTCCCCTGGCGGTCGCGCAAGATTGTGTAAATTTGGTGTCCCTCGCCGCTGCCCGTCAGGTCGCTCAGGCGCGTGACGGTGAACGGCGACGTGCGCGACGCCTGCGACAGGCCGCGCTCGTGCCCGACCATGATGCCCTCCTCCGGCCGGTATTGGAGGCACCATATCTCGTTTCCCTCGATGGATGAAATCTGCCGTGTGTCGTGCGTGTGTCGGCGGGGCGCGAGGGCGCCGCCCCGCTCCAGTTCCACCACCCCGTCGTCGGTGCCGACTATTATAGTTTCGTCGATGCCCACGGCGAGGCTCTTGATGACGTTGCCGGTCAGCGCGGGTATCTCCTCCCATGCGCTGTTATACTTATAAAGGTGTCCCTCGGTGCCCACGAGCAGCCCCGATTTGGTTTCCACCAAGGCGTTGACAAAGAGACGGTCACCGTTAGGCGCTTTAACCTTAGACCAAACGCCCGACTTCGGCGCGTACTCGTATAAGCCGCCGACGGTGCCCGCATACAGCTTCCCTTTGGCAGTGCGAAGCAACGCGTATACCGGCTCCTCAATAAGCCGTTCTGAAACCTTTCCCTCCGGGCCGTATTTCCACAGTCCTTGCAACGTGCCGACCCAAAGGCAGTCACCATCAGGGAGCAGCGCGCGTATCTCCCGCAGCTCCGTGTTGACTGCCTTCACCCGCCCGTCGGCATAGTCATACTCAAACAGCCCGTCATTCGTTCCCAAAAGCAGCCCGCCCTTTCCCTCGGTTATCGAGTTAACCTGCGTCTCTTGCAGCACATTGCGCCCTACGGGCCACACGTTGGAGCCGTCGAACAGCATAAGCCCGTCGGCAGTGCCCAGCCACTGTATCCCCGCGGCGTCGCGGTAGAGGCAATAGACGGTGCAGCCGGCGGGGGTGTTGCGCCAGTTGAGGGGTAGCTGTTGGGCGCCGACGCCCAGTGAAAGTATGCAGAGGATTATAAAGTAAATGGCACGTTTAGTCATGGCAGTGATGAGTTGGCAATACAAAGGTAGCAAAAAGTTTTCAGTTTTTAGTTTTTAGTTTTTAGTTTTTTTATGGATGGGGGTGCGGGGCGCGAGGGCGGCGCCCCGCTCCTATAAAATAAAGGCTACGAACGTGATGTTCGTAGCCTTTGGGTGTGGGCGCTGAGGGATTCGAACCCCCGACCCTCTGCTTGTAAGGCAGACGCTCTG
>CAYOUJ010000005.1:0-68918 GCA_964407165.1 uncultured Muribaculaceae bacterium | reverse complement strand
GTATCTTTGCACCAACTTTTAGCCCCTCCCCTCCGTTCTATTTTTAAATACCCCATAGCCATGGACTCAATGTACGAAATACTCATGTCGCTGCCACTGCTCCGGGGCGCAAGCCATGACAAAATATCCGAAATAGCCGAAAAGGCCAAATTCCACTTCCTCAAATACCTCCCCGGAGAGCAGATAATCCGCGCCGGCGAGCCCTGCACCCACATCAAATTCGTCATCTCCGGAGCCGTCCGCGCCGTCGTCGCCAACACCGACGGCCGCTTCCGCGTGGCCATGACCCTGAGCGCGCCCGAGGTCATCGCCCCCGACTTCCTCTTCGGGCGGCATACCATCTACCCCGCCGACGTCACCGCCACAGAGGCCGCATCCATCCTCCAGATTTCCAAAAACGACTACCTGCGCATACTCAACACCGACCAGGTATTCCTCTTCAACTTCCTCAACGGCCTGTCGACCAACGCCCAGAAAGCCGTCGACGGGGTGCTCGCCCTCACCAACGGCTCCCTGGAGGAGCGCATCGCCTTCTGGGTCATCTCGCTGACGCAGCCGCGCAGCACCGACATCGTCCTGCAGTGCCGCCAGCGCGACCTCTACGCCCTCTTCGGTGTCCAGCGCGTGACGTTCACCGCCGCCATGGAGAGCATGCGCGAGCGCGGCCTCATCCGCTATACCCCCACCGAAATCCAATTCCTCGACCGCCGCGCCCTCCTCGCCCTGCTCAACGCCCCCGAGTAACCCCCACCGCACACTCCTGACAAAGGGGGGGCGCGGAGGCGGCCCCGCTCCTACCAGGAGGGCATGCGCAGGAGCACACGGGGGTCGTCGTCAAAGCGCAGGCGGGGGAGGGAGCCCATGACGTAGAGGCCGATGGCGCGGGTCATGAGCATGTCGTCGTGGCATCCGCGGCGGGCGGCATAGCCACCCTCGCGGGTGCACTCGTATGTGTCAAGCTCGTTGACGGCGTCGACGCAGGCCTCCTGGTAGCCCCCCTCGCGCACAGCCTCGACAAGGGCGCCGATGGCCAGCTGCTTGGTCGAGCGGTTGGTGTGGAAGCCGGCTCGCGGCTGCCCCTCGGGGGTGCGGCGGTAATATAGGTTATTGTACTTGCGGCCCACGCGCTCGAGCACATACGTGCCGTCGCCGTCCCACTCGCTCTCGAGGGTGTTGCTCTCGACTACCAGCAGGGCGTTCTGGTAATATCGGGCGATGTCCATGGCCTTTTGGGCGAGCAGGTCGTGGTCGGTGTGTCCGCGCCACTGTGCGACCACGCGGGGCACCTCCTTCTCGCGGCGCTCGAATACGGCGATCACGCTCCAGTCGGCGCCGGCGCTGCGTCCACCGACATCGACCACGGCCACATAGCGGCTATGCACGCGCGGCCCCTCCGGCTCGCGCCACACCTGCAGCAGCCCCTTGCGGTCTTGTGTGAAGCGCGGCTTGCCGTCGGCGCCGACGGAGACTTCGCCGGTCATGAGCGGAGGCGCGCAGGCGCGGCGCATGCGGTCGACGTGCTCGGGGTTGAAAACCTCGGCGCCGGTGCTGACGAAAGCCTCGACGGCCGACGAGGGAAACTCGGCCATCATGGCCTCGTGGGTCTGGAACTCGCGGCGCTTGGTGTGGTACCACCACAGTGCCTCGAGGGTGACCTCCGGATGGTCGGCCCACAGCTTCTGCTCGTAGGCGTCGAGCAGCTCCCAGACCTCCAGCTCCTCACCCTCGGGGATGGGGCGGCGGTACATCTCTATCCAGTACCATGGGACGAATACCGGCATCTTGTCGCTCTCCCCTGCCTCGGCGCGCACCCACTCGGTATGGAAGTAGCTGCCGACGCCGTTGGCGGTGCTCTCGAGAGCGATGAGCGTCAGCGGCTCCAGCGGTATGCCGGAAAATACCGTGCGGACCAGGTCCATGGGGTCGTGGCGGACGGTCGAGGGCCAGAAGGCCACCTCGCTCAGGTGTGCCATCTTGATGTCCTGGCCGCGCACGGAGTTCTCGCGCTCGGCGGTGGCGACGGTCACGCGGCATCCGCGGCCGGCTATCTCGCAGATGTTGAGGGCGCCGGGGACGCGGACAAACTTCGACGGGCCGTCGTCAGCGGTCTTGCGGAAAGCCACGGCACAAGGCACCTCCCCTGCCCAGGCCTCCCCGGGATAAAGCTGGAGCATGGTGGAGTACATCTCGCGGATGGTCACGGAGGCGTCCTTGACGTGGCCGCATATCAGGGAGTTCCAGTTGGTTTTGAGCACGCACTGTATCCACGCCATGTACATCTGCACGAGCGTCGAGCCGCCCCACTGGCGTGCCTTGAGCATAATCAGGCGTATGGGCTGCCCGGCCAGGCGCTGGTGCTCGATTTGCCCGAGCACGCGCATCTGTGGCCCGTTGAGGCGGAAAGGCATGGCCCTGCCCGTCACCTTGTCTTTGATTTTCACGCACTTGTAAGCCCAGTAGGCAAAGTCGTCGCGTATGCGGCGCATGTCTATGGCGGCGTCCTCGTCGGGCGACTCGACGAGCCGGTAGGGCTTTGGGAACGCCTCGTGGCGCTCGCGGTTTTGCTGGCGAATTTCTTGAAGGGTCATGGTTAATCGAGATTATCGAGGCGATCGATGATTATCGACGGTTATCGATAGTTATCGATTATTGTATGGTGAAGGAGCGGAAGGCGAAGTCGGCCGAGACGTCGGCCTCGAGGCGGAGCGACACGTAGTCGAGGCGGGGCGCGACGAGGTGGCCGACGATGGGTGAGGCGACCTCGCCGTCGATGTCATACTGCACCAGCGTGGCCTGGCGAAGGCCGCCGCCGCCACTGATGCCGACTGCGCCCTTGACGGCCGAGCCGGAGATGGCTACGGCTGTCTCGGCCAGGCGCAGTGGCAGCAGCCGCCCGGGACCCCTGCGGAGAGGGACGCGCCGGTAGGACTCCCACGCGACAGGCACCGGGGCGGCGAACTCCTCGCGCGAGGCGTCGAGCAGGCAGCCATCGGCATCGCTGACGAGCAGCGTGCCCCCGGAGGTATGCAGGGCAGCCACATCGGGGAAAGTGCGCGTGTACCACGCTTTGAGGTCGGCGGTGTAGACGCGGAGCTCGCCGTCGTCGGTAAGCACCCACATCTCCTCGAAGGGGGCGCAGTATCCGGCCATGCGCACGCCGGTGACGGCCGTGGCGGGGCGCGCGCCGTCGAATCGGGTGAGGTTGCCGCCACACACGGCGTAGACTTGGCCGTCGGGCACGCGGAAGGGCGCGCACTCCCCGTCAGGGGCGCCCTCGTGGAGCATGACGGGGGTGCCGGGGATGAGCTGCGAGTTGACGCTGACGGCGGCAGCGCCGGAGGTGCCGAAAAGGTAGAAACGGGAGTGTGCGAAGTTCCATCCGGCAGTGGTGCGCGTGGCCGGCAGCACTGCCGTGACAGTGCCGGAGGAGGCGGAAGCGGAGGCTACGGGGCGCAAGGGGGCCTGCACGCGCGCGGTGGCAATGGCGCCGGGGTAGCGGATGTCGGCGCGGCAATCCCCGGGCTCGTCACCGGTGGCAAACTCGGCAGGGAGGGCGACGGGCTGCACCGTGGGATTGAGCCAGAATGCGTATGAACACCCCGGGGCGGTGCGCAGGGGCACATCCAACTCGCGGCGCTTGCCGCCGACGGTGACCCCGACGGTGAGGCGTGTGGCGCTGCAAAGGGGATAACACAGCAGGGGTCCGAAGGACGTGGGTGTGACGGGAGAGATGTCGTCTCGGGCGATGACACGCTCTGTGACGCCGCCGTCGGAGGCAATCTCAGTGGCGGCGAAGAGCGACGAGGGGGCGACGGCGACGGAGCGGGCCATCTCGGCACACCGGTAGCCGTCGAACAGCCGGGGGGTGAGACCGGCCCATAGCACGGTCTGGCCGTTAGTGGCGCCGGCGGCGGCGGTGAAGGTGTGCGGCGCGGCAATGCGCTCGGCCAGCGAGGCCGTGGCCTCGTCGGTGGCCGCGACCTTCTGCGCTTTCAGGCGCGCGATGCTTGCGCTCTCGGCCTCTGCATCGTCGACGGAGGTGCGCGACACCTCGACTGTGTCGCCGGCGGCGGAGAAACTGAGGGAGGCGACCGGGAGCTGCGCAGAGACGGTGACGGCGTTGTCGAGGCGGCAGAGCAGGTGCACGACGGTGTCGGCCATCGCCTCGGGGCGAGAGTTCAGGCCGATGGTGTTGCCGGGGAGTGAGAAAGTGACGCGCATGTCGCCGTCGGAGTTGATTTCGACGCGGTTTTCGACCCGTCCCGTCCACTCGAGGGGGTGCATCTGCGGGGAGAGGCATACCTCGACGGTTGCGGCAGAGCGCAGGAGGGCCTGCGCGTCGGTGTCCGTGGGATCGCAGTTGAGGCGGAGCTTCACGGTATAAGGGACTGCGTCGAGGGTATAGAGCGAGAGGCGGCCGTTGGCGGCGGTGGCAGTGACATGACTGATGAGGTTGAGCCCGCAGGATGGGGCGAGCGCCACGGGGCACGAGCGGTATATCTCGCCCCCCTCGCCGTCGAGGAGGCGGTAGAAGCCGAGCATGGGCTGGAGATAGTGTCCGGCGTCGCGCACGGTGGCGTCCATCAGCTTATATGTAGTGAGAGCGTCGCGTGTGAGGCTTGTGGCGTCGGTGTATCCCAGCGCGGTGTCGAAGCGGTCGTATTCAGTCTTGTAAAGGGCAACGTCGCCACCGAAGACGGTCACCTTGTCACAGTCTTCAGCCACGAGTGCCAAGGGCACGGAAGGGGCAAGGTCGGGAAGCTCCTCCCAGGCCCCGTCGGCGCCGTGTCGCCAGCGGATGACACCGGCTTCGGTCATGACGGTTAGCACGCCGTCGGCATACATGGCCGTAACCGGCAGCCCGGGAAGGGTGCCGGAGGTGTATTCGTCGCTGTCGCCGTATCGATAGATACGGTATTCGAGTCCTCGGTGCAGGAAGATGTAATCGTGGAGTGTGCCTGTTTTTACGGAGACACGTGCGAAGGGCTTGAAGCCGGTGTCGGAGATAAGTTGCTCAGGGTGTCCTGCGGGGACGAGTGTGTTGCCGGACTTTCCCGTGGTTTCGCTGCTCTGTGTGGCCCGGGGGCGCGTTTCGTCCCAAAGGCGCAGGTTCTGGCAGAGGGTCACGCCGTTGGCGGCGGTTTTGAGGGATGCGTCGATTTCCATAGTGTTCGGTTTTTTGGTGCAAAGATACGGCGGTGGTGAGGGGGAGTTGTGCGAGAATGTCGCCCGCTCGCCGCCCCACACGCTCCCGATTTGTCGGCGGAAGGTGGTGATTTGTCGAAAAAAGTTTGCGTGAAAGCGTTTTTTTGCGGTAATTTGCAGTGCCTTTAAGGGATATAAAGCTTCAAGGCAATGGAAAAAGGGTCTGAAATAATTGGATGACTATGAACAGGATATCAACGATTGTATTGTCACTGGGCCTGGGGGCGGCTGCGGCCGCCGCCCAGGTACCCGATGGCTATACGGGTCCGTGGACGCTGCAGCAGTGCATCGACTATGCTGTGGCAAACAATCTGCAAATAAAGCAAAAAGAGCTGACCACGCAGCAGGCTGAGGTTGACCTGTACGGTTACAAGGGGCAGCTGTGGCCCTCGCTGTCGTTTGCCACTAACCAGGCCGTCTCTTGGCGCCCCTGGTCGTCGAACTATGTGGATGTGAGCAACGGCACGATGACGTCGACCAGCTCTGAGGTGAACTATAACGGCACCTACGGCCTGACGGCCCAGTGGACGGTGTGGAACGGCGGCCGCTCGTGGAAGAACGTCGAGCGGGCCAAGAAGGCAATTGAGCAAGACCGCCTCGACACCGACATCACCGCCCTGAGCCTGCAGGAGCAGATAATACAGGTGTACGTGCAGATACTCTACCAGACGGAGGCCGTGAAGGTCAACGAGGAGATACTCGCCTCGACCAAGACCCTGCGCGACCGCACCGCCGAGATGGTTGAGGTGGGCACAATGGCCCGCGCCGACCTGGCGCAGATGGACGCCCAGGTCAGCCAGGGCGAATATAACGTGGTCAACGCCAAGACGCAGCTCGAGCAGTTCAAGCTGCAGCTCAAGCAGCTGCTCGAGATAGTCGACGGGCGCACGATGACCGTGGCCGACCCCAACGTGAGCGACGCCACAGTATTGGCCGCCCTGCCGGCCCGCGCCGACGTCTACCAGCAGGCGCTGACCTCCCGCCCCGAGATAGCCTACAACCAGATGGGCATCGAGCTGGCCGACATGGACATTGACCTGGCACGCCGCCAGAAGTGGCCGACAATAGGCATGAGCGCCGGCATCAACACCAGCAACTCGTCGGGCATGCACGACAGCTTCTTCGACCAGCTCAAGACCAACCTCAGCAACCAGATAGGCGTGAGCGTGTCGGTACCGATCTTCGACAACCGCAGCGCCTCGACGGCAACGAAGCGCGCCAGGCTCCAGAAGGAGTCGGCCCAGCTGAGCCTCCAGTCGGCGCAGAAGGAGATCTTCAACAGCGTGGAGACGTACTGGCTCAACGCCTACAACGGCCAGGAGCAATATCGCGCCGCGCTTGCCAACGTGGCCGCCATGCAGGAGAGCTACACGCTTGTGAGCGAGCAGTATGCCGTGGGCCTGAAGGACGTGAGCGACCTTACCACGGGGAAGGACAACCTGATCGAGGCTGAGCAGCAGCTGCTGCAGTCGAAATATACCGCCGTGCTCAACCGCGCCCTGCTGCTGTGGTACGGAGGCGAGGAACTCAGCCTTTAGTGATAAGTGATTAGTGATAAGTGATTAGTTAATATTCACCACAAGATGAAAAGCTATAGCAAGATAATAATGGTGGCTGCGGCGATAGTGGCGCTGGCGGGCTGCAAGAAGGAGGAGAAGATGACGTTTGAGACGACGACCGTGGGCTACCAGGACCTCAAGACGGAGGTGACGGCCACGGGCACCATCGAGCCTGTGACGCAGGTGGAGGTGGGCACGCAGGTGTCGGGCATCATCGACAAGATATATGTGGACTACAACTCGGTGGTCCACAAGGGCCAGGTGATAGCTGAGCTTGACAAGACGAACCTGTCGAGCGAGCTGACGTCGGCACAGAGCAACCTTGCGAACGCCGAGAGCGAGCTGACATACCAGACGGCGAACTACAACCGCTACAAGGAGCTTTACAACAAGGGCCTGATCAGCGCCAACGACTATGAGCAGGCGCGCCTCGGCTACGAGCAGGCTCGCCAGCAGGTGGTGGTGCAGAAGCAGAACGTGCAGAAGGCCCAGACCAACCTCGGCTACGCCACCATCACGGCGCCCATCGACGGCGTGGTGCTCAGCAAGGAGGTCGAGGAGGGACAGACCGTGGCTTCGTCGATGACCACACCGACGCTGTTTATCATCGCCCAGGACCTCACGGACATGCGCGTTATAGCCGACGTCGACGAGGCTGACATTGGCGACGTGCGCGAGGGCCAGCGCGTGACCTTCACGGTTGACGCCTACCCTGACGACACCTTCGAGGGCACCGTCACGCAGGTGCGCCAGGAGGCCACCACGGAGAGCAACGTCGTCACCTACCAGGTGGTCATCTCCGCCCGCAACGACGACCTTAAGCTGCGCCCGGGCCTGACGGCCAACGTTACCATCTACACGATGGAGAAGAACCACGTGCTTGCTGTCCAGTCGAAGGCGTTCCGCTTCAATCCGACACCGGCGATGGCCGACAGCATCATCGACTGCGACGCGCCCAAGAAGCTGTGGGTGCTCGAGGAGGATGGCCGTGTGCTCCGCGCGATAGCCGTGACCACGGGGGAAGTCGGGGCCACTTACACCGAGATACTCAGCGGCGTGAAGGAGGGCCAGAAAGTGGTCACCGGCGTGTCGTATGAGACAGCGGCCGTGGAGGAGAGCACGGAGGATGACAATCCGTTCATGCCCAAGCGCCCGGGCAGCAACAACCAGAAGAAGGAAAAGACCGACGACGAGAGTGGCGGTGACGACGGCGCGGCTGCCGCAGAGAAGCCGGAGGGACCCAAGCCGGAATAAGCTGCCGGCCCCCCTACCCAGCGGCCCCCCCCCGCCCCCCCTAAAGGGGGGGGGCACAAAGAGGGCGGGCAAGGCGGGGAGGCGGGGCGCGAGGGCGCTGCCCCGCTCCATGAAATGGCCGGAACGGTAGTCGGTTATAAGTTATAAGTTATAAGTTATAAGTTATAAGTTAAGATGACAAGGAAAGCGGTAATAGAGCTAAAGGATGTCAAGCGGTCGTTCAAGGTGGGCGACGAGGTGGTGCATGCGCTCAAGGGCGTGTCGTTCAGCGTCTACGAGGGTGAGTTTGTCACCATCCAGGGCACCTCAGGCTCGGGCAAGTCGACGCTGCTCAACCAGCTGGGGTGTCTCGACACCCCCACCTCGGGCGAATATCTGCTCGACGGGGTGAGCGTGCGCAAGATGTCGAAGCCTCAGCGCGCGCGCCTGCGCAACCGCAAGATAGGGTTTGTGTTTCAGAACTATAACCTGCTGCCGAAGACCACGGCGGTGGAGAACGTGGAGCTGCCGCTGATGTACAACTCGCGCTTCAACGCCAGGCAGCGACGCGAGGCCGCCATCAAGGCCCTTCAGGAGGTGGGACTCGGCAACCGCCTGATGCACAAGAGCAACCAGATGTCGGGCGGCCAGATGCAGCGCGTGGCCATTGCGCGCGCGTTGGTCAACGACCCGGCGGTGGTATTGGCCGACGAGGCCACGGGCAACCTGGACACGCGCACCAGCTTCGAGATGCTTGTGCTGTTCCAGAAGCTGCACGCCGCGGGGCGCACGATCATCTTCGTGACCCACAACCCGGAGATTGCGCAATATTCGTCACGCAACATCTTCCTGCGCGACGGTCGCATCTGCTCTGACACGCTCAACGACAACATACTGTCGGCGGCCGAGATGCTTGCGACCCTGCCGAAGGATGACGAGGAGCTTGGCGCGTAGAGCAGTTATTAGCGATAAGTGATTAGTGATTGGCTGTTTGCTTTTTACGATATGAATGTAATTAATCTGTTTAAGGTGGCGCTGAAAGCCATAATGAGCAACAAGTTTCGCTCGTTTCTGTCGATGCTGGGCATCATCATCGGCGTCGCCGCAGTAATCATAATGATGGCCATCGGCCAGGGTTCGAAAGAGAGCGTGCGTGCCAATATCTCGAAGATGGGCACCAACGTGATCATGATACGCCCGGGCGCCGAGATGATGGGGGGCGTGCGCCAGGATCCCTCATCGATGCAGACGCTCAAGCAGGCCGACTATGACGCCATAGTCAAAAACCGCCAGTATGTGACGTATGTGTCACCGGAGGTGAACGTCTCCGGCCAGGCCATCAACGGCTCTAAGAACACCAACACCACGATGTACGGCGAGAGCCTCGACTACCTCGACATCAAGCAGTGGGACATCGCCGACGGCGAGACGTTCACCGAAGAAGACATCAAGAAGGCCGCCAAGGTGTGCATCGTCGGCCAGACAATAGTCGACGACCTCTTCGGCGAGGGCGCCGACCCGGTGGGCAAGGTGATACGGTTCAAGTCGATACCTTTCCGCATCGTGGGCGTCCTCAAGGCCAAGGGTTACAACTCTTGGGGCATGGACCAGGACAATGTGATCATCGCCCCGTATACCACCGTGATGAAGCGCCTGCTGGCACAGACCTACTTCTCGAGCATCAACGCCTCGGCAGTCACCGAGGAGATGACCGACCTGGCCATAGAGGAGATCAGCCGCACCCTGCGCGAGAACCACAAGCTTAAGGCATCTGACGACGACGACTTCACCGTGCGCTCGCAGCAAGAGATGATGGAGACAATGTCGTCGACCCTCGACACTATTACTATTATATTGGTGGTGGCCGCCGCGTTCTCGCTCCTCGTTGCCGGCATCGGCATCATGAACATCATGCTGGTGAGCGTGACGGAGCGCACCAAGGAGATAGGCCTGCGCATGAGCGTCGGCGCCCGCGGCATCGACATCAGCAACCAGTTCCTCATCGAGTCGGTATTGATAAGCGTCACCGGAGGCGTCTTCGGCATACTTGTGGGATACCTGGGCACGCTCGGGTGCAACTACTTCAACTTCCCCACGTCGATACCGATGTGGTCGATAGTGGTGTCGTTCATCGTGTGCACAGTCATAGGCGTCGGCTTCGGCTACTTCCCGGCCCAGAAGGCCGCAAACATGGACCCGATAGAGGCCATCCGCTACGAATAGAGAGAAGAGATAGCTTTTTCATATACACAAATCCCCCCGGGGGGGCTGCGCCGAATGTGTGTGTTTAGTGGTGGCGCGGCCTCCCCACTTTTTTGTGGCGCCGGAGCCGGATACAAGGTTTGCCGCCCAAAAGGGGTGTTACACACAAATGTGCATGAAATGTAACAGAATAGACACCAAAAACACAATTTTTATTTCCCTGATTTTGTGATAGTTCAAATTATTTGTGATTATTTTGTCACTGTTTTAACATAATTTAATATTAAAATTTCTTGGTTAATTAAATTATTCGTATATTTGCAACGTGAAAACGAAATGAGAGCCCCCACGTGCTCCCCGGTTCGTCACCAAATAGAAACATCTAACAACTACCAATAACAAACTAAAAACTACAATCATGGGCGCAACTAACTTCCAATCCAGACTGATGGGGCTGCAGAGCAACCTCCTCAACTTCGCTTACATGCTTACGTCCAACCGCGACGGCGCATACGACCTGCTCCAGGACACCACCCTCAAGGCCCTCGACAACCAGGACAAGTATGTGGAGAACACCAACTTCAAGGGATGGGTGTTCACCATCATGCGCAACATCTTCATCAACAACTACCGCCGTGTGGTCCGCTCCGCCACCATCATCGACCAGACGGAGGATCTGTATCACCTCAACCTGTCGCAGGACTCGGGCCTGTCGACCCCGGAGGGTACGTACGGCGCCAACGAGATCACGGCCGCCATCAACTCGTTCCCCGACGACTACCGCATCCCCTTCTCGATGCATGTGGCCGGCTACAAGTATCATGAGATAGCCGACAAGATGGGTCTGCCGCTCGGCACCGTCAAGAGCCGCATCTTCTTCGCCCGCAAGAAGCTGCAGCAGCAGTTTGCAGACTACCGTTAATTGGAGTTGAGTTGGCCCAAACCACTAACCCACGTTCAAGTAAAGTACAGGGAACCAAAATTACAAGTATTATACGCCTGACAGATAAGACCATTCAAGCTTTGTCTAACTAACCCACGCCGCCCCCGAGCCTTGAGAGGCCCGGGGGCGCGCTGTTTAATTTTTTTGTCATTACTTGCAAAAAAATTAAATAGAAAATCGTATCTGTATCAATAATCGCTTTTTAGCAGATCTATATTTTATCAAGAGAGTCGGGCGAGAGCAAGAAGTCGAGCAATGGCAAGTGATAAATGCCATCTTGGTCATAACCAGCGACAAAGTCGGCATCTTCGATGACAATCTTCTTAAAGGAATCTTTGATGAGGCGCAGCGACTGACACTCCTGAAGGCGCTTCTCGGCAGTGAGAATCTGCTGAGCTGACTGTATGTATAGGCGCTTGTCTCCTTTGTTGGCAACGAAGTCAACCTCAAAAGAGACTCGTTTGACAACGCCGTCATTCGCGGTCAGGGAGGAAGAGACCGAACCTACGTCTACTGAATACCCGCGCCTGAGGAGTTCGACATATATCACATTTTCCATTATGTGGCCGGGATCTTGTTGACGGAAATTGAGGCGGGCGTTTCTGAGGCCATGGTCGACGAAATAATATTTTGAAGGGGTGGAGATGTACTGACGTCCTTTCACATCGTAACGCATGGCTTTTGATATAATGAAGGCATCCTGCATGTAAAGAAGGTACTTGGCGAGAGTAGATTCAGCGACTTTCAGCTTGCTGAGGGTTTCGAAGGTGTTGGCAATGCGCTTAGGGTTTACCAAGGAGCCGACTGAGGAGGCGAGGACGTCGACCAAGCTTTCAAGTATCTCCTCTCCGCGCAGGTTATAGCGGTTGACGATGTCGGAGAAGTAAACCTGCTCGAAGAGACTCTTCAAGTAGCTGTCACGCTCGGCGTCAGACTTGGAGTGAATGAGCTGGGGCATGCCACCATATCGTTGGTACATTGCCCAATTGTCGCGCTTGTCTCCACCCGTGGCATAGTGCATCTCGGCGAAGGAGAAGGGAAGGACTCTTATTTCATCACCCCGTCCACGAAATTCGGTAACGATGTCAGATGACAGGAAACGAGAATTGCTACCGGTAACATAGACGTCAACATTAGGCATGTGCAGGAAGCCGTTGAGCACCTGCTCGAAGCCCTTTACAAGTTGTATTTCATCAAGTAGGACGAAGTAATGCCCCTCATCGTTTATCATCTGTCTGATAAAACCATAAAGGTCATCGGGATTAAGGAACTTGCGGTTTGCGTAGTCGTCGAGCGCGAGGCAGACGATGTGGTCGGCAGGAACGCCTATTGACAGCAGATGCTTTCGGAACAGGGTGAAAAGCAGGAATGACTTGCCGCAGCGACGTACGCCGGTGACTATTTTGACAAGTGCGTTGCCTCGCTTGTCATCCAGCCGTTTAACTAACTCGGGGCGAAGAATCTCCATGTCTATTTAATTTTTTTTGCAAAAATAGGCAAAAAAATTAAATAGGGAAAAATTGGCAAGCAGAAATTATCTGTTTTTGGCGAGGGATGGATTGGGGAGGCTGCGGGAGAGGAGGCGCCAGAGGGAGGAGCGGAGGGTGTCGGCGAGGATGCAGGCGGCGTCGAAGTGGACCACGAGTATCATGGCCATTGCGACGATGCGCAGCAGCTCGAGGTTTGACCGGCGGTCTTTTTCCATGGCTATTTGACAAACTTTAAGGCTTTAAATCTTTAAAGGGTTAAAGATTTAAAGCCTTAAATGATTAAGTTCTTAAAGACCTAAAAGGGGTTACTTGGCGGGCTGGGCGGCGGGCTGGGCGGGGGCTGTGGGGTCTTCGATCTCTACCAGCTCGACCTCGAAGACGAGCATCTCCATGGGCTCGATGCCGGCCATCTGCTGGCCGTTTGCGCCGTAGGCGATCTTGCCGGGGATGTAGAGGATGTACTTGGAGCCGACGGGCATCATCTGGAGGCCTTCGGCGAAACCGGGGATGACGCCGCGGACCATGAAGTCGGCGGTCTCTCCCTTGGAGGAGTCAAACTCGGTGCCGTCGACCTTCTTGCCGACGTACTTGACCTTTACCTTGTCGGTGGCCTTGGGCTTCTCGCCGGTGCCCTGGGTGATCACCTTGTAGCTAAGGCCGCTCTCGGTGGTCTTGATTGAGGGGTCGGCCTTCTTCTGGGCGGCGATGTAAGCTTCGCCGGCCTTTACGTTCTTCTGCACCTCGGGCTTGGCCATCTCGGCCTCTTCGCGAGCCTTCTGTGCCTTTGCCTGGAGCTGCTGGCTGAGGCTCTGGAGCTCCATCTGCAGCTTCATCATGTCGAGGGAGTCACCGCTGGTGATGGCGTAGGCTATGGACTGGTAGAATTTCTGGCGGTCGATGGTCACGCCGGGGATGTTGCGCTCGATGTCGGTGATCTGGGCGAGCATCTGCAGGCCCATCTGCATGCCTGCGGAGTAAGCCTCGGAGGTGGTGTCAGACATGAGAGTGGCCTTGAGGCCCTTGAGGAAGGCATCGTTGTCCCACTTGGCCTTGGCGGTGGAGTCCATGTTGGCGATGTCATAGCCCTGCATCTGGCCGAGGGCGACGGCAATGGAGTCACCGAAAGTGGTGGCCTGGGGCATAGTCTTGCCGGCGTTGTTGCAGCTTGACATTGTGGCGGCGAGCATGAGGGCGGCGCCACAGGCAGCGATAAGTTTTTTCATTGTTGCGGAATGAGTGATGTATTTAGAAATTTGTTAGTTAGTCGGTGTGTTACTTGACTATCTCAAGAAGCTCGACGTCGAAGATGAGCGTGGCGTTGGGGCCGATGACGCCGCCGGCGCCGTTGGGGCCGTAGGCGAGGTTGGAGGGGATGAACAGGCGCCACTTTGAGCCGACCTTCATGAGCTGCAATGCCTCGACCCATCCGGGAATGACCTGCGTCACGCCGAAAGTCGCGGGCTCGCCGCGCTCTACGGAGCTGTCGAAGACGGTGCCGTCGATGAGGCTGCCGGTGTAGTGCACCTTTACTTGGTCGGTGGCCTTGGGGCACGGTCCGCTGCCCTCGTTGATTATCTCATACTGGAGGCCCGAGGGGGTAGTGTAGACGCCCTGGCGGCTCTTGTTCTCGTCGAGGTAACGGTCGCCAAGCTCCTGGTTGGTCTTTGCCTGGGCGGCGAGATCGGCGCGCTGCTGCTCCTCCATCTCGGTGAAGAATACACGGATTATCTCCTTTGCCTCGGCGTAGGTCATCTTGGGCTGGGTGCCCTCGAAGACGGCCTTGACGCCTTCGGCGAACTGCTCGTAGTTAAGTTCGTGGATGCCCGACGAGCGGAAGTTATTGCCCATGCTGAGCCCGAGGGCGTAGCTCAGGGAGTCGGTTTTGTTGTCTTGTGCCATAATAGTAGCGGTTTGGGTTAAAACGAATACGGCCAGGACGATTGCTAATGTCCTTTTCATAAAGTCATAACAAATAAGGTGACAAAATCGACGGCAAAGATAGGTTAAATCTTGCAATTTGGCAAAAAAAGTTGTGGAAGCGGCCGGGCGTCTATTTTTCGAGGCGTTTCTCGAGGTCGGCGACGAGGGATTTTAGCGCCTTGAGCTGGTCTGCCAGCTCGTTGTGGTCGGGCGATGTCTCCCCGGCGGGTTCCTTGGCCTGGCGCTTTGCCTCCTGCTCGGCCTTGTGGACCTCCTCGGCTGCCGAGATCTCGCTGACGGCGTTGACGACGATGCCGACTATCACATTGATAATTGTGTAAGAGCTGATGAGCACGAAGCTGACGAAGTATATCCACGCCCACGGATGCACGGCCATGACGGGTCGGGAGATGCCCATGCTCCAGCTCTCGAGGGTCATCACTTGGAAGAGGGTATAGATCGATGCCCCGATGGTGCCGAACCAGTCGGGGAAGTCGGCGCCGAACATGTTCTGGCCGACAATACCGTATATGTAGAAGAAAATGATGAGCAATGCACCTGTCCACATGACGGCCGGCACGGAAACCAGGATGGCCTTTATGATGATGCGCAGGTGGCCGATGGCGGAGACCAGTTTTAGCGAACGCAGCACGCGCAGCACGCGCAGCCCTCGGAAGGCAGACACGGCGCCACCGGAGGGGACGAGGGTAATGGCGAGGATAAGGAAGTCAAAGACGTTCCACCCGCTGTAGAAGTATCGGTGGCGGTATGCTATAAGCTTTAGGACGGCTTCGACAATGAACACCCAGATGCAGATGTCAGACATCAGGCTGACGGCACGCCCCAAATGGTTCATCACGCCGGGGCTTGTCTCCAGGCCCAGGAGCCCGGCGTTGAGTATGATGACAAAGATAATGAATGCGTTGAAACGGTCAGACTCGACAAACGCGGTGAGCCGCTGCATGGGTGATGACAGGGCGAGTGCGCCCTCGGGATTTTCCATAAGCAGATTGAGTAATTAAGGATTTGTTTTTGGGGGGAGGCATGGACACGCCACTGCACACGCCCCGTATCGGGGCATGTGCAGAGGCACCGGAGAGGGCGCGGTCTCAGAAGAACATGTCCCAGATCCAGCCGAGGCAGCCGGAGGCCTTCTCCTTGGCCACGTCTTTGGCGGCGTCCTTGGCCTTGTCCATGACGGCGTCCTTGGCTTTGCCCACGGCGTAGTCAGCGGCTTTGCCGCCCAGCGATTTCTTCTTTTTCTTTTTTCCGAAAAGTCCCATTACGATTAAGTGTTTAACAGTATATATTTGTTGACTAGGGGGATAGAGGCCGCGTTAGTCCTGGCATCCATCCCGGGTATCCACATAAGTTTTTCGGGCTTTATCTTTCCCTTGGCGACGAGTGTCCGGAGCTGTGGCTCGTCGAAGGGGCCTTCGAGGCCCATCGTACGTTATTATTTAAATCTGTTGAAAAAACCATTTCCGCTTTTTTGCACCGTTTTGATGGATGCCTGCACTTCAGCGTCGTCGGCAAAGAAGATTGTGGCCTTGTTGATGCACTCGTCGCGCTTGGCCTTCCATGCCTTGGAGAGCTGGCGGTTTTCGGGATCATGGTTTAATGCCTTGTAATTGGTGTGGCAATAAGTCATGAACTCCACCAGGTCGAGTTTGGTCGTAGGCACCGGGAAGGTGCGAACGGCCTCGACGCATCTCTGCTGAACGGCGTCAAGCTCAAACATCCTGAGAAACTTGTTTGTGATGCTGCTGGAGCTTTGCGACCTGATCTGCTCGAGTTTGTCGGCGAGGCACTGCACGGCGGAATTTGCCTGAACGCCGGTGAGCGTGATGCCACACTCGGGACAGTTGCCTATGACGCCGTTGATGACGGCGCCGCAGTGGGGGCACCGGTGCACTCCGCCGGCGTTGGCCTTGGGTTGCGGAGCAGGAGCCGGGGGCGTGGCGGGCTTGGGCGCCGCCTTGGCGGGAACTTGCGCCTGGAGGCGCTGCTGGCGCTCATACTGGCGGGCGTCAATGATCATCTGGAGCTCCATTGGCGTGAGGTTGAGCTCGGCTGCGCGTTTGAGGAGCACCTGCTGCTCGTCAGGGGTGAGCACCCCGTCGGCGAGAGCCATGTCTACAAGTCGTTCAAAATCTGCAAGAGTCATGTGGTGTAAGGTTAATACCGGGCGGCAGGATGTCACGCCGTCCGCGGTGATTGTACATAGCGGCGCCGGTGGTCCGTTGCGCAAGTGCAAATTTACGACAAACGAGCGTCACGGGCCGGAGCCGGACAGGTTCATATTGGTTCAAAGACACAGCGGCCGCACCGGGCGCCGGGCGCTCCTTCATCGCAGGGAGCTGATGTGGCCACAAAGATAGGCAAATAATGTGAATTGCCAAAAAAAAGCAGGCGTGGAGGGTGATCGAGGGAGATTTTTGGTGAATTTTTGCGTAATTAGGATAATTGTTGCTAACTTTGTAGCGTCCAAAATACGGGCACCAATAACACCTCACCCCCCTCTCAATGAACTACAGTCTACTCGACTTCCTTGGCCTTCTGGGCTCCGTGGGGCTCTTCCTCTACGGCATGAAGGTGATGAGCGAAGGCTTGCAGAAAGCCGCCGGCGAGCGCCTGCGCAACATTCTGTCGGCAATGACCCGCAACCGCTTCACGGGCCTGCTCACCGGTTTCCTTATCACTGCTCTGATACAGAGCTCGTCGGCGTCCACCGTGATGGTGGTGTCGTTTGTCAACGCCGGCCTGATGTCGCTGGCACAGTCGATGGCTGTGATAATGGGCGCCAACGTGGGCACCACGTTCACCGCCTGGGTCATTGCCCTCTTCGGCTTCAAGGTCAACATTTCGGCCTTTGTGCTGCCGCTGATCGGCTTCTCCGTGCCCCTGCTGTTCATGAAGAAAAGCCGGCAGAAGTCGATGGGCGAGTTCCTGATAGGCTTTGCGTTCCTGTTCATGGGACTCGACAGCATCAGCACCTACGTGCCCGACCTGCAGAGCAATCCCGAGATGTTTGCGTTTCTAAATCGCTACACCGACCTGGGCTACGGGTCAGTGGTCATCTTCCTGCTTGTCGGCCTGATACTGACAATGGTCATCCAAAGCTCGGCAGCGACGTTTGCCATAACGCTGATAATGTGTTCGAAGGGATGGATTGACTTCGACCTGTCATGCGCCCTGGTGCTGGGCTCCAACATAGGCACCACTATCACCCCCATCATGGCGTCGATGGGCGGCAACACGGCGGCGCGCCGCACCGCCATGGGGCACCTGCTGTTCAATGTGCTGGGCACGGTTTGGTGCCTGGCGGTGTTCTACCCGTTCGTCCACCTCAACCAATGGCTTACCGAGGCCATAGGCCAGGGAGACCCGGCGCAGCTGTCGACGTTTGTCAACGGGCTGGAGCAGTCTGACCCCGAGCTGTATAACCATTTGTTTGACAACTCGCTGCCCAACGACCACCCTGTGGTGGCGCAGATAGCGCAGATGCAGATGTCGGTGTCGTTCGGCCTGTCGATATTCCACACAGTGTTCAATCTGGTGAACGTGTCGATAATGATATGGTTCTGCACGCTTTACGTGCGCATAGTCAAGCGTCTTATCCCGGCCAAGAAGACCGACGAGGAGGACGAGTTCAAGCTTCGCTACATCACCGGCGGCCTGTTGAGCGCTTCGGAGCTCAACATCTCACAGGCCGAAAAGGAGACTACCGTCTACGGCCAGCGCGTGGCACGCATGCTGACGATGGCTAAAGACCTGGTACACACCAAGCCGGAGGGCACCGCCTTCACCGACCTGCAGAGCCGTCTGGAGAAATACGAGGACATCAGCGACCGCATGGAGCTGGAGATAGCGGGCTACCTCAACCGTGTGAGCGAGGGTCGCCTGTCAAACGAGTCGAAGATGCGCGTGGCAGCGCTGCTGCGCATAGTCGGCGAGCTGGAGTCGATAGCCGACTGCTGCTCCGGCACCGGCAAGATACTCCTGCGCAAGCAGCAGAGCAACGCCCACTTCAACGAGGAAATCTATGGCAACATCGACACCATGTTCGGCTACGTCGACCAGGCGATGGACCAGATGCTGCTCCTGCTCGAGAACATGGAGCACGTGACCGAGCCGGAGATTATTAAGAGCTACAACATCGAGCGCGAGATCAACAACTTCCGCAACCAGCTGCGCAACGCCAACATCCAGAACATCAACGACCACCACTACGACTACCAGGAGGGCATCTACTACATGGACATCATAGGCAACCTGGAGAAGACGGGCGACTTCATCATCAACGTAGTCGACACCATCCGCGATCAGTACCGCCACTCCGTAATCAAGTGAAATCTGTTGCTGAACCAATGTTGCCGTGGGCGTCGCGCGAGGACTGCGTGGAGGCCGGATGCGACGAGGCGGGGCGCGGATGCCTGGCAGGGCCGGTGTTTGCGGCCGCGGTGATACTCCCGCGGGGGTTCACGCATCCGTGGCTCAACGACTCCAAGCAACTGAGCGAGAAGCGCCGCGACGCCCTGCGTGAGGTAATCGAGCGCGAGGCCGTGGCGTGGGCCGTGGCGGAGGTGTCGCCGCAGGAGATCGACCACATTAATATATTAAGGGCGTCGATACTGGCCATGCACCGCGCAATGGACGCGCTGACGGTGACGCCGGAGGCGATAGCGGTCGACGGCAACCGGTTCACCCCGTGGCGCGAGGGAATCGAGTGGCAGACGTTTGTCAAGGGCGACGGACGCTTCGGCAACATTGCCGCAGCCTCCATACTTGCCAAGACTCACCGCGACGAGCGCATGCGCGCCCTGGCCGCGGAATATCCACACTATCATTGGGAAGTGAACAAGGGCTACCCTACCCGCGACCACCGCGCGGCCATTGCCGAATACGGCCCGACACCTCACCACCGAATGACATTCCGGCTGCTCGACTATCCGACACTCTTTTAAGACTTTACTCAAAGAGATAAAGGACCGCGGCGCGAGGTGCGTCCGCGGCCCTCCCTGTTACTATCATAAGTGTGGCAAAGGGGTTTTCTTTGAGGTAGAACGCACGCGGGCACGCAAAGGTTTATGAATAATTTTGTCGTGTCGGGGAAAAGGCGTAAATTTGCACTTGGGCATCAAGCGGCCCGTCACTACTGATTTCTGCCAATGGAAAATTACATAGTATCAGCGCGCAAGTACCGCCCGTCGACATTTGCCACGGTAGTGGGACAGAGCGCGCTCACCTCCACCCTCAAAAACGCCATCGCCACCGGGCGCCTGGCCCACAGCTACCTATTCTGCGGCTCCCGCGGAGTGGGCAAGACGTCGTGCGCGCGCATCATGGCCAAGACCATCAACTGCGAGCACCCCACCGCCGATGGCGAAGCGTGCAACGAGTGCGCCTCGTGCCGGGCATTCAACGCGGGCAACTCGCTGAACATCATCGAGCTCGACGCAGCCTCAAACAACTCTGTCGACGACATCCGCGTCATCATCGACCAGGTGCAGATACCGCCCGCCAACGGGCGCTACCGGGTGTTTATCATCGACGAGGTGCACATGCTGTCGTCGGCGGCATTCAACGCCTTCCTCAAAACGCTCGAGGAGCCGCCGAGCTACGTGGTGTTCATCCTGGCGACCACTGAGAAGCACAAGGTGCTCCCCACCATCCTGTCGCGCTGCCAGATCTACGACTTCAGCCGCATCACCATACAGGACATGATCGACCACCTGTCGCACGTGGCCCAGGCGGAGGGCATCAGCTACGAACCCGCCGCGCTCAACATCATAGCCCGCAAGGCCGACGGCGCCATGCGCGATGCGCTCTCGATATTCGACCAAGTGGCGGCTTCGTCGCGAGGCAATATCACCTACCAGACGACCATCGACAACCTCAACGTGCTCGACTTTGAGTATTACAATCGGTTGACGGAGGCGTTCATGGCCGGCGACGTGATGCAGACATGGCTAATCTACAAGGAGATACGTGACCGCGGGTTTGACTCACAGTTCTTCCTCAACGGCCTGGCGGGATATTTCCGCGACCTGGCGGTGGCTCACGACGACGCCACGCTGGGCCTCCTGGACGTCGGCGCCGACGCCGGTCGCGCGATGCAGGAGGTTTCGCGGCGCTGCTCGATGCCGTTCCTGCTCAAGGCCCTGGAACTGTGCAACCAGGCGGACATCAACTACCGCACCACCTCGTCGAAGCAACTGCTCGTCGAGCTTACGCTGGCCAAGATATGCCAACTGGAAGCCCCCCCCAGCCCCCCCCAAGGGGGGGGAGCGCCAAGTTTGCAGAGGATAACGCCGACAGCACCTCAGACGCAGCAACCTCCGCAGGCACCCCAGCAGGCGACGCCCGCTAAAGTGGCGTCCCCCCCCCTTGAGGGAGGGTCGGGGGGGACCTCCGGGGGGTCGGGGGGGGCTCGCGGGGGAGCCGGCATACAGCTCATCGACCCCCCTCGGGTGAACCCCGCGCCGCGCGAGCACGGGCTGTCGCTGCGGTCGCTCAAGCACAAACAGACTGACAACGAGCCGACCCCGGCGGCAAAGGCGGCCGCCCAGATGCGCAACAACCCCTATACCGAGGAGGCTCTGCAGCGTGCCTGGGACAGCTACATCGAGCAGCACCCAACCGACCAGATTATCATAAACACCATGCGCGCCGGCCGCCCGGTGCTCCAGGAGGCCAACGCATACGTGGTGAACGTTGAAAACGACCTGCAGCTCAACATGATGCATAATCGCATCAAGGAGATATTGCAGCACATACACGACACCCTGGGCAACGACTTCGTGGCCATCACCCTTCGCCGGAATTCGGGGGAAGGGTCGCCGGTGACGTGGACCGAGCGCGAGTTGCTCAAGCACCTCGGGGAGGACAACGAGGGGTTTGACGACTTCGTTGCAACCCTTGGCCTAAATCTCATTTAGAGCCTGTTTAATAAAAATCGTTAAAAATAGATTAATTCTCACTTTGTTCTTTTTTTGTGGCTTATTTTGGCCATTTTGGCTTTTTTCGTCAGTCATTTAGCCCGCTAAACTCCTTCCTCAAAAATCCAAACTGGCTCAAAATCAGCCTACAAAAAAATAACATTTTTTATTAAACAGGCTCTTAGTGATTAGTGATAAGCTGAACGATTTGCCGGCACCGGTCACTTAACACGTCACACCCGAAATTTGACACTTAAAACATAACACTTGGCACTTTAGATGTCCGGATTTTGGGGCCTGCTGCGCCGCTTCGTGCCCCCCTACAAGAAATACCTGGCGCTCAACATACTGTTCAACATCCTCTCGGCGGTGTTGACACTGTTCTCGTTCGCGCTGATTATACCGATACTGGAGATGCTCTTCCAGGTGCGGGCGGCTCACTACGCATACATGGCTCTGAGCGACGGCTCGTTTAAGGACGTGTGCATCAACAACTTCTACTACTACACGCAGCAGTGCATCGCCCACTACGGCCAGAGCATGACGCTGCTGCTGCTGGCTGCCGCCCTGGTAGTGATGACAGCCTTGAAGACGGGAACAGCCTTCCTGAGTTCATATTTCATCATACCGCTGCGCACGGGCATAGTCCGCGACATCCGCAACTTCGTGTATGACAAGATTATACTGCTTCCCATCGGATTCTTTACCAACGAGCGCAAGGGCGACGTGATGGCGCGCATGACCGGCGACGTCAGCGAGATAGAAAACTCGATCATGTCGTCGCTCGACATGCTGTTCAAAAATCCGGTGATGATTATCGTGTGCCTGGCCATGATGGTGGCCATAAGCTGGCAGCTGACACTTTTCGTGCTGGTGCTCTTGCCGTTGGCCGGAATGGTGATGGGCCGCGTGGGCAAGCGTCTCAAGCGCACGAGCCTGGAGGGGCAGACACAGTGGGGCGTGCTGATGAGCAACATCGAGGAGACTCTTGGAGGCCTGCGCATCATCAAGGCGTTCAACGCCGAGGGACGCGTGCGCGACCGTTTCCATCGAGGCAACCAACGGTTCGTCGACATCTCCAACCGCGTGATGCGCCGCCAGGCGCTGGCCCACCCGATGAGCGAGTTTCTTGGCACCCTGACCATAGCGATAGTGCTGTGGTTCGGCGGCGTGCTGATACTCAACGGGGCGTCGTCGATCAACGCCGCCTCGTTCATCTACTACATGGTCATCTTCTACAGCATCATCAACCCGGCCAAGGATCTGTCAAAAGCGATGTACCAGGTGCAGAAGGGCCTGGCGTCAATGGAGCGAATCGACCGCATACTCTCGGCCGACAATCCCATCAAAGACCCCGCCATCCCCAAGGAGATCACAAAATTCAGCGGCGAGGTGCGGTATGAGAATGTGTCGTTCGGCTACGACTCCGACGTGGCCGTGGTGCGCGACATCGACATCACCATCCGCCCCGGCGAGACGGTGGCGCTGGTGGGCCAGAGCGGCTCCGGCAAGTCGACGCTTGCCGACCTGCTGCCTCGTTTCTACGACGTCGACAGCGGCCGCATCACCATCGACGGCGTGGACGTGCGCGACCTGCCGGTGCACACGCTGCGCGGCTACATGGGCAACGTCAACCAGGAGGCGATACTCTTCAACGACACTATTTTCAACAACATAGCCTTCGGCGTGCCGGGGGCTACCCGGGAGCAGGTGGAGGCCGCGGCCCGCATAGCCAACGCCCATGAGTTCATCATGGCCACCGAAGATGGCTACGACACCGTCATCGGCGACCGCGGATGCCGCCTGTCTGGTGGCCAGCGGCAGCGCCTGTCCATAGCCCGCGCAATACTCAAGAACCCGCCGGTGCTCATACTCGACGAGGCCACGTCGGCCCTCGACAGCGAGAGCGAGCAGCTTGTGCAGCAGGCACTTGACCGCCTGATGGCCAACCGCACGACACTGGTGATAGCCCACCGCCTGAGCACCATCCGCAATGCCTCGCGCATCTGCGTGCTCCAAGAGGGCCGCATCGTCGAGAGCGGCACGCACGAGGAGCTGATGGCCCGCGGAGGGGTGTACACCCATCTGGTGGAGATGCAGTCGGTTGAGTAGCCAAACGAAGAATCAAATTCCATGAAATGGCTGTCAGCCATATTATTAGCAGCACTGCTTGTGGCATGTGGCGAAGACAATATCTACGAGATGCCCTTCATGCTCACCGGCGACGCACCCTACGCGGGGAGCGTGGCCGCCGCTGACGACACGCTGCGCGTGCTGCTTATCGGCAACAGCTACGCCCAGGATGCCACCGACAGCTACCTCGACTCGCTGCTTGACGAGTGCGGGGTAACCTACGTCATCGGGCGCCTGCACTATCAGAGCTGCTCGCTGGCGATGCACCTCGACCATGCCGTCCACGGCAGCCATGTGTATGACTACCTGCTCATAACCCCTGACGGGAGGACGGCGATAGAGAACGTGTCGATGCCCGACGTGGCTGCCTCGCAGCCCTGGGACGTGGTGAGCCTGCAGCAGGTGAGCGAGCGCAGCGGCATCTTCTCGAGCTATGCCAGGGCCCTTCCACGGCTCATCGAGGAGCTGCGGGCCATTCTCCCCGCCGACACACGGATGGCGCTTCACCAGACATGGGCCTACCCCGTTTACAACACCTCGAGCGACTTCGACACCTACCGGCGCGACCAGGAGAACATGTACGCCATGATAGCAGACGCCACCGAGCGCGCCGTGGCACAGTTTGACCTGCAGCTGCTCGTGCCCTCCGGCACGGCAGTGCAGAACGCCCGCACAAGCCCCCTGCTCACTGCCGACGGCGCCGACCTGTGCCGCGACCAATACCATTTGGACCTTTACAAGGGGCGGTATACCGTGGCTTGCACGTGGGCAGAGACGCTGACAGGAGTGGATGCGCTGCGACTTAACTACCGTCCGGCCACCGTCAGCGAAGAGGAGGCATCCGCGTGCCGGCAAGCCGCCCACGCCGCCATCCTGGAGCCCTACCGCGTCACCCCCCTCCAATAAAATTTCACCTTATCGAAATCATCGACAATCATCGATAGGCAATCGATAGGATGTCGAGATAAAATTAAAAAGGAGGCTACTTTCACAAGTTGCCTCCTTCTTACGTCCGGATGTGTTGCGGTCAGTCCGGACGTTTAGCATAAAACACGATTATTTTCACACATTGTGCTTAATTCAGCACGATTTTGCTAACATTAAATACTAACCCTAAATACTAATTTTTATACCTGATTTTGCTAATCCATTAACTGATTTAAATTTTACACAATGCAAATATACAACGCTTTTGCCGAAAAGCAACCCTCCACCACCCAAAATATAAACATAATATTAACCGTTGAACATTTATTCACCTCATTGTCAGCATTAATCTACCTAACAATTATAAACCGAATACAAACAAATTTTAAACGATTTTGTCGACTACGGAGCTTTGATAGTGGAGGAAAGAATGGTTTATTTGGTGGCCGAGAGGCGGCGTGAGATGGCCCAGGCGAGGTAGGGAAGACCAGCGGGGAGCTCGTTGCGCAGGAGCTCGCCATAATCGTCGGGGTTGGAAGCGCGCAGCGAGAGGCAGCGCTGGTATTGCGCAGGGGTGATGAAGCGGAAGTAGTCGGTGAAGATCCCTTCGTCGACGAGCTTGGCGATATGGCTATAGACGGTGCTGATGGCAATGGACTTGATCTTGGCGATCCGGTCGACGGGGAAACCGCGGTCGATGAGCACGCGCGTCTCCTGGAGGCTGGCGCCCTTGGCGGCGGTCTTGGGGAGGCCCAGGTGCAGGCAGACGGCGTTGACGAATGGCTTCCAGTATTTGACGAGCTTGACATCGCCGACGCCCTCGATGCCGGCAAAAGCCTCGATTGTAGTAGGCTTGTGGGCCACTATCTCGCTGAGTGTGCGGTCGTTGAGAGTCATGTAGGGAGCCACGCCCTCCTTCTTGGCCACCTCGATGCGGACATCCTTGAGTGTGTCGAGAAGGCGCTCGTCGGGCGAGAGGGGCACCTCGTCGGCGGGGGCGCGCCGCGAGCGTGCTGCCTCCAAGGGGGTGTATTTGCTCAGCTCCACGGGGGTGGCCTTGTAGAGTATCTCCTCGCCGTAGGGAGTGACACGGAGGCGGTTATGGTCGTCGTATGCCACCTCGAATATGCCAAGCTGCACCATCTGGCCGATGTAGTATGTCCACTCGGAGCCGGACAGGTGGCGGCCTACGCCGAAGGTCTTGATTTGGTTATAGCCCAGCTCCACCAGCTCGGCGCGGGCGCTGCCGCGGAGTATGTCGACTAGCATGCCCACGCCCACCCGCTGGCCTGTACGGACGGCGGCGCTCATGGCCATGCGCGCCATGACGGTGCCGTCGATGCGCTCCGGGGGGTCGAGGCATACGTCGCAGTTGCCGCAGTCGTGCTCCATGCGCTCGTTGAAGTAGCTCAGGAGCATTCGGCGCCGGCAGATGCGCGCCTCGGCGAAGTCGCGCATGCGCTGTAGTTTCTCGAGGTTGAGCTCGCGCTGGCCGCTCTCCTTGGCGAACTCACGGAGGGTGATGAGGTCGCCCAGGGAATAGAACAGGATCGTCTCGGCGGGGAGTCCGTCGCGCCCGGCGCGGCCTATCTCCTGGTAATAGCTCTCGATGTTGCGGGGCATGTTGTTGTGCACCACCCAGCGGATGTTGCTCTTGTCGATGCCCATGCCGAAGGCCACGGTGGCGCATACCACCTGTACCTCGCCGTTGGTGAACTGCCGCTGTGCCTCGTCGCGCTGGGCCGGTGTGAGACCGGCGTGGTAGATGGCCACGCTGAACCCCTTGCTGTGGAGGCGGGCGGCCATGCCCTCGGCGCCCTTGCGACTGAGGCAGTAGACGATGCCGGAGTCGCGCGAGTAGCGCCGGCAGAGGTCGCAGATGATGCGCTCTTTCTCCTTTGACGAGGGGGAGGATACTACCTTGAGCGAGAGATTGGGACGGTCGAACGAGCTTATATATAATGTCGGGTCGTTCAGGCACAGCTGGCGGGCGATGTCCTCGCGTGTGATGCGGTCGGCCGTGGCCGTCAGGGCCATGACGGGGGTGTCGGGGTAGTGCTGCTTGAGGGCGGCCAGACGTGTGTAGGAGGGGCGGAAGTCATGGCCCCATTGCGAGATGCAATGCGCCTCGTCAATGGCAATGAGCGACACCTTGATGGACGACGACAGCCGGTCGAGGTCGGTGAGCAGCCGCTCGGGAGAGACATAGAGCAGCTTCACGCGCCCGTTGTACAGAAGCTCCTCCACATGGCGGTTGTAGATCTCGGTCTGGTTGGAGTTAAGCGCTGCGGCGGGTATGCCCATGGCCTGCAAAGCCGTCACCTGGTCGGCCATGAGGGAGATGAGCGGGGAAACCACGATGACCACGCCGTCGGTCATCAACGCCGGAATCTGGAAGCACAGCGACTTGCCCCCGCCGGTAGGCATGAGCACCACAGTGTCACGGCCGGCGATGACGTCGGCGACGATCTCGAGCTGCATGGGCCTGAAGGCGGAGTATCCGTAATAGCGCCGGAGTATGTCGGTGGCCCGGGCGCGTATGGTGTCTGTAATCATGGTTGGTGATGGCTTGTGGCAGCAGGAGCGGCGGCGCACCCCTGATGACGGTTGGCGTGGATTGTTACAGAGGGGGGCGGCTCACGAGTGGGCCGCCCCCGGGAAAGGATCTATGATTGTTTGTTTTATTATTTGGTCGAGTTTTTGCTCTTTTCGTAGCGCGCGTTGAGGCCTGCCACCACCTCGTCAGTTATATCCAGGGCAGGGTCGAAGTAAACACCGGCTGCCTTGTAGAGGATAGCGCTGCAGGGATGAGTAGCCACATAGTCTTTGATGAAAGAGTCTATGGAGTCATTGAGCTCCTGCTGTTGGCGCATGAGCTCTTGCTCGGCATTGCGCTGCATGGTGGCGAGGGCGTTCTGGCCCTCTGACTGCATGCGCTGCAGGCGCTGCATGTCGGCCTCGTAGCTGTCCTGGCTGAGATAGCCGTTTGAGCGCATCTTCTGCTCGATCTGCGAGCCAAACTTGTTTATTTCGTCAGACTTGGCTTTCTCAGTCTGCTGCATCTTGCTGAGGGTGCGGAGATACTGGTCATGAAACTCCTTGGCCAGAGTGTAGCGAGCGCTGACAGAGTCGCCGTCGATGTAGCGTATGTCGAGAGCCGGAGCCGTGCCGTCGGCGGCTGCGAAGCCGGCAGAGTCGGAGCCGGCAGCCGCGGGGGCCTTGCCGGAGCCGGAGCAAGAGGAGAGCGCCACGAGGGCCACAGTAGCTATTGCAAAAGCTAACTTTTTCATCAGTAGGTGTATATATGAGTATATGGGTTATTGCCGTGAGGGACACCGTGCGCCGCGTCGCTGCAGCTGCGGCAAGTCGTGGACGTGCCCGGAGGGGAAGCGGCCCCCTTTCTTGAATATAATCTTGACGCACATCAAGGCTATGCCGACGCCGATGAGGAGGGCGGCGAGGAGAAAAGTTTTCAATGTCGAATCCGTTAAAAATCCGTGCAAAGATAGTGAAGAAGTGCGAAATAACGGCACTCTACACGATATTTAACTTTTGATTGCACAAATTTAACGCAGATGTGCGACTTTTAGCGCTCGGCGCGGGTGGGATTGGTGAGGAAGTCGTGGTAGGTGAGGCGTATGCCTTCGCGCAAGGGGGTGCTGGCGGTCCAGCCCAGGCGCGTGGCCTTGGAGATGTCGAGGAGCTTGCGCGGGGTGCCGTTAGGACGAGTGGTGTCCCAGAGTATCTCGCCCTGGTATCCGACGACGTCCGCGACTATCTCGGTCAACTCCCTGATAGTAATCTCTTTGCCGGTGCCCCCGTTGACGGTCTCGGCGTCAGAGTAGTGCTCCATCAGGAAGAGGCAGAGGTCGGCCAGATCGTCGACGTAGAGAAATTCGCGCAGCGGGGAGCCGTCGCCCCAGCAGGTGACGGTGGGGGCGCCTGCCTCCTTGGCTTCGTGGAAGCGGCGGATGAGGGCGGGGAGGACGTGCGAGTGCGTCGGGTGGTAGTTGTCGTTAGGCCCGTAAAGGTTTGTGGGCATGACGGATATGAAGTCGGCGCCGCACTGGCGACGGAGGTATTCGCAGTATTTTAGTCCCGAGATCTTGGCCAGGGCGTAGGCCTCGTTGGTCTGCTCGAGGGCGGAGGTGAGCAGGCAGCTCTCGGGCATGGGCTGGGGAGCCAGGCGGGGATAGATGCAGGAGGAGCCCAGGAAGAGGAGCTTGCGGCAGCCGGTCTGCCATGCGGCATGGATGACGTTCATCTCGAGCATCATGTTCTGGTACATAAAGTCGGCCGGCGCCTCGGCGTTGGCGACGATGCCGCCGACCTTGGCGGCAGCCAGGAAGACATAGTCGGGGCGCTCTTGCTCGAAGAATGTGCGGACATCGGCCTGGCAGGTGAGGTCGAGCTCGGCGTGAGTGCGTGTGACGATGTTGGTGTATCCGGCCTTCTGCAGGGCGCGGACTATTGCCGACCCTACCATGCCGCGGTGGCCGGCGACGAATATTTTGGCGTCTTTTTCCATTGGTTATTTGACGATTCCTTTTTCGAGGTACTCGGCGAGGTTGGTGCGGACGGCATCGCCGGCGCGCTCGACGGCGACCTTCTCCATGTCGGCATCGACCATGATTTTGACGAGCTGGTGGAAGGTGGTGGTCTGGGGGTTCCAGCCCAGCAATGCGCGGGCCTTTGTGGGGTCGCCCCAGAGGTTTACGACATCGGTGGGGCGGTAGAAGTCGGGGGAGACTTCGATGATGACTTCGCCGGTGGCGCGGTTGACGCCCTTCTCGTCGATGCCCTCTCCCTGCCAGTCGATGTCGATGCCGACGTAGCTGAAAGCGAGAGTGGCGAACTCGCGCACGGAGTGCTGCTCGCCGGTGGCTATGACGAAGTCGTCGGGTGTGTAGTGCTGGAGTATGAGCCACATGCACTGCACGTAGTCGGGAGCATAGCCCCAGTCGCGCATCGACGAGAGGTTGCCGAGGTAGAGTTTCTTCTGCTTGCCCTGGGCGATGCGGGCTGCGGCGAGGGTGATCTTGCGTGTGACGAATGTCTCGCCGCGGCGCTCGCTCTCGTGGTTGAAGAGTATGCCGGAGCAGCAGAACATGTCGTAAGCCTCGCGATACTCCTTGACTATCCAGTAGCCGTAGAGCTTGGCCACGGCGTAAGGACTGTAGGGATGGAAGGGAGTGTTTTCGTTCTGTGGGACCTCCTCCACCTTGCCATAAAGCTCTGACGTGGAGGCCTGGTAGATGCGGCAGGTCTTGGTCTGGCCGGTGAGGCGTACGGCCTCGAGTATGCGGAGGACGCCGACGGCGTCGACGTTGGCGGTGAACTCGGGGGAGTCGAACGAGACCTGTACGTGGCTCTGGGCGGCGAGGTTGTAAATTTCGGTGGGACGGACCGTGCCGATTACGCCGGTCATGCTCATGGAGTCGGTCAGGTCGGCGTAGTGGAGGTGGAAGTGCGGGTGGCCCTCGATATGGGCGATGCGCTCGCGGAAGTCTACAGATGAGCGGCGTATGATGCCGTGGACTTCATAGCCTTTTTTGAGGAGGAACTCGGCGAGGAATGAGCCGTCTTGGCCGGTGACGCCTGTGATAAGGGCGACCTTTGGGTTATCTTGCATGTTAATACAGACCGCGGATTTAAAGAATTAAAGATTTAAAGCTTTAAAGATTTTAAGGCTTTAAAGCTTTAAGAGCCTGTTTAATAAAAATTGTTATTTTTTGTAGGCTGATTTTGAGCCAGTTTAGATTTTTGAGAAAGGAGTTTAGCAGGCTAAATGACTGACGAAAAAAGCCAAAATGGCCAAAATAAGCCACAAACAAAGAACAAAGTGAGAATTAAACTTATTTTTAACGATTTTTATTAAACAGGCTCTAATTCTTTAAAGTTGTTTGGGGGGGTTAGACGGTGAGGATCTCTTTCTCTTTGGCGGCGAAGATGGCGTCGATCTGCTTGAGGTATTTGTCGTGGAGCTTCTGCACGTCGCCCTCGGCGTCTTTCTCGACGTCTTCGGGCATGCCTTTCTTGACGGCTTTCTTGAGGCCGTCGATGGCGTCGCGGCGCGCGTTGCGCACCGACACCTTTGCCTGCTCGGCCTCTCCCTTGCTCTGCTTGACGAGTGTCTTGCGGCGCTCCTCGGTCAGGGGCGGTATGCAGATGCGGATTACCTCGCCGTTGTTCTCGGGAGTGACGCCCAGGTCAGAGTCGATGATGGCTTTCTCGACCACCTTGAACATCCCTTTCTCCCAGGGTGTGATGGCGATGGTGCGCGCATCGGGGACGCTGACGTTGGCGACGTTGGAGATGGGCACTCGCGAGCCGTAATATTCGACGCGTATTCCGTCGATGAGCTTGGGGTTGGCCTTGCCGGCGCGTATGCGCTGGAGGGCTTCGTCGAGATATTCCACGGCCATTTGCATTTTTTCCTCGGCCGGGTTGAGGAATTCGGTAACTTCGGGCATGGTGTTAGTTTATAGTTTTTTTAGTAAGGAATGTAAGGAGATTAGGGAATATCGGGAAGGGGTTAGTAGACGAGGGTGCCGATGTCGTCGCCGGAGAGGAGGCGCAGGAGGTTGCCGGGAGTGTCCATGTCGAATACCACGATTGGCATCTTGTTTTCCTGGCACAGGGCCGTGGCGGTGAGGTCCATGACGCGCAGGCCGCGCGAAAGGACTTCGGCGTAGGTGATCTCCTTGAAGCGGGTTGCCGAGGGGTCTTTCTCCGGGTCGGCGGTGTAGACGCCGTCGACGCGCGTGCCCTTGAGCATTACGTCGGCCTCCACCTCGACGGCACGGAGGGCCGCACCCGTGTCGGTGGTGAAGAACGGGTTGCCGGTGCCACCGGCGATGATGGCGACAGCGCCCTTGTTCATGGCGTCGATGGCGAGCCATTTGGAGTAGTGGCGCCCGATGGGAAACATGTTGATGGCCGTGAAAACCTGCGCGGGCTGGCCTGCATCCTCCAGGGCCGAGCTGAGGGCGAGGGAGTTGATGACAGTTGCGAGCATGCCCATCTGGTCGCCCTTGACGCGGTCGAAACCCTTGGCAGCCCCCTGGAGGCCGCGGAAGATGTTGCCGCCGCCGATGACGATGGCCACCTGCACGCCGCGGCTGACCACCTCGGCTATCTGGCGGGCATACTCCGACAGGCGCGCGGTGTCTATGCCATAGTGCTGCGAGCCCATGAGCGACTCGCCGCTGAGCTTTAGAAGTATCCTTGAGTATTTCATGTCACAAAAGTAGAGATTATTCGGGGATTTTGCAAGTGCAGCGGCAAAATTTTCACAAAAAGGGCGGCAATTCAAACTTTTTATGTAAATTTGCAGGAATAAACAACACTCGCAATGGCCGAAGATACCCCTCAGAAATGGACTGAGCTGGAGCTGCTCCCGGAGTGGGAGGAGGAGCTGTATGACGTCTACACCGGCAAGAAGTACGGCAAGTGGACAATGCTCAAGACGCTGAAGAAGCAATACAAGGACTCGCCACAGATGCAGCAGCTGCTGGAGAAGGAGTTTGAGGTGCGCTATAACCTTGCGCACCCCCACATAGTGATGATCAACGACCTGGAGGAGGTGCCCGGGCTGGGCATGTGCATCATCACCGACGACGTCTACGGCGACTCGCTGCGCAAGCTCATCAACGAGCGGAAGGTGACGCCGCACCACATCGACCAGCTGCGCCACCAGCTGGTCGACGCCATCGAGTACATTCAGGCAAACCACATCGTGCACCACCCGATACGCCCCGAGACCATCATCTTCACGGAGAACATCGGCAACCTCAAACTGATAGACGTGGGGTTTGACCAGCACAGCCACCTGTCGCCGGCGACGCTCGCCGACGACCTGGAGGCTTACGGGCGCGTGCTGACGGAGGCCCTCGACGCCACCGACGAGCACTACCCGCGGCTGCGGCGCATAGCGCAGCGGTGCAAGCAGCGTCCGGGAAGCGGAGGGTTCCGCACGCTCGACTCGCTGCACCTGGCGTTGGAGGGGCGGCGAAACGAGCGGGTGTACCTGTGGATCATGATATTCATGTTTTTGATGATAATCTTGCTGGCGTGGATCTCGAGTCCGTGGGCGCCCGCAAAACCTGTGTAACCGAATAAATATGATAGAGATAAGAGAGGTAAAGCCCACGCACCGTGAGCTGCTGAAATATGTAAAATTCGGCATCAACCTTTACCGCGCCAACCCATATTATGTGCCGCCGCTGGTGCTCGACGAGGTCGAGATGCTAAACCCCAAGGAGAACCCTGCCTTTGACTTCTGCGAGGCGCAGAGTTTCATGGCATACGACGGCGACAAGCCTGTCGGCCGCATAACGGCCATCATCAACCGCACGATGAACGAGCGTACGGGCCGCAAGGAGGCACGCTTCAGCCTGGTGGACTTCGTGGACCGCGCAGAGGTGTCGAAAGCTCTCTTTGGCGCTGCCGAGAGTTGGGCCCGCGAGCGCGGGATGACGGAGATGATAGGCCCCATGGGCTTCACCGACATGGACCACGAGGGCATGCTCATCTACGGCTTCGACGAGATGGGCACCATGGCCACCATATATAATTATGAGTATTACCCGCGCCATGTGGAGGCGCTTGGCTACAAGCCCGACGCCGACTGGGTGGAATACCGCATGACGGTGCCCGACAAGGTGCCCGACAAAATGGTGCGCGTGGCCAAGATTGTGGAGCAGAAATACGGCCTGCGCGCGCTGCAATACACCTCGCGCAAAAAAATCAAGGAGGACTATGGCGTGGCTCTGTTCAAACTCATCAACCGCTGCTACGACGGCCTCTACGGATACTGCCCGCTGACCGACCGCCAAATCAAGTACTACATCGACCAATACCTCGACTTCCTGCGCCTTGACGACGTGGTGGTGATAGTTGACAGCAAGGGGACGCTGCAGGGCGTCGGCATCAGCATCCCCTCGGTGTCGAAGGCGCTCCGCAAGGCCAAGGGGAAGATTTTCCCCTGGGGATGGCGTCACCTGCTCAAGGCCCTGCGCGGCAAAAACGACGTGGTGGACCTCATGCTCGTGGCCATCGCCCCGGAATACCAGAACAAGGGCGCCAACGCACTGCTGTTCACCACCCTGCTGCCCGTATACATACGCAACGGCTACAAGTTTGCCGAGAGCAACCTCGAGCTTGAGGGCAACGAGGCCGTGCAGCAGCAGTGGCAATATTTCGAGCGGCGACTCCACCGCCGCCGGCGTGCCTTCCGCAAACCGTTATAACCAATATAAACAACACAACCAATATATCCGACCATGATGAAGCATATCATTACCGTTTTGATCGCAGCGCTGCTGGCATGTGTGCCGGTGACGGCGCAAATCAAGACCGTCGACGGCCGGTCGACTACTACCGCCAAGAAGAACAGCGGCACCAGTGGTCAAAAAAAGACAAGTTCCAAGCGCGGCCCCGCCTCTTCGAAAAACGTTGCCGTGACCACTAAGTCGACCGAGGACCTGTACCAAAAAGCCGAGGACGCCTTTGCGCGCGAGGACTACGCCACGGCCTTCAAGTATTACCGCCAGGCGGCCACCAAGGGACATACAGAGGCCATGTGGAATCTCGGATTCTGCTACATGGCCGGCTACGGCGTAGACCAGGACCAGGACACCGGCTACACCTGGATACTCAAGGCCGCCAACAAGGGATTTGCTGACGCCATGACCACCGTGGGCATCTGCTACAAGAACGGCCTGGCGGTCGAGCAGGACTACACCAAGGCTTACGAGTGGTTCAGCAAAGCCATCGACGCGGGCGACACATACGCCGAATACATGATGGGCGAACTCTTCGAGATGTGCGACGACATGGAAACCGCCGAGAAGTATTACCGCGTGGCGGCCGAGCACGGCGAGAGCGACGCCATCGAGCGCCTGACAGAGATTGAAGCCTCCTACTCGTCAGGCATGCAGGAGGATACCGACTTCTCCATAGGCTATAATTATTACAACGGCCTTAACGACCACCCTGTGGACTACGACAAGGCTGTGTATTACTACAACCGTGGTGCGGCCGACGGCGACAGATCGTGCATGTGCGAGCTGGGCGTCTGCTACTACTTCGGCAACGGCGTGGACCAGAGCTACTCCACCGCCAAGCAATGGTTTGAAAAAAGCGCAAACGCCGGCAGCTACATAGCGATGTACAACCTGGGCTACCTCTACGAAAACGGCCAGGGTGTGTCAAAAAACTATTCCACCGCGCTGCGCTGGTACAAGAAATCGGCCGCTGCCGGCTACAGCAACGCCCAGGAGAAAGTAGACAACTGGACGCATTGATAGGTAATTAGTGAGTAGTTTTTTAGCTTTTGGATGAAAAAGAAACTGGTTATATCGACGGGCGCGGGCATCAGCGCCGAGTCAGGGATACAGACCTTCCGCGACGCGGGTGGCCTGTGGGAGAACTATAACGTGATGGACGTGGCGTCGGCCGACGGATTTGCCCGCAATCCGGCGCTGATACACAAGTTTTACAACGCCCGGCGCAAGGAGCTGGTGGAGGCACAGCCCAACGCCGCCCACCGCGGGCTGGTGGAGCTGGAGAAATGGTATGACGTGCGCGTGATCACGCAGAACGTCGACGACCTCCACGAGCGCGCCGGCTCGGCCAACGTGCTTCACCTTCACGGCGAGCTGATGAAGGTGCGGTCGATGGAGCACCCCGACCGCATCTACACCCTTGACCGCCAGCACCTGGAGTCAACGCCGGAGATGCGTATGCCCGACGGCGACCACGTGCGCCCGCACATAGTCTTCTTCCAGGAGGCAGTGCCCAACATCGAGCCGGCAATCGAGCTGGCGCAGGAGGCCGACATCTTCGTGGTCATCGGCACGTCGCTCAACGTCTATCCGGCCGCGTCGCTGCTGCACTACGTCCGCCCCGGCGTCCCCGTCTATTACATCGACCCGCGCCCCGCGGGCGTGCCCTCGTCGGTGAAGGTGATAGCCAGGCCGGCCACCGCAGGCGTGGCCGAGCTGATCGGCCTGCTCACACAATCTCACTAAGAAACAAATGGCCAAAACTGGTAGCTATATGCCCCAAGGGGGCATGTTGATGATAACCCCGGGCAAGCGGAGCGCAGCCCCGGGAGAAGGGCGAGAGAACGTTCCGGCACCCCAAATGGGTGCGCTGATGTTCAGCGATTTACAATCATCAGCGCGCCCCGTTGTGGCGCGAGGAGAAGCGGTATCACCCTTTACCCCGGGCTGCGCTCCGCTTGCCCGGGGGTATCATCAAGTTGCCCCGTTGGGTCAAAACGAAAAAAAATTACAGAAAAATTTCTTTAATTAGAAATAAAATACATATATTTGCGGTTGACTTCTGAAACAGACAGTTCAACCTTAATATATAACCATAAAGACTCTGTAAAACAATCATGACAAAGAAACTCAAAATCCGCGACCTGACGCTACGCGACGGCCAGCAGTCGCTGTTTGCCACGCGCATGAACCAGGCTACCATCGACCGCCTGCTGCCGTATTACGAGAATGCCGGCTTCTACATCATGGAGGTGTGGGGCGGCGCCGTGCCCGACTCGGTGATGCGCTACCTCGACGAGAGCCCGTGGAACCGCCTGCGCACCATCTCCAAGGCGATGAAGGGCAAATCGCTGCTGTCTGCTCTCTCGCGCGGACGCAACCTCTTCGGCTACGTCCCCTACCCCAACAGCGTGCTGGAGGGATTCTATAAAGAGGCCATCAAAAACGGCCTCAACGTGATGCGAATCTTCGACGCCCTCAACGACATCGACAACGTCAAAGACTCCATCAAGATGATCAACGACCTGGGCGGCATCGCCGACGGCGCCGTCTGCTACACGGTCGACCCGAAGGAGGAGCCCAGGGTGGTGGTAGAGGAGGCCAAGGGCGGATTCCTGGGCCTGTTCAAGAAGAAGGTCGAGCGCGTCGTCGAGCCGGAGAAGATCTTCACCGACGAATACTTCGTCAGCAAAGCCAAGGAGATGGAGCGCCTGGGCGCCAAGATGATCACACTGAAAGACATGGCCGGCCTGGTGAACCCGCTGCGCGCCGCCTCGATCATCAAGGCCCTGAAGGAGACGCTGACCGTGCCCGTCGACTTCCACACCCACTGCACCCCCGGCTACGGCCTGGCATCAGGCCTGATGGCCATACTCAACGGCGTCGACATCCTCGACACCAACATCTGGTGGTTTGGCGGCGGCTCTGCCGCTCCCGCCATCGAGCTTATCTACGTCTTCTGCCAGAAGCTGGGCGTGGAGGTAGAGGCCAACATGGAGGCCGTGGGCAAGATACGCGGCGAGCTGCTCAACGCGCGCAAGTCCCTGCGCGACTTCGACCTCAACAAAGACAAGTTCCCCAAGCCCTTCGACCCGCTGGCCGACACGCTGCCCAAGGAGGTCGACGAGCAGTTTGACAAGGCCATCGCCGCCGCCAAGGCGCTCGACGAGGAGGCCCTGCTCGACGCCTGCCACGCCATCGAAGACTACTTCGGCTTCCCCAAGCCCAACCTCATCGTCAAGAACGCCGAGGTCCCTGGCGGCATGTACTCCAACATGGTGGCCCAGCTCAAGAGCCTGGGCGCCGAGGATCTGCTCGACGATGCCATGAAGCTCATCCCGAAGGTGCGCCGCGACGCCGGCCTGGTGCCCCTGGTGACCCCGACGAGCCAGATTGTGGGCTCGCAGGCCGTGAGCCTCGCGCTCGACCGCAAGAAGGGCAAGCCCGACTACTCGATGCCGTCCAACCAGTTCACCTCGCTCATCAAGGGCGAGTACGGCCACACGCCGGCACCCATCGACCCCGCTTTCCGCGAGCAGATCACGGGCAGCCCCGTCGAGAAGCCCTACGACGTATCGTCGTACAAAAAACCCGAGAACCCCGTGCTCGCCGAGTTTGACGGCGTGAAGCTTGCCACGAACGACGAGGAGTATCTGCTCCTTGAGCTTCTGCCGACGGTAGCCAAGGGGTTCCTGAAGAAGCGCCGCCAGGAGGAGCATGAGGCCCGCAAGGCAGCCGAGCCGAAGGCGGAGAAAAAGGCTGAGGCCGCCGAGGCCGAGGCCGACGCTCCCATCACCGGCGAGACGGTGGTGGCCCCCATGGGCGGACGTATCATCGAGGTGAACGTCAAGCCCGGCGAAGCCGTCAAGAAGGGCCAGGTGCTTCTGGTCTACGAGGCCATGAAGATGGAGAACGACGTGACAGCCGAACACGACGCCGTGGTCAAGCGCATCTTCGTCAAAGAGGGTGACGTGGTTGGCACCGAGGCTGTGCTGGTAGAGTTCAAGTAACAATGAGCGGCCACATACATAAAGCCCCCCCCACCCCCCCCCTGAAGGGGGGGGCTTTCATTATTATTATAGCTCTGCTGATGCTTGGAGTCCCCCCCCTTCAGGGAGGGGGCGGGGGGGGCTTACAGGGCGTGGCGTGCGACACGGCGCGCATCACGCGGCTGCTCATAGAGGCCCGCGAGAGCGTGGCCTCTGACAACCCTCAGGACTATGTGGCCCACTTCGCCCGCGGCTTCCTGGGCGCGCCCTACGTGGCGGCGACCCTCGAGAGCCCCGACGGCGTGGAGCGCCTTGTTGTGGACCTCGACGAGTTTGACTGCACCACGCTGGTGGAAACCGTCTGCGCACTGAGCCGCACCGCCGCAAGCGGGCGTACCTCGTGGCGCGACTATGTGCGCGCGCTCACCGACATGCGCTATCGCAAGGGCGTCATCGACGGCTATCCGTCGCGGCTGCACTACATAGCCGACTGGGTGCTCGACAACTCTGCGCGCGGCAACCTGACAGACGCGGCGCCGTCGTTCCCCACCACCGACTATGTGGTCAAGACCCTCGACTTCATGACTCGCAACGCCGACAAGTATCCGGCACTCGCCGACTCTGCCAACCTGGCGGCGATGAAGCGCGTGGAGGAGGGGTATCGGTCGCACCGATTCCCTTATATCCGCAAGAACTTGATGCTGACCGACAAGAAGACCGCGGCGGCTCTGCGCGAGGGCGACATCGTGGCTCTGACGTGCGACACTCCGGGACTCGACGTGAGCCACCTTGGCATCATAGTGCTGCAGAACGGCGTGCCGTATCTGCTGCATGCGTCGTCGGCGGCGGGTGCTGTGGTGATCGACAAGCTGTCGTTTGCCGACTATCTGAAGAAGGGGCGTCGGCTGACGGGGTTCCGCGTGCTGAGGCTGCCGAAGTGACCGATGAAAGCGGGCAAAGCGAACAGACACGGCGAAAATGCGGGGCGCGAGGGCGCGGCCCCGCTCCAAACGGGGCGCGAGGGCGCGGCCCCGCTCCGGATTGACGCGCTGCATTTTTTGCGGACGCTGTGTCTGCTGCTGGTGGCGTTGGACCATATCGGCGTAAGATACGGGGCTGTGCTCGACCATATCGAGGGGCCGGCGTTCTTCATCATGTCGGGGATGCTTTTCAAGCCGCGACAGAGCTGGGGGCGCTTCGGGCGCCACACGCTGCAGCGCCTGGTGCGCCCCTATTTTGTGTACACGTTCTGGATGATCGTGCTGGTTTTGGCGGAGCGGTGGATCAGCCGCGAGAGCATACACATTGCAGCAGACATGCCGGAGCGGGTGAAGTGGACGGTGCTGGGCTGGTGGACGCTCGACACGCTGAACTATCCACTGTGGATGCTGAAGGCGTTTGTGTGGTGCTACGTGCTCTACCGGCCCCTATGCGGTCTGTGCCGGCGCAGCCTGCCGTGGGCGTGCGGGCTGTTTGTGGCCGGAGCGTTGGTGGGGGCGCTGCTGGGGGCCACCTGGGTGACTCTGCCGCGGTGGGCGCTGGTGACGGGGCTGGTGCAGGGTGTGCAAGGGCTGCCGCTGATGATAGCGGGAGGCATCCTGATGCCGTATTACATGAAGTGGCGGGTGAGCAAAGTGTGGTGGCACTGGGCGCTATGCGGGGTGCTTCTGCTTGCCCTGGCATGGACTGGCACGCCGGGGATGACGCACATAGTCTCGGGCGACCTGGGCCGGACGGAGGCGCTCCCGGTGATGTTTTACGCGCGGGCCGTGGTGGCGTTCTGCGGGGTGTTGGCGCTGGTGGAGCTGCTGCCGCGCGTGCGGCCCATGGAGTGGCTGAGCCGTCATTCGATAGGATTTTTGGGGGTGCATGCCATAGCGATAGAGGCGGTCTGCTTTTTGGTGGCATTTTTTAGTTAGGGAAAAATTTTGTATCTTTGCGGCATGAAAGAGGATGCGTCAAATGACTGTATGATAGTGCCGGAGCCCACGCTTCGGCGGCTGCCGTGGTATCTGGCGTATGTTAGCCGCCTGCGCGCCGAGGGGGTGGAGAGCGTGTCGTCGACGCGCATAGCCGAGTCGCTGCGGGTCGACGCTTCGCAGATAGTGAAAGACCTGTCACGGCTCGACATCCGCGGCAAGACGCGCATCGGCTACAACGTGGCCGACCTGGAGCAGCGGCTGGAGGACGTGCTCGGCTTCCGCCGACGCCACAACGCTGTCATCGTGGGCGTGGGCTCGCTGGGAAGCGCCCTGATAGCCGACTCGGGCCTGCAGAACTACGGGCTCAACATCGTGGCCGGCTTCGACGTCAACGCCGAGGTGGTCGACCGCCTGGTGTGCGGGATACGAGTGTATCCGGTGGGCCGGATGGCAGAGGTTTCGCGCATGCTCGGGGCTGAGATCGGGATACTGACGGTGCCTCCTGAGCACGCGCAGGGGAGCGCCGACGCGCTGGTGAAGGCCGGCATGCGCGCGTTGTGGAATTTCACGCCGCGGCGCGTGACGGCCCCCGACAGCGTGGTGGTGCAGAACATCTCTATCTACGCCCACCTGGCCGTAATGTATAACCGACTTGACCGCAAGGGATGAAGACAGTAGCGCTCAGCCCGCGGGAGCTGCTAATACCCGACTCGGCCGTGACGTTGCCGCGGCGACCGATAGTGTTGCCCGACATCGCAGACGAGTGGGAGGGCCACATAGTGGCGGCATGGCGCGTCAAGCTGCTTGGCAAGGCCATCGAGCGGCCGTTTGTGATGCGCCATCTCGACGCCTGGACCGTGGCGGTGCTTACGCTGCCCAAGGGTGAAAGGTTACCGCTGGCCGAGGGGATGGACTCGACGGTGACCGTGGGGGAGTGGCAGGGGCTGGAAACGCCTATTGGCACCGTCAGCTGGCAGACGGAGGGGGTTAGCGGCCAAGGCGGGGATGCGCGGCCGGGGACGGCCGCCCTCCTTACTTGTGAGGAGGCGGTGGAGAGGGTGAGCCGGACGATGACCCTCAAGACGGGCGACATCGTAGTCCCCCAGTGCCTGGCAACGGTCACGCTGCGCCCCGGGCGGATCCGTCTGGCCGTCGGCGGAAAGGAATTGCTAAACGTGCGCATTTTAGGATAAAAATGCGCAATAAGACACCTTGGTTTGCGTTATTTTAGTTAGACCAATCGAATGTTATGAACAAAAAGACCTATATTCGCTGCCTCACGGCGGCACTGACGATGGTGCTGTGCGCGCCGTGCATGATGGCTCTCAGCACTGACTATTACGCATCTGCCTCCAAGCTTGCGAGCGGCAAGTGGGTGAAGATACGCGTAGACGAGCCGGGGATGTATGAGATTACCTACGCCGAGCTCAAGGCCATGGGTTTCTCCGACCCGTCGAAGGTGACGGTGTGGGGCTACGGCGGCGCCCAGCTGACCGAGAACACCCTGTCAGAGAGCTTGCCCGACGACCTCCACCAGCAGTATTGCTACTACTACACCACCCCCGCCAACGAAGACCTCCGCAAGGTGATATTTTACGGCGTGGGTCCCGTGCGATTCAATGTCAAGAGCGAGACCAGCCTGACCACCTATCGCAACATCTACTCCAACTCGGGCTACTACTTTCTGACCGACACCCAGGACAAGAAGATCGCCACGACCGTGCCGCTGAAGACCAGCGGCCGCACGACGCTGACCAACCACGTGCACCTGGAGTATCTCGAGAAAGACAGCGTCAACCTGGCCGAGGGCGGCACATACTTCTTCGGCGACAACATCGCCGGCACCACGGGCCGATACTCGATCCCGGTGAAATACGTGTCTGCTTCGGGCAGCTTCTGGGGCACCCTGCTCTACGTGTTCGGCACTGACTACAAGAGCAATGTCAAGCTGGGATTCAACAGCGGCAACGGCAAGTTCAAATATTCGTCGGGCAACTATGCCGAGCTACCCAGCGGATCGGCATACAGCGACATCATCACCTTCACACGCTCCACCGTGGGCCAGCTGATACTCACCTACGACTCGACGGTGACCGACGACACGTGGGACTTCTATTTCACCCCGCCCACCACCACGAGTACCCTCAACTACGCCGGTCTCGACTACGTGGCCCTGCTGTACTGCCGCGACAACAAGCTCCCCTACCCCGAGCCGCAGGTGAGCATGTGGTTTCGCAACGTTGCCGCCGGCACGCACAACTTCAAGGTGAGCAACGCCACCTCGATCATGCAGGCCTGGGACGTCAACGACCCCACCAACGTGCGCGTCTACAGCGGCGTCTACAGCAGCTCGGCGCAGACCATCGAATATTCCTTCGACAAGACATACTCCAGCTCGTTGGAGGGCGCCAACGTGGTGGCCTTCGTGCCCTCGCGCGACCTCAACAAGGTGACCGTCGTGGGCGACGTGCCCAACCAGAACCTCCACGGCGAGGCCGTGCCCGACATGGTGATCATAGTCCGTGACAAGCTGCGCTCGCAGGCCGAGCGCCTTGCTGCCCTGCACGAGAAATACCAGGGTATGACCGTGCGCGTCATCACCCCCGAGGAGATCTACAACGAGTTTTCATCGGGTACCCCCAGCGCCTCGGGCATCCGCCGCTACCTAAAGATGAACTATGACCGCGACCCCCAGAAGTTTAAGCACGTGCTGCTCTTCGGCCTGGGATCGTGGGACAACCGCCATATCTCCGTCCCAGACGACGACCACATAATCACCTACCAGGTGGAGAGCGTCACTTACGCCCGCGACAACACGCGCTGCTATGCCACCGACGCATACTTCGGCATGCTCTCCGACGACATGACCACCGACAAGATACTCACCGCCAAGATGGACATAAACGTGAGCCGCATGCCGGTGAACAACATCAGCGACGCCAAGGTGGCTGTCGACAAGATTGAGACCTACTTCGCCGACCCGCCCGTGGGTGGCACTTATAACCACGCGCTATATTTCTGCGACGACGGCGAGAAGAACGACCACCTGACGCAGGCCGACCAGGCCGCGGAGTCCATCAAGGAGGCCGCGCCGTCAGTGACGGTGAGCAAGCTCTACAACGCCCTCTATCCCTGGGACGACAACGACGACGCCGTAGTGCTCCGTGAGGCCATGAAGATGCAGCTCAGCCGCGGCCAGACCTACGTGGGCTACTGCGGCCACGGCAGCAGCAACGGCCTGGGTTATGACCAGCGTCTCTACACCCTCTCGGCCATCAAGAGCAACACCTACAACGTCATGCCATTCTGGATGCTGTCCACCTGCAACGCATACCGCTTTGACGCCGTAGCCAACGACCTGGCGTGCAACCTGATACGACAGGAGAACGGCGGCGCCATAGCCGTGGTGGCCGCCTGCCGCGCCGTCTACAAGCAGCACAACCAGGAGCTGAACATGGGCGTGGTGACCAACTACTTCAACGCCACCTCGGGCATGACCACCGGCGACGTGTTCCGCCTGGGCCGCAACGGCATAATCGACGACACCAAGCCGGCACTGGCAGTCAACACGCTGTGCTACAACATGGCCGGCGACCCGGCACTCCCCATCTACGTGCCCACGCTCAAGGTGCAGACCACCCGCGTCAACCAGGTGGACATCACCTCGGCCACCGAGTCGGTCAGTGCCTACCCCCTGCAGCCGTTCACCATCCACGGCACCATCACCGACGCCGACGGCAACGTGCAGACCGACTTCAACGGCGTCGTTTCCATCGACATCTACGACGGCGACAGCGATGTGCTCTCGTCGCTCAAGGGCGAGCCTTCAGGCACATCGCAGGTGACTGTGCACCTCGACGAGACCCTGCTGGCACAGGCCAAGGCAACGGTGACCAACGGCCAGTTTGCCACAAGCGTCACCGTGCCCACCCCCAACGTGCCCGACGCCAACAACCGCATAGGCTATTACGCCGCCAACGAGGGCCACACCCTCTTCGCTGCCGGCAGCTTTGAGCTGCTCAACGTCACCAACTACGACGAGAGCAAGATTACCGACCCTGACACCGTCGCCCCGGAGATCACGGCCCTGTATCTCGACGACGAGACCTTCGTCAGCGGCGACGAGACCGGCCCCAGCCCGGTGATGTATGCCACGGTGGCATACGACCGCAGCGGCTTCAACGTGTCCGACGGCAAGATAGGCATGGGCGCGCGGCTGATACTCGACGGCAACACCACCTACCCGGCCGTGGCGACGGCACTGGAGATTGAAGACGACGGGGGCGCCAGCGCGCGCGTGGCCCTGAGCGGCCTCTCCGACGGCTACCACACCCTCGAGTTCTCCATAGCCGACAACGCCGGCAACCGCTCGAGTCGCACCATCGGCTTCATCGTGATCAACCGCACCGCCGAGGCCACACTCGCCGTCGACGAGGCCACCGCCCGCATGCAGGCCACGCTGACGCTGGAGCATGCATTTGAGGACGCCCCGACGGGCCGCCTGATTATCGAGGATGCCGACGGCAACACCGTCTTCTCACGTGAGAATGTCTCCTTCCCCTATACCTGGGATCTCAACGACGCCTCGGGCGTGCGCGTGGCCGACGGCCGATACCGCGCCTACGCCGTGCTCAGCTGCGACAAGCAGTACGGCAACACCCCGCGGGTGGAGATCGTGGTAATCAAATAAACCGGCGCTTAGAGGCGGCGCCCCTCAGCGGCGCCGCACAGTGGCAGCGGCCCCCGGGCCGCTGCTGTTGCTTTATAAGGGACGGATGGAAAATTTGTGGAAATGGGGGGCTGTGTGCAAAAAAATGCGTAACTTTGCACGGCTCAAGGCTGGGGCGTCTCTGTCCCTCGGCCCGGGCCGGTAATTACCACTACTGATTATCACTGAAATATGCAGCAGATGAAGCGCGCGGTGCTGACGCTTGAGGACGGCACGACGTTTGAGGGACGCTCATTTGGCCACGACGAGTCGGCGGCCGGTGAGGTAGTTTTCAACACGGCGATGACGGGCTACCCGGAGAGCCTGACAGACCCTTCGTACGAGGGGCAGATATTGGTCACCACCTACCCGCTTTTGGGCAACTACGGCGTCCCGCCGAGCCGCGAGAAGGATGACGTCAGCGAATATCTCGAGAGCGAGCGCATCCACTGCCGCGCCATCATCTGCCAGGACTACAGCTTCGACCACTCCCACTGGCAGGCCTCCCGAAGCCTGGCCGAGTGGCTCAAAGAGGAGAAGATACCCGGCATCTGCGGCATCGACACCCGCGCACTGACCAAGCACCTGCGCGAGCACGGCTCGATGCTCGGCAAGATAGTGGTCGAGGGAGCCGACGACATCGACTTCTACGACCCCAACAAGGAGAACCTGGTGGCCAAGGTGAGCTGCTGCCAGGTGGAGGTGCACGGCGACGGCGACAAGACCGTGGTGCTCGTGGACTGCGGCGTCAAGCATAATATAATAAGGTGTCTGACCCGCCGTGGCGTGCGCGTGGTGCGCGTGCCGTGGGACTACGACTTCACCACCATCGACTACGACGGCCTGTTTCTCTCCAACGGCCCCGGCAATCCCGACATGGCGGAGAAGACGGTCGAAAACATCCGCAAGGCCATGTCGCTGGGCAAGCCCATCTGCGGCATCTGCATGGGCAACCAGTTGCTCGCCAAGGCCGCCGGCGCCAAGATATTCAAGCTCCCCTACGGCCACCGCAGCCACAACCAGCCGGTGCGCCTGGCAGGCACCGACCGCTGCTACATCACCTCGCAGAACCACGGCTTCGCCGTCGACACCTCGACGCTCAGTCCCGACTGGGAGCCGATGTTCGTCAACATGAACGACGGCACCAACGAGGGCATCCGCCACAAGACCCTCCCATTCTTCTCGGCGCAGTTCCACCCCGAGGCATCCTCCGGCCCGAAGGACACGGAGTTTCTCTTCGACGAGTTCATCGCGCTAATGAGCAGCGAGCGCGCGTTCCTGGGCCACGTGGCCCCGAAGAGCGCCACCGAGCGGCCCGAGAAGCCGCGCAAGGTGCTCATCCTGGGCTCCGGCGCGCTGAAGATAGGCGAGGCCGGCGAGTTTGACTACTCCGGCTCGCAGGCCCTCAAAGCCCTGAAAGAGGAGGGGATTGAGACCATTCTCATCAACCCCAACATCGCCACGGTGCAGACCTCCGAGGGGTTTGCCGACCATATCTACTTCCTGCCGGTGACGCCGTACTTCGTCGAGAAGGTGATCGAGCGCGAGAAGCCGGAGGGCATCATGCTGGCCTTCGGCGGCCAGACGGCCCTCAACTGCGGCGTGGCCCTTTACCGCGACGGCGTGCTCCGCCGCCACGGCGTGCGCGTGCTCGGTACACCCGTACAGGCCATCATCGAGACCGAAGACCGCGAGCTGTTTGTCAAGAAGCTCGACGAGATAGGCATCAAGACCATCAAGAGCGAGGCCGTGGAGAGCATCGACGATGCTGTCCGCGCCGCCGAGGAGGTGGGCTACCCCGTGATAGTGCGCGCGGCGTACGCCCTGGGCGGCCTGGGCAGCGGCTTCTGCGACAACGAGGAGGAGCTGCGCGCCCTAGTTGAGAAGGCCTTGTCGTTCTCCCCCCAGGTGCTGGTCGAGAAGAGCCTGAAGGGGTGGAAAGAGGTAGAGTACGAGGTGGTGCGCGACGCTTACGACAACTGCATCACCGTCTGCAACATGGAGAACTTCGACCCGCTGGGCATCCACACCGGCGAGAGCATCGTGGTGGCCCCGTCGCAGACCCTCTCCAACGAAGACTACCATTACCTGCGCAAGCTGGCAATCAAGATAATACGCCATATCGGCATCGTGGGCGAGTGCAACGTGCAGTATGCCTTCGACCCCCAGTCGATGGACTACCGCGTGATAGAGGTGAACGCGCGCCTGAGCCGCTCGTCGGCCCTGGCCTCGAAGGCCACGGGCTACCCCCTGGCGTTCGTCGCCGCCAAGCTCGGCCTGGGATACGGCCTCTTTGATCTGCGCAACTCCGTCACGCGCGACACGTCGGCATTCTTCGAGCCGGCGCTCGACTACATCGTGTGCAAGATACCCCGCTGGGACCTCGGTAAGTTCCACGGCGTGCGCCGCGAGATCGGCTCTTCGATGAAGAGCGTGGGCGAGGTGATGGCCATCGGCCGCACCTTCGAGGAGGTGATACAGAAGGGCCTCCGCATGATCGGCCAGGGGATGCACGGATTCGTGGGCAACCGCGAGGTGCCCTGCAGCGACATCGACCACGCCCTGAGCGAGCCTACCGACAAGCGAATATTCGTCATCGCACAGGCAATGCGCGACCACGGATACACCGTCGAGCGCATACACGAGCTGACGAAGATTGACAAGTGGTTCCTCTACCGCCTGCGCAACATCTGCGCCACGGCTGCCCGGCTCGATGGCCTCGACGAGATAGCGCAGGTAACGCCCGAGCTGATGCGACAGGCCAAAGAGCAGGGGTTCAGCGACTTCCAGATAGCCCGCATGGTGCTGAAAGATGGCATCTACCCCGGCGTCAACGCCGCCGGACTGCAGGTGCGCCGTGCGCGCCTGGCCATGGGCATCGTCCCCGTGGTAAAGCAGATCGACACCCTCGCCGCTGAATATCCCGCGCAGACCAACTATCTGTACCTGACCTACAACGGCACACACAACGACGTGGCATACCTCCACGACCACCGCTCGATAGTGGTGCTCGGCTCCGGCGCATACCGCATCGGCAGCTCCGTGGAGTTTGACTGGTGCACGGTCAACGCGCTGATGACGTGCAAGCGCCAGGGATGGCGGTCGGTGATGATCAACTACAACCCGGAGACCGTAAGCACCGACTACGACATGTGCGACCGCCTGTATTTCGACGAGCTGACCTTCGAACGCGTGATGGACATCCTCGACCTCGAGCAGCCCCACGGCACCATACTCAGCGTGGGCGGACAGATACCCAACAACCTGGCCACGCGCCTCGACGACATGGGCGTCAACATACTGGGCACCACGGCCAGGAGCATCGACAACGCCGAAGACCGCAACAAGTTCTCCGCCATGCTCGACCGCCTCGGCATCGACCAGCCGCGCTGGCGCGAGCTCACGAGCTTCGACGACATCAACCGGTTCATCGACGAGGTGGGCTTCCCCGTGCTCGTGCGCCCCAGCTACGTGCTCAGCGGCGCCGCCATGAACGTGTGCTCCAACACCGAGGAGCTCGAGCGCTTCCTCAAGCTCGCGGCAAACGTGAGCAAGCAGCACCCCGTGGTGGTCAGCGAGTTCATCCAGAACGCCAAGGAGATAGAGATGGACGCCGTGGCCCAGAACGGCGAGGTGAAAGTCTACGCAATCTCAGAGCACATCGAGTTTGCCGGCGTCCACTCCGGCGACGCAACCATACAGTTCCCGCCGCAGAAACTCTACGTCGAGACCATGCGCCGCATCAAGAAGGTCACCCAGCAGATAGCCAAGGCGCTGGAAATCAGCGGCCCGTTCAACATACAGTTCCTGGCCAAGAACAACGACATCAAGGTCATCGAGTGCAACCTGCGCGCCTCGCGCAGCTTCCCCTTCGTGTCGAAGGTTCTGAAAATCAACTTTATCGACCTGGCCACGCAGGTCATGCTCGGCATGCCCGTCGAGCGCCCCCACAAAAACGCCTTCGACCTCGACTACGTGGGCATCAAAGCCTCGCAGTTCAGTTTCTCGCGCCTGCAGGGCGCCGACCCGGTGCTCGGCGTCGACATGTCGTCGACGGGCGAGGTGGGCTGCATAGGCGTCGACACCTCCGAGGCCATCCTCAAGTCGATGCTCTCGGTGGGCCTGACCATACCCAAGCGGTCGGTGCTTCTGTCGACGGGCACGGCGCGCCAGAAGGCCGACATGCTCGACGCCGCACACCGCCTGCACCGCGCCGGATACGTCATCTACGCCACCGGTGGCACCCACCGGTTCCTGGCCGACGCCGGCATCCCGTCGATACAGGTCTACTGGCCCAGCGAGGCCGACAAGCAGCCGCAGGCGCTGCAGCTGCTGCACGACAAAGCCGTGGAGCTGGTGGTCAACATTCCGCGCGACCTCACCCCCCGCGAGCTGTCAAACGGCTTCAAGATACGCCGCGCGGCCATCGACCTCAACGTGCCCCTGCTGACCAACGCCCGCCTGGCCTCCGCCTTCATCACCGCCTTCACCACCCTGGGCCCCGCCGACATCGAGATCAAGCCCTGGGACGAGTATTAGGGAGTAAGGAAATCAAGGAAATTAAGGAGATTAAGGAGATTAAGGAAGTTAACTAACCATGGGTCGTTAATTTCCTTAATCTCCTTAATTTCCTTACTCCTTACTCTCAGAAAGCGTTTTTGTCGCCGCGGAGGGCGTTGGTGACGGTCTTGTAGATGATTTTGAGGTCGAGCAGGAAGGTCCAGTTTTTGATGTACCACACGTCGTGCTCGACACGCTGCTCCATCTTCCATACCTCGTCGGTCTGGCCGCGGTAGCCGCAGACCTGCGCCCAGCCGGTGATGCCGGGCTTGATGTAATGGCGCACCATGTAGCGGTCGATTAGGCGGGAGTATTCCTCGGTGTGCTTGAGCATGTGTGGCCGCGGGCCCACTACTGACATGTCGCCGCGGAGGACGTTGAAGAACTGCGGCAGCTCGTCGATGGAGGTGCGGCGCAGGAAGTCGCCCACGCGCGTCTTGCGGGGGTCGTGCTCGGTAGCCTGCGCGGTGTCGGCGGCGGCGTTCACCTTCATGGTGCGGAACTTGTAGCAGCGGAACGAGCGGCCGCGGTAGCCGGTGCGCAGCTGCGTGAAGAAGATCGGTCCGGGCGACGACAGCTTGATGGCAATGGCCACGGGGATGAAGACGAGGGGGGAGAACAGCATCACCACCGATGAGAAGCACACATCAAAGGCGCGCTTGGTCAGGCGGTTGAACATGCTCTCCAGCGGCTGGTTCATCAGCGTGAGCACGGGCACTGAGCCGAGGTGGTGGAGGTTGAACGAGCGGTTGACATAACGGTTGATCTGCGGCACGTAGTAGAATCGGGCGACGTGGCTCTCGGTGGCGTTGATGACGGCGCGGAGGTCGTCGGTGCGCTCGCCGGAGAGGGTGTAGTAGACCTCGTCGATGTTGTGGTCCTCGATGAAGTCGGGGAGTGAGGCGAGCGAGCCGATGTGCATGCCTGCGGGCACCAGGTCGGTGGGGTCGTCGGAGAAGAATCCCTCGACGCGGTATCCGAAGCCGTCGTCGGAGTTCATCTCATGCAGCAGGGTGAGGGCCGTGGGGCCGGTGCCGACGATGGCGACGCGGACGAAGTTGAAACCCTTGCGCCGCCAGTGCTTGATCACCTTGCGGATAGTTATCCACCAGACTATAAGCAGGACAAGGGCCGTGGGATAGAACACGTAGAAGTACTCTACCTGTATCTGGCGGATGCCGAGGCAGAAGAGGAGGAAGAGGAAGATGATGCCCTGGGATATGACGGCAAGGACGGCATTGCGGATTATGCGCTCCATGTAGAGGGAGCGCTGGCTCGACTGTCCGCGGAAGACGGCGGCGACGGGGGCGAAGGCCACGAGCACGGCCATGCCTATCTCGCGTAGTGGCCAGCAGGAGATGGGGTTGGCAAAGTGCGCGGCGAGCACGAAGTAGGAGATGAGGAATGCCACGCCCATGACGCCGAAGTCGCCGAGGGTGGTAAGGGTGTTTATGTACCGGCCGTAGCGGCCTTTGTTGTACACTTCAGGCATTAGACAGGGGGCTTTGTCACAGGCCGTCAAGGCTTTAATCCTTTAATCCTTTAAAGATTTAAAGATTTAAAGATTTAAAGATTTAAAGGATTAAAGCCTCAAAGCGAGCTGTAACAGCGTTGGGGTCAGAGTTTTTCGTCAAGTATCTTTATGCGCTTCTCGAGGTCGGCGATCTCGTCGCGCAGGCGCTCCATGCGGCGCTCCATCTCGCGCACCATCGAGTCGCCGCTCTTCGACTTGGACGACAGGAAGCCGAGGTTGTTGGAGTATGTCTGCAGGTCGGCGCGGCGGCTCTCGGCGATGCGTGCCAGATGGTCGCGCTCGCGGGCTATCTTTGCCTGGTCGCCGTCCATGGCCTTGACATTGTTCTCAAAGGCGGCCATGCGGGCGCGTTCGGCACGGATGTCAAACTTGTCGTACAGCTCGTTGATGGCCTGGCGGAAGGTGTCGTAGATCTTGTCCTTCTCCTTGAAGGGCACGTGACCCACCTCCTGCCAGCGTGTGCGGCTGTCGCGTATGCTCTGGAGCACGTCGTCACGTGAGGCGTCCATGGGGGTGGCCTTGAGGGCATCGATGATCTGCTGCTTGAGCTTGAGGTTGGCCTGCTCGGTGCGGCGCGCGCCGGAGGTGGCGCTCTTCTTCTGCTCGAAGAAGTGGTCGCAGGCGTCCATGAACCGGCGCCAGAGGGCCTCGGAGTTCTTCTTGGGCACAGAGCCGATGCTCTTCCACTCCTGCTGGAGCTTGACCATGGCGTCGGTGGTCTTGCGCCACTCGGTGCTCTCCTTCAGAGCCTCCGCCTTCTCGCATAGGGCGGTCTTGCGGCGGTAGTTCTCGGCGAGCTCCTCCTTGACGGCCTTGAAATATTCGGCCTTGGCGGCGAAGAAGGTGTCGCAGACACCGCGGAAACGGGCGAAGAGCGCGTTGTTCATCTTCTTGGAGGCAAAGCCTAATTTCTTCCAATCCGCCTGTGCCTCGAGTATGACGCGGGTCATGGCATCCCAGTCGGCGAAGGTCTTGAGGGTGGAGAAGTCGAGGGCCTCCACGCGCTCGCAGATGGCGGTCTTGGCCTCCTCGTTAGCCTTCTCCTGCTCCTTGCGCTCCTCAAAGTGGGTCTGGTAGCGCTTGTTGATCACGGCGGAAGCCTCCTTGAACTTCGCCCAGATCTCCTCCCTTACCTCCTTGGCCACGGGGCCTATCTCGCGCCACTTGTCGTGCAGGCCCTGGAGGGCGCGGAAGGCGGCGATGATGTCGGCCTCCTCGGCAAGCTTTGCGGCCTCCTCGACCAGCGCCTGCTTCAGCTCCAGGTTCTTGCGGAAGTCATAGTCGCGCAGCTCCTTGTTGATCTTCCACTGGTCGTAGAAGATCTCCACGGCGTCCTGGTATTTCTTCCATATCGTGGCCTGGTCGGTGGGAGGAACCTCGCCGACGGCCTTGAACTCGTTTTGCAGGTCGCGCACGCGCGGGAAGTGGCGGTTGACGTTGTCGGCGTCGGCTGCCAGCTCGGTGATGGTGGCGATGATGGCGCGTTTCTTCTCGAGGTTGGCCGCGCGCTCGGCCTCGAGGGCGGTGCGCGCCTCGTTCTTCTTCTCCTTGACCACGTTGAGCAGCTCCTTGAACTGCTCCTCGACCGGGTCGGCCGTGGCGACGAACTCCTCCTCGGCGCCGCCGGCGGTGACGAAGGCCTCCTTCTCGGCGCGGATCTCGGCGTTGCGGAAGTTGTAGAACAGATGCTTGAGGCGTGCCATGTCGTCGGCGCTGATGTCGCCGGCCTCCTTGGCGCTGATGTCGCGCAGGGCTGCCACCACCTCCTCCTTGGTCTGGATGAAGGGCAGCGAGGGCTCCTCGGCCTTCGGCTCTTCGGCAGGCGCGGGCTCCTCAGCCTTCGACTCTTCGGCCACAGGCTCGGCAGGGGCCTCGGCGGAGGGGGTCTCCTCGGCTTTTGGCTCCTCGGGCTTAGCCTCGGGAGCGGGGTTAACGACGTCTGATGTAGCATCCTGAGCCACTACCGGCTCATCCTTAGGGGTCTGGTCTTCGGGAGCCGCGGGGGCTGCCGACGCTTCACGCAATTCCATAGCAGAATGTTTGGGTTAAGAATGTTGGTACACGTAAATCCTCTGTGGATTTAATCTCACAAAATTAGCGCAAAAAGTCGACATGCACAATATTTTTTCAAAAATTTTATTTTTTGACCCAAAATTCCCTATATTTGCAAAAACTTTAACCGAAAGATTACCCCCCATGAAAGGAGCATTTGCATCAATCACCGCTTTACTGATGAGCACTACAATGATCCACGGCGCCTCCCCCCTGACTTACCCCGAGGCCCCTAAAGACAATACCGTCGACGTCTACTTTGGAATGACCGTCGCCGACCCCTATCGGCCCCTCGAGGACGACACCTCCGAGGCCACGGCCGCGTGGGTCGACGCCGAGAACACCGTCACCCGCGGCTATCTCGACGCCATACCATATCTCGGAGCACTGCGCACACGCATCGCCGACCTCTACAACTACGGCAAGATGGGCATGCCCTTCTACCGCAACGACGGCAAATATTACTATTACTACAACGACGGCCTGCGCAACCAGAGCGTGCTCTACCGCAAGAGCCGCCTCGACGGCAAGGAGGAGGTGTTCCTCGACCCCAACAAGCTCAGCGACGACGGCACCGTGGCCCTCAAGGGCACCTCGATGTCGAAGAACGGACGATACACCGCCTACATCATCTCGCGCAGCGGCTCTGACTGGGAGGAGATCTACGTGATGGACACCAAGTCGAAGAAGCTGCTAAAGGACCACATCGTCTGGGCAAAGTTCACCGGCGCCTCGTGGGACGGCGACGGGTTCTATTACAGCGCTTATCCGCGCCCGGAGGGGGGCCGCGAAGTGTCGCAGAAAAACGAGGGGCACAATGTCTACTACCACAAGATCGGCACCCCGCAGGACAAGGACATCCTCGTCTATGAAGACCCCGCAAACCCGCTGCACTTCCACCACGTCGCCACGGACGACGAGGAGCAGTACCTCATACTCGACGGCTCCGGCGAAGGCTTGGGCAACTCGCTGATGATCAAGAAGCTCGGCGACCCGTCGGCCCGGTGGCTGACCATGGTCGGCAACCAGGACGACACCAACGCCGTCATCGACATACGCGACGGCAAGGTGTACGTCTACACCACCTGGGGCGCACCCCGCGGCCGCGTGATGGTGGCCGACCCCGCCGACCCCGCGCAGGAGAACTGGCAGGAGTTCATCGCCGAGGAGGAGGGCGTGCTCGGCATGCCGGAGTTTAGCAAGGACTACCTTGTCGTCCCCTACGAGCGCGACGCCTGCAGCCACATCTACCTCCACAACCCGACGACCGGCAAGCGCATCCGCGAGATCAAGCTGCCGACATTCGGCACCGCCGCCGTGTCGGTAAGCACCAAGGTGCCCGACATCTTCTACTCCTTCTCCTCCTTCACCAGCCCCTCGGCCGTCTACAAGTACGACCCGGAGACCGACACCAGCACCCTCGTCTACGCCCCCGAGATCAAGGACGTCAACTTCGACGACTACGTCACCGAGCAGGTCTTCTTCCCCTCCACCGGCGGCGCCCGCGTGCCCATGTTCATCACCTACAAGAAGGGGCTGAAGAAAGACGGCACCAACCCCGTGTATCTCTACGGCTACGGCGGCTTCAACATCTCCCTGCCCCCTGCCTTCTCCGCGCAGCGCATGCTCTGGCTTGAGAACGGCGGCATCTACGCCCAGGCATGCCTCCGCGGCGGCGCCGAATACGGCGAGGAGTGGCACCAGGCCGGCATCAAGGAGAACAAGCTCAACGTGTTTAACGACTTCATCGGCGGCGCCGAATATCTCATCTCCGAGGGGTGGACCACCAAAGACCTGCTCGTGGCCGAGGGCGCCAGCAACGGCGGACTGCTCGTCGGCGCCTGCGTCAACATGCGCCCCGACCTGTTCAAGGTGGCTCTGCCGCGCGTGGGCGTCATGGACATGATGCGCTACCACCTGTTCACCATCGGCTGGAACTGGGCGAGCGACTACGGCACTAGCGCCGACTCGGAGTCGATGGCGCGCTACCTGTTAGGCTACTCCCCTATCCACAACATCCGCAACACGGGCGTGAAGTATCCCGCCATCATGGTCACCACCGCCGACCATGACGACCGCGTGGTGCCCGCCCACTCATTCAAGTACGCCGCAGCCCTCCAGGCCGCCAACACCGGCGACGCCCCCAAGCTCATACGCATCGACTCCAAGGCCGGCCACGGCGGCGGCAAGCCCATCAGCAAGGTCATCGACGAATACGCCGACATCTACGCCTTCATCTTCTACAACCTCGGCATGGATCCCACCAAGTAATTGGTCATGCTCCAAAGGAGCATGTTGATGATAACCCCAGGCAAGCGAAGCGCAGCCCGGGGATGAGAAAGCGTAGTTTTAACCCGAGCAACCCAACGGGTTGCGCTGATGATTGTATCAATAATCATCAGCGCACCCTTTCAGGGTGCCACGCATTATAACGGCATTCATCTCCCCGGGCTGCGCTTCGCTTGCCCGGGGTTATCATCAAGTTGCCCCTTTGGGGCAAGAAATCAGTATTTTAGTATAGTAATGAAATTTCTTTACGGGCTTATATTAATCTTGTGCATTTCCTGTGGGACGGGGATAGACTCCACGGGGTATGTCTCCGGCAAGGATGTGCAGCGCGAGGTCGGCGTCGCACCCCCCGAGCAGACCTACCTCGCCGACATCGCCCCCGAGCCGCTCAGCCGCTGGCAGGAGGGCAAGCGCCTATACGTCACCGACGACCGCCTCAAGCTCATGCTCGGCAACACCGCCCCCGCGTCCTCCCTCGTGGGTCAATACATTATATATAAGGGAAGCGAGGAAGTGACCACTCCAACGGGCGAGCGCGTCGTCGAGCTGCAGCTGCAGGCCCCCGACGGCGCCATGATGCGCTACCGGTGCCGACACGGATACCAAGAGCTTGAGCGCCTGGGCCGCGTAGATATACCCTTCACCGTCGAGCAGTCGATGGTCGACGCCGTCGGCGCCCGCATGCTCGGCAACACATATTATATAGTCACCCCCGACCAATATACCGCAGGTGGCACCTACGCGCGCCGCCGCAAGTACGTCCCCGTCACGGTCACCGACGTGCACCCCGGCACCGACGTCTACCCCGTGGCCGTCACCTTCGCCGAGGCCGCCGGCGAGCCGTCGATGGTGTACATGAACGTCGGCAGCGCCTCCTCCGCCGTCACCTCCCGGACGTTCGCCTCCCTGTTCTCGTTGACCGACCCGCGCAAGCGCTACCCGCGTATCTCCGACGAGGCGTGGGCGAACATCGTGGCCAACCGCGTCGCCGAAGGCATGACCACCGAGGAGTGCCGCCTGGCCCTGGGACAGCCCGCCACCGTCGACCGCTACTCCACCGGCGCCTTCCTCATCGAGACGTGGACCTACGACGGCGGCTCCTACCTGCGCTTCGAGGACGGTATCCTCCGCTCCTCCCGCCTCTGATAAGAAAACCACGAATTACACGAATTAATCGAATTACACAAATTAAGGATAAATTAGTGTAATTCGATTAATTCGTGTAATTCGTGGTTTTCCCTGTAGCGTAGGCATGGGTGATAGTCAGGGGATTAGGGGATATTGTGTAGGGAGGGGGAAATTTTATGTGAAAAATTGTTAAAGTTGCGCGCCGTTAAAAATATTGTCTTAACTTTGCACCCGAAAAGGCACCAAACCTTGTCACCCCCCCCGGAAAAACAGAAGAATCGAATCAACTTCTTATACCAATAACTTTTTAAATCTTATTTACATGAAGAAATTCTTTACTCTCGCTGCAGCCATCGTGGCTGCTTGTGGCATCGCTGCCAACGCCACTGACTACTACATCATCGGTGAGGTCAACGGCGGCTCGTGGAACTACAACGAAGGCACCAAGATGACCGAGAAGAGCTCGGGCGTCTACGAGATCACTGCTGAGGTCAAAGCCGGTGGCTACTTCGGCTTCGCTTTCGGCGACGTGCCCAACTACACCTCCTGGGACGATATGAACGCAAACCGTATCTATCCCTCCGACGGTGCACAGCAGGTCACCCTGAAGGACGGCAAGGCTGAGATCGAGATCGGCACCGAGAAGGTCGGCGGCGACAGCTGGACTCTTGGCAACTCCGAGGCCATGGACGTTACCTTCACTCTTGACATGAACGACTACATCCTCATCATCGACGCCGGCAGTGACGTTCCTCAGGATCCCAACGTATACGTTCGCGGCGACGAGATCAACGGCGCAGCTGCTTGGGGCGACCCGGGCGAGAGCCAGGCCATGACCGAGGTCAGCACCAACGTCTATGAGATCAAGGGCATCACCGTCAAGGGCGGCTTCAAGCTCGCTAACTTTAGCTGGAGCCCCGTCAACGTAGGCGCTCAGGAAGGCACCTATCCCGAGATGAGCGTTCCCTTCACCGCCTGGAACGACGGCAGCTCGCAGAACATGGTCATCAACAACGACGCCGAGACCACCTTCTCTGTAAACATCAAGCTTGACAACACCGGCAGCGACCCCATCGTCACCGTCTCCGTTGCCGACGGCATCGAGGCTGTCAACGTTGACGCCAACGCTCCCGCCGTTTATTACAACCTCCAGGGCGTAAAGGTTGAGAACCCCGCCAACGGCCTCTACATCAAGTGCCAGGGCAACAACGCCAGCAAGGTTTACGTAAAATAAGCACCCCCCCTGCCTGACATAACGCAGAGCGACCCCTCGCGGGCCGCTCTGCTTGCTTTGTCAACTACGGAGGGCGGCCGTCCCCGGCCGCTCATCCCCCCCTTGGCCGCAGACCATGCGTTGTTGGGCGGGTAGACACCCTCCGTGGTGTGCGGCTGGGGACGGCCGCCCTCCTTACTTGCGAGCATTAAACTTTGTGAAAATTTGGCGGAAGTGTTGCAAGGGTCAGACGGCGGTGTTATATTTGCAATGAAATTTCCTGACCAAACTCATAACTGACCCAAATATCATGAACCCACACCGTTATTGCGTGATCATGTGCGGCGGCATCGGCAGCCGCTTCTGGCCCTACAGCCGCACTGCGATGCCCAAACAGTTTCTCGACTTCCTCGGCACCGGCCGGTCGCTGCTGCAGATGAGCTACGACCGCATACTCCCCGTGGTGCCTCCTGAAAACATTATAGTAGTCACCAACGCGATGTATGCCGAGACCGTCCGCGAGCAGCTGCCGGACATCCGGCCGGAGAACATACTGCTCGAGCCGGCGCGGCGCAACACGGCGCCGTGCATAGCCTGGGCGGCCTACCACATCGCCGCCACCGACCCGCAGGCGTCGATGATAGTGACGCCGAGCGACCACCTGATATTGCGCGAGGCCGACTTCACGCGCACCATAGAGCAGGGGATGCAGTTTGTCGAAGCGGGCGACACGCTGCTGACCATCGGCATCACCCCCACGCGCCCGGAGACCGGCTACGGCTACATACAGGTAGGCGAGCGGGTGACCGACTGCATCAACCGCGTCAAGACGTTCACCGAGAAGCCCGACCTGGAGCTTGCGCGCGTGTTCGTGGCCTCGGGGGAGTTTTTCTGGAACTCGGGGATATTCCTGTGGCGCGCCGACAGCATCAAGCGGGCGCTGCAGCAGCACGCGCCCGACATAGCCATGCTGATGGACCGCGGCACGGAGTACTTCGGCACGCAGAAGGAGCTTGAGTTCATCGACCGGACGTTTGAGTCGTGTCCGGGCATATCAATCGACTACGCCGTGATGGAGAAGGCGAAGAACGTCTACGTGGAGCGCGCCGACTTCGGGTGGAGCGACCTGGGGACGTGGAGCGCGCTGTATGACAACTCGCCCAAAAACCGCGACAGCAACGTGACGCAGCGGTGCACGGTGATGGCCTACGACTCCACGGGCAACATCTTCGCCAGCCGCAGCGGCGACAAGCTGATAGTGGTAGACGGGCTGAAAGACTACATCGTGGCCGACACCGACGACGTGCTGCTGATCTGCCCGAAGGCCCGCGAGCAGAGCATCAAGCAGATGGTCAACGACGTGAAGGTCAACTTCCCCGACGGCCGCTATCTCTAAGCGAACAGCGGACAACTCGGTGGCCGGAGACGCCAGCAATGGCGTCTCCGGCCACCCAGTTGCTTGATGAGCGGGGGGATTAGATGGTGTAGAAGAGGTAGCGGAGGTCGGCGAGGCGCTCGGCGGCGTCTTCGTCACCGCAGGCGGCGGCCTTCTCGTACCACTTCTCGGCCTCCCGGACATCCATGCTCTCGCCGAAGTAGGCGTAAGCGTAGACATCGCCGAGGCAACGCGAGGCCAACGACATGCTGAAGACGTCAGAGTCGTCGGCGGCGAGGCGGCGGAGAATGGGCATGCAGCGCTCCTCCTGGAGGTAGTAGTAGCAGATGCCGTAGACCAGTTCGAGCTCGGGGAGGTCCTGCTCCTCGATGGCGAGCTTGTCAAACTCGTCGAGGATGCCCTTGGCATGGGCGTGACGCTCGTCAGCGCTGAGCTCCATAGTATTGTCAATCAGGGTGTAGAAATACATGAAGGCGAGCGACGAGCGGGCGAGGCGGTTGCGGGGCGACACCTCGATGGCCTTGCGCAGGAGCGAGATGGCGCCGGGGATGTCGCACTCGGTGCCCTCCCCCGAGAACATCTGGTTGGCCAGGTTGGTCATCGCGGGGGAGTTGCCGCGGTCGGCGGCGATGCGGAAGTATTGCACGGCCTTCGTGGGGTTTTTCTCGCAGCCGTAGCCGTAGATGTAGCAGTTGCCGAGGTGGTTGATGGCGACGGTGTTGTCGTTGGCGGCCGCCACAGAGAAGTGGTAGAACGCCTTGTCATAGTCGGCGGGGAAGTCCTCTTTGCCCTGGTAGCACATGCCGAGGCCTATGTGGCAGCGGTCAGAGCCCCAGTCGGCGCCTTTGGTGAACCACATGACGGCGTTCCGGTAGTCGCCGGCGTTGTAGGCTTTGAGACCGCGGTTGTAGACCTCCACCTTGGCGCCTTCGGGGTCGGAGGCATGGAGGGCGTCGATGTCGAGGTCGCCGGCGGCGAATGTCGGGAGGGCGAAGGCGAGGAGGAGCAGGAGTGACGTGAATGCTTTCATAATCTGTGACTTTTAGGCTCGGCAGCACAGCTGCCAAGCACAAGGATCGGTTGGTTACTGGTCGTTGGTATTTTCGGGGTTGGGGATGCGGAAGATGGAGAAGTTGACGGCGCCGTAGTTGCGGTGGTCGATGAAGTGGGGGAGGGAGGAGAAGTCGTGCTTGGCGCTGTGTTCGATGACAAGGATGCTGCCGGGACCCAGCAGCGACGAGCCAAGCACCAGCGAGGGTATCTCGGCGAAGCGCGGGTGGTCGTACGGAGGGTCGGCGAAGACGAGTCCAACGGGCGACGGCGTGCCGGCGAGGTAACGGAATACGTCAATCTTAAGCACATGGAGGTTGGGGTCGCCGAGCGTCTCTGCGCACCGGCGTATGAACCGCGACTGCACCGGGGCGGTCTCGACAGCGGTGACCGAGGCGGCGCCGCGGGAGAGCATCTCGAGGGATACCGCCCCGGTGCCGGCGAAGAGGTCGACGGCGGTGAGACCGTCGAAGTCGAGGAGGTTCTCGAGCACATTGAAGATGCCCACGCGGGCGAAGTCGGTGGTGGGCCGTGCGGTTATGTTGGTGGGGACGTCAAAGCGACGGCGCCCGTATTTGCCGGAAATTATTCGCATAGCGGAAGCACTAAGAGGTCGTAGGGAATGCCGAGGGCGGCGTCGCCGGCTGCCTGCAGCATGTCGGAGGGGAAGATGACGGGCATGACGCTGACCAGATACTCGCGCAGGGCCGTCATCGCTTGGTCACGCAGCGAGGGGTCGCCGCAGACGAGGGTCTCGCCGTCGGCGTGTCCCAGGCCGAGGGTCTGGCGGCAGGCGAGTATGTAATAGACGGCGTCGGAGAGCACGCGGAAGCGGAAGGTGTTGGCCATGACCAGTCCGGCGCGGTCGGTGACGATGACGTCGAGGGCCGCGTTCTGCAGGTGGACGTAAGTCTTGACGGTGTTTCCCTTGGCGCCGAGGGCGGTGAAGTAGCGGCAGAGGGGGGAGAGGCGGTGGCAGATGACGGGGTTGACGAAGGTGCGGCGCAGGAATGCGGCCATCTCGGCGTCGAGGGCCATGATGGAGACGGCGTTGGTGGCGCCGCACTCGCTCTTTATCAAATCTACGGCGTCGGGGTCGGGGAGGGAGAAGAGGGCGGGGAGGGGGGGTACCTCCGGGGGCACGAGCAGATGGCGTGGCTCGTCGACGGCGATGCTGACGCGGCGGAAGTCGGAGAGCAGCAAGGGGTTGTCGTAGACCACCTCTTCGAGGGCGCGCAGCGGCGAGGGCATCTGCGTATCGACGGGGAGGCGGCGGCAGATCACCTGCGAGCGGTCGGCGGAGGAGCAGAGCATAGCCTGCAGGCACTCCGCGTCGAGGCGCAGACACAGGCGCCACAGTCGCGGGTCGGGGATGAGGTCTTTTGTCAGTCTTTGGGTGTCCACGAGTGCAAAGGTACGCATTTTTAGTGATTGGTGGTTAGTGATTAGCGAACAATTTTTGGCGGGAGGGTGTTAATAAGGGGTGGGGTGCGGGGATTAGAGGGCGGGAGGGCGAAATCTCGAAATATAGAAATCTCGAAATCTCGGGATCTCGAAATCTCGGGATTTCGACGTTTTAATAAATTTTTTTGCCGGAAAATTAGTGCAGATTAAAAAATTATCCTTAAATTTGGCTCCTTAAAGTCGGCGTCCCTGCGGGGCGCCAGCGGCTACAAGACTGTCTATCACCCAACCTCGATACCTGAAACATAAACTATTATACCACAAAACTACAGTATGAGACTACGACTCTTTTTGCTACTCGTGCTGGCAGCGGCGCTGCCGGCCCTGGCCCAGAAGGCCACGCTGAGCGGCCTGGTGGTTGACGCCTATTCGGGCGCACCCATCTCCGGGGCCACTGTGCGCGTGGGCGGCCAGAGTGACTTTGTGACCACCAGCCCGGCAGGCGACTTCCAGCTGCCGGTGACGGCCATGGGCGAGCGCATAGTCACCGTCGAGGCCAACGGCTACAACCCCGTGAGCCTGCAAGTGCAGATAGCCCCCGGCAACAGCATCAACCTGGGCACCATCATGGTGGAGCAGGATGACTTCAACGCCGACTTCTACAACGGCTACGACGACATGATGTATGACGAAAACGTGTTTGACGACGAAGGCTCGTCGCAGAGCATCAACGCCCTGACGGGAGCCTCCGACGACATCTACTACCGCAACGCGTCATACAACTTCGGTCCCATGTATTTCAACTACCGCGGCTATAACAGCACGTATAACGACGTATATATCAACGGCCTGCGCATGAACGATTTGATGCGCGGCAACTTCAGCTACTCGACGCTGATGGGCATGACGTCGCGCGCCTTCCGCAACAAGACCACCACCGTGGGCCTCAACTCGTCGGCCTACGGTTTCGGCGGCATCGGCGGCAGCGCCAACTTCAACACCGTGACCTCGGGCTACGCCCCCGGCTACAACGCCTCTGTGGCCTACACCAACTCGGCATACATGCTCCGCGGCATGTTCACCTACTCCACGGGCATCAACGACAAGGGTTGGGGCGCCACGGTCAGCATCATCGGCCGCTATGCCCCGGAGGGCGTCATCGACGGCACGTTCTATAACTCCGGCGCCCTGTTTGTCAGCCTAGAGAAGGAGTTCTCGCCCAAGCACGCGCTGGTATTGACGGCCTTCGGCGGCCCGACGCAGCGCGCGACGGCCTCGGCCACCTACCAGGAGGCCTACGACCTGGCCGGGAGCAACCTCTACAACCGCAACTGGGGCTACCAGGACGGCAAGAAGCGCTCAAGCTCGATACGCAACTCCTTCGACCCCACCGTAATCCTCAACTGGATCTGGAAGCCCACCAAGCAGACCAGCCTCAACACCGCCGCCGGCATCCGCTGGGTCAACTACAGCAGCTCGGCGTTCAACTATTACAACGCCAACAACCCCAACCCCGACTACTACAAGTATCTGCCCTCATACTGGTCGAGCAACCAGGAGATGTATGACCTCATGACCCGCCTGTGGCAGACCGACGTCAACACCCGCCAGATCGACTGGAACGAGCTGTACCAGGCCAACTACTTCAACAACGCCCTCAACGAGGGGAAGGCCGAGGCCGACAAGGTAGGCTCGAGCTACATACTCGAAGACCGCCACTCCAACCAGTTCAACATGCTCTTCAGCAGCTTCCTCAACCATCGCCTCAACAGCACGATGACGCTGCAGGCCGGCATCAACTTCAACTATACCAACGCCTCTTACTACAAGACGGTGCGCGACCTGCTGGGCGGCGAGTTTTGGCTCGACATCGACCCCTACAGCGACCAGATAGCCACCATCGACCCCGACGTGCTGCAGAACGACCTCGACAACCCCAACCGCCACGTCACCAAGGGCGACCGCTTCGGCTACGACTATAACATCTACGGCCTGCAGCTCACCGGCTGGCTGCAAAACATCATCAACCTGCCGCAGTGGGACATCAACTACGGCCTGTCGATGAGCTACACGCAGTATCAGCGCGACGGCCACATGCGCAACGGCCGCGCCCCCGACAGCTCGCTGGGCAAAAGCTCGATAGCACGCTTTGACGACGCCATGGCCAAGGTGGGCGTCACCTACAAGGTCAACGGCCGCAACTTCTTCCAGCTGCACGCCACCTACGGCACCAAGGCCCCCATCGCCGACAACATCTTCGTGGCCCCCCGCATCAAGAACGACCTGGCCGCACAGCTCGAGAGCGAGAAGATATTCTCCGGCGACATCAGCTATATGTGGAACTACCGCAGCTTCCGCGGCAGCGTCACCGGCTACTTCACCAACGTCACCGACGCCACGGAGCACTACGTGTTTTACGACGACAACCACTCTACCAACGCCAACTTCACCCTCGAGGGTGTCAAGCGCCAGTACAAGGGCGTGGAGGTAGGCCTGGCATACAAAATCACCCCGTCGATCACGGCCACCTTCGCCGGCACCTTCAGCCGCTCGCAGTACAAGAACAACCCCAAGGGCGTGCGCTCGTTTGAGAACGGCATGTACGCCGACACCACCCAGACCGTCTACCTCAAGAACTATTACCTGGGCTCCACCCCGCAGCAGGTCTACAACCTGGGCATCGACTGGGCAGCCCCCCACAACTGGTTCTTCAACATCAACGGCACCTGGGAGGGCAGCTCCTACGTCAACGTGGGCATCCCGCAGCACGAGGAGATCCCCGGCCTGTGGGAGGTCTATCCCGACATGGCCGAGCTTGAGGCCCAGGCAGCAGCCATCCGCCACCAGGACAAGCTCAAAGACGCCTTCTGCCTCAACATCTCCATAGGCAAGCTCCTCTACCTGACGCGCAAGACGTCGATGAACATAAACGTCAACGTCTCTAACGTGCTCAACAACAAGAACGTCTGCACCTACGCCTACCAGCAGAACCGACTTTACACCAAGACCTACGACCCGACCTACTACGCCAACCGCTACTCCTACGCGCAGGGCATACGCGTGTTTGTCAACGTGGGCATACGCTTCTAAGTCACACCCGTAAAAATTAGCTATAACATGAAACTATATAAGACACTGTTGGCAGCGCTGGTTACCGCCACCATGGCGGTGACGCTGAGCTCCTGCGAGGGCGACATGGAGCAGGCCCCCCTCATCTACCCCGAGCAGGTGGGCGACGGCTCCGGCGCGGCCCCCTACAACGTTGGCACCGCCCTGGTCAAAATCTACACCGGCCAATACACCCAGAAGAAGGTGTACGTCGAGGGCATCGTCAGCTCCATCGAGAGCTTCGAGGCCTCCTACGGCAACATCACCTACTACATCACCGACGAGGGCGCCGACTACGAGCTTGAAGTATACCGCGGCTATGGCCTCGGCGGCGCCAAATTTACCAGCGCCGACGAGCTGCAGGTCGGCGACAAGGTCATCATCTACGCACAGCTCACCTATTACAACAACTCGGTGGCCGAGACCAACCAGGGCGCCATCATCGTCAGCCTCAACGGCTCACCCTACGAGTATGACGAGCCGGTAGACCCCGTCGGCTCCGGCACCTACGACGACCCCTACAACGTCACCAAGGCCCTCGACATCATCTTCGCCGAGCAATACACCACCGCCAAGGTCTACGTCAAGGGCATCGTCAGCCAGATCGACAACATCGACACCTCCTACGGCAACGCCACATATTATATAAGCGACTCCGGCCGCACCCTCGACCAGCTCGAGATATACCGCGGCTACGGCTTCGGCGGCGCCAAGTTCACCTCCACCACCGCCATACAGGTGGGCGACTCGGTGATAGTCTACGGACAGGTGACGCTGTTTAACAGCACGGCCGAGTTTACCACCGGCTCGTCGATAGTATGGCACAACGGCACGGAGTACGGCGGCAACCAGGGCGGCTCCACCGCCGAGCCTGCCGGCTCGGGCACCGCCTCCGACCCCTACAACATCGCCCGCTGCCTCGAGATTATCAACGCCGGCACCTACACCTCCAGCGCCGTATATCTCACCGGCATCGTCAGCCAGATTGACAACATCGACACCTCCTACGGCAACGCCACCTACTATCTCAGCGACGACGGCACCACCACGGGCCAGCTCGAGATATACCGCGGCTACGGCCTCGACGGCGCCAAGTTCACCTCCACCGACGCCTTCAAGGTGGGCGACAAGCTGGTGGTATACGGCGTTCTGACCATGTATAACACCACCCCCGAGGTGACCACCGGCAGCTCAATCATCAGCATCAACGGCGAGGGCGGCGGCAACAACCCCGGCGGCGACGAGACCACCATCTACTCCGGCCTTGGCGCCACCGACGCCAACGGACTCGACGGCTGGACCATCGACAACGCCGACATGCCCGACGCCCTGTCGTACATCTGGAGCTGGAAGGAGTATAACAGCGCCTATTACCTCAACGCGTCGGCCTACCTCAACAGCACCAACTACGCCTCGGAGGCATACATCTACACCACCGTCGACCTCTCGGGCTACAAGACCGCCGCGGCCGTCTTTGAGCACGCCGCCAAGTTCCAGACCACCTGCACCGAGCTTTGCGGCGTGGTAGTTCGCGAGACGGGCAGCGGCACGTGGACCAAGCTCACCATACCCGTATGGCCCGCCTCGGGCAGCTGGACCTTCGCCTCCTCCGGCGCCGTCAGCCTCGACGCCTACGCCGGCAAGAAGGTAGACTTTGGGTTCCTCTACAAGTCATCCACCGCCGGCGCCGACACCTGGGAGATCAAAAACCTCACCGTCACCGGCTCCAAGTAGTTTATGAAACAAGTGTTTAGTTTTTAGTTTGTAGCATAGCATTTTACTAAAAACTAAATACTAAAAACTAAAAAATATAGCTATCATGAAATTACTGAGATATATACCTCTCGCGGGCCTGCTCCTGTCTACGGCCGCCGTGTGCGTCTCGTGCCAGGACGACTTCGACGACAAGATACCCGCCTTCGAGCAGCCCGTGGCCTCACACCAGGCCAACATGACCATTCTCGAGCTCAAGACGCAGCACTGGCGCGAGGGCACCAACGACACCGACCTCAACTACTGCGACACCATCGGATTCCTCCCCGGCACCGAGGACACACATATCTACATCTCCGGACGCGTCATCTCCTCCGACGAAGACGGCAACATCTTCAAGAGCCTCGTCATACAGGACGAGACCGCCGCGCTGGCAATATCCATCAACCAATACGACCTCTACCTGCAGTATCGCGTCGGCCAGGAGATAGTCATCGACTGCACCGGCATGTACATCGGCAAATACCGCGGCCTGATGCAGCTCGGACTGCCCTCCTACAACGAGACACGCGGATACATGGAGACCTCGTTCATGCCCGTCGAGTTCTTCCGCATGCACGCCGAGCGCAACGGATTCCCCGAGCCGTCGAAGATCGACACCATCACCTTTGACAACTTTGACAACTTCACCTCCACCACCAACCCCGAGGTGCTCATCAAATATCAGAGCCAGCTCGTCCGATTCAACAACGTCTACTTCCCCGACGCTAACGGCACCGAGGTGTTCTCTACCTACAAGTCAAACGGCGTCGACCGCTACATCGTCGACGCCAACGGCAACGCAACCGTCTTGCCCGTGCGCACCTCCGGCTACTCCACCTTCTGGAACAACCCGCTGCCCCAGGGCAACGGCGACGTCGTCGGCATCCTCAGCTTCTACCAGTCAAACTCCTCCAACGGCACATTCCAGCTCCTGCTCAACGACATCGAGGGGTGCATGAACTTCGGCAACCCCACCGTCCCCAAAGGCTCTGACATCGACCACGCTTACAGCATCGACGACGTCATCGAGATGGAGAACGCCGGCACCGCCGGCAGCGGATGGGTAACCGGCTACATCGTCGGCGCCGTCGGCCCCGAGGTCGAAAACCAGATCACCTCCAGCGACGACATCGAGTGGACCGCCGACGTCACCCTGGCCAACACCCTGGTCATCTCCTACGCCCCCGGCGTCAAGGATATCGCCGCCTGCCTCGTGGTCTCGCTGCCGCAAGGCTCCTCGCTGCGCCAATATGGCAACCTGCTCGACAACCCCTCCAACTTCGGCAAGCAGATATGGCTCAAGGGCACCTTTGAGAAATACATGGGCGCCTGGGGCGTGACCACCACCGGCGCCGCCGACGTCTACAAGATCGAAGGCGTCGAGCAGCCAGGCAACAACCCCGACACCGGCGAGGGCGACGGCACCGAGGCCAACCCCTACACCCTGGCACAGGCACTGCAGATTTACAGCAATGGCGGCTCGACAGACCCCGTATGGATTGAGTGCTACATCGTCGGCTCCGTCAAGAGCGGCTCCATGAGCTATGACGACGTCATCTTCGGCACCACCGACGCCGCCACCACCAACATCGTGGTCGGCCCCTCGGCCTCCGCAGCCTCGGCCTCCCAGTGCATGCCCGTCCAGCTCCCCTCCGGTGACGTCCGCACCGCACTCAACCTCAACGCCAACCCCTCCAACCTCGGCCGCCACGTCGCCCTCTACGGCACCATCGAGAAATACTTCTCAACCGGCGGCATCAAGAGCGTCACCCAGTACAAGTGGCTCGACGAGGTAAACCCCGACCCCGATCCCGACCCCGACCCCACCCCTGACGGCCTCGGCACAGAGGACGCCCCGCTCACCGTCACCCAGTTCATCGCCGCCTACGCCGCCGGCTCCACCGGCGCCTCGTGGGTCGAGGGATACATCGTCGGCACCGTCCCCTCCCAGTATTACTCCGACGCCGAGTTCGGCACCGCCAACGCCTCCAACACCAACTTCCTGCTGGCGCCCACGGCCGACACCACCGACTCCTCAGCCTGCATCCCCGTCCAGCTCCCCTCCGGCGACATCCGCACGGCCCTGAGCCTCAGTGCCAACCCCTCTAACCTGGGCAAGCGCGTCAAGCTCTCCGGCTCGATGGAGAAATATTTCGGCGTGGCAGGACTCAAGTCCACCGCCACCTACACCTTCTATTAGCGAACAGCGAACAGCTAACCGCGAACCGTTAACCAAGAGGGTGTGTCAAAACGAGAAAGCAAACATCCAACAGTTATAAATTGTAAGCATAGAGCCGCGTAGCGGCTCAAGAGTGTAGCCGTGGGTGAGACGCGCGCAGCGCGGCCACCCACGGTAAACACGGTGGAAAGCGGCGCGTCCGACCGCGCTAGCGGTCGAACCCGGCAGCCCAAGTGCGCGTTCGACCGCTAACGCGGTCGGTATTTTGTTGACGTGACTGCGACAGCGGGTGGCCGCTCACCCACGGCTACATTCTTTGAGGGCTACGCCCTCATTGCTGCAATAATTTATAAGCACCGGCTTTCGTCAATGTTATTTCGACACACCCCCCGCTTTTACATTTCTGTGAAAAAAATGGGACGCACTGCGTCCCGAATTGAGGCGGACGCACTATCGTGTAGTAACTATTCAGCGAATACCAATAATTTTATAAATGCGCTCCAAAGGAGCGCGATGATGATAACCCCGGGCAAGCGGAGCGCAGCCCGGGGAATCGAAGAGGAGTCCTCGCGCCCCGGCACCCCAAAGGGGTGCGTTAATGATTGTTGAGCCAATCATCAGCGCACCCCTTTGGGGTGCATGTCCGGGCGATTTTTCTTCACCCCCGGGCTGCGCTCCGCTTGCCCGGGGTTATCATCAAGTTGCTCCTTTGGAGCAAAATTATATTCGCTGAAGGGGAGTTCTATAAATTGCCATGCTGTATTCCGAGGCTATTTTTGAGATAAAAACGG
>CAYOUJ010000004.1:0-80256 GCA_964407165.1 uncultured Muribaculaceae bacterium | reverse complement strand
ACTAGTCTATTTCGCGCTTGAGCAGGCCGCGCAGGGCGTGGTATAGGGCAAAGAAGTTGTCTGCATAGTTGGTGTGGTCTATTTCGTGGTTGAAATCCGCCAGAAAGTCCACGTCACTGCTGTCGGTAAACCGGTCAGTCAGCACCGAGCCAAACACAGCAAGCGACTTGACCTTGAAGCGCTTGCATAAGGCCAAGATGGAGTCTATATTTAACTCGATAATCTTCATTGGAGCTGTACTGTGTCGGGACGATCCATCACTGCAAATATACGACAAATCGGTGTGACGCCGAAAAATTTGTGGATGTAATGGGATTTATTTGCGAGGGTGCGGGTTATGGGGCGGGAGGGGGCGTTTTGCGGGCAAGGCGGGGATGCGCGGCCGGGGACGGCCGCCCTCCGTGCTTGAGGGCGCGCATACAAAATAAAAAGAGGGAAGGCGGGGCCTTCCCTCTGTGGGTAGTGCGCTTGAGGGGACTCGAACCCCTACGCCCGAAGGCACCGGATCCTAAGTCCGGGGCGGCTACCAATTACGCCACAAGCGCTTGGGTGAATGCACAATGCACAATTGCCATCCGGGTGACTATTATGCTAATAACCGTCCGGATGACAAGTATGCGTTATGCCGGTGTGAAGGGCGGGGTTTACTCCTCGACGGTGCGGAGCTTCTGAACGTAAACGGCCTTCATCATCTTCTTGCGGTTGGTGACGGAGGGCTTCTGGAAAGCCTGGCGGCTGCGGAGCTCTTTGACGATGCCGGTTTTCTCGTATTTACGTTTGAATTTCTTGAGCGCGCGCTCAATATTCTCGCCTTCTTTAACTGGAACGATAATCATTGAGAAGTTTTTAGTTTATAGTTTTTAGTTTTAAGTTATTAGCTATATTGGGGGTTGCAAAATTGCGGCACAAAATTACGCATAGTTTTTTGAATGGCAAAACTTTTTGGGGATTTTTTGGAGAAGTGGCGGGCGTTTTTGGGCATTTGGGCGAAAAGTCGTAACTTTGCGGTCGCAATAGAAGAGGTAAAAATGAGACTAAGCGACCTGCCGCAGGGCCACAGCGGCGTGATAGTAAAGGTGCTCGGTCATGGCGCGTTTCGCAAGCGCATGATTGAGATGGGCTTCATCAAGGGCCAGACGGTGGAGGTGCTGCAGCATGCTCCGCTGAAGGATCCTATCAAATATTCGATAATGGGCTACGAGCTGTCGCTGCGGCGCAGCGAGGCGGAGTTGGTGATAGTGTCGGCCCCCCCCAGCGACCGCCTAAAGGGTGGGGCTACAGATGAGAGGGGGCACGATGGCAGCGCTGTGCTCGAGGCGGGGCGCGAGGGCGCCGCCCCGCTCCGGGGTGAGATAAACATTGCGTTGGTGGGGAATCCGAACTGCGGGAAGACGTCGCTGTTTAACATCGCCTCGGGCGCCCGCGAGCATGTGGGGAATTATTCGGGGGTGACTGTGGACGCGAAGGAGGGGTCGTTTGTGCACCGCGGGTATCGGTTTAACATGGTCGACCTGCCGGGCACTTACTCGATGTCGGCCTACTCTCCCGAGGAGCTGTATGTGCGTGAGTATCTGGCCAATGAGGTGCCGGACGTGATAGTGAACGTGGTGGTGGCGTCGAACCTGGAGCGCAACCTGTATCTGACGACCGAGCTGATAGACATGGACCGGTCGATGGTGATAGCGCTGAACATGTACGACGAGCTGGAGCACGCGGGCGACAAGCTCGACTACCGCACGCTCGGCGGCATGATAGGCGTGCCCGTTGTGCCGACGGTGACACGCACCGGGCGGGGCGTTGACAAGCTATTGGACACTATTATAGATGTTTATGAGGGGCGCGACAAGGATGTTCGCCACATACACGTGAAGCTCAGCCCGGAGATAGAGGAGAGCGTGACGGTGCTCCGCCGCGCCTTGGGGATGGAGGTGGAGCTTAACCCCCGCTTCTCTACGCGCTACCTGGCCATCAAGCTTTTGGAGGGCGACCCGGACGTAACCAGGCATGTTGGGGAGGCTCCCGGCGGCAAAGCCGTGATTACGCTGCGCGACCAGGAGGTGAAGCGCCTGGAACGCCTTATGGGTGAGGATGTGGCGTCGGCCATAGCGGATGAGAAATACGGCTTTATCAGCGGCGCACTGGCTGAGACGCTTACGCGCGGCGAAAAGGACGCCAACAATCCCTCGCGCATCATCGACGCGTTTGTGACCAACAAGCTGTTTGGGTTCCCGATATTCCTGGCCATCATGTTTGTGATGTTCTGGGCGACGTTCTATCTCGGCGCTTTCCCGATGGAGTGGATCGAGGACGGAGTTGCGTGGCTGGGTCGCGTTGTCGGGGAGTACATGCCTGAAGGGTGGCTCAAGGACTTGATAGCCGACGGCATCATCGGCGGCGTGGGGGGCGTGATTGTGTTCTTGCCTAACATACTGATACTTTACTTCTGCATCAGCTTTATGGAGGACTCGGGGTATATGGCCCGCGCTGCTTTCATTATGGACCGGCTTATGCACCGCATAGGGCTTCACGGGAAGTCGTTCATACCGCTTGTGATGGGCTTCGGGTGCAACGTGCCGGCGGTGATGGCGTGCCGGAGCATCGAGAGCCGGTCGAGCCGGCTTATCACCGTGCTGATCAACCCGTTCATGAGCTGCTCGGCGCGTCTGCCGATATATGTGCTGCTGTCGCTGGCGTTTTTCCCCGACCATGCGGCGGTGGCGTTCTTAGGGCTGTATCTGCTTGGCATAGTGGTGGCGATGGTTACGGCGCGGCTGATGCGGCGGCTGTGGCTGAAGGCTGACGTGACCCCGTTTGTGATGGAACTGCCGCCGTACCGCATACCGACGTTCAAGGCGTCGATGCGCCACACCTGGGGCAAGGGGCAGCAGTATTTGCGCAAGATGGGCGGCGTGATACTCATCGCGTCGATAGTGGTGTGGGCGCTGAACTACTTTCCGCGGCATGAGGAGAGCGAACAGGCGGGGCGCGAGGGCGCCGCCCCGCTCCAAAGCGAGGTACCGTCGCTGGAGCATGACTCCTATCTGGAGATGATGGGCAAGGCTGTCAATCCGGTGATGGAGCCGGCAGGGTTCCATTGGCGCGCGACGGTCGCCGCCATCGCGGGCGTGCCGGCGAAGGAGATAGTAGTGTCGACCTTGGGAGTGCTCTACACCGGCGACGAGGATGTCACCGACGAGGCGCTGGCCGAGCGCATCAAGCAGCCGTCGCCGGTGACGGGACAGCCGGACTTCACGCTTGCTTCGGCGCTGGCGTTCATGGTGTTTATCCTGCTGTACTGCCCTTGCATCGCGACGGTGACGGCGATAGTCAAGGAGACCGGCTCGTGGAAATACGGGGCGTTCTCTGTGATATATAACACTCTGGTTGCCTGGGTGTTGGCGTTTGCTACGTATCACATTGCGCAGTGGCTTGCCTAAAAAATGTTACAAAATTGTTTGTTATTACGAACAATTGTTGTAATTTTGCGAGGCAAAAAGGTACTTTTTAGGGTAAAATGATAAAAAGCGCACTCGACAAGGTTATTAGCGAAGACATGGCCGACATCTGGAGCATTCTCGACGGCAACGAGAAGCGCCTGGTAGCCGGCAACTTCGTCATACAGGAATACAAGAAGAACCAGGTGGTCTACGGCGAGCGAGACGAGCCGGAGTATCTTTACTGCCTGCTGAAGGGGAAGGTGAAGAAGTACAAGGACGGCCTCGGCGGCGGCCGCGCGCAGATATTGCGGCTTATCAAGCCGGTGCAGTATTTCGGGTATCGCGCCTATTTCGCCGGGGAGTCGTACGGGTCGAGTGCGGCGGCCTTTGAGCCGTCGGTCATCGGGATGCTGCCGCTGAAGCTGGTGGACGAGATGATAGACAACAATATGCGCTTGGCGCGGTTTTTCATCCACGAGCTGTCGCGCAACCTTGGCAGCTCTGACACACGCATAGTCAATCTTACTCAGAAGCATATCCGCGGGCGTCTGGCAGAGGCGCTGATCATGCTGCTCGACAATTACGGGCTGGAGGATGACGGGGTGACGCTGCGCATCTACATGGGCCGCGGTGACCTGGCGAATCTCTCGAATATGACCACCTCCAACGCGATACGCACGCTCACGGCGTTTGTCAACGAGAAGCTGCTGATAGTAGACGGCCGTTGCATCAAGGTGATCAACGAGCCGATGCTGCGGCGGATCAGCAAGTTCGGGTAACTGAAACAATCTCATACAGAAACAATAGAAACGACAGAAACTTTTTTGTTTCTGTCGTTTCTATTGTTTCTGTATGAGATTGGAGAGGAGGCGGGCGAGGGCCGGGCGGTCGAGCTTGCCGTGGGAGGCGCGGGGGAGGGCCGGCACTGCGACTATGGCTTTAGGGAGTTCGTGGGGAAGGAGGCCAGACTGGCCCACCCCAAACCCCTCCCCAAGGGGAGGGGCTTCTAAGCTCTTGGTAAGCCCCTCCCCTTGGGGAGGGGTTTGGGGTGGGCCGACGGCTACCACCAGGACTACTTCCCGACCCCAGCGTTCACTTGGGCGGGAGGAGATGGCGAAGTCGACGCCGGAAGGGATGAGAGGGGCGATTTTCTGCTCGATTAACTCGGGGATGACTTTGAGGCCGCCGGTGATGATGGCGTTGTCGGCACGGCCGAGCCAGCGGAAGCATGTTGGGGAGAGAAGTTGCACTATGTCGTTGGTCTGCAGCTGCTTGAAAGAATATTCGGGACAGAGGATGGTCAGGCAGTCACGCTCGTCGGTGGCGAATGTTATGCCGGGCATGGCGGTGAATGCGTCTTCGGCGTCGGTGATGCTGCGCAGGGCGACGTGGCTGCAGGTCTCGGTCATGCCGTAAGTGGCGAAGACGCGGCAGGGGAGGACTTTGAGGGCCTGCTCATGGGGGGGGGAGAGGGGGCCTCCGCCGACGATGACGTTGCGGATGACGGCACCCATTTTGACAGCTTCGACGAGGCCGTTGACTTGCTGGGGGACGATGGCGATGAGGTCGATGGGGAGGTCAGGCGGCGTGAGGGTGCGCGAAGGGGTGTCGGCGACGAGACGGGCGCCGGAGAGATCGGCGCGGACGGCCATCATCTTGCCGGCGATGTAGTCAACGGAGAGTGGGAGCCAGAGCACTGACTGTGAGGTGATGCCGAACCGGCGGCATGTGGCGCGTGCGCTGACGGCCATGTCGGCCTTTGGCAGGCGTATCTCCTTGGGTGCGCCTGTCGAGCCGGAGGTGTGGGCGACGACGTATGGGCAGTCGCTGCGCCACTCCTTTAAGAACGCTTCTATTTGAGTGGACTGAGATCCCACGACTTGGAGGGGTTGTAGCACAGGTAATCAGACTCTTGGCAGAGGGGGGAGGGGATATTGTTGACGTACAGGGCGCCGGTGCCGAGGCCCTGGGGTATGGCCGGTCGGGGCGCGAGGGCGCCGCCCCGCTCCAACGAACTGGCGAACTGGGCGATGGCGTTGAGGCCGATGTTTGACTCGAGGGCGGAGGTGAGCCACCAGCCGAGGCCGTATTCCCCAGCGAGCTGCACCCACTCGTAAGAGCCGGTGAGACCGCCGCAGAGCGCGGGCTTGAGTATCAGATACTTGGGCCGTATGACCTCGATGAGTGAGCGCTTGCGTGGCAGGGTGTCGATGCCTATCAGCTCCTCGTCGAGGGCGATGGGTATGGGGCTGAGGGTGGTCAGCGTGGCCATCTCTACCCACTGACCCTGGCGTATGGGCTGCTCGATGGAGTGGATATCGAAGCGGGCGAGCCGGTCAAGGCGCTCCAGGGCGTTCTCCGTGGTGAAGGCGCCGTTGGCGTCGAGGCGGAGGGTGAGCTCCGAGGCGGGGAAAGCGTCGCGGATGTGTTTCAAGAGGTCAAGCTCGCGGTCGAAGTCGATGCCGCCGATTTTCAGCTTGATGCAGCGGAAGCCGGCACTGATCTTCTCGTCGATGCGGGCGAGCATCTCGTCGGCGGTGCCCATCCACACCAGGCCGTTGATTACTAAGCGCTCGTCGCCACGGACGAAGGGGGTGTCATAAATGACGCGCTGTCCGCCATGCTCAAGGTCGCGTAACGCGGTCTCGATGCCGAAGCGTATGGAACTGAATTTCTGGAGTATGCGTACGTCTATCTCATTGATGGTCTCGCAGGCGCGGGCGAGTATCTTCTCGTAATAAGGGGTGTCGTCGGCGCTGAGCCCGGGGAAGAGGGCGCACTCGCCGATGCCGATGACATCGGGGGCCTCGTCGTCCCACACCTTTATGAACCACGTGGGCTTGGTGGTCATGACGGCGCGGGAGGTGGTGGCGGGGGCCTTGAAAACCAGGGTATAAGGTTGGTAACTTGCTCTAAGCATCTAGCCGGGGAATTTGGGGAACTGGGAGAAGTCGGGGTCGCGCTTTTCAAGGAAGGCGTTCTTGCCCTCCTGGGCCTCGGCCATGAGGTAGTACATGAGGGTGGCGTCGCCGGCAAACTCCATCATGCCGCGCTGTCCGTCGAGCTCGGCGTTGAGGGCGCGCTTGATCATGCGGATAGCCATGGGGCTGCGCTTGAGTATGGTCTCGGCCCATTCGACAGTCTCGTCCTCGAGGCGGTGGAGGGGTACGACTTTGTTGACCATGCCCATCTGCTCGGCCTCGGCGGCGGTGTACTGGCGGCAGAGGAACCATATCTCTCGGGCCTTCTTCTGACCGATGCATCGTGCGAGGTAGGAGGAGCCGAAGCCGGCGTCGAAGCTGCCGACCTTGGGTCCTGTCTGGCCGAAGCGTGCTGTCTCGGCGGCGATGGTGAGGTCGCAGACCACGTGGAGTACGTGGCCGCCGCCGATGGCGTATCCGTTGACCATGGCTATGACGGGCTTGGGAATTGAGCGGATGGCCTTGTGGAGGTCGAGGACGTTGAGGCGGGGCACGCCGTTGTCGTCGACGTAGCCGCCGATGCCCTTGACTTTCTGGTCGCCGCCGGAGCAGAACGCCTTGTCGCCGGCGCCGGTGAGTATAATCACGCCGATGTCGGAGGCCTCGCGGCAGTAGGCCATTGCGTCGAGCATCTCAAAGTTGGTCTTGGGGCGGAATGCGTTGTAGACCTGCGGGCGGTTGATTGTTATCTTGGCTATTTGGCCGTATTGCTCGAAGAGGATGTCTTCGTATTGCTTGATGGGTTTCCAGGTTCTCATGGGGAGGGTATTTAATCGGGTAATCGGCTAATCGGGTAACGGGGGTATTATTGGGTTAGTATTGGAGGTAGATGAAGGGGACGATGTCGCTCTGGCGCACCTGGATGATGAGGAACAGGACGAGGGCGAGGAGCACCGCCTGGAGGATAAGGGGGGAACTGTCCCAGCGGGCCTTGAGCGAGCGCTGCCATCCGGCGGGGGTGAAGTGGAGGAAGAAGCCGAAGAGTATGGCGAGCACCACCAGCAAGTAGCGGTTGATGAACTCGGGGATTACGGCCCAGTGGAATGAGGTGAATATCTGGCGGGTCATGTCGGTGACCTTCTCGAGGGAGTCGGCGCGGAAGAACATGAAGGCTATGGCCACCAGGTTGAACGTGACGAAGATGTTGATGGCCACGCGCCACCAGGGGGTATCGTGATGGCTCTTGGAGATGCGTGGAAACAGGGCAACGATGGTCTTGTGGGCGATGAGGAAGAATCCGTGAAGGGCGCCCCAGATGACATACATCCACGAGGCTCCGTGCCACAGGCCGCCGATGACCATAGTGGAGAAGAGGTTGAAGTTGCGGCGGGTCTTGGAGCAGCGGTTGCCCCCCATGGGTATGTATACGTAGTCGCGGAGCCAGGAGGAGAGCGATATATGCCAGCGGCGCCAGAACTCCGTGGGGCTCTGCGACTTGAAGGGTGAGCGGAAGTTGTCGGCGAAACGGAAGCCGAGCAACAGCGCCAGGCCGATGGCCATGTCGGAGTAGCCGGAGAAGTCGCAGTAGAGCTGCAGGGTGAAGCCGTAGAGGCCGAGCATGTTCTCGAAGCCGGAATATAGGGCCGGGTTGTCGAAGACGCGGTTGACGAAGTTGTCGCCGATGTAGTCTGCGACGACCACCTTCTTTATTAGTCCGGCGATGATGAGGAAGAGGCCCTCGCTGACCATGGCGCGTGTGGCGGGGTTGTTGGCCTTGATCTGCGGCAGCAGGTCTTTGGCGCGCACCACGGGACCCGCGAGCAGGGGCGGGAAGAAGGTGAGGAAGAAGCAGTAGTCGAGGAAGTTGGTGGCCGGCTCGATGGTGCGGCGGTAGATGTCGACGATGTAGCTTATGGAGCGGAAGACGAAGAAGGAGATGCCCGCGGGGGCTATGATGTCGAGGGCGTCGAAGTCGCGGACGGTGAAGTTGTTTATTGTGTCGATGAGGAGGTTGAAATACTTGAAGTATAGGAGCATGCCGACGTTTAGCACCACGTTGATGGTTACGATCAGACGGCGCTGCCATCGGCGGTCGGTGAGGCCGAGTATGCGGCCGAGGAGGTAGTCGGAGACGCAGACGCCGAGGAGTATGAAGCAGTATCCGGCGGCGGACTTGTAATAGAAGAAGAGAGAGAAGAGGATGACGACCACCATGCGCGATGTGCGGTGGCGGCTGAGCAGGTGGTAGAGGCCGACGAAGAAGGCGAAGAGTATGAGGAACAGGCCGGTGTTGAATAGCATCGGGTCGTGTTCGGTATATCGGAAGACGCCGATAAACTTGTCTATGTCGAATGTTGTGGAGTCCACAGTCAGGGTTTGGTGTTTACGGGCGGGCCATAAAATGGCCCGAAGGGTGGTCGGTTATTTACTTGCGGCCGAACTCGTCGATGAGAGCCTCGTAGAGGAGTCGTCCCATCAGGTGGTAGCCCTTGGCGGAGTGGTGGACGCGGTCGCCGGAGAAGAGGCCGGCGTCTATCCAGGTCTTGGAGGCGCCGGCGCCGCCGGCCACCTCATACCAGTCGTAGACGGCTATGCCGTTCTCGCGGCCGTAGCGCAGTATCTCGTTGCGCAGGGGGAGTATGTTGTTGTTCGTTCCGTAGTGTTTGTGTCGCTCGGTAATCTTCTTGGTGACCATTCGGCGTGACGACTTGCGCGTCTTCTTGCCCTTCTTGCTGCGCTTGGAGGTCTTGGCGGGCACCTTTACGGTGCGGGTGGAGGTGGTGTAATAGCTCTTCTGGCACTCCATGGGGGTGGTGAGCAGTATCTGCGCGTCGGGGCAGGCGGCCTTGATGTTTTTGACCAGCTTGTCGATCTGGCGGTAGAAGCCCTGTGTGTCGAGGTTGCCGAATGCCTCGTTGCAGCCCAGTGAGATGATGACGAGCCGCGGATGCAGCGGGGCGATGCCCTCGCCGACGGTGCCTATGTTATTATATGTGGCGTAAGTGGCGCCGTTGTTGCCGATGGCGCTGTAGACCACGCCGGGGCGGTCGCCGCTGAGGTATGCGCCGAAGAGGGTGAGGTCGCCGGCGCAACTGAAGCGGACAGTGACGCGCGTCTCCGGCTCAGAGAGCATCACCTGGGTATAGTCGCGGGAGGGTATGGCGTGGAATGACAGCGAGTTGCCGTCGTCGTCGGTGAGCGAAGTGATGTCGAGCTTGCCCTTGTGGAAGAGGATGAACGAGGAGAAGGGATGGTAGTCGTCGCGTGTGACGGTGCCGATGGTGAACGAGCTTTCGGTTGAGGCTGGGGTGATTGATGTGCCGGTGAAGCCCATGGTGCGTGTCCAGGGGCGCTTCATCACCTTCAGCGCGCTCCAAGAGCGGTCAGATGTGAACACGTAGTCGCGGGGCTCGTTGGTGCCGCTGAGCTTGAGTGGCGTGATGATGCCGCGGCCGGCGTCGCCGTAGTCAAACTGCAGCAGGTCGCGGGTGGTGCCGGAGTTGATGTCGGCCTGGATGTGGCTGTCGCCGATCTGCACGATGTTGACCACGGAGCGCTGCGTGGCGTTTATGGCCGCGACGAGAGCTTTCCAGTCGGCGCCGTTGAGCTTGATGCGGTTGGCGCCGACGTTGATGAACGAGGGTATGGGTATGTCAATCTCGTCGTCGTAATCGTCGATGGTGGGGTTCTCACGGGTCTGGCGGTCGTCTTCGTCATATTCATCGCCCTCGGTGACCTCCTCGACCTCGTCAGGATCTTCAGGGTCGGGGTCGGGGGGCAGCGGGCTCGCGTAGAGTGTGAGCGCCATGGCGACGCACAACAGCAGGGCAGATATGGTAAGGAGGGTCTTTTTCATTTGAGCATGAGTTGCATGGCGTCGAAGAGCAGGCCTGCGAGCTTCTTGCCGCCCTCGTGGGTGAGGTGTATGTAATCTTTGTTTACAAGCTTTTGCTGGCTCCAGGCGACTATGGCGTCAGCGCCGCCCATGGCCTCGCGGGTGTCCCAGAACAGGCAGTGTGCGCGGCGCGCGGCGTCGCGCTGGGCGGTGACCATCTCGTCGGCGCCCTTCATGGAGTGTATATCGCCCCCCTTCTTCTGCCCGCGGTCGCCGATGCCGAGCAGGAGTATGTCGGCGTCGGGGTAGCAGGTGCGCACGTGGTTGATGACCTCTACCATGCGGTTGGAGTATATGGAGTAGTTGGTCTGGCCGGGCGACATGGCGTTGATGCCAAACTCGAGGATAATGAGGTCATAGTTGATGTCGCGGCCCATGGCGCGGCAGAGGCTGGTGGAGATACCCGTCAGGGTTATGCCGGAGAAACCGCGCGACGACATGCAGTCGACGCTGACGCCCTTGCCGCTGTCAAGCCACACGCCGAGGCCTATGAGCTTGGGATCGGTGACCTTTATGGCAAACTCGGAGGTCTGCTCGTTGACGAGCAGGCACTGCACGCCCTCGGCGCCGGTGACTTGGTGCTGCTGCCAGTCGCCGATGGATGTCTTGACGGAGATAGTGGTGTTGTTGGGGGCGACGAATAGGAACCGTGAGCGGCTCCAGGTGTCGAGATGGGGTATTGTGCCGACCCCCTTGTAAGTGGAGCTGGCCGAGGAGGAGGCGTTGAAGTATTGCTCGGAGAGGCCGAAATAGGCCTTGGAGCCGTTGCCCTTCTTGAGGGCCGTGTGGTCGGTCCAGCCCGAGCCGGACTGCTTGACGGTGCGGCGGAAGCCGGCGAACTCGGTCTGCATGTTGACGTAGCCGACGCCCTCGCCTCCGTAGGCGTTCTGGAGGTTGAGGCGGAGGTCCTGGCAGAAGATGTCGCCCTCGATGTAGCTGTCGCCGACCATTGCGACGCGAGCGAGGCGCCCGGCGCGTATTGCATTTTTAAGGCGGCTCATGCCGCGCGAGCCGGTGGTGTAGTCTTCGATGGCTATGGTCTGGCCGACGCGGTTGCTGCGGACGGGGGGGATGACGGTGTCGGTGTCGACGTATTCGGGAATAGTGTCGTTGATGGAGGCTGCTGTGGCAGAGACACCGGTGGTGTCGTTTGCGGGAGCCTGCTCGCCCTGCATGATGAGAGCTGCCAATTCGGGGTCCATGCCCTCGACGGAGGTGGAGTCGGCGGCCTCGTCGCGGTCGGGGAGGTTGAGTATGTCGCTGAAGAGATTGAAGTCGGTGATTGCGCCGCCCGACCAGCGTTCGAGCGGCATGAACGATATGCCCACGAGAATGGCGATGGCGAGGAATATGATGAGGGCCGCGCGGCCCGTGGCGTTCGAAAATTTCATTGTTCGGCGTTAGGGGTTGGTTGGTTTCCGGTGATGGCTTTGAGGAGCGATGCGGCCTTGTCGGTGGTCTCGGCCCACTCATCGTCGGCGTTGGAGTGACGGGTGAGGCCGCTGCCGGTGTAGATGTTGTATTTGAGGCGGCCGTCCTGCAGCTGGAGGAAAGCGCAGCGGAGGTTGACGAAGGTGCTGATATGGTCGCGTGGCTGGTTGACGCACAGGTAACCGGCGTAGCAGTTGCGCGAGTGGGCTTCGGTGGTGTAGATGGTGCGCAGGGCATACTGCAGTGGCACGCCGCCGACGGCGGGTGTGGGGTTGATGATGTCGCGGGTCTCGAGAGGGTCTGACGAGTTGCCGTAGATCATGGTGCAGAGGTGCTCAATGTCGCCGAACTGCAAGGGATGCGGGTCGGTGCACCGCAGGCCGCTGACGTGTGGGTTGTCACGGAGTGTCTCCATGATGTAGTTGGTGACATATTCCTGCTCCTCGATGTTTTTGGCGTCCCAGGGGCCGTCGGCGAGGCGGCGCGTGCCGGCGAGCGACATGCAGTTGAAGTCGCCGGTGGCTGTGCAGCAGCTCTGGAGCACCTCGGGAGTGGCGCCCATCCACAGCCCCGACTCCTGGGTGAAGTAGATGTTGCGGAAGGTGCCGGGGTGCATTGAGAAGTAGTCAGAGGCGATGGCGCCGATGTCGGTGCGGTCGGAGGTGCCGGCGATGACTCGCGAGAGGGCTACCTTGCCGCGGCGGTGGCGTTTGAGGTCGCTGACTATGAGTCCCACCTGGGCATTGTAGAGCGTGCGTGAGGTGGAGCGGTCGACAGGCTGTATGTCGGGAGCGTCGAGGGGCTGCATGACGGCGCTGCGGCTGAGCAGCTCGCTGACCGTCAGCTCAGACTTTACACCGAAGGGGTAGGGGTTTTCGGAGCAGAAGAAAGAGATCTCGAAGAATGGCCGCGAGGTGTCGTCGGTGTACAACTCGTTTTCGCCGGCCTCGTCGGGGAGTGAGCACAGGAAGTGGTACTCCTCCTCGCCGGGGAGGGCGAAGACGGCGAAGGGCACGTTGAGCTGCACGCACCGGTTTATGGCCTTTGTTGTCTCAGATAATTGCAATTATAGTTTTTAGTTTTTAGTTTTTAGTGAGTTGGCGCGGGGGAGGCTATCAGCTCGAAGGGGAGGGCCCGGGTGACGGTGACGTCGACGATGGAGCCGACGGTGAGCCGGCGCGTCTTTTCGACGAGCACCTCGGGGTCCACCTCGGGGGAGTCGAACTCAGTGCGGCCGATGTAGTAGTCCTCCTCCTCGCGGTCGATGATGACAGGGAGAGTCTGTCCGACCTTCTGCTCCTGGAGCTCGAGGGATATCTGTTCCTGCAGGGCCATGAGCGCGTCGAGGCGCTGCTGCTTGACCTGCGGCGGGATGGAGTCGTCGAAGCGGCGCGCGGCGTATGTGCCCTCCTCCTCGCAGTATGCGAAGGCGCCCATGCGCTCGAAGCGCTGAGAGCGCACGAAGTCCATCAGCTCGGCAAACTCGCCGTCGCCCTCGCCGGGGAAGCCGACCATGAGGGTGGTGCGGATGTGTATGCCGGGGACGCGGCGGCGTATCTCGTCGAGCAGACGGCGTGTCTCGTCGCCGGTGATGTGGCGGCGCATGTTTTTGAGCACGGGGTCGGCGATGTGCTGGAGGGCTATGTCGAGGTATCGGCAGACGTTGGGGCGGCGCGCCATGACGTCGAGCACGTCCATGGGGAAGCGTGTGGGGTATGCGTAGTGGAGGCGTATGCGCTCGATGCCGGGGATGTCGGCGAGGCGGTCGACCAAGATGGCCAGAGGACTGGAGACCCCACCCTTTAGGGGGGGGGCGGGGGGGGTTGCCAGGTCGTGGCCGTAGTCCGAGATGTCCTGGGCGATGACGTTGAGCTCCTTGACGCCTTGTGCGGCGAGGGAGCGGGCCTCGGAGAGTATTTCGTCGATGGGGAGCGAGGTGTACCGGCCTGTAATGATGGGTATTGCGCAGAAGGCGCAGAATCGGTTGCACCCTTCGGCTATCTTGAGGTAGGCGTGGTGGGAGGGGGTGGTCACCATGCGGCCCCCCCCCGACTCCCCCCCAAGGGGGGGGGCCGCGGGAGCGGTGGTCGCGGCCGATAGCTCTTTTATTATGCCGGGCCAGTCGAATTTGCCCCACCAGCGGTCGACCTCGGGAATCTCGGGGGGTAGCTCCCGGGCGTAGCGCTGCGACAGGCAGCCCATGACGTGCAGACGGCTGACGGTGCCGCGGCGGCGCGCGCGGGCGAGGCGGAGGATGGCGTTGATGGACTCCTCCTTGGCGTCGCCGATGAACCCGCAGGTGTTGACCACGACGATGTCGCCGCGGCGCAGGCGGCGCGGCTCGTGCACGGCTTCGTAGCCCAGCGCCTTGATGGCGCCGAGGAGCCGCTCGCTGTCGACGAGGTTTTTAGAGCACCCGAGGGTGAATACTGCTACGCGCTGCATGTTTTTTAGGAAATCGATAGTCTGTCGATGGCCATCGATGATTATCGACTATTATCGATTTTAAATGCCGAAGAGGCTTTGTACGAACTCCTGCTTGTGGAAGACCTGGAGGTCGTTGATGCCCTCGCCGAGGCCTATGTATTTGACGGGTATGCTGAACTGCTCGCTGATGCCGATGACCACGCCGCCCTTGGCGGTGCCGTCGAGCTTGGTGATGGCCAGGGCGTTGACGTCGGTGGCGGCGACAAACTGCTTGGCCTGCTCGAAGGCGTTCTGGCCGGTAGAGCCGTCGAGCACGAGGAGCACCTCGTGGGGGGCGCCGGGGACCACCTTCTGCATGACGCGCTTGATCTTGGAGAGCTCGTCCATGAGCGCCTTCTTGTTGTGGAGGCGTCCGGCTGTGTCGATGAGCACCACGTCGGCGCCCTTGGCAGTGGCATACTGGAGGGTGTCGAAGGCGACGGAGGCGGGGTCGGCGCCCTGCTGCTGCTTGATGATGGGCACGTCGGCGCGGCGCGCCCACTCCTCGAGCTGCTCGGTGGCGGCGGCGCGGAAGGTGTCGGCGGCGCCGACCACCACCTGGTTTCCGGCGGCCTTGAACTGCGAGGCCAGCTTGCCGATGGTGGTGGTCTTGCCGACGCCGTTGACGCCGACCACCATTATTACGTGCGGGCGCTCGGCGCCCTCGGGGAGGGTGAAGTCTGGCAGGGCCTCCTGGGTCGCGGCACTGTCGGTGAGCATGTCGCTGATCTCCTCGACCAGCAGTGCGTTGAGCTCGTCGGTGCCTACGTACTTGTCGCGGGCGACTCGCTTCTGTATGCGGTCGATGATGCGCAGGGTGGTGTCGAGGCCTACGTCGGAGGTTATGAATGCCTCTTCAAGGTTGTCGAGCACGTCGTCGTCGACGCGGCTTTTGCCGGCTACTGCATGCTTTATGCGGTCGAGGACGCCCTTTTTGGTGCGCTCGAGGCCCTTGTCGAGGGTTTCTTTCTTCTCTTTATTAAAGAATTTGCTAAAAAATCCCATGAGTAGTGGTCTGTAGTTTCGGGGTGCAAAGTTACGAAAAAATCTCCAATGCACAATGCACACGTTAATTTCCGAGCAAGGGGCGCAGGGCGGCGCCGGTGTGAGAGGCGCTACAGGCGGCAATCTGCTCGGGGGTGCCCTCGGCTACTAGCGAGCCGCCGGCGTCTCCACCCTCGGGACCGAGGTCTATGACGTGGTCGGCAGCGCTGATCACATGCATGTTGTGCTCGATGATGACAATGGTGTGCCCGCGGGCTATGAGGCGGTTGAAGGAGTCGAGCAGCCGGGCCACGTCGTGGGTGTGGAGTCCGGTTGTGGGCTCGTCGAAGATGAACATGGTGGCGCAGCCCTTGGCCTCCTGCGCCAGGAAGTAGGCGAGCTTGACGCGCTGGTTCTCGCCGCCGGAGAGGGTGGCGCTGCTCTGGCCGAGCTTGATGTATCCGAGGCCCACGTCCTGCAGGGGCTGCAGGCGGCTGACTATGCGCCGCTCGGTGCCCCCGTCGGCCTCGCCGAAGAACTCAATGGCCTGGTTGACTGTCATGTCGAGCACTTCGTCGATGCTCTTGTCGCGGTATTTGATGGCGAGCACGTCGGGCTTGAAACGGCGTCCGTGGCAGCTCTCGCAGGGGATGGTGATGTCGGCCATGAACTGCATCTCGATGGTGATGGAGCCCTCGCCCTTGCACTCGGGGCAACGGCCGCCGTCGGCATTGAACGAGAAGTAGGCGGGTGTGAAACCCATCTGCCTGGCGCCCTGGAGGTCGGCGAAGAGGCGGCGTATCTCGTCGTAGGCCTTGAGGTAAGTGGCGGGATTGGAGCGCGTCGAGCGGCCGATAGGGTTTTGGTCGACGAATTCGACGGCCTTGACGGCGTCGACGTCGCCGCCGATGGAGCCGTGCTCGCCGGGGGCGTCGCACGGCTCTCCGAGGCGCCGGATGAGTGCGCGGTAGAGTATGTCGCGGACGAGGGTGGACTTGCCGGAGCCGCTGACGCCCGTCACCACGGTCATGACGCCGAGGGGGAAGCGGACGGTTATGTCCTTGAGATTGTGCTCGGTGGCGCCGACTACTTCGATGTAGCTGTTGGAGCGGCGGCGACGCTTGGGTATATCGACACTTCTTTTACCTGTCAAATAATCTGCAGTATATGAATTATTTGCTTTGTCTATCTCCTTTAGGGGCCCTTGGTAGACGATTTGGCCGCCGAGGCGCCCGGCGTCGGGACCCACATCTATTATATAGTCGGCGGCGCGCATGATCTCCTCGTCGTGCTCGACGACGACGACGGTGTTGCCCAGGTCGCGCAGGCGTTTGAGCACGCCGATGAGGCGCGCGGTGTCGCGCGGGTGGAGGCCGATGGAGGGCTCGTCGAGTATGTACAGCGAGCCTACGAGGCTGCTGCCCAGCGAGGTGGCTAGGTTGATGCGCTGGCTTTCGCCGCCGGAGAGGGTGTTGGCAAGGCGGTCGAGGGTGAGGTAGCCGAGTCCGACGTCGAGCAGGAATCCGATGCGCTGGCGCAGTTCCTTGAGCAGGCGCGCGGCTATCACCTCCTCGTCGGCGGTGAGCGGGAGGGTGTCGAAGAACTTCTGGAGGCGGCTGACGGGCATCTGCACCAGCTCGGTGATGCTGCTGCCGCCAACTTTCACATACTCAGCCTCCGGGCGCAGGCGCGAGCCGTGGCACACGGGGCAGAGCGTCTTGCCCCGGTAGTGGGCGAGCATGACGCGGTATTGTATCTTGTACTGGTTGCTCTCGACCATGCGGAAAAATCCGTCGATGCCCTCGAACGAGGCGTTGCCGTGCCACAGGAAGTCTTTCTGCGCCTGCGTCAGCTCGCGGTAAGGTCGGTGAATGGGGAAGTTGTTGCGCGCGGCCACGCGTATGAGGTCGCGTTTCCACTGGCTCATCTTCTCGCCGCGCCAGCACACCACGGCGTCGTCGTAGACGCTGAGCGACTGGTTGGGCACGACGAGGCGCTCGTCGATGCCGAGCACTTTGCCGAAACCCTCGCAGCGGGGGCATGCGCCGATGGGGTTGTTGAAGTTGAAACTCTGCTCGGTCGGCTCGGTAAAAGTCATACCGTCGGACTCGAATCGGCGGGAGAACTCAAAGATAGAGGGGAGCGGGGCGGCGTCCTCGCGGCCCGCTGTGGCAGAGATGTCGGTGACGTTGCCGTTCACGGTGGGGATGCGGGGCGCCAGGGCGCCGCCCCGCTCCTTAGCTGCCCACACGGCGAGGGTGAGGGTGTCGTGGCCCTCGAAGAAGGCGGCTTCGGCAGACTCGGCGAGGCGCGACAGCTCGTCACCCTCGTGCGTGACAGCGAGGCGGTCGATGAGCAGCAGACAGTCCTCGGGGCGCATGGCCTCGATGGCGTCTGTGGTGCCGGAGAGGAGCTGGTTGATATTGATGAAGTCGCCGGCTCCCCCTGTCCCCCCCCTAAAGGAGGGGGACACCAAGTGATAAGTGTTGGAGGAAGCCTCTGTGGGCTCGGTAGCCCCCCCCTTTAGGGGGGGGATGGGGGGGGCTTTCATCAGGCGGGTGTAGCCGTTGGAGCGGTAGACCTCGAGCTGCGTGGCGAAGGAGCGTCCCTCGGGGATGACAACGGGTGCGGCGATGGCTATGCGTGTTCCGTCGGGGTATTCGAGGGCCTTGCGGATGACATCCTCGACGTTGTGGCGGCGCACCTCGGTGCCGCTGACGGGTGAGATGGTGTGGCCTATGCGACTGAAGAGCAGGCGCATATAGTCGTATATCTCGGTGGCGGTGCCGACGGTGCTCCGGGGATTGCGGGTGGTGACCTTCTGCTCGATGGCGATGGCGGGGGGGAGGCCGCGGATGAAGTCGACCTCGGGCTTGTGCATCTTGCCCATGAACTGGCGGGCGTAAGAGCTCAGGCTCTCTACATAGCGTCGCTGGCCCTCGGCGTACAGCGTGTCGAAGGCAAGCGACGACTTGCCGGAGCCGCTGACGCCGGTGACGACGACAAAACGGCCCCGGGGGATGGTCACGTCAACCCCCTTGAGGTTGTTGACGCGGGCGTTTTTTACTTGAATAGCAGAGGATTGAGGTATTGCGGTTTGTTCGTTCATTTGCGGTTGGTGAAATAACCCGCAAAGGTACGAAAAAAACCGCACATACGCAAGTGCAGCATGGTCAGTTGCCCCAGCGGTGTCGCACGGGGAAGCGCGGGGGCAGTATGATGAGCCGCAGTGAGGTGGCGTAGGTGAAGTAGGCCCAGACCCAGTTGATGAGCACGGTGAGCTTGTTGCGCATGCCGAGGATGCTGATGAGGTGGATGAACATCCAGATGAACCAGGCGGGACGTCCGAAGATGTGCATGTGTGGGAGGTCGACCACGGCGCGGTTGCGTCCGATGGTGGCCATGGTGCCCTTGTCTTTGTAGACGAATGGGGTGGTGAACTCGCCGCGGTTGAGCTGACGGGCGAGCAGGCGCGCCTGCTGGATGGCCACCTGGGCCAGCTGCGGGCATCCGCGCGGGTGAGTCGTGTCGGTGTGAATGCAGATGTCGCCGACGGCGTAGACGTCCGAGAGGCCGTCGACACGGTTGTATTCATCGACCACGAGCCGGTTGCCGGGGCCCATGGTCGGAGCGGAGGAGCCCTCGAAGGTGATGCTCACGCCCGTGATGCCGGCAGTCCAGATGACCATGCCTGCCTGCATGGTGGTGCCGTCGTTGAAGGTGATGAGGCCGTCGTCGGTGTAGCTCTTCATGAACTCCCCGGTGCGCACGTTCACCATCAGCGAGCCGAGATAGATGGCGGCCTGCTGCTGCGAGCGTTCGCTCATGGCCTGGAGCAGCGTGTCGGCGCCCTCGACAATGGTGATCTGAAGCTCTTCGGGTGGTATGTCGGGATATTCGCGCGGCATGATGTAGCGCTTCATCTCGCCGATGGCGCCGGCGACCTCCACCCCCGTGGGTCCACCGCCGATGACGACGAAGCTGAGCAGGCGGCGTCGTTGCTCGCGGTCGTGGCATGTGGCCGCGCGCTCCATGCGGTCGAGTATCTCGTTGCGGCATCGGATGGCCTCCGACGTGCTCTTGATGGTGTAGACGCGGCGCTCTATTTCCGAGTTGCCGAAGAAGTTGTTTGTTGTGCCGGCGGCTATGATGAGCCGGTCGTAAGGTATCTGCTCGCAGTCGGTGGTGAGCACTTTGGTGGAGGTGTTGACGCTCTGGGCCACGCCCATGTGGAATCTGACGCCCTGCTTCTTATATTTGCGGAGCTCGCGGCGGAAGGGGAACGAGATGCTGCCGGCGTCGACGCCTGACGAGGCCAGCTGGTAGAATAGGGGAGGGAAGGAGTGGAAGTTATTTCGGTCGACGAGCACCACTTCAAACTTCTTTTTGTCGAGGTGCTTGACGAGGTTAAGTCCGGCGAAACCGCCGCCGACTATCACGATGCGCTCTCGCCTTACATCATTGGAGGTCATAATCAATAGTTTTACGTGTTACAAAAGTATAACACGTCGCGAGGGCCGTTTGTTTTGGGGCGATGAAATCGCCCCGGCGGTGGGCTGTCGGCTATTGATTACTTGGAGATTTCGGCTCGGAGTGCGCGGGCGAGTTGGTCGGGGCATGAGGTGCCCTTGCTACCGCACATTATGCCTTCGAGACGGCTGATCACCTCCTGCGCGGTCATGCCCTTGGCGAGGCTGGCCACCCCCTGAGTGTTGCCCATGCATCCGCCGACGAACTGCACGCGCGTCACCACGTCGCGGTCGTCCAGCCCGATGATTATCTGCCGGCTGCACGTGCCTTGGGTGTTATATACTATCTCTCTTTCCATCAGCATTTTTAAATTTGGGTGAAGTCTTTGCGGCGGAAGACGAAGCCGTGGCCGAGGTACTTGTCCTTGACGATGGGATTGACGGCAAGCTCCTCGGAGGTGCCCTGGAAGAGTATCTTGCCCTCGAAGAGGAGGTATGCGCGGTCGGTGATCGAGAGGGTCTCGGGGGCGTTGTGGTCGGTGATGAGTATGCCTATGTTTTTGGACTTCAGTGAGTAGACTATCTTCTGGATGTCTTCCACGGCCTTTGGGTCGACGCCGGCGAAGGGCTCGTCTAGCATGATGAACTTGGGGCTGATGGCCAGGCACCGCGCTATTTCCGTACGTCGGCGCTCGCCGCCGGAGAGACGGTCGCCGAGGTTCTTGCGCACTTTCTGGAGCTTGAACTCCTCGATGAGGTTCTCGAGCTTGTCTTTCTGCTCCGCCTTGGTCAGGGAGGTCATCTCGAGGACTGAACGGATGTTGTTTTCAACCGTCATCTTTCGGAACACTGAGGCCTCCTGCGCCAGGTAGCCGATGCCGTTCTGTGCCCGCTTGTAGACAGGATATTTGGTTATGTCCATGTCGTTTAGGAAGATGCGCCCCTCGTTAGGGGTGATCAGGCCGGTGGTCATGTAGAACGTGGTGGTCTTGCCGGCGCCGTTTGGGCCCAGCAGGCCCACTATCTCGCCCTGGCGCACCTCGATGGACACATGGTTGGCCACGGTGCGCTTGCCGTATTTCTTGACCAGGTTGTCGGTGCGTAGCACCATCGGACCCTGGGGTTGGGATTCGGGAGTTGGTATTTGTAATTCGGGGTTCTCTTTGTCCATTAATGCTTTGAATGGCGCAGTCGCGACTCTATATAGTCGGTCAGCAGGTTGATAGCCACGATGTTGTTGCCGCCCTGGGGGACGATGAGGTCGGCGTGGCGCTTCGACGGCTCGATGTACATCTCGTGCATGGGCTTGAGCACGTTCTGGTATCGGTTGATGACCATGATGGGTGTGCGCCCGCGCTCCACGCAGTCGCGGGAGATGACGCGGATAAGGCGGTCGTCGGCGTCGGCGTCGACAAATACCTTGACGTCCATCATCTGGCGCAGCACTGGATCGTTGAGCACGAGTATGCCCTCGACTATGACCACGTCGCGGGGCTCGACGTGCACGGTCTCCTCCTGCCGGGTGCATGTGAGGTAGGAGTAAGTGGGCATCTCTATGGCCTCGCCGCGGCGGAGCTGCTCGAGGTGCTTGACCAGCAGCGTCCATTCGATGGCCGCCGGCTCGTCGAAGTTGATCTTGCTGCGCTCCTCCACGGGCACGTGGCTGGAGTCCTTATAATATGAGTCCTGTGGTATGACGGCCACTTCGCCGGGGGGGAGTGAGCCTATAATCTTGTTAACCACGGTGGTTTTGCCGGAGCCGGTTCCGCCGGCGATACCAATGATGAGCATTTGGGGAGGGTGTTTGGTGAAAGGGTCAGGAAGTTGGCCGTTATGGTATACGACGCCACAAATTTACAACTTTTTCGCCAGTTGTTGGAGAAAAAGTTGTAAATTTGTGGCCTGAAACAGAAAAAGCCAAAATGATACTGACGTCATCACTGACCACATTCGGCCGCTACTGCATGTTCATGAGTCGCGTGCTGACTATCCCCGACCGCTGGCGCGTGTTTTTTAAGCGCACTGTGGCAGAGATAATTAAGCTCGGCATCGACTCCATACCGCTTGTAATGGTCATCTCGGTGTTCATCGGCGCAGTGTGCGCCATCCAGATGCAACTCAACGTCAACTCGCCCCTGATACCGGCCTACTCGGTGGGCCTGGCCACGCGCGACATCGTGCTGCTGGAGTTCTCCAACTCCATCCTCTGCCTTATCCTCGCCGGCAAGGTCGGCTCAAACATCGCCTCCGAGATCGGCACCATGAGGGTCACAGAGCAGATCGACGCGCTCGACATAATGGGCGTCAACTCAGCCAATTACCTCGTGCTCCCCAAGGTGGTGGCTTTCCTCTTCTTCATCCCCGTGCTTGTCACCTTCAGCATCTTCACGGCCATGTTTGGCGGCTACTGCGTGGCGCTGTTCACCGACATCATCACCGTCTCTAAATACGTCTACGGCATCCAGGCACTCTTCACCGAGTGGTATGTATGGTACGGCCTCATCAAGAGCCTCTTCTTCTCGTTCATCATCACCTCTGTCGCCTCGTTCTATGGCTATTACGTCAAGGGCGGCGCCCTCGAGGTGGGCAAGGCCAGCACCAACGCCGTGGTCGCCAGCAGCATCCTCATACTCATGCTCGACGTCGTCCTCACCAAACTCCTCCTCCAGTAAACGCTTATGATAGAGGTAAAAAACATAACCAAGTCGTTCGACGGCAAGACGATACTCCACGACGTGTCGGCCACGTTTTACACGGGCAAGACCAACCTCATCATCGGCCAGAGCGGCTCGGGCAAGACGGTGATGATGAAGACCATCATCGGCCTTATCAAGCCCGACAGCGGCGAGGTGCTCTACGACGGCCGCGACATCACGCAGATGGACCAGCACCAGCTCAAGGAGATACGCCAGGAGCTCGGAATGCTGTTCCAGGGATCGGCGCTGTTTGACTCTGAGACGGTGCTGGGCAACGTGATGTTCCCCATGATCATGTTCACCCGCTGGAGCCAGGGCGAGATGCGGGAGCGGGCGGAGTTCTGCCTCGAGCGCGTCAACCTCAAGGGTGCGGGCGACAAGTATCCGTCGGAGATCTCGGGCGGCATGCAAAAGCGTGTAGCCATCGCGCGCGCCATCGCACTCAACCCCAAATACCTCTTCTGCGACGAGCCCAACTCGGGCCTCGATCCCAAGACCTCGATAGTCATTGACGAGCTGCTCAGCGACATCACCCACGAGTACAACATCACCACGGTCATCAACACCCACGACATGAACTCGGTGCTCGGCATCGGCGAGAACATTATTTTCCTCAACAAGGGGTACCGTGCCTGGGTAGGCGACAAGAGTCAGATTTACAGCACAGCCAACGAGGCGCTCACCGACTTCGTCTTCGCCACCCGCCTTTTCCGCGAGCTCAAAGACTACGTGCAGGCCAACGAGCACATCGAGCGCTAATCGACCAAAATCGATAGCCTGTCGATAGATTATCGACAGATCAACGAAAAATCATTTTATAAATTTGTTGACGCGGGTCGCGCCGTCGGCATAGACGGTGTGGACTATGTACACCCCGCCTGGAAGGTCGGCGCAGTCGGCCGACATCTCCTCGGCGCCGACCACAATGTGCTTGAGTCGCTTGCCCCACGAGTTGTATATCTCCACGCGGCTGATGACGCGCGGGCCGCTGATAGTAAGCACATCTGCGTAATAGTTAAACACATACTCACGCTCCTGCAACCCATAGTCGCCGGTGGAGCTGCTTAGCGCCGGGCGGCTCTCATAATTGTTGGCGTCGAAGGCGGTGACGGCAAACTCCAGACCCTCCTCGGCGCTGGGGTAGATCACCTCAGTGCCCTCGACGGCGTGTATAAGCTCGCCGCGGATGTCGGTGACGTCGACGTCGCCCTGACGGGCCACATATACAGTATAATATTTTATGGGCGTGCCTCGGCTGTCGGTGGGGGACTCCTCCCAGGTGATGACGTAGTGGCCGTCTTCGTTGCGGTGTGCCTGCACGTTCTCAGGTGGATATGGTGTGGTCACGTCACGGGTCGAGAGCAGCGGCTGGTGAGCCGGGTATATGAAAATGTCGTCTTTAAACTTCTTATATTGTGCGCGCGGCGCGGGGCGGTCGGTGTCGGCTATCATCGACACGCGGTAGACCACCACGCCGGCGATGCTGTCATCGGCCTGTCGCGCCATCTCTATCTGCATCCCCGGCTCCGGGGCCGGCTTGCGCAGGAAGTCGGTTGCTCGCTCGGGGGTTATGGCCACTATGGTGCGCGTGGAGTAGTCGCCGCCGGTCCACGAGTCGAGGGCGGGGGCGAATCCGCGTCCGCCGCGCTCGTATAGCTTGGGCACCACCAGGTCGATCACCTCCTCGTCGAGCAGGGTGACCACGGAGGGCGCCGGGCGCGGACGTCCCTCGTCGTCGTAGGTCTCCATCCCTTCGGCGGTGAGCAGCAGCCGCATCTCGGGCCGGTATGTGTCGATTACGTCGCGTATCTCGCGGACCAAGTCGTCAAGGCAGTCCTGACGCCAGTCGTCGAGCGTCTGCTGGCGGTGGTTGTAGTCGGCATACGAGGCGCGGTCGTCGAAGTCGGCGGAGGGTAGGCAAAGGCCGTCAACCACCAGTCCGTCAAACGGATAGGCGGCTACCAACTCGGTGTAAAGATCGGTGATGTATTCCCGCGCGTCGGTGTTGCCGGGGTCGATGTACCAGTCGCCGTGCCATTGGCTGACCCACCCGGGAGGGTCTGACAGAATGTGCTTGATGCGGTTGTCGGCGTAACGGTGCGCACCGCCGCGTGTGCCCACGTTGAGCGGCGACACCACGGCATAGACGTCCATGCCGCGTGCATGGGCCTCGTCGATAAACACTTGCGCCACGTCGTAGGCCAGGGGCATGCGGGCGTTGCCCGTCACGTCCTCCGACGCCGGCTGCAGTATCGAGGGCCAGAGCACATCGCCGCGGCCCTGCATCTCCACGAAGACGGTGTTGAAGTGTGCCTTCTGCAGGCGGTCGAGCATAGTGCGCAGGGCTTCGACCTGGGCCTCCGGGTCAGTCTCGCGCCGTGGCCAGTCGATGCCGAGCGAGGTGGCCACCCACGCCCCGCGAAGCTCGCGCAGCGGTGCCGACAGCGCTCCCAGCGCCGTCGCCACACACAGCAATATGCTCACTATCAGCCTCATCGTCTTTTTGCAATCCGTTGGTTTTGTTTCCCTATAATTATTTATCCAAGCCGAGGGCGCGGATGCGCTCGGCGGGAACGCCTAATTCCATAGCGCGGCGCACGTCGGCGCGGGCATCGTCGGGCCGGTAGCGCTTTCGGTTGAGCACGGCGCGCTGCAGGTACAGCTCAGGGTCGTCGGGTTCGAGGGCAAGCCCCTCGGCGATGTCTGCCGACGCCTCCGCCAGCTCGTCAAGCTCGAGATAGAGCGAAGCGCGCTCGGTGTACAGTCCCGCCGTCGGCTCACGGTCTATCAGCCAGGTAAACTCGCTGATGGCCTCGCTCGGCTCCCCCATGGCGGTGTAGAACGCGGCGTGGCCCAGGTGCGTGTCCGGAAGGTCAGGAGCCAGCTCCGCCATCCGGTCGAGGTCGCGAGCGGCGGTCTCCAGGTCGCCAAGCTGCATGGCTATCAGCGCGCGGTAAAACAGCGGGTCGGTCAGCGTCGAGTCAAGCTCTATCACCTGCGAGAAGTCGCGGTAAGCCTCGATGACGCGCCCCGAGGCGGCCTCTATGCGCCCGCGGTTGAGCAGCACGGTGACGCTGACGGGGGCGCGGCGGTGAGCCTCGTTGAGGGCCTCTATAGCCAGCGAGTCGCTGCCCATGGCCGCGAGAGCTACCCCTTTGTTGCTCAGCAGCAGTATGTTGCCGGGGTTCTCCGGCTCCATCAGCATGGCGCGGTCGAGGGTCATGACAGCTTCGCCCCAGCGGCCGGCGGCGAGGGCGGAGTCGGCCTGCTCGACCATCTGCAGGTAGGCCTCGCTCTGGGCGCGGACAGAGAGCGCGGAGAGGAGGGCTAATATTATAATTATAATAAGGTGTAAGCGCATCTTAATCGGATAACCGGATAATCGGGTAAAGTGTTCGGTCACCACTATTATAATAACGCCGGGGTGACAGTTATATTACAATTTTTTTTGGTCAAAAATTTGCATAATCAAACTAAGAGGCGTAACTTTGCGTTATCAAAACAGAGGGGCGGAGAGCCGCCCGGTTTTACCAACGATGCTAATGCCAACACCACATCAAAGCAGATTGGGAAACTCATCAATTAAAAGTGAAATACCGAGACACGCCGGCCTGTCGATGGCGGGCCTCACCCTTCCGAGGGTTGCCCCGCGTGGGCACGGAGGATTACAAAGATTGGTCAGGCACTCAAATCCTGTCGTTCGGAGTTTCATCATCATCCCTTTGGTGTGGCCATTATAAAGGGCTGCTGCTCTTGAAAATGTTCAGGCAGCAGCCCTTCTATGTTTCAACACACCCGCCTGCAGATTGCACGAAGAGACATAAGTATCTCTTTTGTCCTTTTGTCTTTTCGCGAGAAGAAAATTATAATAACCGCGTCATTATGACTGACTATGCACTGAAGACCGGCACCGTCGTGCGCTCGCCGCGGTCGGCCTACAAGATTGAACGCACACTGGGCGCCGGCGGCTTCGGCATCACCTACCTGGCCTCGACGCAGGTGATGTTTGGCAATCTGCCCATCACCGTGAAGGTGGCCATCAAGGAGCACTTCGTCAGCTCGCTGTGCGAGCGCGACTCCGACAGCTCCACCGTCAAGTTCTCAAACCCCGTCGCCGACCAGGTCGAAAGGCTGCGCCGCGACTTCCTCGCCGAGGCCTCGCGCCTCAACAAGGCCGACATACAGCACCCCAACATAGTGAAAGTCAACGAGGTGTTCGAGGCCAACAACACTGCCTACTACGTCATGGAATACCTCGACGGCATCACCCTCGCCGACTACGTCAAGCAGCGCGGACCGCTCCCCGAGCGCGAGGCCCTCGACCTGCTCCGCGGCATCTTCGGCGGCGTCGCGCACCTCCACGCCAACAGCATGACGCACCTCGACATCAAGCCCCAGAACATCATGCTCGTCGCCGACGACCAGGGCCGCGGACGGCAGGTGCTCATCGACTTCGGCCTGGCCAAGCACTACGACAAGGAGGGCAACCCCACCTCCTCGCTCAACGTCCCCGCCGTCTCTCACGGCTACTCCCCCATGGAGCAGTACGCCGGCATCACCTCCTTCTCTCCCCGCGCCGACATCTATGCCCTCGGGGCCACGCTCCTCTTCTGCCTGACGGGAAAAGTGCCACCGAAGGCCGTCGACATCGACCTTGCCGCCGTGCTCGCGCCCCTGCGTGGCTCCGTCTCCACGGCCACCCTCAAGGCCGTCGCCAACGCCATGCAGAGCCGCGCCTTCGACCGCATCCCCACCGTCGCCGCCTTCGTCAGCGACCTCCACAGCGGGGCGGCGCCCTCGCACCCCGACGGGATCGGGGCGGAGCCCTCGCGCCCCGACGAAGGCACCCCCACCGTCCTGGCCCCGAAGCCCGGGCAGGGCGCCGACGCCATCCGCGGCGAGCGCGCCAAGCCGGAGAATCCTGACTACATACAGCGCTTTTACAACCTGCCGCGGCGCACCCAGGGGCGCATCGTCCGCTGGGCCATCATCGCCTCCGCCGCCTATCTCGTCATCACCGCCCTGCTCACCATCAACCATATTTAGCCCACGGCCACCATGCAACCCCATACTTTCCACCTATTCCCCATGCTCCTGTGGCTCAGCCCCGTAGTCATCCTCATCATGCTCTGGGCGCTCTGGCAGTACAACCGCCGCGAGCAAGGCCCCGGCAAACTCTACACCACCCTCCTACTGCTCTACGGCCTCCTGTTTATCAGTCCCGTTTTAAGAGGGCTGCCATTGATAGGCGGATATTACCAGGATGTTTACACCGGGCTCCTTCGCATGCCGTTTAATTTTATCATACCCAATACTTGGCCGTTCCCCACATTCATTTTCCCATTGGCCATTATATTCGGTGTGATGCTGTTGCTCCTCGAGCGCAAGGTCGGTTTCTATGTCGTCGCGGCAACTATAGCGGTCTATGACGTCGTAGTTCTCTTATTAGAAGCCTTTTACGACATACCAATCATTGTTATACAATACATTGTGTTGATAGCCATCCTTCGCTTGATCTTGATGGTCAAGACGGACGGAGTGCGCGAGTGGAAGCGCCTCAAGCGCGGCTGGGGCATCAAGGATAACCCGGTGGCCTACACCACGTTTATATGCTTCACGATGCTGTTGATAGCGGTGTGGATAGTCAATCTGTCGCTGAACGCCAACGGCATACGCCTCGACGACCCGCGGCCGGAGCCGCCGGTGCAGGAGGTATTGGAGCCTGCCGACTCAGTGGCGCCCGTCGTTGTCGACACTGTGGCAGCCCCCGCGCCGGCTGTTGAGACGGCGAAAGAGCCGGAGAAGCCCAAGCAAAGTGCCACGAAGTCGACTGCCACTAAGAGCAATGGGAGCAAGTCTGCCTCCGGGGCCACAGGCTCTATTCGGAGTGCTAAAGAGAGGGGCTTTGATCCCAACTACGGTAACGCGGGATTTCCCGATATCCAAGTAAGTGGCAAATCCGGAACTCGAACGGGTTCCGGCGGTATAAAGAGCGAGACCCCGGACGGCGTCGGCAAGACGGATATCGAGTAACCGGTCGCTTGGCTCACTTGCGGCGCGGACGGGCGAGGTAGTCGCTGAGAAAGACGCCGAGCAATATCATGAAACACCCCGTGCAGCCGACTATCGTGATGGCCTCGCCGAGAATGATGGCCGACAGGATTAGGGTGACAACAGGCTGGAAATAAAGGTAATTGTTGGCCGTCACGGCGCCGATGCGCTTGGTGGCGTCGTTGAAGATGAGGAAGCCCATCACCGAGCAGACGATGCCGAGGGCCAACAGGTTGCCCCAGACAACGGGCTGCGAGAGCTGCTCGACGTTGAAGGCGTCGCCGCGCAGCAGCATGAACGGCAGCGTCGTTATCAGGCCGTAAAAGAACATCTTGCGGGTGATGAACATGACGTCGTAGGTGGCGTTGAGCGTGCGCACGAGTATGCTGTATATTGCCCACGAGACTGCGGCCATCAGCGCCAGGAAGTCGCCTAAGGGGTTCATCTTCAGCTCCAACGAGCTGTTGAAGATAACGAGCCCGACGCCGATGATGGCCACGACGGAGCCGACGATGGTGCCGGCGCGAGGGCGCTCGTTCTTGTAGATGATGCCCAGCAAGAGGACGGTTAAGAGGGGAGAGGTGGTGGTTATGAGCGAGACGTTAGAGACGAGGGTATATTCAAGCGCCGCGTTTTCAGCGATATAGTATATCGAGCCGGCGCACATGCCGATGACCAGAAACATGCACTCGTCTTTGAGGCTGCGCGCCCATAGGCGGTTGTGGCTGATCAGCGCCATCAGCAGGTAGGCCATGGCGATGCGGTAGGCGTAGATCTCGGCGGTGCCCAGGCCGGCGTCGAGGAGCACCTTCGACATGACAAATGAGCCGCCCCAGGCTATCACCGTAAAGATAACGCCGAGGTGTATGAGCAGATGATTGGTATTTTTCTTGCGCGCAGCGGCGGAATGCGTTCTCATGGAATAGGGTTAAACTTGCTGCAAACTTAGGCAAAATTTTCTAAATTTCCCAATAATTTTCTCCGTATTGAAAATTATTGCTAAATTTGCAAACTAAATAACGAAACAGTTGGTTTAACAATCAAGTCATAACTAAATAAAACCAGAGATGAAATCACTGAAAGTAATCGTTTCGGCAGTCCTCGCTGCCGTTCTCACGGTCGGCTCCGCCGGCTGCAGCAGCATGTCTAACACGGCCAAGGGCGGCCTGATCGGCACCGGCGGCGGCGGCGCCCTCGGAGCCGGTATCGGCGCACTCATCGGCGGCGGCAAGGGCGCTGCCATCGGCGCCGGCGTAGGCGCAGTAGTCGGCGCAGGCGCAGGCGTGCTCATCGGCAACAAGATGGACAAGCAGAAGAAGGAGCTTGAGAACCAGCTCGCCAACGCCTCCGTGGAGACCGTTACCGACCCCAGCGGCTATGAGGCCATCAAGGTAACTTTCCCCGGCGGCATCCTCTTCCCCACCGGCAAGTGGACCATCAACGCCACCGCCCAGAGCGAGCTCAAGGAGCTTGCCACCAGCCTTAAGGAGAACCCGCTGACTGACGTATACGTCTGCGGCTACACTGACAACACCGGCTCGATGAGCGCCAACGAGAAGGTCGCCACCAACCGTGCCGACGCTGTCAAGGTGTTCCTCGCCAACCAGGGCGTGGCCACCAGCCGCCTCACTGCCAAGGGATTCCCCATGCAGGACTATATCGCCTCCAACGACACCGAGGCCGGTCGCGAGCAGAACCGCCGCGTCGAGATCTACCTCGTAGCCAACGAGGAGATGGTCAAGCAGGCCAACGACGGCACGCTGAAATAACTCAACGCGTGTGAAATATTTCACTAAGAAAAAAGAGAAACGGAAGAAACTTTTTCCTTCCGTTTCTCTTTTTTCTGTATGCTTCACCTGAAAATTATTCGTAACTTTGCGGGCGATTATGCTTACGGTGATAATCCCTGCATATAACGCATCGACCACGGTGGCGAGAGCCGTGGAGACGGCATTGCAAAGTGCTGTGGTAGACGATGTTATAGTCGTAGACGACGGCTCGACGGAGACGCTGCCGCCGCTCTGTGACCGTCGCTGCCGCGTGATGCACACGCCGCATGTCGGCCCCCACAAGGCCCGCCTGGCCGCGTTGGCGCAGGTAAGCACCCCGTGGGTGACCTTCGTCGATGCCGACGACCGGGTTGAGCCACACGCTTTTGACCGCTGTGTCGACGAAAGGGCCGACGTGGTGCAGATGCGGGTGGTCAACGTGCTGCGCGGCGGTCTGCGTTTCGCGGCAAAGGTCCCGCAGCCGGAGCGATTTGCCGCCGCTATGCTCTATGACGACCGCCTCTTCCCGGTGCAGATATGGGGCAAAGTGTATCGCACGGAGCTGCTGCGTCGTGCCGATGTGTCTGACTATGGCGGCGTATGGGGCGAAGACCGGCTTGTGAACTTGGCCGTGGCGGAGTTGCATCCACGCATCGCCACCACTCGTGCGCGGTACTATTACAACTGGCGCGGCGGGATGACCAAGGGTCGTTGGCATAGCCACCTGGCCGACATCAAGCGGGTGCACGCCTTCAAGGCGGCGCGCCACCCCGAGTGCCGACGGCAGATAGACGCCGAGCTGGTGCGATTTCTCGAGCATGACATCCGCCGCCGTCTCGACGTCGGGACGATGAGTCTCGAGTGGTTGCGCGGCGAGATGGAGCGGGAGCCATGGACTTCTCTCCCCGACCTGCCGCCGCCGGAGACGCTGCTCCGGCGCAACCGGCAGAGTGTCAGCCGCCACGTCAAGCGCCTCCTCCGACCCCTCCTCATGTAACCATCTCTCTTTGACCCCTTGGGGCTTCGGCCCTGTGGAAAATATCAATTGCTGTGGAAAGAATACTTCTGTCAGTGTGCCACATAGACGGCACTGAAAAAGCCTGGGTCGACAAGGCCTTTGAAACCAACTGGATCACGCCGCTGGGGCCGGCTGTCGACGAGTTTGAGCGACGGCTGGGCGCCTATCTGGGCATCCCCGAGCGGGTGGTGGCCCTCTCGGCCGGCACCGCGGCCATACACCTGGGGCTGCTGCTCGCGGGAGTGAAGGAGGGCGACGAGGTTGTTTGTCAGTCGCTTACGTTCGCCGCAAGCGCCAACCCCATCAAATATCTCGGCGCCCGGCCGGTGTTCGTCGACTCCGAGGAGCAGACGTGGAACATCTGCCCCGAGGCGCTCGACCGCGCCATCGCCGACCGCATCAAGGTTACGGGCCGCAAGCCTGCCGCCATAGTGCCAGTGCATCTATACGGCATGCCCGCGCAGATGGACCGCGTGATGGCCGTGGCCGACAAGTACGGCATCCCCGTGGTCGAGGACGCCGCGGAGGCATTGGGCTCGGAGTTCGACGGTCGCCGATGCGGCACCTTCGGACTCTATGGCACCTTGAGCTTCAACGGCAACAAGCTGATAACCACCTCTGGCGGCGGCGCACTGATATGCCCTGACTCGGAGAAGGCACGCCGAGCACTCTTCTATGCCACCCAGGCACGAGAAGACCGGCCGTATTACTACCACGAGGTCATCGGCTACAACTACCGCCTGAGCAACCTCTCGGCAGCCGTGGGCTGCGGACAGATGGACGTGATAGACAGCCACTTGGCACGTCGCCGCGAGATACATCGCATGTATGTGGAGGCCTTTGCCGACACCCCCGGCATCTCCGTGCATGACAACCCAGACGCCCGCTTCGACTCCAACTTCTGGCTGTCGACCATACTGATAGACAAGGAAGTGACCGGAGTGACGCCGGAGGATGTGCGCCAGCGCCTCAACTCGCAGAACATCGAGAGCCGGCGCCTGTGGCGTCCGATGGACATGCAGCCGGTGTTTGCCGACGCTCCTTTCTATTCCACCGGCGTGGGCGCGCGGCTGTTTGAGAGCGGGCTTTGCCTGCCGAGCGGGTCGAGCCTGACTGACGCTGACATCGAGCGCGTCATCCGAGCCGTGCAAGAGTGCATATAAAAGCACAGATTTCACAGATTAACAGGTTTCTGTAGTGTATTACTGCATATTATTCATCATATTGATAGCTGCCGAGACGGGGTACATGGCCTGGGCGCGGCGTCGGTGTCCGGCGCTTCACAAGGTGACGCACCCAATAGCGGGAGGCGCCACGTGGACGGTCAACTCCGGCGGGTGGCTCTTCTACCCCGCCATGGTTGCGGCGGCGCTCCTCTTTGACTTACAGGAGGCTTACACGCTTATGCTCGTCGCCGCCGCTCCGCTTTGGGTGGTGTGCTTCGTCGACGACATGCGTGGCCTGTCCATCACCCTGCGCATTTCGGTGCAGGCGTTGGTGGCTGCTGTGGCCGTGTTTTACTGGATTGGCACCGATATCGGGCTTTACTTGCTGGTAGTGCTGATGCTGGTTTCGCTCATGAACGCCTACAACTTCATGGACGGCATCTCCGGCATGCTGGCGCTATATTCGATAGTGAGCCTCGGCAGCCTCGTTGTGGCGTTGCTTGAGGTGCCGGCGCTCGCGGTATACGTCCCTGCAGTCGGCTCCGTGCTTGTGGCCGTGGTGGTCTTCTCGCTGTTTAACGTGGTGCGTCCCGACCGGCTGTTTGCCGGCGACGTGGGGGCGGTGATCATGGGCCTGTTTGTGGCATGGATGCTCGCAGCGCTGATCTATACCGACGGCGACGTTACCTGGCTGACACTGGTGTGTGTGTTCCTGGTCGACACGGGGTGCACGCTTGCGGGCCGTCTGTGGCGCCGCGAGAACATCTTCACCAACCATCACAAGCACCTCTACCAGCGGCTCACGGCGCGCGGGCACGCCCACCACAAGGTGGCCGTGTGCTATGCCGGCGCCCAGCTTCTGCTCAGCGCAGGCTACCTGCTGATACCAACTTTCTACCGCGTCGACTGGTTCATTGGTGCATACGTGGTCTGTTTCCTAACTTACGCCGGATTGCATGTACGGTTTACGCGGCGCGCCAAATAGGATAATAGCCGCTGTGCTGATGCTGTTGCTCGGGGCCTTGGGGCTGCGGGCGGCGGTTGTATACCATGTGCGCGGGCAGGTCATCGAGGCCGACACCGGCGAGCCGGTGCCGTATGCCCATATCGCTCCGGTGGGCACTTACACCACGCACCTTAGCGACGAAAACGGCCGCTTCAACATCAACACTCCGCGGTCGTTCAGCGTCATAATAGTCTCGGCGATGGGCTACACCCCCGACACCCTTCGCATTGGCAACCAGGACCCTGACAAACTCATCGTGCGCCTGCAGGCCACGGGCGTGGAATTAGGGGAGGTGATAGCCAAGCCAAAGAAAGTGCGCTACAGCAAGAAAAACAATCCTGCCGTCGACTTCATGCAGCGCATACGCGCCATGCAAGACAGCATCGACCCGCGCCGCAACCAGTTTTACAACTACGACTTCTACGACCGCATCACCATAGCCTTCAACGACATAAACTCTGACGACGCCATCCTGCGCAATCTTCCGGTGCTTCGCGAGTACGTCGACACCTCGGAGGTGTCGGGACAGCCCATCATCAACGTGTCTGTGAAGGAGAAGGCGGGAGAGGTGCACCATCGCGCCTCCCCGAGGGCAGAGAAGATTTACATCAGCGGCACCTCGCGGCAGGGCATCGACGAGGTGTTTAACCAGGACGCCGTGCAGACGTTTCTCGACGACGTGCTTCGCGAGGTGGACATCTACGGGCGCGACGTCAATATATTGCAGAACCGCTTCGTGAGCCCGCTGTCGCCCATAGCGGCAGACTTCTACAAGTTTTACCTCACCGACACCGTCACGGCGCCCGAGACGGGCGAGCGGCAGATAGTGCTGTCGTTTGTGCCGCGCACGTCGGAGTCGTTCGGTTTCACGGGGCGCCTGTACGTGCCCGAGGGAGACTCCACTATGTTCATCCGCCGCATAGAGATGAACGTGCCGCACGACATCAACCTCAACTGGATTTCTCATCTTTACATCAACCAGGAGTATGAGCGCGCCCCTGACGGCTCGCGCCTGAAGATGCACGACGACATAGTGGCCGAAATCAGCATCCTCGGCAAGGGCCTGTACGTGCGGCGCAACAGCGCGTATGCCAACCATGATTTTAAGAATCCGGGCGACTCGGCCTTCAGCGGACCTGCCTCGGAGACCATGTACGGAGCCTGGGCGCAGACGCCGGAATACTGGGCGCAGCACCGGCTGATACCGGCGTCGCAGAAAGAGCTTATAGTCCAAGACATGGTGGCCGACCTTCGCAAGAACAAATGGTATTACTGGGGCGAGAAGATTGTGCAAGTGTTAAGCACCGGATACGTCCCGACGGGCAATCCCTCGAAGGTGGACCTCGGCCCTGTGAACACGCTCATCAGCTTTAACGACCTGGAGGGTGTGCGCCTGCGCGCGGGCGCGCTGACCACTGCCGAGCTGTCGCCGCACTGGTTCGGCCGCGGCTACGGCGCATACGGCATCAAAGACCATCGCTGGAAATACCTCGGTGAGGTGGAGTACTCCTTCAGGCGCAAGCTGCGCCACGCCCGCGAGTTTCCCGTACACTCGATAGCGCTTACGTCAATGTACGACGTGGACATGCTCGGCCAGCACTACATGTTCACTAACCCCGACAACGTGGTGCTGTCGCTCAAGCGCACCTCCGACAAGCAGATGACGTATCATTACGTCAACAAGCTGGTGTACACGCTCGAGATGCACAACAATTTCTCCGTCACGGCCACGGCGCAGTGGGAGCGACAGCAGTGCTCGCGCTACATCACATTCACCAACGGCTACGGCGACGTGTTGCCGCACTACGACGAGTCGTCGCTGACGCTGCAGCTGCGCTATGCCCCGGGGGAGAAGTTCTTCCAGACGCGCACTCAGCGCATACCGGTGAATCTTGACGCGCCCATCATCATGCTCACGCACACCATAGCGCCCAAGAGTTTCTTAGGCAACACTTTCGCCGTCAACCGCACTGAGCTGTCGATGCAGAAGCGCGTGTGGTTTTCGGCCTTCGGCTTCGCCGACATAATCCTGAAGGGCGGACATGTGTGGAGCCGGTCGCCGTTCCCGTTGCTGCTGATACCCAACGCCAACCTTTCGTACACCATCCAGCCGGAGAGTTACGCGCTTATGAACGCGATGGAGTTTATCAACGACAGCTACGCGTCGTGGGACTTGACGTACTGGGCCAACGGCGCCATCTTCAACTACGTGCCGCTGCTCAAGAAGCTGCGCCTGCGCGAGGTGTTTGCCTTCCGCGGGCTATGGGGGCACCTTAGCCACCGCAACCGGCCCGAGCTTAACCCCGACCTGCTGCAGTTTCCCGAGGACGCGCACACGCAGATGATGACAGACACGCCCTATATGGAGGTGTCTGTGGGACTCGACAACCTGCTGCGCATCTTCCGCCTCGACTATGTGTGGCGCTTGACCTACCGCGACAACCCCGGCATCGACCGCTCCGGCCTGCGTATCGCCCTGCATATCACCTTCTAACTACGAACTACGAGCCAACCGATCCTTGTGCTTTGGGGCTGTGCCCCAAAGACCCACAAAAAACTATAAACTATCAACTATAAACTAAACACTTGGGCCTGGGTCCCCTCACTCTACTTCGCCGAGGGGCTCCCGTATGTGGTGGTCAACACCCTCTCGGTGGTGATCTACACCAGCTTGGGCGTCGACAACGCCACTATGGCCTTCCTGACGTCATGGCTTTACCTGCCATGGGTCATAAAGCCGCTGTGGAGCCCGATCGTGGACATGTACTCGACCAAGCGGCGGTGGACACTGATGATGCAACTTGCCATGGCCGTGGGGTTTGCCGCTGTGGCATTGGCGCTTGCGGCCTCGGGCGCGCTGTGGTGGTCGCTGGGGGTGTTTATGCTCCTGGCCTTCTTCTCTGCCACGCACGACATCGCTGCAGACGGCTACTATATGATAGCCTTGACCGAGCACGCACAGAGCCAGTTTGTGGGCATCCGCACCACGTTCTACCGCGTCGCCACCATCTTCGGCCAGGGTGGCCTCGTGTGGATCGCCGGGTGGGCGGGGCGCGAGGGCGCCGCCCCGCTCCAGGCGTGGCAGATAGTGATGGGCCTCCTGTCGCTCCTCTTTTTCGGGCTGTTTGCGTGGCACACCGTGGCCATGCCACGGGTTGGAAATTGGGATTTGGGAGTTGGGAATAGTCCCGAGGAGCCGAAGGTTGGCTTCTGGGAGGTGCTCGTGGCGTTCTTCCGCAAGCGCGGGGTGTGGACGGCGATACTTTTCATACTGATATACAGGCTGCCCGAGGCGCAGTTGATCAAACTCATCAACCCCTTCCTGCTCGACGGGCACGAGCTTGGCGGCATGGGCCTCAGCCTCGGCGACGTGGGCATGGCATACGGCGTATATGGCGTGGCGTCGCTGACCATTGGCGGAATACTCGGCGGACTGATAGCGGCTCGGTGGGGCCTGAAGCGCACCATCATGCCGCTGGCGGTGTGCATGTCTGTCACCTGCGGGGTGTTCATCTACCTCAGCCACGCTCTGACGGCGCCGTATTGGGCTGTGTGCGTGTGCGTTGCCGTGGAGCAGCTTGGCTACGGTCTGGGCACGACGGCCTTCACGCTCTACCTTATATACTTCTCGCGCGGCCCCTTGCGCACGTCGCACTACGCCATCTGCACCGGCATCATGGCCTTAGGCATGATGCTCCCCGGCATGGCCGCCGGATGGCTTCAGGAGCAGATGGGGTATCAGGGATTCTTCTATTGGACCATGGGCTGCTGCGCGCTCACTATCATCGCGGCGGCGATGGTGCGCATTCCTGCCTCCTTCGGCAAGAAATAACCTCCCGCAGATTTCATTGTGAGATGAGATGTTTGCGAATGAGAGAATAAATGCGTAACTTTGCGGCTGTAATCAGACCGACACTAAACACGTGAAGATAGTAGTTACCGGCACCCGCGGCATCCCCGGCATCCCCGGGGGCGTAGAGACGCACTGTGAGGAGCTTTACCCGCGCCTCGCGGCGATGGGTCACGATGTCACGGTAATACGCCGCACACCATACGTCACCGACGCCAACCGTGTGACGGAGTATCGCGGCGTGCACATCGTCGACGTGTACGCCCCGCGCCGCAAGAGCCTGGAGGCTATCGTGCACACCACGCTGGCCATTTTTCGTGCAAGGCGCCTGCACCCGGACGTGCTGCATATCCACGCCATCGGCCCGGCGCTGATGACGCCGCTTGCGCGCCTGTTAGGCATGAAAGTGGTGACAACCAACCACGGGCCAGACTACGACCGGCAGAAGTGGGGTCGCGCGGCGCGGACGATGCTGCGCCTCGGCGAGCGCATGGGCGCCCGCTTCAGCAACCGCGTGATAGTCATCTCCAAGGTGATTGCCGGCATCTTGGCAGACAATTACGGCCGGCGCGACACCGACCTGATATTCAACGGTGTGAACCCTCCCGTCAAGGTTGCCTCGACATCCTATCTCGACTCGCTCGGCATCCGCCCGGGGCAGTATATACTTGGCGTGGGGCGCCTGGTGGAGGAGAAGGGTTTCCACGACCTGATAGAGGCCTACAAGCGGCTTTGCGGGGCGCGAGGGCGCGGCCCCGCTCCCGTGCAGCTGGTGATAGCCGGCGATGCCGACCACCCCACGCATTACTCGCAGCAGCTCAAGGAGACTGCTCGTGAGGCCGGCGTCATTATGACGGGATATATCAAGGGTGAGCCTCTGCAGCAGGTGCTGACGCACGCGCGTCTGTTCGCCATGCCTTCCTATCACGAGGGGCTGCCGATCGCCCTCCTCGAGGCGATGAGCTACGGCCTCGACGTGGCCGTGACCGACATCCCGGCGTGCCGCCTCGACTGCCTCGACGCTGGTGACTATCACCACGTGGGCGACGTCGACAGCCTCACGGAACTTTTGCAACGCAAGCTGTCAAAGCCCTTTGAGCCAAGAGAGTACGACCTGACGCCGTATAACTGGGACACCATAGCCCGGCAGACCGAACAACTTTATCTTTCGCTGAAAAAATGAAACGACACTACCTCGGCCTGTGGCTCCTGCTGCTCACGGCCTTCGCAATAGTCATCGCATACTCCTGTATGGACTCGGTAAAAATCGGCGACTTTGAGATCAAGTCCTCCGGCATCGCCGACCGGCTCACCCGCGAGGGGAGCGGGGCAGCGCCCTCGCGCCCCGCCGATGCCGATTCGGTGGATGGCGCGGCGCGAGTGCGCTTTCCCGCACCGGCCGACACCGCCACGCAGAGCATCCTCATCATCGGCGACTCGATGCTCGAGGGCCTCAACCCCGCGCTCGCCGCCTACGCCCAGAAAAACGGCCACACCCTCAACTCGGTCATCTGGTACAGCTCAACCTCCGAATATTGGGGCAACTCCGACACCCTGCGCGTCTACATCAACGAGTTCAACCCCACCTTCATATTCATCAGTCTCGGTGCCAACGAGCTGTTTGTGCGCGACATAAAGGAGAAGCGCGACAAGTATGTCAAGAGCTTCATCCGGCAGCTCGGCGACATCCCGTATGTGTGGATCGGGCCACCCAACTGGAAGGCCGACACGGGCATCAACGAGATGATCGAGGAGAATGTGCCCCAAGGCCGCTACTTCTGCAGCAACGGCATGCACTTCGACCGCGAGAAAGACGGCGCCCACCCCACTCACGCCTCGGCAAAACTGTGGATGGACTCGATAGCACGGTGGATGCCGTTGCACGCCGAGCACCCCATACGCCTCGAGGCCCCTGACCCCGGTACCAAGGCGCGCCCCAAGCGAGTGGTCGTCCTCCAGCCCCTCCGCTAACCTTCTCACGAAGAAACAAAAGAAATAAAAGAATCAAAAGAATCAAAAGAAACAAAAGAAACTAAATTCAAACTTCGTGAAATTAGTTTAATTCGTGAAATTCGTGGTTGCAAGTTTCTTTTAGCTCTTTTGTTTCTTTGTGAAATAAACCACTGATAATGCAGCATTTGCTACACAATATATTAGAATTACTGACATACGACCCCAAGAGCCCGATGATATTCTCCTCGGGGCTGTTCTGGGGGCTGTTCCTCGTCTTCATGCCGCTGTACGCGCTCATCAAGTCGCGGCGCACGCAGATGACGGTGTTCGTCATACTCTTCTCCCTGTTCTTCTACTACAAGTCCTCCGGCATCTTCTTCATCCTGCTGATATGCACCTCGCTGGTCGACTGGTTTCTGTCGCACGCCATCGCCGTGCTCGACAAACGCTGGCAGCGGCGCGCGGCAATGATAGTGTCTATCTGCTGCTCGCTGAGCATCTTGGGCTACTTCAAGTACGCCAACTTCTTCGCGTGGAACTGGGCGCAGATGGTAGGTTCCAACTTCACCCCCATGGAGATAATCCTGCCCGTGGGCATATCGTTCTACACTTTCCAGTCTATCAGCTACGTCGTCGATGTCTACAAAGGACGCCTCGCCCCGACCAAGTCATACCTCGACTACCTTTTCTTCCTCTCGTTCTTCCCTGCGCTGGTCGCCGGACCCATCGTCCGCGCCGACTACTTCCTGCCCCAGCTGCAGGAGAACCGCCACGCCGAGCGCCGCGAGGTTTACCTCGGCCTGTGGCTCATCATTTTAGGCATAGTCAAGAAGGCCATAATCGCCGACTACATAGCCCAGTTCAACGACCTCATCTACGACTTCCCCCTCACTTACACAGGCTTTGAGAACCTGATGGGTGTCGTTGGCTATACAATGCAGATCTACTGCGACTTCTCCGGCTACTCCGACATGGCCATCGGCATCGCCCTGATCATGGGATTCCGGCTGATGAAAAACTTCAACTTCCCCTACAAGTCGCGCAACCTCACCGACTTCTGGCGGCGCTGGCACATCTCGCTGTCGACTTGGCTCCGCGACTACGTCTACATACCCCTCGGCGGCAACCGCAAGGGCACCGTCCGCACCTACGTCAACAATTTCCTGACCATGCTCATCGGCGGCCTGTGGCACGGCGCGGGGTGGAAGTTTGTCTTCTGGGGCGCCATGCACGGCGTCGGCCTCGCCGTCCACAAGGCGTGCAAGCCAATCCTTCAGCGCATCCCCGACGTGTGGCCCGTAAAGGCCCTCTCGTGGTGCGTGACCATGCTTTACGTGTCGTTCCTGTGGGTGTTTTTCCGTGCCAACACCTGGCTCGACGCCCGCCAGATCATCCGCCGCATCTTCACCGACTTCCAGGGCCAGTGGGTGTGGTCGGTCATCTGCGAGCGGTGGCTGTGGTTCGTCATGATGGGCGTGATAATATTGATGCACGCCCTGCCCACACGGCTCGTCGACCGCCTGGGCGACTGGTTCATCCGCTCCCCCTGGCTGCTCAAGTTGATTATCTTCTTAGTGGTCGTCCAGCTCGTCATCCAGTTCATGTCGGCCGAGGTCGCCCCCTTCATCTACTTCCAGTTCTAACTTAAACCCGCTAAATATGAAACGAATACTCCGTCTGATGCTCGTGATTACTTTGGCCGCGACGGTGCCCGCGACGCTGACCTATACCGCTGTTACCGCCTACGCCATCGACCCCTCCCGCCCCAACACCACCAAGAAGAAAAACACCACCAAGAAAAAGGATACTACCAAGAAGAAAGATACTGCCAAGAAAGACACCGACAACACTCGGCCCACTCCCACGGTGCAGGCGACGTGGGACGCCTCCACGCACACCCTCACTTGCGGCAGCAACAGCTACAAGATGGTGGAAGTGCAAGGGGGCTCATTTCAAATGGGAAACCCTCATTATGATGGTAGTAGGCCGGTACATGAGGTAATGCTCGACAGCTACTATATAGGCGAGAGCGAGGTGCCGCAGTGGTTGTGGGTGGCGGTGATGAATGACAATCCGAGCACCTGGAAGGGCGATAACCTGCCTGTGGAGTGTGTTTCGTGGAACGACTGCCAAACGTTCATCTCCAGGCTCAACTCGGCCACGGGAGCTTCGTTCAATTTGCCGACGGAGGCGCAGTGGGAGTTCGCAGCCCGCGGGGGCAACAAGAGCAAGGGTTACGAATACAGCGGTTCCAACAGCATGGACAGCGTCGCCTGGTACTCCGCCAACAGCGACAAGCAGACACATGCAATTAAAACCAAGTCCCCCAACGAGCTTGGAATTTACGACATGAGCGGCAATGTGTATGAATGGTGCCTTGACCGGTTCGACAATCACTATTATGAAAAGTCGCCTGCCCTCAACCCTTGCAATATGACGGCTGGCTGGAAGAATCATTGCGTAGGGCGTGGTGGTAGCTGGAATACTTCAGATTGGTGCTTCCCTGACGTAACGCGACATGAGGGCAACGATTCTGACCTCAGATGGCCTATATACGGTTTCCGGCTGGCTCTTTGATTCAATAACGAGAGGTAAACAAGCAGTTAATCGGTTAAGCGGGTAATCGGGTAACGGGTGCTACGGGCGCTGCCGCAAGTACGGAGGGCGCGTGGACGGCACTCTTTAGCCGATTAGCCGATTAGCCGATTAGCCGATTAAGGAGCCAAGGGGCTGCTTAATCGGCTAATCGTATAATCGGGAAAAGAGAGGGAGGCGGGGCGCGAGGGCGCCGCCCCGCTCCTTACTTGGCGTCGAGCTGGTCGAGGAGGGCGCGGACGGCGGCGACGAGCTGCTGGTCGGTGCCCTTGGCCAGGACGTCCGGGTCGTTGTAAATCAGGATGTCAGGCTCAAGCTGGTGGTTCTCGAGGCAGTAGCCCTCGTTGGTGCGGTGGCCGACGACCGGGATGCCGAAGACGTAGTCGGTGTTCTGCAGGCGCCGCCAGTTGACGGAGGTCATGGTGCCGGGCACGGGTGCGCCGACGGTCTTGCCCAGGCCCTTTAGGGTGTAGACCCAGGGGGTGCCGTGGGCGTTGGAGTAGTTGGCCTCGCAGACGAGCATGATGGAGGGCTTGTTCCAGCGGCGCGAGGGCATCTCGCCCACCTCCTTGCCGCGCACCACCTGCGTGAGGTATTTCTCGCCGGAGAAGAGCACCTCGATGTCTTCGTGCAGGCGGCCGCCGCCGTTCCAGCGGGTGTCGATGACTATGCCCTCGCGGTCGTTGTACTTTCCGAGGATCTCGGCGTAGATGTCACGATAGCTCTCGTCGCCCATAGAGCGGATGTGGACGTATCCGAGGCGGCCGCCGGAGAGGCGGTCTACGTCGGCCTCTCGCTGCTTGACCCAGCGGGCATACAGCAGCTCGTTCATGGCGCCGGAGGTGATGGGGAGGACCACTTCGTCCCAGGTCTGGCCGCCGTTCTTGATGGTTACCAGTGTCTTCTTGCCGACGATGCCGTTGAAGATGGCTGTATAGTCGGCGTCGGGAGTGATCTCGATGCCGTTGATCTTGGTGACAATGCAGCCGGGGGTTACCTTGGAGGTCGCGCGGTCGAAGGGGCCGCCCTCCACCACTTCATCAACCTTCAGGCCTTTGCCCGTATAGGTCAGGTCATAGAGCAGGCCGAGGTTGCCGGTAGGCTCATAGTTGGGCGTGGAGGCGTAGTAGGAGGCGCCGGTGTGGCTGACATTGAGCTCGCCGAGCAGCTCCGAGAGCATCTCGGCGAAGTCGGTGCCATTGTTGATGTGGGGGAGGAACTTGCGGTAGTGCTCGCAGAGGGCGTCCCAGTCGACCCCGTGCATGTCGGGGTCATAGAACATGCGGCCCTCCTGGAACTGCACGGTGTTGAACATCGCCTCACGCTCTGCGGCCTCGTCGATGAGCTGTGTGGCGGAAACGGTGACGGCGGTGAGCTTGTCGCTCTTGGGGTCGAGTTTCTGCATTTTGGTGGAACCCAGGAGGAAGATTTTCCCCTTCGTGTCGATCTGCATGCTCATGTAGGGTGCGCCGAGCTTGCTGACCATCTTGGCCTCGCGCTTGCGCAGGTTTACCTTCCACAGGTCGTAGCCCTTGTCGAAGCTGCTGAGATAGTAGAGCGTCTCGCCGTCGGCGGTGATCATCGAGCCGGCCAGGTCGGAGGAGTTAGGCGTCAGGCGGATGATGCGGTCGCGTATGCCGTCGGTCTCGACGGTGACTCCCTTCTTGTCATCGGGGCGCGAGGGCGCCGCCCCGCTCCCGTCGTCTTTCTTGTCGTCTTTCTTCTTCTTGTCATCCTTCTTGGCGGCAGCGGCTTTCTTCTCCTTGTCGGCATCGGCCTTCTGCTGCTTCTCCACCTCCTTGAGCAGGGTGTAGTCTTCCTCGCTCAGGCGGAAGCGGTCGTAGGCGTCGCGGTTGACGAACACGAGGAACACATCCTCCTGCGAGCCCCACGAGGCGTGGGAACGCAGGCCCAGACGGTCGCTGTGGATCATCACGGCGTTGCCATCGAGCACCCATTGCGGCGAGCCGTCGAAGTAGCCCGTGGCGGTGATGTTGGTGATCTCGCCGGTCTCGACGTTGACGATGGCCACGTCGGTGTACGGGTCGTGCTTGCGGTCGACCAGTTCGAAGGCTATCCACCTGCCGTCGGGGCTCCAGTCGTAGTCAAAGCCGCCGCCGGAGTTGGTCCAGCATGAGCCGTCGGTGAGCTGCTTGCTCTTGCCGCTCTTGACGTCCATGACCATGAGCTTGTCGCGGTCCTGTATGTATGCCATCTTCTTTCCGTCGGGCGAGAAGGAGGGATATGTGCGGTCGATGCCGTCCTTGGCGTCGAAGAGCGCCTCTTCGTCGATGACCGTGGCGTTGGAGAAGTTTACGTCCTCCTTGCGCGAGATGGTGGCCTTGTAGATGTTCCAGTGGCCGTCGCGCTCGCTGACGTAGACTATGGAGCGATTGTCGGGTGCCCAGGCTACCATGGTCTCGGCGGCGGGGGTGTTGGTGACCTGCTTGACCGAGGAGTGCTCGACCGAGCCTACGAAGACGTCGCCGCGGCTGACTACGGCCACCTGCGTGCCGTCGGGGCTGACAGCGTAGGAGGTGTTGCGGCCGCCGGCGCGGATGGCCAAGGGCACGTCGGCGTTGTCACGGACGATGTCCACGGCCACTTTCTGCGGCTGCTGCCCGGGCTTCTGGGTGTAGATCTCGCCGTCGTAGGTGTATGCCAACAGGCCGTCGCGCGACTGCGAGAGGAAGCGCACGGGATGCTCCTTGAACGAGCTCACCGCCGTGACCTGTTGCGGGTCGGCCAGGGGGAAAGAGTAGACGTTGAACGAGCCGCCGTCCCTCTCGCTGAGGAAGTAGACGGTCTTGCCGTCGGCGGTGACCACGGGGTTGCGGTCCTCGCCGGCGTGGTTGGTCAGGTTGGTGAACGTGCCCTTGCGGGCATCGTAGCGCCACACGTCGCGGGTGACCGACGAGGTGTGGTGCTTGCGCCAGGCGTTCTCCATGCCCTTCTGGTCATGGTATAGGAAGCCGTTGCCGTCGGGCATGAAGCAAATCATCTCGGTAGGGGTGCTGACCACCTGCTCGGGGGCAGCCGAGCCGTCGACCTTGACGCGATAGAGCTGCGGCAGGCGGCTGGTGGGGAACTGCGCGGAGGTGGCGGGCAGCTGTATGGCCGCGCGGTAGTAGACATACTTGCCGTCGGGAGAGAACGCCTCGGGCGTCTCGGCGACGGAGTTGGAGGTCAGGCGCCGGGCCGTCCCGCCGGTCGAGGGCATTATATAGATGTCGGATGCGCCGATGCGGGTGTCGGCGAAGGCTATCTGCTCTCCGTCGGGGCTCCAGACGGGGCGGCTCTCGCGCGTGGGCTGCGATGTGAGGCGCGTGGCCGCGCCGCCGGTGACGGGGACGGTGTAGATGTCGCCCATGTAGGTGAAAGCGATGCGCTGTCCGTCGGGAGAGATGGCGGCGTCGCGGAGCCACAGCGGGGTTTCCGCGGCTGCGCTAACAGCCACAGCGACAGCCATTGCAAGGGTGATAAATGATTTACGCATAAATAAATATGTAGGGTAAGATATTAAATTTTGCGTAAAATTAAGCCAAAAAACCCACGTGGCCAAATTTTTCGGTGAAAACTTGAACTGGTAAGGCGTGCGGCCGTCCCCGGCCGCACGCCACAGCAAATAAGGAGGGCGGCCGTCCCCGGCCGCACATCCCCGCCTTGGCCGCAAGGGTATGGTAACTTCAGCACCGCAGGGGCGATGTCCTTGTTAACCCCGAACGGAGCGAAGCGGAGTGCGGGGAAAGCTCTGCCTATCAAACAGATAAGTCCCGCAGGGGCGATATTCTTCCCGGTCGCCTGATGGGCGCGAAGGATGTCGCCCCTGCGGGGCTCACATATAGAAAGCAGCCCCGACCATCCCCGCACTCCGCTTCGCTCCGTACGGGGTTAACAAGAATTACGCTCCTGCGGAGCTGAAAATACCTTTGCTTGCGGTGTGGGGCGGGTAGTCACCTTATGTGGCGTGCGGCCGGAACGGCCGCCCTCCGTAGTTGCTCTTGGATGTGCGGCGGGGGACGGCCGCTCTCCTTACTTGTTGTGGGTGATAATATTTGTTAAAAGTTGCGGCGGGGGGCGGTGGTTTGGTAAAAATAGCCTAAATTTGTACCTCTATTACCTTTCAATATCACCCTACGCTATGATACTCGACATCGGCTCGACCCTGCAAAACGGCAAATACGAGATAATACGCTTCATATCAAGTGGCGGCTTCGGCAACACCTACGAGGGCATACACGTGATGCTCCGCGGCCGCGTGGCCATCAAGGAGTTTTTCCCCGCCGACTACTGCAACCGTGAGCCGGGCACACACCGCATGATGGTGGCCACCATGAGCAAGGTGGACTATGTGGACCATCTGCGCGCCAAGTTCATCGAAGAGGCCCAGGCCATCAGCGGCTTCAACCACCCCGGCATTGTGAAGGTGTATGACGTGTTTGAGGAGAACTGCACTGCCTACTACGTGATGGACTATATCGACGGCTGTAGCCTCCAGGACATGCTCGTGCGCTATGACCGCCCGCTGACCGAACCCCAGGCCATAAAATATATCCGCCAGGCCGCCGAGGCCATGAAGTATGTGCACGACCACGGGCGCCTGCATCTCGACATCAAGCCCGCAAACATCATGGTGGGCAGCGACGACAACGCGCTGCTGATAGACTTCGGTGTGTCGAAAAACTTCAACGTCGAGACGGGCGAGGCTCAGAAGTCGATGCTCGTGGGCCTTACCCCGGGCTACTCGTCGATAGAGCAGATGAGCAACGACGTGAGCCGCTTCACCCCCGCCACCGACGTCTATTCGCTGGCGGCCACGCTCTACGCGGTGCTCACCGGCGAGGTGCCCATCAGCGCCGCCCTCATCGTCGGGGGCGAGGCTCAGAAGCCGCTGCCGTCGACCATCTCGGAGGCCACGCGGCGAGCCGTGATGGCGGGCATGAACGTGATGTCGAAAGACCGCCCGCAGACCATGGCGGAGTTTCTGAGCCTGCTGCCGACCCTCGACGAGCTGGCAGTGCCCGCGGGCGACGAAGACAGCACTCATTTCATAGACGTCACCCCCATCTCTGCCGACTCCTCGGAGCCAATCTACGACGCGGAGATACAGGCGCCACAGCCGCCGCAGGAGCCGCCGCATCACGACGAGTCGGAGACACGTCCGCTCGACATACCGCCGGTGCACGTGCATGACGGCTCGGAGACGCGTCCAGTCAGCGGCGCCGACATCAATCCGGAGTATGCACCCTACATGGGCGGCGGGTATGAGCCTCGGCCGCAGGACAAGGAGGACAATGACGACGACAAGGGACACACCGTGGCCATCGACGGGGGGGGCCAGCCGCCCGTGCCTCCTGCGCCCGAGGTGTTTAACCGCGAGACGGCGGAGCCTGAGCCGAAGCCGCGCAAGGGGATGTCGAAGGGTGTACTGGTAGCCCTGATTGCAGTGGTGGTCCTCCTGGTCGGCGCCATAGCCTATTTCCTCCTCTCCCCGGCGCCGACGCCGAAGGTCGAGGGACTTGCCTACAACTCGTCGGACGGCACCATCAGCTATAACGGCAACGTCTACCGGATGGTCAACATCGCCGGAGGGACGTTCAAGATGGGTGCAAACAAGGGAGACAAGGGCTCCTCGAGCAACGAAGCCCCGCAGCACGACGTGACTCTGACCGACTACCGCATCGGCGCCACCGAGGTGCCGCAGTGGCTATGGAACGCCGTGATGGGCACCGAAAACAATCCCTCTTACTTCCCCGGCGACAACCGTCCCGTGGAGCAGGTGAACTTTACGGATGCCGAGGGTTTCATAGACAAGCTGAATGAGGTGACCGGCGGCAAGTTCCGCCTGCCCACCGAGGCTGAATGGGAGTATGCCGCCCGCGGCGGCGCCACCAACACTTTCGCCGGAGCCGATTCAGTGGCCGCTGTCGGCTGGGTGCTAGAGAACAGCCTGCGCAAGACCTACGACGTGGGCTCGCTGCAGGCCAACGGCTACGGCCTCTATGACATGACAGGCAACGTGGCCGAGTGGGTGTCTGACTACTTCGGTCTCTATCGCCACGGAGCACAGACCAACCCGAAGGGTCCGTCGACGTCGGCCCACGGCGACCACATAGTTCGCGGCGGCAGCTACGACGACAACAGCATCAACGCGCGAGTGACCACCCGCACCGTCAAGGGCGAGGGCGTGAGCACCAGCCAGATAGGCCTGCGCCTCGCCTCCGACAAATAATCATTGAAATGTACCGACAAGGCAAACTATACTTTCGCTACGGCACCATGGGTTCTGCAAAGACCGCCATGCTGCTGACGCAGGCATACAACTTCGAGGAGCGCGGGCTGAGCTACGTGTGCCTCAAGCCCGTGATAGACACCCGCGAGAAAAACAATGTGATACGCTCGCGCATCGGCATCGAGCGCGCGTGCAAATGGATATACTCTGAGACAGACCTCTATCAGATGGCCCGTCAGCTGTTTGAGGAAAACGGGTCGCTGATCGACTGGTTTCTCATCGACGAGGCACAGTTTCTGACGGAGGCGCAGGTCGACCAGCTGTCGCGTGTGGTCGACGACTACGGTTGCAACGTTGTGTGCTACGGGCTGCGCACCGACTTCCAGAGCCGCCTGTTCGACGGCTCGCGGCGGTTGTTTGAGATAGCCGACACCATCGATGAGATAAAGAGCACGTGCACTTGCGGCCGCAAGACCATCGTGAACGCGCGCATCGACTCGGCGGGCGACATCGTCGACACCGGCGCACAGGTGGAGATCGGCGGCGACGAGCGCTACATAGCCGTGTGCCGCAAGTGCTGGCGCAACCGGCGCATCGAGCAAGCGCGCCGGTCGATGCTGCCCTTCGACAACCTTTAGCGAAAAACAAATCGATAACCCAACGACAGGCAATCGATTGCCTGTCGTTGGGTTATCGATTATCTACCGATGGGATATCGATCGGATTATGAGATGAATGAGTCTTTGAAGCCGAGGAGGTAGAGCACACCGTCGATGCCGATGGTGCTGATCGACTGCTCGGCTTCCTGCTTGACCTTGGGCTTGGCGTGGAAGGCGATGCCGAGGCCGGCCGTGGAGAGCATGGGCAGGTCGTTGGCGCCGTCGCCGACGGCTATGGTCTGGGCTATGTGGATGTTCTCTACCTGGGCGATGAGGCGCAGCAGTTCCTTCTTGCGGGTGCCGTCGACGATGTCGCCCACGTATCGGCCGGTGAGCTTCCCGTCGGCCACCTCAAGCTCGTTGGCATAGACGTAGTCGAAGCCGTATTTCTGCTTGAGGTAGTTGCCGAAGTAGGTGAACCCGCCGGAGAGTATCGCCGTCTTGTAGCCGGCGCGCTTTAGCACGCTCATAAGGCGCTCGAGGCCCTCGGTGATGGGCAGCGACTCGGCTATCTCCTTCATCACGCTGACGTCGAGGCCCTTGAGCAGGGCCACGCGCTCGGTGAAGCTCTCGGTGAAGTCTATCTCGCCGCGCATGGCGCGCTCGGTGATGGCGCGCACTTGGTCGCCGACGCCGGCGCGCTCGGCCAGCTCGTCGATGACTTCCGTGCGGATGAGCGTGGAGTCCATGTCGAAGCATATCAGGCGGCGGCTGCGGCGGTAGATGTTGTCCTCCTGCATCGAGATGTCGACGCCCTCCTTGGCGGCGATGTCCATCAGCTCGGCCTGCATGGCCTGCTTGTCGGCAGGGGTGCCGCGGACGGAGAACTCGACGCAGGCCTTGGCCACATGCTCGTTGTCGGCAAGTTCCACCTGGCCGTTTTCGGCCGACACGGGCATGCGGCCTGTCAGGCGCTGTATGCCGTCGATGTTTAGCCCCTGGGTGGCTATCACCTTGCTTACCACGGCGATGTGGCGGGCGGTGAGGCGTCGTCCGAGCAGGGTGATTATCCAGCGGTTGCGCCCCTGGCGGGTGACCCAGTCGGAGTAACCCTCGAGACTGACGGGGCGGAAGGTGACCGTCACCCCCATCTCGTCGGCCTTGAGCAGCAGCTCCTTGATGATGTTGCCCGACTGCGCCTCGGTTGTGAGGAAGAGTATGCCGAGGCTTAGCGAATGGTGGATGTCGGCCTGGCCGATGTCGAGTATGGTCGCGTCGTAGCGGGCGAGTATCTCGGTGAGGGCGGCGGTGACGCCCGGGCGGTCTTTGCCGGAGATGTTGACGAGTATTATTTCTGACTGCATGGCGAGATTAGAGCGTTGATAGGGGAGGGGGTTATGCGGCCGACGGTGTAGCCCTCGGCGGCGGCCACTTCGCGGAGCACCTCCTGCAGGTGCCAGGCGACGCTGCCGGTGAAATGCACGGGCAGCTGGCGACAGCCGGTGTATTGCGCGATGTTTCGATGGAAGAATGCGCGAAACTCCGAAGCTACGAGGTGGCGGATCTCCGGCACGTCGATATGGTCGGTGGCAAAGGGTGCCAGTGACCCGAGCCATCGGTTTGGCGCCTCCTCGCGGTAGACGCGGCGCACGGCGGTCACGGCGTCGATGCCGAAACGGGCGCGGAAGTCGCGGCAGACCTCCTCGGGGAGCTGGCGCTTGAGCACGTCGCCGAGCAGGCGGCGGCCGATGACGGCGCCGGAGCCTTCGTCGCCGAGGATGAAGCCGAGAGGGCTGACGTTCGCCACTATGTTAACGCCGTCCGACAGGCAAGAGTTCGATCCGGTGCCTAAAATGCATGCTATGCCGGGACGCCCCTGGCACAGGGCGCGCGCGGCTCCGAGGAGGTCTGTGGCCACCTCGACGGTGGCGCCGGGGAAGAGCTTGCGCAGAGGCGCGGCTATGCGCTCGCAGGCGTCGGCGTCGATGCAGCCGGCGCCGTAGAAGTGAATTTCGGTTATCCCCTCGGGGCAGGCGTCGGCGGCGTCGCGCAACACATTATTAATGTGCTCGTCGGAGCTGTGCAGGGCGTTGATGCCGGCGGTAGAGATGATGGATCCGCGACCGTCGGGGCCGATGACGGCCCATGCGGTGGAGGTGGATCCGCTGTCAGCGATTAGTTTCATGGCGCAAATTTAGCAAAAAATTTGGCAGGGTGGATTGTAAAGCGTAACTTTGTCAGCATAAAAATCCGGTAGGCCATCGATTGATTATCGATCATCCTCGAAAATAATTTTTAAAACCAATCATAATGCAACAAGACAATCCCACCCGCCCCCTCGACCCCGAGGAGCAGGAGCGCATCTACATGGTCGCCGATCCCATAGATCTGCCTGACAACGCGTTTCGCGAGCTCGGCGAGGATGAGGAGTACCGGCCGATGATGCACCCGGCTCGCGAGTACAAGGAGATCACCCCCTACTCCGTGTCGATGGGCCTGATATTGGCCGTAATCTTCAGCGCCGCCGCGGCATACCTTGGCCTGAAAGTGGGCCAGGTGTTTGAAGCCGCAATCCCCATCGCCATCATCGCCATGGGCCTCAGCGGCGCGCTCAATCTCAAGAACCCGCTGGGCCAGAACGTTATAATACAGTCGATCGGCGCCTGCTCCGGCGTGATAGTGGCCGGCGCAATCTTCACCCTGCCTGCCCTGTACATCTTGGGCATCGACGTCAACTTCTTCCAGATCTTCCTCAGCTCGCTGCTCGGCGGCTTCCTGGGCATACTGTTCTTCATACCCTTCCGCAAATATTTCGTGAAGGACATGCACGGCAAGTATCCCTTCCCGGAGGCCACGGCCACCACGCAGGTGCTCGCCAGCGGCCAGGCGTCGGGTGCCGACAAGAAAGCTTCCGGTGGCCAGGCCATCACTCTGGTAATAGCCTCGCTGATAGGCGGCATCTATGACTATGTGGTCGAGACATTCCACTTCTGGGCTGACACCGTGACCACCTACGCCACGGAGTGGGGCCAGGCGCTTGCCGCGAAGACCAAGATGGTGCTGAGCTTCAACACAGGCGCGGCGCTGCTGGGTCTGGGCTACATCGTGGGCCTGAAATATGCCTTCGTCATCTTCGCCGGCTCGATTTTCGTCTGGTGGATTATCATACCGGTCATGGGCACCTACGGAAGCCCGGCCATCGAGATGATGGCGCCGCAGCAGATATTCAGCGACTATGCGCGTCTGATCGGCATCGGCGGCATCGCCATGGCCGGCCTGATAGGCATCGTCAAGTCGTGGCCCATCATCCGTCAGGCCGTTGGCCTGGCAGGCCGCGAGTTCAAGGGCGGCGCCGTGCAGGAGCGCCCCGTGCGCTGGCAGAGTGACATCTCGATGAAGCACGTGGTCTTCTTCATCGGCATCGCCCTCGTGGCCGTGCTGTTGTTCTTCTGGTTCGGTGTAATCCACACCTTCTGGCAGGCTCTCGTGGCCTGGATAGTGGTCACTGTGATAGCGTTCCTCTTCACCACCGTGGCCGCCAACGCCATAGCCATCGTGGGCACCAACCCGGTGTCGGGCATGACGCTGATGACGTTGATTGTTGCCTCCGTGATTTTCGTGGCCATCGGCCTCAACGGCAAGGAGGGCATAGCCGCGTCGATGGTGATCGGCGGCGTTGTTTGCACGGCGCTGTCGATGGCCGGCGGCTTTGTGACCGACCTGAAAGTGGGCTACTGGCTGGGCTCGACCCCGCGCAAGCAGGAGCGGTGGAAGTTTGTCGGCACGCTCGTGTCGGCAGCCACCGTGGGCGGCGTGATCATGCTGCTAAACCAGGTCTACGGCTTCACCGGCGACAACGCTCTCGTGGCCCCGCAGGCCAACGCCATGGCCAAGGTGATCGAGCCGCTGATGATGGGCGGCGACACCCCCTGGGTGCTCTACATTGTCGGCGCCGTATTGGCACTGATACTCAATTGGCTGGGCGTGCCCGCATTAGCATTCTGCCTGGGCATGTTCATCCCGCTGCAGCTCAACACGCCGATGCTCATCGGCGGCGCCCTGGCCTACTTCGTGGCCCACAGCTCCAAGGACAAGGCCACCTGCTCTGCACGCCATGACCGCGGTACGCTGATAGCCTCGGGCCTTATAGCCGGCGGCGCCCTCTTCGGCGTCTTCGCCGCCATCACCCGCTTTGCCGGATTCGACTTCCACTGCCCGTGGCAGGACGACAACTTCGTCATGCAGGTGCTCGGCATCGTCATCTATCTCGGGCTGCTCGCCTACGTCTACTACGACTCCTGCCGCGCCAAGGCCAAAGCCTGACGCCCCCTTACTATTGCCCAAAGGGGCAAATTGATGATAACCCCTGACAAGCGTAGCGCAGTCAGGGGAAAAGAGAAAAAATGGCTTATATGCGCCCTAAAAGGGCGCGCTGATGATAGTTTCAAAAATCATCAGCGCGCCCCGTTGGGGCGCTAAGCGTCAAGACTTTTGCTATTCCCACGGGCTGCGCTTCGCTTGCCCGCGGTTATCATCAAAATGCTCCTTTGGAGCATTAAACAAGTTTTATGAAGGAGAGGATACCGATACTGCGGCTGGCGCTCCCGGCCATAGTCACCAACATCACCACCCCGCTGCTGGCGCTGCTCGACGTGGCCATCACGGGCCACATGGGCTCGGCCGTCTACATCGCGGCGATAGCCGTGGGGGGCGTTATGTTCAACATGCTCTACTGGCTGTTCGGCTTCCTGCGCGCGGGCACGTCGGGGATGACGGCGCAGGCCTTCGGGCGCCGCGACCCGCGCGGTGAATGGGACACGCTCGTGCGGTCGACGGTCAGCGCCGTGGCCTTCGGCGTGGCGCTGATAGCGCTGCAAGGTGTTCTCTCGGGGGTAATACTCCGCTTCTTTGACTCTGACGCCGAGACGCTTGCGGGAGCACGTCTCTACTTCGACATACTCATCTGGGGCGCGCCGGCGGTGTTCGTCACGTACGCCGCCACGGGGTGGCTCCTGGGGATGCAAAACTCCCGTGCGGGGATGTGGATAGCGCTGATAATCAACGTGACAAACATAGTCACGAGTCTGCTGCTGGTCTACGGCTGCCACTGGCAGATAGAGGGAGTGGCCACGGGTACGCTCGTGGCGCAGTGGGTGGGCGCCCTGGCCTCGGCATTGTGGTGCCGGAGCATGGTTATGCGCGACGGGCTGCACCGTGCGCCCAAGAAGGCTGACGCCAAGCCGCTGAAGCCCGGGCCGCTGTTCAAAGTCAACCTGTTCATAGCCATGCGCACGGTGTGCATAATAGCCGTGACGGTATGGTTCACACGCGCCGGCGCCTGCGAGGGGACGCTGACGCTCGCGGCGAACACGCTGCTGATGCAGCTGTTCATGCTCTTCAGCTACTTCATGGACGGCTTCGCCTACGCCGGCGAGGCGTTGGCGGGGCGCTACATCGGCGCTCGCGACCGCCGTCGGCTCGACCGGCTGATACGGCGGTTGATGCTCTGGGGCGTGGGGCTTGCCACCCTCTTCAGTGCGCTCTATTTCGGCGCCGGGGAGTGGATCATGGCGATACTCAGCGACGAGCCGGGGGTGCGCGGCGAGGCCTCGAACTATCTTCTCTGGGCTGCCGCGGTGCCGTTGATGGGGTTTGCGGCCTTCGTCTGGGACGGGGTGTATGTCGGCGCCACCGACACGTGGCGCATGCTGCTGTCGCTGGCGCTCGCCTCGGCGCTCTTCTTCGCCCTCTACTTCGCCCTGATGCCCCTGTGGGGCAACCACGGGCTGTGGGTGGCCTTCTGCGTATATCTGTTAGTGCGCTCTGTGGCGCAGACTTTTTTGTGGAAATCTTTGCGCGGTTACTGAAAATTCCTTAAATTTGCACAACTTAACACACTAACATTACTGACAAATCATGCCGTTAGCCAATAATACCACCCTGCAGGGTGGCAAGTACCGCATCACCCGCTTCATCGCTTCGGGCGGATTCGGGTGCACGTATGAGGGTGTACACACCGCCTTGGGTCATCGCGTGGCCATCAAGGAATTTTTTGTGTCGGAATACTGCAATCGCGACGACAGCACAGGTGAAGTGTCAGTAGGCTCCCAGAGCATGACGGCGACTATCGAGAAGCTCCGACAGAAGTTTCTCGGCGAGGCCAAAGCGCTATTCTCGCTAAGCCACGAGGGGATAGTGAAGGTGCACGACGTGTTTGAGGAGAACGGGACGGCGTATTATGTAATGGACTATATCGACGGCCCGACACTGTCGCAGGTGGTCAAGAGCCACGGGGCGATACCGGAGCGCAAGGCCGTGGAGCTTATGAAGAGGGTGTCGGAGGCCGTGGCGCATGTGCACTCGCAGAACCTGCTGCACCTCGACATCAAGCCTGCCAACATCATGCTGGCTCCCTCGGGCGCGCCGATACTTATAGACTTCGGTATTGCCAAGGTGTTTGACGAGTCGCAGGGGGTGATAAGCAACACGATTGCCGGAGCAACGCCGTCGTATGCGGCGCCGGAACAGATGGCTGGCGACTCGGCGATGCTCACGCCGGCCACCGACGTCTATGCACTGGGCGCGACACTGTTCTATCTCATCTCGGGGGAGGTGCCCCCGACGGCCGCGTTGCTCATATCCGGGCAAGGAAAGATAACATTTCCCAACGGCATCACTCCGGCCACGCGCAACGCCGTGCTGCGGGCGATGAACCTGATGGTGAACGTGCGTCCGCAGAGCGCTGAAGAGTTTCGGCGCCTGCTCGATGCCGGGTCGGCAACGGGTGGCACAGGTGAGGTCACGGTGCCAAATATGCAGCCCCCCAAACCGCCGGTGAATGACAGCCGCACGCGTGCAGTGCCGATGGGCGAGACACCGACGCCGCAGTTCCACCCGCAGCAGCAACGGCAGCAAAACAATGGCAAGACCGTCATCGCCGTGGTTGCCGCTGCAGCCGTGGTGCTCTTGGTGGTAGGCGCGGTATTAATACTCGGCGGGTCGAAAGACTCGCCTTCGCCGGAGCCTTCGCCGACGCCCATGGAGGCCGAGGTCGGGCAGCCTGACAGCCCCACAGACCCCAGTGTGGTAGTGATCAGCTCGTCGCCGAGGGTGACTTACAACAAGCAGACGCGCACCTTCTCGGGCAACGGCAGCACTATGGAGATGGTGCGCGTTACAGGCAACGGCACCTATTACATCGCCTCCACCGAAACTCCCCAATGGCTCTACAAGGCCGTGATGGGCAACAATCCCTCGAGCCACGCTGGACTGGACAATCCCGTTGAGAACGTGTCGTGGTATGACGCCGATTCATTCTGCAACAAGCTCAGCGGCCTAACGGGCCAGAGCTTCTGCCTGCCCACTGAGTCGCAGTGGGAATACGCAGCCAACGGCGGCAACGACTATGCCTATTACACCTACAGCGGCAGCGACAACCTCGACTCGGTAGGGTGGTATGACGCCAACAGCGGGGGCACGACTCATGCCTGCGCGTCAAAGAACCCTAACGCTCTGGGCCTATACGACATGAGCGGAAACGTGTTTGAGTGGACGCGCGACTGGGCCGGCGGCTCCAAGTCGGCAAAGGTGGGCCGCAGCGGCAGTTTCAAGTTCGGCTCAAAATTCTCCGTTGTCAGCCACCGCGTCACCGGCTGCAAGCCGTCGTATTGCAGCGACGACCTGGGCTTCCGCATCGCCATCGATTAATACCAATATATCATGAAGAAATTTTTATTAGCTATGACTTTAGTAATGGGCGCATTGGGCGCTATGGCCCAGGATATAACCCTTCCGCAGCCGTCGAAGACGGGGGGCAAGGACATCATGGAGTCGCTGTGGGCGCGCCACTCTGACCGCGAGTATGCCGTCACGCCGCTGACGCTTCAGGAGTTGTCAGACATCATGTTTGCCGCGGGAGGCATCAACCGTCCCGAGGACGGTCGCATCACCGCCCCGTCGGCCATGAACCGGCAGGAGATTGACATCTACGCCTTCCTGCCCGAGGGCACGTACAAGTATGACAAGGCCGGGCACAAGCTTGTCAAGGTGGCAGACGGAGACCGCCGCGACCTGGTGGCCGACCGGCAGGATTTCGCCAAGACGGCCCCGCTGTGCGTGGTGCTTGTCGGCAACTTCGACACCTTCGGCCGTAATGATGAGCGGTCGGTGATGATGGTCAGCGCCGACGCGGGCATAGCCTGTGAGAACGTGGCGCTTATGTGCGCCGGCATGGGACTCTCGACCGTCCCCCGCGCGTCGATGGACCACGCAGGCATCTCCGCCCTGCTCGGCCTCCCCGCCTCACAGGTGCCTATCCTCAACCTCCCCGTCGGCCACCCCGCAAAATAACGAAATAGGGATAAGTTTACGGCTATACCCTGAAGCTTTTGGCTAGGAAAGCAAAAGCTTCAGGGTATAGCCGTAAATATTGGGGGAATGTCAGTAGGCGATGATGTGAATGAACTCGGCGGGGAGGCTGACGTTGGGCAGGTGGATTGCACGGGCGAAAAGGGGCGCTATCTGCGCGGTGGTGAAACCGGCGATGCCGCAGCCGATGCGGGTGACAAGGAAGTGCATCTGCGGGTTGGCAATGGCGAAGTCGATGAACTGGTCGACGTACGGCGCTATGGTCTCGACGCCACCCTGCATGGTGGGTATGGCGTAAGATTGCCCTTGTAGGCCCACACCGAGGCCCATGCGCGCGCCGAAGCGCTGGCGTGCTATGCGCGCGGCGCCCCCAGCGTGGATGCCTTGTAGATTGCTGCCGAAGACGAAGATTTCGCCCGGGCGCAGCTCAGTGATGAGGTTAGGGGTTACGGAGCATTTCATGATGGTGAAATTTTTGACAAGGCTTTGGGGCACAGCCCCAAAGCACCAGGATCGGTTGGATGGCGGAGGGTTTACTTTTTATCGGGGTTTTCGTCGCGGGTGAAAAAGCCGCGGGCGGCCTCTTTCATGCGGGCGATGCGGCCGGCCTTGCGCTCTTCGGCCGACATGGAGGGTGCGGCGGCCTCACAGTCGTCAGCCAGGCACATTTGGTCCCGTACGGTCTCGAAGTAGGCCTGGCGGCTGCGGCTCTGTTTCTCGAACATGGCACGGGTGCCTGCCTCATCCTGCTTGAACGCAAGGGCGTTGTCGATGTTGAGCGAGGAGGCCACGCGGTTGACGTCGATGTTGGCTCCGATGAAGTTGAAGTTCCACCCCTGCTCCTTGAGAGCGTCGATCATCTTGGCCACCTGCTGGAGGGTGTAGTGGCGCGAGGCGTTCTCGTAGCCGTCGGTGATTATTGTTACGGAGCCGACGGCCATCTCCTTGGCGGCGCAGGTGGCCTTGAGGTCGGCCAGCGTCGAGCCTACGGCGTCGTAAAGTGGTGTCGAACCCCAAGGCTCGTAGTCGCTTGCGGTGATGTGCTCGGCGGCTGCGGCGGAGACGTTCTTGACCAGGTAGCGCGAGGGCACGTTGGGGTTGTCCTGGAAGGCGTAGATGCTCACGTAGTGTGTCTGCTCGTCGCCCATCTGCTGCTGGGCGACCTTGATGGTGTTGATGGTCTCGTTGCAGCCGCTGATGGTCTGGTTGGTGACATGGCACATCGAGCCGGACTCGTCGAGGATGATTAGATTAAAAATTTCGGTCTTCATGATAGGTTTTTTGAGTGTTAAGTGTTAAGTCTTCAGTAGGCTTTGGGACAGAGTCCCAAAGCACAAGGATCGGTTGGCTGGTGATTTTCGATCAAGGGCTGAAGGGATTGCGTGAGCGGCGGGGAGCCTCCTCTTCGTAGGCGTCTTCGTCGAAGCTGTAGAGATTGGCAGGACGTGGAGAGGAAGGCTCCGGGGCCACGCCTTTGGCATGCATGAAAGGTGAGGCGGTCATCTTGCGGGCGAAGTTGCGGCGGTCGTAGACGGTGCCGTTGATGGCCTCGTAGATGGCCTGCAGTTCGGGCATCGAGAACACCTTGTCGAGCAGCTTGAAGGCTATGGGGCGCGTCTGCAGCACTTCGCGCAGGTGCTCGCGGGCCATCTTGATGATCTCGTGGTGGTCGAAGGCCAGTGGGGGCAGCTCCTTGAGGTCAAACCACAGAGCGTTGGAGGCGTCGTCGCCCGCGATGAGCCGGTATTCGCTCTTGCGCACCAGGGCGTAGAAGGCAACGGTGATGACACGCTCGCGGGGGTCGCGGCGGACGCTGCTGAAGGCGTGAAACTGCTCGAGGTATACCTCGCGGACGCCGGTCTCCTCCTCCAGCTCGCGGCGCGCGCCCTCCTCGAGCGTCTCGTCTATGCGCAGGAATCCGCCGGGGAGCGCCCATGAACCCTTGTACGGCTCGATGCCGCGCTCGATGAGAAGCACGTGCAGGCGGCGTCCGTCGAAGCCGAAGACTACGGAGTCGGTGGTCACCGCCGGATGCGGATATTTATATGTGTAAATTTTCTCTTCCATGGTTAATGTGTCATTTTTACACTGCAAAGGTAATGTGTATTTTTGACATCACCAAATATTTTTGCGTAAAAATGACGCATTATTTTTTAAGTCACTGGTAATCTGTAAGAAAAATTTTGCTTTTTTCTCTCTGAAATTTTGCGTACCTTTGTGTGCAAAATGAAACCGCTGAAGACGATATGGAATTTGGTGCTCACCCTCGCGGCTTTCGCCATCGTGGGCGTCCTGGTGTGCGACTGGATGGTGAGCCGCGGCGCCGACGGGCGTATATATAATAATGTGGACTCGGTGCCGGAGCGGCAGTACGGGGTGGTGCTCGGCACGTCGCCTGTGTCAGACGTGACGCACCGTCGCAACCTGTCGTTTGAGCGGCGCGTGATGGCCGCGCGCGACCTCTATATGGCCCACAAGGTGGACATGCTCATAGTCAGCGGCGGCGACTACACCGATCAGGGCGGTTACGACGAGCCGAAGGCCATGCGAGACACGCTCCTGCAAATGGGCGTCAAGTCCGACGACATCGTCATGGACTACGACGGGGAGCGAACTATCCAATCTGTGGCCAACGTGCGCGACAAGTACGACGCTGACTCCGTGACCATTATCTCGCAGGCATACCATTGCGAGCGGGCGCTCTACCAGGCGGAGCATCTTGGCGTCGACGCCATCGGCTATGCCGCCGAGACCCCATACGGCCGCACATCGATGGCCGGACTGCGCAACGGCGCCCGCGAGTATGTGGCGCGCGTGCGCATGTTTATCGACTTGATGACCGACAACCAATAAACCCGTCTGATCATGAATTTTCCTTTTTCACAGAGGGTAGAATTATAAAATGAAGGCTCGGCGGGAGAGCCTGCCGAGCCAAATTGGTGTGGAGCTGGAGGGATTCGAACCCTCGTCCAAACGTGGAACTAATGAGCTTTCTACATGCTTAGCTCTCTGTTGGTTTTCGTGGCACAGCAGGCTGTGAGCCGCCAACTGTGTCCTTAGCCTCTAATTTTCGGAAGGGCCGCGAGGCAGGGACCTTCCTATTCCCGAATTGCGTGCACCGCCTGATCGACGAGCCTCGGAACAACGGCTGCCGGGCGATGTCTCGTCCGCGCAACTGTTGCGCGGATTAAGCTAATCTACTATACTTCGATCAAGCAGCGAGAGCGTAGTTGTTTTCGCCATTTAAAATAAGCTGATACTCAGATTAAAGAGATGAAGCATCATGACTCTGCATGCTTACCCACCACCTCTACACGCTGTCAAAACCGGTCAACCCCATGTAACTGTTATGGTGGAAACAGTATGCAAAGGTACGAAATAATGCATAATGCACAATGCACAACGCATGACTTTAACAATATTTAACAATCTTTCGAAATCTCGAAATCTCGGGATTTCGGAATTTCGAGGGTTCGAGATTGCGCACATTTGTTAAAAATGTGCAGGGTGCGTTGTGCTTTGTGCATTTTTTCGTATCTTTGCGCTTTGAATGTGAAACTTCTCTCGCTAACAATTATCTGCAACCAATCAAGAATATAATACTTAACTATGTGTGGCATAGTAGGATATGTTGGCCGCTCGCAGGCCTATCCAATTCTTATCAAGGGCCTGCACAGGCTTGAATACCGCGGCTATGACAGCGCCGGCGTGGCCCTCCTCTCTGACTCCGGCGAACTGAACGTCTACAAGGAGCGCGGCAAGGTGTCTGACCTGGAGCACTCCGTGGCTTCCCACGACCTCTCCGGCACCATCGGCATAGCCCACACCCGCTGGGCGACGCACGGCGAGCCTAACGCCGTCAACGCGCACCCGCATGTCAGCCTCAAGGGCGACATCGCCCTGATTCACAACGGTACAATTGAAAATTACGCCGTGCTCAAGGAGGCACTCGAGCAAAACGGCGTGGAGTTTGCCAGCGACACCGACACGGAGGTGCTGGTCAAGCTGATTGAATACATACGCAACACCAGCGGCTGCTCGACCGTCGACGCCGTGCGCACGGCGCTCAAAGAGGTGGTCGGCGCCTTTGCCATCGCCGTGGTCGACAAGGCCAACCCCGACCTGCTCATCGCAGCCCGCAAGAGCAGCCCCCTGGTAATCGGCCTGTCGGACGACGGCAAGTTCCTCGCCTCCGACGCCACGCCCATCGTCGACTACACCGACCAGGTGGTCTATCTCAAGGATGACGAGATGGCCCTGCTCCACCGCAACAAGCCGCTTGAAGTGCTCAATTACGAGCTGGAGCCTCAGGCTATTGACATCCAGGCACTGAAGATGTCGGTCTCGCAGCTCGAGAAGGGCGGTTACCCGCACTTCATGCTAAAGGAGATCTTCGAGCAGCCACGCACGCTCCACGACTGCATCCGCGGCCGCGTAGTCGGCAACAACCGTCAGATTAAGCTCTCGGGCATCATGGACAACGCCGAGCGCTTCCGCCGCGCCCGCCGCATCATCATCGTCGGCTGCGGCACCTCGTGGCACGCAGCCCTCATCGGCAAGCGCCTGATACAGGACATGGGGCGCATACCCGTCGAGGTGGAGTATGCCAGCGAGTTCCGCTACAGCAACCCCGTGCTCGGGCCCAACGACATTGTCATGGCCATCTCGCAGAGCGGCGAGACGGCCGACACGCTCGCCGCCATACAGCTTGCGCGCAAGCAGGGAGCGATGGTCTACGGCGTGTGCAACGTGGTGGGCAGCTCCATCGCCCGCGCCACCGACACGGGCACGTACATACACGTCGGCCCCGAGATAGGCGTGGCCTCCACCAAGGCGTTCACCGGCCAGGTGACAGTGCTTACCATGATAGCCCTGGCCATCGGCCAGCTTCGCGGCACCATCTCCGAGGAGAAGGTGGCGGAGATCACCGAGGCCCTCACCCACATACCGTCACTGATAGAGGAGACGCTCAAGCTCAACGACAGCATCGAGCGCCTGTCGGCCACGTACACCTACGTGCACAACTGCCTCTACCTCGGCCGCGGCTACAACTATCCCTCGGCCCTCGAGGGGGCGCTCAAGCTCAAGGAGATTAGCTATATCCACGCCGAGGGCTACCCCGCCGCCGAGATGAAGCACGGACCCATCGCCCTTATCGACAACGAACTGCCCACCGTGGTCATCGCCCCCAACGACGAGCTCCACGAGAAGATAGTCAGCAACATCCAGCAGGTCAAGGCTCGCGGCGGCTCGGTCATCGCCATCGTCACCCGCGGCGACGAGGAGATAGCCAAGATTGCCGACCACATCATCGAGATACCCGACGTCGAGGAGTGCCTCAGCCCCATCGTCGCCGCCATACCCCTGCAGCTGCTTGCCTACCACATCGCCATCAAGAAGGGTCGCGACGTCGACATGCCGCGCAACCTCGCCAAGAGCGTCACCGTCGAGTGACACCTTACAGCGAGTAGTGAAAGCGAATAGTTTAGGAAACTAAACTGTTCGCTTTTGTTGTGCTGTAAGCATTGACGAGGTTGTATGTTTTTGGAGATTTGGTCAATAGATAGCAATGATTATGAGATTTTGCATGAAGAATATAGAAGAAGTAGACAATGGAATAAACCTACGTTAACATTATTTAACTGTCGTGGAATGGCAATTTTTAAAATAAATAGTTAAATTTGCACAAATGTTTTAAGCTTCAAGCTCCTGACATAAAATACCCTAAAATACGGTCAGCGGATCGGTAGGGAGGGTATTAGACATATTGACAAAAGCGTTTTCCAACGCTATCTTCTCATTCGGAAACTTAGGACCTTTCCAGATTACAGGTGAAGATAGTGCAGTGGCAGGCGCTCAGGGTAGATTATATAAGCTGTGTAGGCTTACGCAGAGATGCGTGTTGCTTTTATGGCTACATATAATCTAACGTGGGCTGACCGACTGCTTATCCTCCTGTAACAGGCAGTCCTAAGGCCTCCGAATGTGGGATAAGCAGGAAAAAGTTTCCCACGTTTTTGCTTTTATGCCATTAATATTTATCTTATAGGTAATTAGCCATTTTGGGGAAGCTAATGGCTACTTTAATGGGAATGGTCATTCACCCCAATCCATCTCACATCTCGCTGCAAATTTTTGTCAAGGACAAGGATAACAAGAACAAGATTACGTTTGTCCGTGAAATGATTGACGCTATCAATGAAGCGTCAATCCCATACACATGTCACGTTGCTTCAAACACTGCTGTTGAGGTGATGATTGATGCTGAAAGCAATTTTTCCAAACAGCAAACCCAAGAACTTGCATCCCATATCTATGAGGAGGCAGTGAAGTGTGAGTCTGTCTTACAACTAAAGATTTACAAGAGTGCGGAAGCTAAAGCAGCTAATGCTCTGTTTTATAATCATGTTGACCACTACCCGGAAAATCGACATATTGTTGATGCTGAGGGTATCCTTCGAAACGGGGAGTGGTACACTATTCTCAAAAAATAATCAATAATCATGAAAGAAGCAATTCGTTTTATGCTGTCATTGTTGCTGTCATTGGTAGCGATGGTCTGCAATGCCTATGACTTCGAAGTCGACGGGCTGTTCTACAACGTGCTCTCCATCCCCGATCTCACCTGCGAGGTGACCCATAAGGGCAAATACTCAAACTGCTACTCCGGTGACGTGACGATTCCGGAAACTGTTACTTACAATGGCAGAACGTTTGCTGTCATCGGCGTTGGATACGAAGCTTTCTACGATTGTGACAGTTTAACCTCGGTGAGCATGCCCGCGGTTAAATCAATAGGTGAAGAGGCATTCAGTTCGTGTAGTTCTTTATCCTCGGTGAGCATGCCCTCGGTTACAACAATCGGATTAAAAGCTTTCTGGTGCGATCGCTCTCTTACTTCAATTTATTTACCCTCAACACTTCTTCTTATTGAGCCTGAAGCTTTCCGTGAGTGTGGATTGAAGGAAGTTATTTTGGCCCCCGGTGAAGATGAACTTTCGTTTGTTTCAACGGGTCTTGCGCGTTGGTTTAGCGGTTGTCCTTTGAAGAAATTGTCTGTTAATCGACCAATGGTATACGCCAAAGATTATTATGGTTCGAAAATGTATCCATTTGAAGGATTGCATCTTGACAATCTGACAATAACAAAGACTTTCACCGATGACACGTTTTCCGCTGACACGGTTTATTCTTATGTAGATTCAGCATACGTGGGTTGGAATGCGAAAGTTGTCACATTGGGCCATACTACGCAGGAACTAACGGCATTTCCTACTACTGTAGAAAGCCTTACCCTTGAGTGTGCGGCACCGCCGTCAGTAACCAGTGACATGTTTACCAACTCACAATACATGTATATGGTGGTGACTGTGCCGGCGGGAAGTCTGGCTGCTTATCAGACGGCTGACGTGTGGAAGAATTTCTGGTGCCTGCAAGAGAGCGGCATTGAGCATGTGTTGCCTGACTCAACAGCAGGCGTTTTCCGGGTGTATAACTTGCAGGGTGTGCTGGTGCTCACCACCGAAGACGCCGAGGCCGTCAACCGGCTGCCCAAGGGTCTCTATATAGTCAATGGCAAGAAGACGGCAATCAAATAACTTTTAAGGGAAGTTCTATAAATTCCCCTTAATATAGTGTTCGCTGCGAGCTCGATGCTCGCAGCGAACCATCCTCCGAATATGAGTAAAGAAGCGCATGGATTATCAAAGGATGACAAAGAGGATCCGAAATGCCATTGCTCATGGCAGAATCAGAAGAGAGGGAAATAACATCATCCTTTTGGATAAATCCATTTATGCGAATATAACCTTTGATTGCAAAATCCCAATAAAGGCGTTGTGGGAGCTTATAGATGTATCACGCAGCCTTCATCAACAGACGATGCAAATTCTTAAGAAACAATATCGAACATGAAACAAAAGCAAAAAATCGTACGCGGCGTGACTGTCGGCATGAAGATGTTGGTGGCCATGCTCCTGAGCCTGGTCTCCCTCGCAGTGCACGCCTACGACTTCGAGGTCGACGGCATCTACTACACCATCACCTCTATGTCAGACCTGGAGGTGGAGGTGACATACAGTCAATTTACCGAAAAATATGTCAATGGCAAGTCTTATTTTGGTACTTTTTCGGGTAATACCACGCCATATACCGGACATGTAAGTATACCGTCCACTGTAAATTATCAAAACCGCACATTTACAGTAGTCGGAATAGGCAAAACGGCATTCGGTTGTGATGTTTCCGAAACTAAAATAGTTGACGAACCCGTGTTCAGCGCATTGTCAACTGCCGTAACTTCCGTGAGTTTGCCTACGAGCATACGGTATATAGACGAAAGGGCGTTTCAGTGTTGTAAAATAGAATCAATCGAGATACCATCTTCTGTGCAGACAATCGGTGTTGCTGCTTTTGCTAATACATCACTAAAATACGTCTATCTCCCAGCATCAGTAACTCAAATCGGGAAACGAGCCTTTTACGGTTCGAGTTTAGGATATGTGGTTTTAGGGAGTGGCGTAAAGACCGTGAACACGGAAGCTTTTAGCAAATGCAGCTATCTGATGGAGGTGTTTTGCACGTCGGCAACGGTTCCTACGGGATTGTCACTTTCAACCTTTGCCAACGCCCATTCTGCGCTTGAAGTTTATGTGCCCTCTGTTGCTAATTACGGCTTTGGTAAAGCCTATCTTACTTTCCCTGAGAATAGTTATCCGTATTCAGGGTCAATACACACTATCGAGTGGACCAACAACCTGAAAGCATATAAGTGTGAGATTGCCGAGGCTGAATGCAAGACACAGGTCAATGCCGGCTCGTACACGCAAAATCTGAAGGCCACATATTCAAACGGCGTCAACTTCACCGTAGAAATACCATACTCCTACACCATCAGCAAGGCTCCGCTAACACTCACTGTCAACGACACACAAAAGGAGTATGGAGACGCCAATCCAGAGTTCACATGTGTGATGTCAGGTTTCGTCAACGGTGAGAACGAGCAGAACATTGGCTCGACGCCGACATACGAATGTGAGGCAACCAGACTGAGCAAAGTCGGCACCTACAGGATACTGGCTTCACTCAATGCGACGAACTACGACATAACCTATAAGTACGGAACTCTCACGGTCGTTAAAGCTCCCATAACTGTTAACGTGGCAGAAGCGACAAAGCAGTATGGTGATGCAAATCCGACGTTCAGCATGACGTACACCGGCTTGAAGAACGGTGAAACAGAGCCAACATGGACCATCAAGCCGACGTTTAGCACCTCTGTTACAAAGACCAGCAGTGCAGGCACCTATGCAGTGACAGCGGCGGGCGGCGAGGCAACAAATTATGAGGTGACAACCTATGTCCCCGGAACGCTCACAGTCACCAAACGAGACCTTACAGTCACCGCTGACAGCTATGAACGGTATTATGGTGAAGAAAACCCAACGTTTACCATAAGTTATAGCGGTTTCGTTAATGGAGAAGGCAAATCGGCCCTAAAGACGCTACCTACCGCCCAATGTACTACAACAAAGGATTCAAATGCGGGTACATACGCCATTACAGTGTCAGGAGGTTCGGCTGACAATTACAACTTTACATATCAAAACGGCAAGCTTACAATCAAACCGATTAGCGTCGGCTTTGCCAACACCAAAAGCACTGTGACCTATAAGGACATGAGCATAAGCACCAATGATGTGTATTTCAACTATGTGCCTGAAATAAGCGGTCCGTACAGTGCCGATGATTTCTACCTTGAGCTTTGGTTTCTCGATGGAGACAACCGTTACAGCAACCATGTGGCTACCATAACGGGCGGAGACTATGCCGGTAAATATGTTAATACAAACTCTGACCGAGTGATGTACGCAGGCAAGTACATCTTCAACCTCAAGTCGAAGGGCACCAATCCGAATGTGACTGTAGGTGAATCACGAGCTTACGTCACTGTTGAACCGACGAGCACACATCTATCTTGGAATTCGAGCGTAACTATCAGGGTGCCCATAGGACAAACAGTAGATCTTGGCATTACATATCAAGCAGACTTGTGGTGTTCTTTCACAACCACTTTTGACGAGGGCTATTTCACCCTTTCCGTAAAAGACAAAACTGGTAGCGACCCCCACTGGTATGCCACAGGTGTAAAGGAAGGGAACACGCGTCTTTACTTCAGCATTGAATGTAACAAGAACGAAATGGGATTTTATAATTTCTCAAATTCAAACAAATTGTCTCGTTACATAAAAGTGGTTGAGGATTCCGGCGTTGAGGATGTTATCGACGATCAAATGCCGGTCACATTCATGGTCTATAACCTGCAGGGTGTGCTGGTTCTCAACACCGAGGACGCCGAGGCCGTCAACCGCCTCCCCAAAGGCCTCTATATAGTCAACGGCAAGAAGATGCTGATACAGTAACGGCGGCGACGCGGGGGCGCGTCGCTCCCAAAAAGCGCCGCGAGGCTAAAACAACGGATTTCACGGATTACACAGATCAAAAATGAATCTGTGTAATCCGTGAAATCTGTTGTTGGTCAAGGCTGGGAGGTGCGACCGGGACTCCGCCCTCCTTACTTGATGTAGACTTTGGAGGCGGAGGTGGCGGTGCGGCGGATGTAGACGCCCGTAGTGGGACGCTCTACGCGCACGCCCTGGAGGTTATAGTACTCCACTGCGCCCTCTGAGTCGACCGAGATGCCTTCGACGCCGCTCATCTCGCCGGTGAAGGTGGCCAGGAAGGTGTCGAGGTTGAAGGTGATGTCGCCGACGAAAGTGCCGGCGGTGGTGCAGTTGCCGCCCTGGAAGCGCAGGGGTATCGAGCCGATGACGATGTCGGTGGCGCCGCCGTAGTCGACCTCGCTCCAGTCGGCGTCGCCGATCTTAAACTCGTCGCCCTGGGGGATGGTCACGCCCTTGATGACGTACTCCACGCCGTCGTCGGTAGAGAACTTGTAGGCGTCGGTGGCGCCCCAGCTGTTGAAGTCGCCGCGGAGGTAGACCGCGATATAGTCGCCCACGCCCTGGATGAAGAAGTCTTTCCACTCGGCGGCTGCGGCATACTTCTTGACGGCTGCGCGGGGCACGTAGAGTGTGCAGGCGGTCTTGTCGATGGAGGCGAAGGCGCCGGAGGTGACGGTGGCCGGGGTGGTGGCGGCGCTGTAGATGGAGTCAACGGCGACGCAGCCGCCGAAGGCCTTGGTGCCTATCTTGGCGATGTTCTTGCCGAGGGTGACGCGCTCGAGGCTCTTGCAGTCGAGGAACATATAGTTGTAGACCTCGGTGGGGACGTCGGTGAGGACGACCTCGACGAGGGTGGAGTCGTTGTAGAAGGGTGAGTAGCCCTGCGCGGCGGTCTTGGTGTAGGAGAGGTTTCGGCCGATAGTGGCACGCTCCACGGGGCAGCCGTTGAACATGGGCCAAGTGCCGAACATGGTGACGTACACGCCGATTGAGAGGTTGTCTGAGCCGTCCTCAAAGACTACGTCGGTCAGCGAGGCGTTGTGCGTCAGCGCGCCGTTGGCCAGCGAGGTGACGGAAGCGGGGATGGTGACGCTGGTGAGGCTGCCGCGGAAGAATGCCTGCGAGCCGATGGTCTTGAGGGTTGAGGGGAAGGTTATCTGCTGCACGCCGCTGTAGGCGAAGGCGTCGGCGCCGATGGAGGTGACGCCCTCGCAGAGGTTGACCTCGGAGAGGTTCTTGCACGAGTATGCCATGCCGTCGGCCACGGCGGGGAAGGCGGTGGCGCGGTAGTCGAGGCGGCGCAGGAAGAAGTTGGTGGCGCTCAGGTCGGAGGCTATGCGGCTGACGGTGTAGCTCTTGCCATCGATAGTGACGGCGTCGGTGACGACGGCTACGGTGTCGGCCTCGGCGTAGGTGGCGTCGACGGCCTCGACCTTGGATGCGTCGGCGGCGCTGACGATGTAGCGCACGCCGTCGACAGCCTTGATGTCGGTGACGTTGGCGTTGACGCGGATGTTGCCGTAGTTGGCGCCGGTGTAGCTGCTGTTAGGCACATACGAGGTGCGGCTCATGCCGGAGCTGAGATAGAGGTTGTCGGGGAATCCCTCGGGCTCTTCGGCGGTCTGTATGAACACCTTGGTGAGGTTGGAGCAGCCGTAGAATGCGGAGCTGCCGACCGATTTCAGGCCGGTGCCGGTGTAGAACGACGACAGGCCGTTGCAGGCGTAGAATGCGTTCTCCGACAGGGTGGTGCAGGAGTTGGGGAGGGTGACGCTGCCCATGTCGCAGCCCATGAAGGCGTAGGTGCCGATGCTCTCGATGCCCTCGCCGATCTCAATCCACTGGATGTTTGCGCCGTAGAAGGTGCTGGCGGGGATGGCCTTGATGGAGCCGGGCAGCGCTACGCCCTCAAGGTTGTAGCAGGCGTAGAACATGTTTGAACCGAACGAGGTGAGCGACTCCTTGGGCAGGGTGATGCGCTTCATCTTACAGCCGTCGAAGGCTTCGGAGCCGAGGGTGGTGACGCCCTCGGGAACGTTGATCTCGTCGATGCCCTGCATGGATGCGAAGGCCTGGCTGCCGATGACCTTGAGGGTGGAGGGCAGCCGCAGCTCGGTCATGTTATAGCGGGCGTAGAATGCCTTGGAGCCAATCTCGGTGCAGGTGAACTTGAATCCCTGGTAGTCGACCTCGTCGGGGATGATGACGGCGCCCTCGTAGTTGTTGGCCTCCACGGTGACGGTGTGGGCGACGATGTCGTTGACGTAGTATTTGATGCCGTCGGCGACGAACTCGCTGACATAGATGAAGTAGTTGTTAAACTCCTTCCAGATGTCGGCGCCCTTGTAAGCGCTGACGCTGCTCTCGGGCACGTAGAGTGTGCATGCGGTCTTGTCGATGCCGGTCAGGGCGTCGGTGCCGAGCGCGGGGGGCGTGACGGCGAGGACTACGAAATTGGTCAGGGCCGAGCAGCCGTTGAAGGCGTAGTTGCCGATGTTGGCGATGGCGGAGGGGAGGGTGAGGCTGGCGAGGGTGGAGCAGCCGTAGAACGCGCTGTCGGCCACGGCGGTGACGGAATAGTCCTTGTCTGCGTAGTTGACGCTGTTGCGTATGACTACTGTGCCGGCGTAAGGCTCTTCGGCCGACTTGTAAACCTCGACTACAGAGTTGGCCTTGTCAGTGACGTGGTATGTCACGCCGGCCACGGTGAAGTATTCCTCGTCGCCGCTGGCGGAGGAGTCGTAGGCGCGTAGGTTCTCAAACTCGCTCCAGGGAGCGGTCGACGAGTAGAGAGCCATGGAGGCCTCGGGGACGTAGAGTATGCAGTCGGTGCGGCTGATCTTGGTCAGTGCGTCGGTGCCGACACCGGGAGGGGTGGTGGCGCGGACTATGAGGGTGTCCATCTTTGAGAGGTTGTAGAACGCCTTTTCATAGATTGAGTCGACGGCGGCGCCGATGGTCACCTTGTGCATCTTTGAGCAGCCGGCGAAGGCCTGGGTGCCGATGTACTCTACCTTGTCGGGGATGACCATCTCGGTGATGTTTGAGCAGTAACCGACCATATAGGTTGAGATGGCGCGGAGCTCCTCGGGGAGGGTCAGCTCGGTGAGCTTGGTGTTGGAGCGGAAGGCCCACTCGCCGATCTCGGTGATGTTGGGCGAGAGGGTTATGGATGTCATGCCGTTTGCGGCGTGGCCCACGCGATAGCCCATCTTGACGATGGTGTTGGGCATGGTCACGGAGGTGACGTTGGAGTTGCCGTACCAGCACTGGTCGTAGATCTCTGTGACGGTGTATGTCACGCCGTCGTAGGTGACGGAGGCGGGGATGACGATGTCGCCGGAGTAGGCGGCGGAGGTGTTGCGCGAGAAGGCCACGGTCTTGTCATCTGCCGAGAGGATCTTGAAGTACTGGCCGTCGACCTCGAAGTCGTAGGTCGTGGCAGCGCGTGCGCCCAGGCTGCACAATGCGAGCATGAGCACGGCTAAGAGCTGTAACTGTCTTTTCATAAGCAAATTAGTGAATAAAAATATAAACCGTATATAAACTTGAAGTATTAATAGTTTGGTCTTTAACCGGTTAATCGGCTAACCGGATAAAGCGAGGGAAGAGGTATGGATGGGAGTTAATCTTTAAACAAGTCAGTTAGTTCATCTAAATCATCCTTGTCGGCTTGTAATGCTTCAAATCGTTTCCTTTCCTCATTGAAAGCGTCATAAACTTCTCTAACAATAGATGTCATCTCTTTATGAGAGATTGAGCCAAGGCCTAATAGGACGTTTTTGTTTTGAAATTGCAAAAGAGAATCAACATTACTTCTCCAAAATCTCAGAGTGAGATCTTTGCGCTCTTTTACTCTGAGTTCAGCAGTATACAAATAATATTTGTGAACTTGTTCTTTATTTAACTCACCCTCTTTCAGGATGTTAACTATATGATGACTGATGTTTTGCTGAGAGGTGCCAAAAAGTTGAGCTAATTGGTTTTGGCTCATCCAGACTTGTCCGTCTCGAGCCATTAAAGCTACTCGAACTTTTCCATCGGGACTATTATAAAATATGAGGTTGCTTTCGTCGTTCATGAGTCTGTTTGTTATTTGAGGCGGAACCAGTAGCCGAGGGTGCACTCGATGCTCCAGCAGCGCGAGCTGCTGAAGACGTCTTTCTTGGCCGAGGGGAATATGTTGCCGAGGCCGTAGTAGAAGCGGCCTTCGAGGGTGACCGAATGTTTGCGGGCGACGAACAGCTCCATGCCCAGGCCGGCAGAGATGCCGTAGTCGAAGCGGTTGTGGATGTCCATGTCGAGCTGCTCGTTCTCACGGTTGGTGGTCGGGTAGCCGGGGACGGCAGATATGTCGGTGTAGTCGAAGTTTGAGGAGATTGAGGAGGCTATCATGTACGACACCTCGGGGCCGGCGTTGAAGTAGCCGCGTATGCGGCGGTTGCCGAAGAAGATGTGGGTGAGCAGCGGCAGCTGTATGTATGTGAGGCGGCGGGAGTATTGGAAGTCAAGCCCCTCGTATTTCTCCTTCCAGCCGCGCTGCTGTATGTTGAGCTCGGCGATGATGCCGAAGTGACTCTCCTCAATATACCGCGCCTGAATGCCGACGATGGGTCCCATGAGCATCCCCTGCTGTATGCCGGGGGTAAACTCCGTATGCGAGAGGGTGACGCCGCCGTGCCCACCGAGGTAAAACTCGGGGGAGTAGGTGCGCTGCGCCGACGCTATATTAATGCACAATGCACAATGCACAATGCACAATAAGCGTAATATTAGTTGTTTAGCGTTCAATTTAGGTATTTGGTGTATAATTATGCATTATGCATTGTGCATTATGCATTTTAGTAGTCTTCGCGGTCGGCGATGCCGGAGGGGCGGTAGTTGACCAGATAGATCATGTCGTTGACGTAGCCCTCGGCGCCGTCGGGGCGGACGAAGTCGAAGCCGTTTTGCACGCCGTTAAACTCCGGAATGGCCATGTCGAAGTCACCGCCGTTGGTGCGCAGTGCCTGAATGAGGAACATGCCGAGGTCGAGCCCGAGAAAGCCCATGCGCGGGGCTGCAATCTCTGTCGGGCTGCCGTACCAATAGCGGAACTGGTTGTTGGCCAGCTGCTGCTCCCAGCTCTCGACGTTGTCATAGAAGCGGCTGTAGATGACGGAGTTGAGCGCCAGCATATTTTTTCGGGAATCGCCGCGGAATGTAATCCATTCGGGGTAGCCCAGGAGCATCACGCGCGAGGGATCGTCCAGGCTCTCGCGAAACTCCACGAGCGTGGGCATAATCTTGTCGACTTCCTCCTGCTTGCTCTCGTATGGGATGAAAATGAAGTCGCCGGAGACGCTCTTGAGGCGGGCCAGGTTGGCGGCGGTGAGGGAGCCTGTGTATGTGATGATTATGGGGTTGGCGTCGGCGTCGAGGTAAGCTTCTTTCAGCGACTCGACGAACTCCTTTTTGCTCTGCGGACCGTCGGAGCGGCGAAGGAGCACCGGTGTGCGGTTGCCGTAGCTGCTGATGACGGCGGTGACGGCCTTGGCCTGCAGCACGTCGCTGGGAACGTTGGCCTGCAGCATGTTAGGATTGGTGCGGTAGCTCTCGTCGCGGATCACGAATGGGTTGACCACCATTATGTCGTTCTCCTCGCCGAAAGCTGCCACCAGGGCCAGCTGCGCTTCGTCGGGAGGGGCTATGATGGCCTGCACGTCGAGCAACTCGGGGCTGCGGAGTATCATCTTGACAGTGTCGGCGCTGCCGGCGCTGTCGTAGGCGTAGATGCGTATTGGGCGCCCTGCCATCTTCATGGTGTCTACGGCGAGCAGCAGCCCTTTGTAAAATTCGGTGTATTGGTTGGCCTTCTTCGACGCCGTTGTCTCGCTGAGCATGAAGGGGAGTATGACGGCGAAGCTGACCCCTGCGGGCTTGTGCGTCGGGGCGACGGCCACGGAGTCTGTCTTCTCCTCTTGGAGAGGGGGGGCGCCCTCGCGCCCCGTTGCCACCGGCTCCGGCTCCGGATTGGTGTTGGTCAGCAGCTCGTCGCCGCTGCGTATGCGCATGCGGTCGGAGGTGCCCGGTTCGGGGATGATGATGCGCTGGCCACCTTTGTAGAACGTCGGGCTGAGGTCAGGGTTGGCGGCGATGATGTCGTCGACCTCCACTCCGTGAGCCTTGGCGATGGCATACAGCGTCTCCCCCTCCTTTATTATGTAGTATGTTCCGCTGACCTTCCCCGAAGGGGTCGTGGCGGTGCCCTCCGACGGGAGCGTGGGGGCACTCTCGCGCCCCGCCGGCTCCTTTATGACCAGCACCTGCCCGGTCTTGATGCCGTCCTTGGCCGAGGGGTTGAGTTCAATCAGTGCGTCGACCGTCGTGTCGTATTGGTGGGCAATGCCGTAGAGCGTCTCACCTTTGCCAACTTTGTGGGTGACGGTCTCCTTCGATGTAATGATGTCATAACGTGCATCGACGGGGAAGTAGAGTGTCTGAAACTCCTGCAGGCCGTCGACCACCGAGGGGTTGTAGCGGGTAATCACTTCGCGGTCGATACCCAGTTTCTGCTGCAGTGAATACAGCGAGTCTTTTGCCTTGACTTCATAGTAGTAATACTGCTTGCCGCCGATGGTCTTTACGGGGAGGTCGGTGACCACGGCCGAAGCGGCGGTCGCGGACAAGAGCGTCAGATAGAGGAGTAAGTGCTTGAGAACGTTCATAATGCGTTGTTGGTGAGACGGGCATTGGGAGGCTTATGCCCGCTTATTGGCGCCACAAAGATAGCAAAAAGTGAGCACACGGCCAAGCAAGTCAAGCTAAGTTTTGCGTTATCCGCTTAGCGGGTTACCCGATTAAGGGGATTAATCGGGTAAGCGGGTAATCGGGCAAAGGGTGCTGAGTTTTATTAAAATTTGTGAAATTGTTGCGCGGGCGCTTGCCTATTTGGCTTTTTTGCGTACCTTTGCCATGCAAAAATATTGAGCCGACTTAAGGGTCTCGCCGCCATGCCGCAGCGTGACACTTTCTTTTTTGTTGCGCCCAAAAACAGCTAAAAACCAAAAACTTAAACCCAATATGCCTATCACTTACATGACCCGCGAGGGTTACAAGAAGAAGATGGAGGAGATAGCCTACCTCGAGAGTGTAGAGCGCCCCGCCATCTCACGAGCCATCGCCGAGGCCCGCGACAAGGGCGACCTGAGCGAGAACTCTGAATACGATGCCGCCAAGGAGGCCCAGGGCATGCTCGAGATGAAGATCTCGCAGCTCAAAGACCTGGTGGCCAACAGCCGTATCATAGACGAAAGCAACCTCAACACGGAGGAGGTGCAGATACTCAACCGCGTGAAAATGAAGAATGTGGCCAACGGTATGGTCATGGAATACACCATCGTGGCCGACTCCGAGGCCAACATCAAGGAGAAGAAGATCGGCTCGTCGACACCCATTGCCCAGGGGCTTCTCGGCCACAAGCTCGGCGAGACCGTCGAGATACGCGTCCCCGCCGGCGTGATGAAGTTTGAGATTGTCGAGATCTCATTCTAACCGATTTGACAACAATAGATTTCACGCATTTCGCGGATTGTTTTTTAATCTGTGAAATGCGTGAAATCTGTTGTTGTTTGCATAAACAATACCGGCGGCGGAGGCGTTAGAAATGTATAAACACGTTTGCGACTATGAAGCGACTTACATGGATATTGACCGCCGCGCTGGCCCTCGCCGCCACCGCCTGTTCCGACTCATCAAACAATGTCTGGGACGATCTCCCGGAGGGGATCTCGGAGTTCATCGCGATGTATTTCCCCGAGCAGGGGGTGAGCAAGTATGTCGAGAGCGACGGGGAATATTACGTCACCCTCAAGGATGGGCCGGAAATCATCTTCAACTCCGAGCGCCAGTGGATAGCCATGGACGGCCGCGGCGCCACCCTCCCCACCATGTTTATCTTCGACCAGATGCCCTCGCCGCTCTATGCATACCTCCAGAACGCAGAGGCCGTCGACAAGGTATACAAGGCCACGCGCGACGCCTCCGGATACGTGCTCACGCTTGCCAATGAGACGGTTACATACAGCTACGCTGACGGCATCTCCGTCAAGTGAACTACGAACTACGAACTACGAACTACGAGTTGCGGCAAAATCCACAGTTCGTAGTTCGTAGTTCGTAGTTCGTAGCTGGGAGTTTAACGGTTCTGCGGGATGGGGATGGTGCGGCGGAACACCTCCTCAAAGCTGATCATCGTCTCGGTGCGGCTCTTGCCCTCGATGCTGATATTGTTGTGTATCAGCTCCATAAGGTGAGCGTTGTTGCGGGCGTAGATCTTGGCGATGATGTCGTACTGGCCGGAGGTGAAGTGGCACTCAACTACCTCGGGGATGGCGCGGAGTTGGTTGATGACTTCGTTGAACGTGGATGAATCTTTGAGGATGAAGCCGATGTAGGCGCAGGTCTCGTAGCCCATGGCCACGGGGTCGACCACGGTCTCGAAGCTCTTGATGGGGCCCCCCATCAGCTTCTGCACGCGCTGGTGGATGGCGGCGCCGCTGACATTGCACTCGCGGGCGATCTCGAGGAACGGCTTGCGGGCGTTGCCTGACAGCATGTCGAGAATCTTGTAGTCAAGAGAGTCTAATTGTTGGCGTGACATGGCGGATGACGTGTTAGGTGGTATGTATTAAGTGTTAAATTATTGTTTGTCGGGTGGTTAGATGTGATTTCGGGGTGAATGGCCCTAAAACGTGCCACAAATTTAGTAACAATTTTTCAGCCAATAAAACATTTTTGCTAATATTTTTTGCAAAAAATATGTAATTATTATTTTTCGACTGCGTTTATAGGATAGATGCACGCGCCTAACCGATATTCTATTAATAAGATGTGCCGCCGGTTATGCGCTGATTGTCAGCTTGGAAATTTTAACCTGTGATTTTTTGCTTATATTTTAAGTTTTTTCAAATTTTTTGTGTAAATTTGCAAAATCAAAACAATGGCTACCATAAGATACATACTCATCGCGGTGCTCACGGCTCTGATTGCGCTGATGGCTTGCACCCCAACCTCCGGCGACAAGCCAGTGGTGACCGTGAGCATTCCCCCCGAGAAGTACATCGTCGAGCAGATAGCAGGCGACCGCTACGACGTGCGCTCAATACTCACCGCCGGCGCCAACCCGGAGAGCTATGAACCCTCCATGGCCCACCTGCTCGGCATCGAGCGCAGCGACGCCTTCCTCAAGATGGGCATGCTCGGCTTTGAGGACGCCATTGTCGACAAGGTTCACGCGGCCAACCCCGACCTGCGCATCTTCAACCTCACCGACGGCATCGAGCCTATCACCGGCACACACGGCCACGCCGACCGGAGCGGGGCCGCGCCCTCGTGCCCCGACGCTCCCGACCCCCACACCTGGAGCTCCGTGGCAAACGCTCGTGTCATCGCCGCCAACGCCGTGAGCGCCCTGAGCACCATCGACCCCGCCGGCGCCGACTATTACGCACAGAATTTCAGCCGCTTCAGCGAGCGCCTCGACAGCCTCGACACGGCCATCAAGCAGATACTCGCCAAGGCTCCGTCAAACGCCTTTGTCGTCTTCCACCCCTCGCTGAGCTATTTCGCCCGCGACTACGGCCTCGACCAGATAGCCTTAGGCGTGGAAAACAAGGAGCAGTCGGCCGTCGACCTGCGCCGCCGCATCGACGCCGCCCGCGAGACCGCCACTGCCGGGAGCGGGGCAGCGCCCTCGCGCCCCGTCCCCCTCGTGATGCTGATACAGAAGGACTTCGACTCCTCCCGCGCCGAGGCGCTAAACAGCGAGATTGGCGCACGCATAGTCTACATAAACCCCATGAACGCCGACTGGATTGGTGAGATGCTCCACATCGCCCGCGCCATCGGCATGAAGGTCCCGCAATGAAACCGGAAATGGACACCACGATGGTAGAACTCCGCGGCGTCGGAATGCAATGGGAGCGCAACACCGCCCTGCGCGATGTCAACCTCACCGTCTGCCGCGGCGATTTCTGGGCCATCACCGGCCCCAACGGCGGCGGCAAGACCACCCTCATGCGCATCATCCTGCGCCTGCTCAAGCCCTCATACGGTGATGTAATATACACCAACCGCAACCTCCGCGTGGGATACCTCCCCCAGAAAAACCTCATCGACTCCCGTTTCCCCATCACCGTCGGCCAGGTCATAGCCTCCGGCCTGCGTGAGAAAGACCCCGCGCGCGTGGCCGAGATGGCCGAGCTGGTAGGCATGGCCGCCCTCGTGCGCCGACCCATCGGCGAAATCTCCGGCGGACAGCTGCAGCGCACCCTCTTCGCCCGAGCCATCATCTCGCGGCCCGAGCTGTTGGTGCTCGACGAGCCCCTGAGCTACCTCGACAAGCATTTTGAGCACCGCATGTACCACACCATCAGCGACCTGGCCGAGCACACCACAATACTCCTCGTTAGTCACGAGATGTCGACCATCGCCGTCATGGCCAACCGTCACCTCATAGTCGACGGCACCCTCCATTTCTGCAGCGCCCACCATCACGAGGTGCACTGCGACTGCGACGGCGAGGACGTCTGCCACTGCGGCCCCGACTGCCCATGCCAAGGGAGCGGGGCGGCGCCCTCGCGCCCCGCACGGAGCGGGGCAGCGCCCTCGCGCCCCGCACGGAGCGGAGCAGCGCCCTCGCGCCCCGCACCTCACTCATGACTCCCCGCACGCTATACATATTATTATTGTGCCTGCTCGCCGCCTGCTCCGGCAGCGGCAGCGACGACGCCTCCGGCATGGTCGACGCCGGCGTGGAGGTGTTCATACTCCCCATGCCCATTGAAAACCAGCCGGAAACGGCAGAGCCGGAGGAGATGTCATTCTCCGCGCCCCTGCAGTCGGTAAACCGAGTCGAGGTCACCGCAGCCGCCGGCACCGTCGTCCGGTCGATGTTAGTAGGGGAGGGCTCCAAAGTCGCCGTCGGCCAGGACGTCGCCGTCGTGCTCCTGCCCCCCGACAGCCTCGGCGTGCGCCACGAGCACACCATCGCCAGCAACGTCTCCGGCGTCGTCACCTCGCGCGCATATGACGACAGCGACACCGTCCGCGCCGACGCCCGCGTCATCCTCGTGGTCGAGCAGGTGCGCCCGCTGCTGCTCACCCTCGATGTACCCGCTCCCGTCGCCGACCGCCTGCACCCCACCGATTCCGTCACCCTCACCGTCGAGACTTACGGCCGCACGACCTTCCCCGCCACCGTCCGCACTATCTCCGTCGGCGCCGCCGACACCCTGCGCCGCGTGGTCATAACCATTCCCAACAAGTCGGAGAAACTCCTCCCCGGCATGCCCTCAACTGTTATATTGCAAACGAAATGAACAGATTTGCCATAATCATGCTCACCGCTGCCACCCTCGCCTCCTGCAGCAGCAGCGACGACGAGCCCAAGGTGACTTACTCCCCCTACTGCACCAAAGTCTTTGAATACACCCCGGCCCCCGGGCAGTTCATCAACGAGACCGTAACCGGCGGATTCACCGGCGACGAGACAACACCCGCCGCTGCAGCAGCATACGCCAAAAGCCGCCTCGCCGCGCAGCAGTTCGTCTCCCTCGGCACCTTTGGCGGCTACATAGTCGTCGGCTTCGACCACAGCATCGCCAACAGCGGCGGCTACGACATCGCCATCCTCGGCAACGCCCTCGACCTCTCCAACGAGCCGGGCATTGTTTGGGTGATGCAAGACGCCAACGGCAACGGCCTCCCCGACGACACCTGGTATGAGCTCCGCGGCTCCGAAACCGGCAAGTCCTCCACACGGCAAAACTACTCCGTCACCTACTTCCGCCCCTCCGGCCCCGGCCGGGACGTGGCCTGGCGCGACAGCGACGGCCTCGAGGGCACCGTCGACTACCTCGCCGCATACCACAAGCAGGACTATTATTACCCCGCCTGGATCACCGCCGACTCATACACCCTCACCGGCACGCGCCTCGAGGCCCGCAACAGCATGGACGCCGAGACCGGCATTTGGTCCAACCCCGCCTACGACTGGGGTTACGCCGACAACATCGGCTCCGACTCCTTCGGCGACGGCAGCCGCTGGACAGCCTTCAAGATCTCCAACGCCATGGCCGCCGACGGCACCCCCGTCACCCTCACCTCCATCGACTTCGTCAAGGTCCAGCAAGCCGTCCTCGCCAAGTCCGGCTGGATAGGGGAGAACTCCTGCGAAATCTTCTCCATCGCCGACTACTCCCTTCTCCCCAAATAAAAAATATTTGCGTCCATTTTGGTACACAAAATATTTTTTGTATCTTTGCGCTGTAATCAAAAAACAAACCATCATGACTATTATCAGCACTCGCGAGTTTCGCGCACATCAGAGCAAATATCTTAGCATGGCTGCCGCCGGTCACGACGTCATCCTAAAGTCACGTTCCTTCGGCTCGTTTACCCTAAACCCGGTCATGGACGATTCTGAGATGAGCCGTGATGAATTCTATGCCATGATAGACCGCCGCGTGGCCAATTATGAGAAGGATTCTTCAAAGGCCATAGTTGTGGGTGATAATGAAACTTCTGACCAACTCCTTCAGCGCATCATTGCTTCATGTACACAATAATTATTCTTGAAGAGGCGCAGGCAGATATTGCTCGCTTGGCAAAGAGCGAGCCTAATGCTGCACGCAAAGCGTTGAGTCTGATAGATGAATTGAAGACACATCCTCGCACAGGAACGGGACACCCTGAACAGTTGCGTCATTATTCAGATGAGAGATGGTCTCGGCGCATCACAGGCAAGCACCGACTGGTTTATCGAATTAAAGACACAGAGATAGTTGTTGAGGTTATTTCTGCTTATGGTCATTATTCCGATAAATAAAAAATAATTCGCGTAATTCG
>CAYOUJ010000003.1:69389-88901 GCA_964407165.1 uncultured Muribaculaceae bacterium | reverse complement strand
AGGGCCGAGCCGAGGGCCGAGCCGAGGGCCGAGCCGAGGGCCGAGCCGAGGGCCGTGCCGAGGGCCGTGCCGAGGGTATTGAGATTGGCATGGAGAAAGGCATTGAGAAGGGCCGACAGGAGGAGAAATATGAAATGGCGCGCGCAATGATTAATGTTGGGCTTCCTGAAGAAACCATTGCTAAAGTCTCAGGCCTCGACATCGCTGTCATTCAATCTCTTAAGAAGTGAACGCATATACTGCCGCGGATATTGGGGAGGCAGTGTTGATGATGGCCGATGGTCGGAAGGCCAGAGATATGCAGCGCTTCTTCAAGACCGGACCTGGAGAGTATGCCGAGGGTGATGTCTTCGCAGGGGTTTCAAACCCGCAGGTGCGCGAAGTCGTAAAAATGGCTTGGCGCAATACGTCGCTCGACGATGCAGTTGCGCTCGTGCGCGACCCGGTACACGAGGTGCGCCTGTGCGGCCTCCTAATCATGGTTCAGCACTACCTCAAGAGCCGTTCGCAGGAGATAGTCGATGCATATCTCTCACTCCACACATATATAAATAACTGGGACCTCGTTGACCTTTCGGCCATCAAAATCATCGGCAACCACGAGGCCGACCACCCCGAGTGGACCCTAATGGACGAGTGGATAAAGCCCGACCACACCCTCTGGCAGCGGCGCATAGCCATGGTCAGCACGTGGATCACTATCCGGCGCGGAAGGCTGCAAACTGTCTTTGACCGTGCCCGTCTGCTGATAGATGCTCCGGAGCCGCTGCTACACAAGGCCACCGGATGGATGCTCCGCGAGGCGTGGAAGCACGGCGGAGAAGAGGCTGTCCGGCAGTTCCTTGACAGCCATGTCCGGCAGATGCCTGCCGTTATGCTCTCATACACCTGCGAGAAGATGCCACCCGATGAACGCCGATATTGGCAGTTGCGACGCAAAGAAATTGAGAATATCTAATTTTAACGAAGTTTAATATTGGATATTTTTTTCTGTTAACCATAACTGCTAATTTTGTGGGCGTTTAGACGAAGACATATCAGACTAACATTATCATTTCCTTGAATCTTACTATTCTCTGATATACTCTCTTTTGCAGACACATCTCTTAGGGTTTATCCTGTAACATAGTATATTTACCTACTATCATGAAAAGTCTTAGATGGCTGCTATCAGCCATGCTGATTTGTGCCTCCCTCTCCGCCTTTGCCGAGTCGTGGGCGCTGAAAACCAACCTCTTGGGCTGGGCTACCACTTCGCCCAACATCGGCGCCGAAGTTGCCGTCGGCCGCAAGAGCACCGTGCAGGTGTTCGGCCTTATCAACCCCTGGAACTTCGGCGATGACAAGCACGTCCATATCTGGTCCGTCGAGCCGGAATACCGCTACTGGCTCTGCCAGAGCTTCAACGGACACTTCTTCGGCGTGCACCTCCTCGGCGGCGAATACAACGTCAAGAACGTCGACATGCCCTTCGGACTCCTCCCCGACCAAGGCAAGGAGGGACGCCACTACGAGGGCTGGTACATCGGCGCCGGCGTCACCTACGGCTACCAGTGGATGCTCTCGCAGCACTGGAACATCGAGGCCTCCATCGGCATCGGATACGCCTATTCACCCTACAAGCTTTACGGCAACTGCGACCGCGTCCTCCGCGACGAGACCCGCCATTATTTCGGCCCCACAAAGGTGGCCGTGTCGCTCATGTACCTGTTCTGACCCTAAGTAACTTACCATCGCCATGAAATTAGTGAAACTTATCATAATGGCCGCCGCCGCGCTGACGGCACAGTCGCTCCTCGCCGACACAGGCGCCCGCTGCCAGGATGTGCAGGTGCTCCGCCGCGACGGGCAGATGCAACTGCAGATGACCATCAACCTCGCCGACGCAAAGATCGGCCGCAACGACCAGGTGACCCTACGCCCCGCCATCATCGCCCCCGGTGTCGACACGGCATATTATAAGCCCGTGACTATCTACGGCCGAAACATGCAGATCAAGATACAGCGCAACCCCTCCTGGGCCGACAAGGACGCCATTGAGGTGAACTGGTGCAAGGGGGAGACCAACACCGTCAGCTATTCTGGCTCGGTGCCCTATCAGGACTGGATGCAGGTTTCGCAGGTGGTGATGGCCGAGGACCGCTGCGGCTGCTGCGAGCTAAAGGAGACCTCGTGCACTCATCTGGCCGACCTTGACTATACCCCCGCGCCGGAGATTGCCGTCGCCTACATAACCCCCGCCGCAGAGGCTGAGAAAAACCGCGACGAGTCAGGCCAGGCATTCCTCGACTTCGTCGTCAACAAGACCGACATCCGTCCCGACTACCGGGGCAACCGCGGCGAATTGGCAAAGATTATCCAGACCATCGACCTGGTGAAGAACGACCCCTTCGTCACCATCACCAACATCAACATCCACGGCTACGCATCTCCCGAGGGTACCTACAAGAACAACACCCGCCTCGCCACCGGCCGTGCCGCCGCACTGAAGGATTACGTCAAGAGCCTCTACGACCTGCCCGACCGCACCTTCACCTCCGAGGCTACCCCCGAGGACTGGGACGGTTTGCGCCGCCTGCTCGAGGCGTCCGACCTGGCTGACCGCGACGCGTTGCTACGCATCATCGACACTGTCCAAGACCCCGACCAGCGCGACGCCGCCATGAAGCGCCAGTATCCCCAGCCATACGCTTTCATGCTCAAGGAATGGTATCCGGCCCTCCGTCACTCCGACTACAAGGTCAGCTACGTAGTGCGCCCGCTGACCATCGACGAGGCAAAGGAGGTGCTCAAGACCAATCCCAAGAATCTGTCGCTCAACGAGATGTTCCTCGTCGCGCAGACATATCCCGCCGGCTCCGACGAGTTTAACGAAGTCTTCAAGACCGCCGTCACCGTCTTCCCCGACGACCCCACGGCCAACCTTAACGCCGCCTGCATGGAGCTGAACGCCGGCGACCTCGACAAGGCTGCCGGGTACCTCGCCAAAGCCGGCGACACCCCGCAGGCCGTGCATGCCCGCGGTCTTCTCGCCCTCAAGCAGGGCCGCTACGCCGACGCCCGCACCCTCCTCGAGCAGGCCAAGAACCTCGGCGTCACCGAGGCCGAGCACAACCTCAAAGTACTCGACCGCCTTGAATACCTCGCCCGATAATCCCACCACCATTCTGATTAACATTAAAAACCAATATAACCATGAACCTTAAGCATTATCTTGCCGCTTCTGCAGCTATGCTCGCACTCGCTGCCTGCTCCTCCGACGAGCCGGCAGTAGACACCAACCTCTCCAACGAAACCGCCGGTTACCTCGCCGTCGGTGTCAATCTCCCCACCACCCAGGGCTCACGCGCCTTCTCCTACGACCAGGAAGGCACATCCTCCGAGTACGCCGTCACCTCCGCAACCCTCCTTGTATGGCAGGGCAACACCTCCGGCAACGAGATGACCTACACCTTCGTCGAGGCCGACAACCTCAATGGCCTCTCGGGCTGGAACGCCTCCTCCGAGGCCGACGTGACCACCACCTCAAAGGGCGTGGCCAAGCTTTCCGGCAACATCAAGGTCAACGGTTCGGAGACCTACTACGCTTTCGTGATGCTCAACAATGACGGCCAGATAGCCCTCCCCTCCGCAGGCCAAACCTACGGCGAGTGGATCGAGAAGGCTAACACCGTCACTCTCGACCCCTCAAAGCCCCTCTACATGGCCTCCGCACCCAAGTATAACAACGACGGCAAGATGCCTGTTACCCTCGTAAGCATCAACAAGGGCGCCATCGCATCCACCGAAGCTACCGCTACCGAGGTCGGTGCCAATATCTACGTCGAGCGCGGTGTCGCAAAAGTTTCTGTTGCCCCCTCCTCCTTCGAGCAGAAGAGCGTGACCTCAGAGGCTTACGTCGGCGGCAAGGTCACCATCAAGGCCTGGGCCCTCGACATCACCAACAAGACCACCTTCGGCGCACGCAACGTGCAGAACCTCACCTACTCATACGCCGACATCTGGACCAACAGCCGCTTCACCGGCGGCGCCGGCTCGTTCACCCGCGCCCTGTGGAGCAAGGACCCCAACTACGACCCCGACATCACCACGCAGCAGCAGGTGTATGATTACTTTAACACCGTCAGCGCCTCCGCTCTGTCCTACACCGCCTCCGACGTGGCATACTGCCTCGAGAACACCTTCGACATCTACCACCAGAAGCAGGGCCAGACCACCCGCGTAGTCCTCAAGGCCTCCTTCACCCCCGCCGGCTTCACCGAGGGTCAGACCTTCATGCGTGTAGGCGTGTCCTCCACCATCTACACCCCTGACCAGCTACATGACTACCTCCGCTCGCAGGTGGCCAAGACCTTCGGCGTCGATGAAAGCGTGGTTTACGTCAACCTCGGCGACTTCCCCGAAAAGGGCGGCAGCCGCAAGATGGAGACTTGGATGTTCTACATCAACTCTGTAGAGCTTACCGCCGACCAGCTCAAGCAGCTCAGCGACAACCTGGGCTACGACTACCTCCAGACTTACCTCAACGGCGAGTGCTACTACGTCGCACGCATCAAGCATTTCGGCGACGACCTCACCCCCTGGAAGCTCGGCGACACCACCTACGGCGGCGACAATGCTGCTTTCCTCGGCCGCTATGGCGTGGTCCGCAACACATGGTATGAGCTCAGCGTCGGCTCCGTGGCCAGCCCCGGCTCCCCCGACGTGCCCCCGATTAACCCCGACGACCCCGACGACGAGAGCGACCTCTACATCACCCTCCGTGTCAACGTCCTCAACTGGGCCAAGGTTGCCTACTCCGTTGATCTCTAAGCTGATATTATAATAGTAAATGAATGGTGAATGATGGGCGGGCAGCCGCTGCTCCACATCTGTCACACAGGCAGCCTCTGCCTGCCCACCCTCTCATCACACTTTTCTCTCAACTTTTACTGAAAGTTGACGGTCATTCAAACTAACAGCCACAATTATTCTCTCCTCTCACATAAAATGCCTGCCATTTCTCACCACCCAATACTTGCCTCTTGCCTGCTGGCGGCGATGGCGCTACTGCCCACGGGATGCTCGCTGTTTCACGACGACTTGCCCGAGTGTCCCTCCGGCGCCGATGTGACCTTTGACTACGAGTATAACCTCCATGCCACCGACCTCTTCGCCGACCAGGTGGGCGCAGTGACTGTCTATGCCTACGACGCCGCTACGCGCCAATTGGTCTACACCAAGGAGGAGAGCGGCGCGGCCCTCGCGCAGCCCGCCTATACGATGCACCTCGACCTCCCCGCAGGCGACTACCTGCTCCACGCAGTGGCCGGTGAACGCGACTACAGCTCGCATCTGGCAGGGGCGTGGACACACTTCGTGCGCACGGCCATAGCCGATGGCAGCTCTGCCGACTCTTTCACTTTGCGCCTCGATCGCGATGCTACGGGCGCGGTGGCCAACGGGTCTGTAGAGATGGAGCGTATCTTCCAGGCCAGGGAGGGCATGGCCTCGCTGCACGTCGACAGCGACGAGGACGGTCTGACGCAGGCCACGGCCCACATACCGCTGATGCGCCTCACCAACAAATTGAAGCTGAGCTTTATGCGCACCGACTTCCCGTCATATATCGAGGCCGGCGACTTCGACATTGCGCTGACAGACCGCAACGGTGAGATAGCACGCGACAACACACTCACGTCGGCAACCACCGTTACCTACGCACCCTTCAATACCGATGTCATGGCCGATGAGAACGGGTGCATGTGGGTCAACGCCGAGATCTGCTTCCCGCGCGTGGTCGAAAGCACGGGCACCACGCTGACCATCACCGACCGCCGCTCGGGGCATGTGACCACCATTGGCAACTTCGACCAAGTGCTCGCAGCCGCCCGCGAAGCTTACGACTACAAGAAATATTCGGTCCAGGAATACCTCGACCGCGAAAACTCCTTCGAGGTCTCCCTCGTCCTCAACGGCGCCATAGTCAAATATATAGAGGTGCGCGTTTCGATCCTCAACTGGGTAAAGCGCATCCAGGACGTCGACTTCTAACCCATTAAAGAGACTACCCAAGTGAAACACCTCCACCATATACTCGCCGCTCTTCTGCTCATGGCGTTCACCGCCTGCAGCGACGAAACAGACGCGCCCGCAACTCCCGGCGAAGGCATCCTGACCGTCACCGTCGGCGTCCCTCAAAGCCGAAGCGGCAACGAAGCCGCCCCCACAGCCGCCGAGGCGACCATCAACGACTTGCGACTCATCGCATTCCCCCAGGGCGAAGGCAACCTCATAAACGTGCCCCTCAACGCCCCCTCGGTCGGCGTCACCACCGTCTCAGAGCGCGTCGACGGCGTGGCCAAGGGCTCTTACCGCGTCTGGATTGTCGCAAACATGTCCGACGCCGTCTCCGCTGTCACCAACGAAGACCAGCTGCGTAGCATCATCCTCGACTACACCACGTCGCTCCCGCAGCCCGGCAACCTCCCAATGGTGTACGAGCCCTCATCCACAGTCGAGATTGGAAGCGCCGGCGCAGACCTCGGTACCCTCGGCCTAACCATCGCCGCTGTCAAGGTTGAGCTTTACCTCGTCTTCGACAAGTCCATAACCGACGAGTTTGGCACCGCCGGCTTCAAGATCTCCGGCATCACCGCTTACAACGTTGCCAACACCCAGACCCTCGCGGCTCCCGTCTCCTTCCCCTCCTCCGAGGGCGACGAGGTGGCACGCCACACGGTAGAACATGGCGCCAACGGCACCTATTACAAGTCATTCACCCGCAACACCACCTCCGACGTCCCCGCCTCGCTCTCTGACGAGGGCACACCTGTGGCTTCCGACGGCAAATGGTGCTACCACACCGTCGTTTACCTCCCGGAGCACTACGTATCCGACAATTCCCGCCAGACCTACCTCGACATCGAAGGCGCCGTAATCGGCTCCCCCGACAGCGTAAACGCCAAAAACCACTATTCCCTCCCCTTGGGCCACGTCGTCGGCCAGTGCCGGCAGATGCCACGTGACACCTGGTATGAGATAGTCGCCAACTTCACCACCCTCGGCTCCATCGAGCTGGGCTGTATTATGAACACCCAGGTCTGGAGCGAAAAACTCCTCGACGGCCTCATCTCTCGCACAACCCTCTACGTCGACCAGACCAAGATCGAGAGCGTCTCGACCATCGGCTCCGCTGTTCTCTCCTACACCTCGTCGACCTCCAATGTCGGCTTCGAGTGCGTCACCCGCACCTCCACCGGTCTCCCCTACATCACCGCCGTGCAGGACAAGACCGCCGGCACATTCACTCTCAAAGCCAATCCCGGCATCTCCGCCGCATCCTTATCCGCCTCTGAGCGCACCGGCACAGCACTTGTCCGCCTCACGGCCAACAACATCGTAAAATACGTCGAAGTCGGCTACGACCTCCAGCCAATGTTCGACCTCGACTATGACGACATCACCATCTACTACGAAGGCGCCCAGGTCAGCCGCGTCATAACCGTCACCACCAACCTCGAGGGCTTCCGCTCCAACGACACCGGCCTGACAGCCCTCTATAACAACGGCTCCGCCTTCGGCTCCACATCCATCACCAGCGGCTCCGCAAAGATACGCCTCACAACGGCTGCGGGCGACGTCGATGGCGAATACAAGCTGCTCGTATGGCTCGACAGCGACCCCGGCGCATCAACCACGTTCACCTTCAACGTCGGCCCCTACAACACATCTTATTATACGAGCAGCATTGTCACCCCGCAGTCCACGCCCCGCAAGGTGCGCGTTACCGTCAAGCCCGCAAAGACCACCTACCGCATCTACATGCGTGCCATCAACGACCGCGTAGGCGGCACATACCCCGGTGACGGCTCATTCCTCAGCGTCCTGACAGAGGAAGACACCCCCGGCTCCACTACCTCCGCAAACTGGAAGGACGGCTGGGCCCGCTATGACTGCATCGACAACGACAACGAAGTCCGCCACAAGGCCTACGTATACTACCAGTACGGCGAGACATACGGCAGCATCCCCGAGGAAAACGTCTGGCGCTTCACCGGCGAGTTCCCCGGCAGCCGCATGTATCCCGACACGCAGAACCCCGGGTGGTACCTCATCACCTTCGCCAACGGAGCCGTCGGCACCAACTCCGCCGCTCCCTCCAAGGGCACGCACCCAATCAAGCCCGGCGAGACACTCATCATATTCTCCTCCGACTGGGATCCCGGCCTGGGCTACACACGCCACCGCTTCACTCACCACATGGACCCCGGCATCCCCCTGTTCAACTACGAAGACCGCGAGGGATGGTATCTCTACGATCCACTTTGCGACCCGTACTATCGCGTATACGACGAGAAGCCCGTCATTGCCAACTATACCTACACCATCTGGACCAAGCAGGCCCTGACCGGCTGGTACCACACATACGGCGTTTCAGGTTACAATGACAGCGGTTACCTTACACAGTATACCATCTACTCCAACTCCGTCTCGTCGACCCTCGTCAACGGCTGGTACAAGACCCAGCTGACGTTCAAGGCGCCGGTAGGGGAGTACGAAAAGGCCATCAACATCAAGCTCAGCGGCCAGTCCGTCGAGCCCATGCTCTTCGGCGGCAACAGCTGGCTCGAAGGCTATTACGACGGCTCTGCATGGCATCAGGGCGCCCCCTAATCGGCCCACCCCAAACCCCTCCCCAAGGGGAGGGGCTTACCAAGCTCTCATAAAATCATCTTTGCAATGAAGATCTCCAAATATATCACCAACATAGCGGCCGTGGCGCTCCTCGCCTTCGCCGCAACTGGCTGCTCCGACGACGTCTACGCCCCCGATGCCGACGCCGACCTGCCAACCGACATCACACTCACTTTGCGCACATCCGACTATCTGCTGCGCTCCGTGGGCTCGCGCGCCACCGACGAGTCGGCCATCACATCAGTCACTGTCCTCGGCTCTGACGACCGCGGCTTCGTCTCATGCAAGACTTACACCAACGTCTCCACCGCCGACGGCAACTTCATCGTCCGCGCCAGCCTTCCCAAGGGCACTAAGAAAGTCGATGTCGTCACCAACTGCGCCGACCTCTTCACCGACGATGTCATGCCCTCATCCTCCCTTGAGACTCTGACCGTCGCCGCCCCCGACATATCATCCTCTAACCTTGTCATGTGGGGCACCAAGAAGCTGTCAGACATGCTCGGCAGCAGCTGCACCATCGACCTGGTGCGCAACACCGCCAAGGTCACTGCCGAGACCGAACTTCCCTCCGGCTCATTCTCCATCACCGGATTCTGCATCTATCAGACCTCTACCCGCGGCACCGTCGCCCCCAAGTATGACAACGGCGAGGCCGTCCTCACCGTCGCCTCCGACGCGCAGACCTCGCAGATTTCGGGACACTTCGACTATATCACACCCGCTTACGTCTGCGAGACCGCCGCTGCCACCACCCCCTACATCGTCATGCGAGCCACTTACGCCGGCTCCGAGACGTGGTACAAGATCGGCTTCTTCGACGCCTCCGCATCCTCACGCACTATCCTCAACCTGCAGCGTAACCACCACTACCGCCTCAAAATCACCCAGGTCGACGGCCCCGGATACACCTCATACGACGAGGCTCACGACCCCTCGGCTCCTTACTCCAACGGCATCTGCGCGGTCATCACCGACGAGACCGAAAGCATCTATGACATCATTGCCGCCAACGGCTACGCCCTCGGCGTATGCGACACCATCTACGTCGACGCCGCCGGCGGCACGCCCAAGGCAAGCGTAGTGCTCCTGGCCCCCACCTCCTCCGACGTCGCCGGCCAGACGCCTGTGCTCTCCGTCACCGACGGCTCCGGTTGGCTCAGCTTTGACGCAAACCCCTCCGCCGCCACATCCGAAGGCTCGTACACATCTCCCAACCGCCTCCTCACTTACACCCTCAACGTCTCTGCCAACGCCGCCAGCTCCGACGCCCGCACAGGCGTCATCTCCGTCCGCTGGCACGAGCTGACACGCACCATCATCGTCACACAGAAGGGTTCCGACTTCAAGCGCTCGCGAGCTATACAGCTCTACATGGGCGGCACCAAGATTACCGACGACTACTTCTCCTGGCTCGACTCCTCCGTCAAGGGCGTTGACGAGGCCGCCATGGGCACCAACGCCCGCAACCAGGGCCTCCACTTCTGCACCGAGAAGACCACCGTCTCCACCCCCGCCTCCGACGCCAACTATTACTACTACATGATCCCCTACGAGTCAGGCGACCAGGTAACCAGCGTGGGTAACAGCAAGTTCACCGTCGCCCAGTCCGGTAGCTACTGGAAGGTGGCCCTCACCGACGCCGCCGCCAAGGCTGACGAGACCGATATGTGGATCTCATCCCTGACCATCACCAACGCCGCCGGCGTCAAGATAGTCATCCCCGTATACCGCACGGGCATCCTCTCTACCGTCAGCACCGGCACCACGGCATACACCCTCCAGGTGCCCGACACGCGCTACTCCGGCACGTTCTATTACGAGGTGGTCAAGGTCACCGGCGCCGACGGCACAGCCATCTACATGCTCGACCGCAACCTCTGCGCCGCCGGCAACGGCCCCTTCTCCCTCGCCGCCTCCGAGCTGAGCGACAACAACAACACCATCGGCGCTTTCTATCGCATCTCCACCTCCAAGGGCGACAACATCAAACCCTCTATCTGCCCCAAGGGATTCACAATCCCCACCTCCGCGCAGCTCGAGAACATCAACATAGTCTCCGGCCGCTACACCGCCTCCAACGGCGAGGCCTACTATTGCGCCTCAAAGGCCACCTCGTCGCTCATCCGCACCGTCTACTTCCCCGCAAGCGGATACACCGAGGGCAACAACTACCGCAACGCCAACCACACCCTCCTCTGGTCGTCGACCTACCTCGCCGGCGCACAGGGCTTCAACGAGGGCTCTGACGAATACAAATTCTGGTTCCTCTGCTACGACACGTACGGCAACGAGAGCGGCTCCGCCAAGGGCCTCACCCCCATGCGCTTTGTTAACGGCAGTGCCGGCAATACCGGCACGGTCTTCCGCGGCATGCCCGTCCGCTGCGTCCGCGGCGACAGCTCGACCGCCAACAGCGGCTCTGCCGACTCCGGCTCCTCCGGCGACGGCACAGTGACCGTATACTACCTCGACTCCGACTCCTGGGCAACCTCCTCCAACCCCCCGCGCTGCTACTCGTTCAGCGCCTCCAACGCCCCCGACTGGAACTCCTCGCCCACCATGACACTCGTCGCCGGCAACCTCTGGAGCGCCAAGGTCAAGTCAGGCTACAGCGTAATCTTCTGTAACAACGCCCGCACGGCACAGTATCCCTCCACCGGCGGATGGGCTGCTGCCGACGGTGTCATCTACACCCGCAACGGCAACACCTACAAGAAGTGGGCCGACATAAACTCCGGCCGCACCGTCTTCTTCTACAACCGCGACTCCTGGAGCACCGTCAGCGCCTACTGCTGGACCGGCACCAACAACGCCACGCTTAGCACCACACTCCTTGGCACTGGCTTCTATTACATTCAGGTACCCTCGACCTACAGCTACATCATCTTCAATAGCGGCTCGTGGGACCACCAGACGGGTGACAACACCGTCTCCAACGGCATCTGCGTCACCAACATCAGCAAGTAGGTACGGAGGGCGGCCGTCCCCGGCCGCACCTCCCCGCATTGTGCGCAAAGGCTGCCCTCCAGGCGTAGCGATGCGGGGGCGCGTAGCCTCCTAAGGGAATTAAGGAGATTAAGGAAGTTAACTACTCGTTAATTTCCTTAATCTCCTTAATTTCCTTAACCTCCTGACGCGGCGCCCAAAGGGCGCGTCGCCTCCTTATTCGCGGAAGTACACCCGCTTGACGCGAGTGCTGACAGAGGTAAGCACTTCGTAGGGGATGGTGTCGAGCACATCAGCCACGGTCTGCACGCTCTGTCGCTCGCCGAAGATCTCGACCGGGTCGCCGACCTTGACACCGGGGGCGTCGGTGACGTCGACCATGCAGATGTCCATGCAGATGTTGCCGATGATTGGGCAGAGGGTGTCGCCGACGAGTACGTGGAGGCGTCCGTTGCCGAGGTGGCGGTTGAGACCGTCGGCGTAGCCTACGGGGCAGGTGGCGATGAGTGACTCGCGCTCGACGCGCCCGCGGCGGCTGTAGCCGATGCTGTCGCCGGGATGTCGGCGGCTGAGGGCCAAAATGACGGTGCGGAGCGAGGAGACGGGGCGCAAGGCGTCTTCACCGCACTCCGGCGGGAGTGTCTGCACGCCGTATAGCCCTATGCCGAGCCGCACCATGTCATACTGCCACTGCGGGAAGCGGAGGATGCCGGCGGTGTTGAGTATGTGCCGGAGGATGTGGTGGCTGAATCCCTGCTGAAGGCGCTGGGTGCAGCGGTCGAACATGCGTAACTGGCCCAGTGTGTACGAGTCCATGTCGAGGCAGTCGGCAGTGGCCAGGTGGCTGAATACGCTTGCGGGACGCACTGTGTCGGAGGCGAGCAGGCGGGCATTTAGATCGGGCACCTCCTCCTCGCTGAAGCCGAGGCGGTGCATGCCCGTGTCGAGCTTGATGTGCACCGGATAGTCTGTGATGCCGTATTTGCGCGCCTCGCGCTCTATCTCGTCGAGCATTGCGAAGGAGTAGATCTCCGGCTCGAGGCGGTAGGTGAACAGGTCGCGATAGTTGACCACGCGGGGGTTGAGCACCATGATGGGCATGGTGATGCCCGCCTGGCGCAGCTCCACGCCCTCGTCGGTGACGGCCACGCCGAGGTATGCCGCGCCGTGGGTCTGCAGGGTCTTGGCCAGCTCGAGCGAGCCGGCGCCGTAGCCCGAGGCCTTGAGCATGCACACCACGCCGGTGGCGGGACGCAGGTGGCTGCGGAAGAAATTATAGTTACTGACCAGCGCGTCGAGGTTGACGTCGAGCACTGTCTCGTAGCGGCGCGCCTCGAGCATCTCCGTGATACGCGAGAAGTCGAAGCGCGGGGCGCCCTTGACCAGGATCATCTCGTGGGAGAAGTCGCCGACAGACACCTCCTGGAGAAATTCGTCGGTGGAGGGGTAGAAGGTCGAATTGACGTCGAAATAACCCTGATATTTGGCCATCTCCTCGCCGATGCCTATGAATCGGTCGACGCCACGGTCGCGTAGCACATCGGCGATGCGTCGGTAGAGACGCGGCACGTCGGTGGCGCTGTCGTGCATCACGTCGCTGAGTATCAGCAGCGACGTGCGAGAGGCTGTGGCTCGGCGCTCCATGAAGTCGAGGGCAGGGCCGAGCGAGCCGAAGTCGGCTGTGTATGAGTCGTGTATGATGAGGCAGTCGCCCGCTCCCTCACTGACGTCGAGGCGCGTGGCCACGGGCTGCAGCTCGCCGACGCGGTGGGCGATGTCGGCCGCGTCGCAGCCCAGGAAGAGCATGACGGCCACGCAGAGCATGGCGTCGCGTATCTGGTGGGGGGCGATGAAGGGGATGGTGAGCGTGCCCTCGTCGTCGTGGTAGCGGTAGCGTATGAGCGTGTGGCGTGAGGTGGTCTGCGCCTCGAGTATCTTCAAGGTGGCGTCGGGGGCGGAGCCTACGCCGAGCCGGGCGCCGGCAATGGGTGTCTCGGCGACGATGCGCGAGATGAGCGGGTCGTCGGCGTTGTATACGGCCACGCGGCAGTCTGAGAGCAGGCGCACCTTCTCGCGGCATTTCTCCTCGGCCGACGAGAAGCCCTCGGAGTGCTCCGGACCGATGTTGGTGATGATGCCGATGGTGGGATCGATGATGCGCTGCAGCGGATCCATCTCGCCTGCGCGTGAGATGCCGGCCTCGAAGATGCCGATTTCGGTTGTCTCGTCCATCTCCCAGATTGACAGGGGCACGCCGATGCGCGAGTTGTAACTGCGGGGGCTGCGTACCACCTTGTAGTCGGGCTGGAGAAGCTGGTTGAGCCACTCCTTGACGGTGGTCTTGCCGCGGCTGCCGGTGATGCCGACCACGGGCACCTCGAAGCGGTGGCGGTGATCCGCGGCGACGGTTTGCAGTGCCTCGACTGTGTCGGCGACCACGAGGAAGTTGGCGTCGGGGTAAGAGAGTGTGGGGTGGGTGTCGACCACGAAGTTGCGGACGCCGCGGTTGTATAGCTCCTCGATATATTTGTGACCGTCTCCGGAGGCGGTGCGCAGTGCGAAAAACAGGGTACGCTCGGGGTAAACCAGCGAGCGGCTGTCGGTGAGCAGTATGTCGACGAGCGCATCGGGGTGCCCGGGCTGCTGTAACCCAAGAATGGCAGCGATATTAGAGATAGAGTAGGTCATTGTAACTTATAACTAATAACTTATAACTTATAGCTTATAACTTATAGTCTATGGTTGACAGGGATCGATAGCAGTCGACATCATCGATGTAATCGACAGACTCGATAGCTCATCGACTGTTGTTTCTATGGCGGCGGGAGAGGGTGCGGCGGTAGGCGTCGTCGGCGCGTCGGCGCGTGGCGGCATCGAAATATGTGTCGGCAAACTTCTCCCAGATGTATTCGAGTGCCGCATCGGAGGGATGCTTCAGGTCGGAGGCGTAGAAGCGGTAGTCGCGGAGGTCATCCATAAGCAGTTCGTATGCCGGGAAATAACCCACGTCGGGGTGGGTAGCCTGCACCTCAGCGATGGCGGCGCGCAGCGTGGCCTTGCTCAGAGAGTTGCCCTCGAGCCCGTATGCGAGATGGCGTATGGGGCTGACGGTGAAGATGATGCGCGCCTGCGGGCAGGCGTCGTGAATCAGCCCGACCAGCGCGTCAAGGCAGCGGGCGGTGGCACGGAAGTCCATCACCTCCTCGCGGAAGTCGGCGGCGGGGAGCTTGTGGCAGTTGGCCACGACGGCGTGGGTGGCGCAGTAAATGAACCGGCGTGTGGAGCCGAGGGTGATGAACACGGCTTGCAGGCGCCCGAGCATGTCATAGGTGCGCAGGAATGGCTCGTTCATCTTCTTCAGCGCCTCTTGGGCGGTTGGCGCGTCAAATCGGGAGTGATGCTGCAGTGAGATGAGTCGGCCGTCGGCCTCCATCAGGTCGCCCTCGGTGAACGGGCGCCCCTGCAGCAGCCTGTCGAGCATGAAAAGTATGCTTGAGGGGTTGTAGAGCGGCCCCGTGGGATTGGCCACGACGTTGAACCCGTGGTCGGAGAGGGCGGCGCCCATGTTGTCGCTGAAGCATGAGCCGAGGAGCATGACGGGGAGGTCGAGGCTCAGGGGCGCCTGCGGCGGCGGTGTTAGCTCTGTGCGAAATCGCATGGCCAAAAGCGTGTTAGTACATTCGATAGTCGACGGAGAGCACTTTGAACTCCGTGCGGCGGTTGATCTGGTCGCAGATTATCTGGTCGCGCTCGTTGTCAAGGCCGAGTATGAACTCCTCAGAGAGTACGTCCCCCTCCTTGAACTGCGGGAAGAGCCTTGCCAGGCGTGGCGTTATGGTCATGGGCCTTGACTCGCCGAAGCCCTGATACTGCAGGCGGTCTTCGGCAATGCCGGCGGCTATAAGGTAGTCGACCACGGCCTTTGCCCGGGCCATGGAGAGGCGCTGGTTGTAGGTTTCCTCGCCCCAGCGGTCGGTATGCGAGGCCATCTCGATGGTGATGTTGGGGTTGTCGCGCAGCAGGCCGGCAAGCGAGTCGAGGGCCTCCTTCGACTCTGGGCGCAGCGTGGCGCGGTCGAAGTCGAAGAATATGTTGTCGATGATGTTTGGCTTGTTGATGTTGGCAAGGATGAAGTCGATGACATAGTCGGCGTCCTCCTCGGCGTCCTCGGCTGTAAACTGCTGGCGGGCATTGAGATAGCCGCGGGCACCGGCCTGCATGACGTAGCTGACGCCGCGGTCGATGGGGAATGAGAACGAGCCGTCGTTGCGGGTGACGGCTTTCTGAATCGTGCCGTCGTTGCCGACGATGCGAATGACAGCACCGGGTATCGGCTCCTCCTCGTTGTCAACCACATAGCCCGAGATGGTTATGACCAGGTCGGGAAGCTCGAAGGAGTATATGTGGTCGTAGCCGCGGCCGTCGCCGCGGTTAGAGCTTAAAAAACCTCGCTCGACGCCGGGGCGCTCGAAGGTTATTCCGAAGTCGTCGCCCGAGGAGTTGACGGGCAGCCCCATATTCTCGACCTGCCAGGTGCCACCCGGCTGCAGCGTAGCCTTGAAGATGTCGAGGCCTCCGTATCCGGGATGGCCGTTGGACGAGAAGTAGAGTATGCTGTCGGTCAGGGCGTAGGGAAACATCTCGTCGCCGACCGTGTTGATCTGGTTGCCAAGGTTTTCGAGCGAGCCGGAGCGCTCTTTGAGGTTGATGCGCCAGATGTCTTTGCCCCCCTCGCCGGGCATGTCGGAGGTGAAGTAGAGATAAGTGCCGTCGGGCGACACGGAGGGGTGTCCATAGCTCGAGACCGTGTCGGCGGTGATGTCAAACTTGACGGGTGCGCTCCATTTGGCGTCGGAGCGCTGGGAGGTATATATCTCCACGCCGGTGGAGGAGTTGGGCTCGCGGCGCGCGCGCGTCAGGTACATGGTCGAGCCGTCGGGGCTGAACGAGGCGATGCCTTCCTCAAACTCTGTGTTCAGCTCCCCTTCGACAGCCTCGGGGCGCTGCCACTCGCCGCGCTCGTTCTTTTTCATCACCCAGATGTCGCTCTTTTTCATACCGGTGATCTCGCTGTTGTTGTTGCCTGTTACCTTTTCGTTGGTAGTGGTATAGTAGAGCACGTCGCCGTCGGTGCCGAAGAACATCGGGCTGTAGTCAGCGCGGCGCGAGTTGATCATCTTGGGTTGCTTGACCACGTAACGTGTGCGCTGCCCCTTGGTTTCGAGGGCCATGCGCGCGCCGGCGAGGCCGTTCTGAGCCTCGACATTGCCTGGGGCGAGCATCAGAAACTCCTCATAGCTCTTGATGGCCGCAGGATACTTGCCCTCGGCGTGCAGCATCTGCGCCAGCCGCAGGGTGGCAATGGAGTCGGGATAGCCGTAGCGGATGGCGTTCTGATATGCCGCAGAGGCGCGTGCGCTCTGGCTCATGCGGCGGTAGCACTCGGCCATGCGGAAGGCGATGACGCCGCGCTGGGCGCGCTCCTCCTTCTTTGTCAGCTTGTTGTAGAGCTTGCGGTAGGTCTTGGAGGCGTCGAAATATTCGCCGCGTGCCATCTGCTCGTCGGCCACCGACAGCTTGGCGCCCCCGCACCCCGACAGTACGGCGCCGATGGTCAGGGCCAGGATGACTATGTGGAGTATCTTCTTCATATACAGCTTATTTCTCTAATTGCTTTATTTCTTTAAGACTTTAACTCTTTAACTACTCACTACTCACTACTCACTACTCACTAATTACCTGCTCATGCGCTTCATAAGGTTATAGGCGGGAGCGATGCCAAGCTCACCGGCGCGGCTGAGGTCGGCAAACGCCTCCTGCTTGTTGCCCAGGGTCATGTTGACGTAGCCGCGGTTATAGCACGCCTGCGCCATCTCGGGGTTGATTTCCAGCGCCTTGGAGAAGGCGTCGTAAGCCTGCCGCCACTGGCGCGCCGAGGCTAAGACCACACCTTTGTTATAATAGGCGATGGCCATTGAGGGGACGGCGGAGGTGGCGGCGTCGAAGTCGTCGATGCTTGCGCGGCGCAGGGTCTCGACCTGCATGCGTCGCGCGTCGCGGTTCTCAGGGTCGGTGTCGGCGGCCAGGGCCTCGGCCTGGCGCCAGCGGGCCACGCCGCGCATGAGCAGGGCGGGGGCAAAGGCGGGAGACAGGGTGAGGGCGCGGTCGAAGTCGGCCACGGCGGAGGCGTAGTCGTGGAGCGTCTGGCGGTCGAGCCCGCGGCCCAGGTAGTCGACGGCACGGGGGGTGTGGGTGGCTATCCACGAGTCGTAATATTCCACGGAGGCCGCCCGCTCGCGCATGTCGCTCTCGCGCAGGGGTGGCTCGTGCGAGACGAGGTACACCGGCTCGTGGAGCGCCTCGCTCACCTGCTCGAGGTCGCGGAGGAAGTCGGTGCCCGCAGACAACTCGGTTTCTGTGTAATAGTATGATATGGTGAACATCGGCTCGAGCCGGACGGCGAAGTCGGTGTCCTGTATGTTGCCGCGCGTGCTGCCGCTGTAGTCGCGGGGCGCCGAGCTGAGATTGTCGACCATCTGCAACGACTGGAATCGCTCGGCCACCGCTTCTTGGTCTTCGCCGAAGATGCCGGTGGAGTCATTAGCCTCATAGCGGGGGGTGCCCACGTCCTCATCGGGAAGCATCACCACTTTCTTGCGGGCGAGGGCCACGGAGCGGTCGCGGTCGCGGGCGGCGGCCTTGGTGTTACCCCGGTTATATTGTATCTCGGCACGGAGGTAGAGGGCAGCGGCGAAGTCGGGGAAGGCGTCGATGACGGTGTTGATGTCGTCAAGGGCGCGGCTCCAGTCGCCCAGCTCGCGGTAGAGGTTGGCGCGGTTAAACACGGCTCGATATTGCCTCGGGTTCTGGTTGATCACCTCCGTAAAGTCTTCGATGGCATGGTTGTAGTCGTGCACCTCGGTGCGCAGCATGGCGCGGTTGTAGAGGGCGATGATGTTTGTCGGATCTATCTCGAGAGCCTTGTCGAAGTCGGACATGGCGCCGGTGTAGTCGTCGGCCGTGTAGCGTATGTAGGCGCGGTTTGTGTACAGTGGCGCGGAGTTGGGCAGCAGGCGAACGGCGGCGTCCATGTCGGCCAGGGCGAGGGAGTCGAGCTCCCGGCGCTCAGGGGTGTACTTCTCCACGCCGCAGGCGCGATGAAGGTTGATTTCCGCGCGCATCAGATAGGAGTTGGTGGAGTTGAAGTTGGCCTCCAGCGCTTTGTCGAGATCCGCCAGAGCGGCTATCGTGTCACCTGTGGCCACATTGACCCGGGCGCTGGCGAAATATGTGCCGTCAAACTTAGGGTAGCGGCGCATGAGCATTGCAACGTTCTGGCGCGCCTCGTCGTAACGCTCCACATCGACCAGCGCCAGCGACATGTTATATAGCACGTTTGAGTTGTCGGGGTTGTTGTCGAGCACGCGGGCATAATCTGTGATTGCATCGGTGTTCAGCCCCAGGTTCTGGCGGGCCACTGCGCGCACCTCGTATGCGTCGGGCACGTGCTGGTGACGCTCGATGGCCAGCGACGCGTCAGCCTCAGCACCGGCATAGTCGCCCAGGTTGAGCTTGGCGATGGCGCGGTAAAGATACGGCTTGTACCAGTACGGGCGGGCGGCGATGGCGCGGTTGAAATACTGGATAGCGACCATGTAGTCGTCGAAGTAGAGCGCGTTTTGCCCGATGCGCGTCACCTGCTCGACATTGATCTGTGCCGAGCCGGCAAGCGGAAGGAGCATAAGCGCTGCCACAGTCGCCGCTATCCTGAGTATTCTTAACATAAAATAATAACGCCCGCGCCCCCCAAATATTGTATTCGTTTCGGAGCAGCGCCCCGACAGGAGCGGGGCAGCGCCCTCGCGCCCCGACAGGAGCGGGGCAGCG
>CAYOUJ010000003.1:0-69289 GCA_964407165.1 uncultured Muribaculaceae bacterium | reverse complement strand
GCGCCCCGACAGGAGCGGGGCAGCGCCCTCGCGCCCCGACAGGAGCGGGGCAGCGCCCTCGCGCCCCGACAGGAGCGGGGCGGCGCCCTCGCGCCCCGACAGGAGCGGGGCAGCGCCCTCGCGCCCCGACAGGAGCGGGGCGGCGCCCTCGCGCCCCGCATCCCCGCCTTGGCCGCAAGCCGTGTGCTGTGGGGCGGGCACACACCCTCTGTGGCGCTCGGCCGGGGACGGCCGCCCTCCTTACTTGCGCGACGCTTTAAAAAAATATTTGCTGTTAAGGATATTTTCATTAACTTTGCCCCCGTCGGCGCCCGGGAGCGGGCGCCTCGACACCCCAAAGTCGGTCAACACCTACGTCCGGCGGGCGGGTAAAGACATTACGATAAAAGCGTTTATCCAAACGTTGTCTTCTGCAAGCGAGAACTTAGGACACTCTCACACAAAATCAGTAGAAGGCAGTGCAGCGGCAAACGCTCAGGGCTGATTATATTAGTGCGCCCGCGGGCAAGTCATGGTGACATGGTTTGTCCTCTTATGCGCGTACATATAATCTAACGTGGGCTGACCGACTGCTTTATCCTCCTATCATGGGCAGTCCTAAGGCCTCCGAGTGTGGGATAAGCAGGAAAAGTTTCCCACGTTTTTATTTTACCTTAATCTTTTTACAATCATTGGCTTACAGGGAGACAGGCCCACAAACCTTTCGTAACAGTCATGAGGTTACATTACATCTTTTCTTTGGCGGCCGCGCTGATGGCAGCACTGCCGGCATTGGCGTCGCCACCGACGCTGTCGGCCGACATCACGGCAACGCAGTCGAAGGCCACGGTCTCCGCCACATTCCCCGCGTCGGCCTCCTCAACGGGATACCAGTACAAATACGGCACGCTGACGGAGCTTAGCGACTTCGCCCGACAGGCCCTCGCCGACGACTCCGACCCGGTGGCTTTCACCATGAACACCTACTCGTGGAAGACACGCCCCGCCAAGGGGTGGGTCGAGAGCTATTACGACACCTCCTCGCCCCTGTCCGTCGGCCAGAAGTCGCAAATAACGGTGACGGCCACCTTCACCGCGGCAACCACCGTGACGTGGGAGTGGAGCGTCGACTCGGAGGAGGGGGTCGGCTTCCTCGTCTTCACCGTCGACGGCGAGGACGTCAAGCAGATTACCGGCCAGGTGGAGTTTCAGACCGTCAGCGTCGACATCGGCGCCGGCACGCACACCTTGGCGTGGGAGTACCGGCGCACCGGCTCCACCAACATGGGCCTCGACCTCGGCATGATGCGCAACATCGACTTGCGCAACACCACCGAGGGCGCCTGGCTCGACCTCCCCGCCACGGGCCCGACAACCATTGAGAACCTCTCCCCGGGCCAAGACTACCTTGTCCGCGCCTACGCTGGCACGGCAGCCACCACGGCAGAAATGCCCAACGATGCCTTCTCCGGCATCCGCGCCTTCTCGACGCTGCCGGTGAGCCTCGGTACGCTCAAACTCGACGCCGTCACCCAGACCACGGCCACCGTCAGCGGCACCGCCGACTTCGGCGACTGCCCCGTCACCTTGCAACTGGCAAATCTTGATAATGAGGATGATTTCATAAAAGCCCTTTGTAACAAAAGCACATGGTATCGTAAAATAGTTATTGTACTCCCGGATTTTCGACCGCTGGGGCAGGCGGTTTAAGCAAGTTTTCCGGCCGTATGGGAGCCCACAGGCATCCCGATCCCGATTCCGATTGGGGGTCAAGAATTACGGGGGTTCGATGCCCCCGTAATTCTTTTTGAGGATGAGCCGACAGTATATCCGTCACCGTCATCCGGTCGGGGGTGTGCAAATATAGTGATTTTTCCAGAGGGGGGCAACTCGCCGGTCAGGCTGCCTGCTTCTGATAGAGCTGCCAAGGGATGCGGTGTTTGATGCCTTGGTGGGGGCGTCGGTGATTGTAATAGTCTATGTATGAGGCGATGCCTGAGCGCAGTTCGCTGACTGTGTCGGCGGGGTTGAAGTAGATCCAGTCGTGCTTGATGGTGCGCCAGAAACGCTCAATCCAGATGTTGTCCTTGCAGCGGCCGCGGCCGTCCATGCTGACGGTGATGCCCAGCGACTGGCAGGTCTCCTCCCAGGTGTGCGAGGTATACTGGACGCCTTGGTCGGAGTTGATGATTTCCGGGGCCCCGTGCCGGCCGGCGGCCTCGCGCAGCACCTCGGTCTGGTTGGCGGCGTCGAGGGTGTTGTGCAGCCCCCAGCCCACGATGGCACGGGAGTACACATCTATGATGGCTGTGAGATACATGAAGCCGCGGCGCATAGTGATGTAGGTGATGTCGATGCTCCACACCTGGTTGCGCCGCTCAATCTTGAGCCCGCGCAGCAGGTAGAGCTTGACATAGTGGGGACAGCCGCCCTTGGAGAGGGAGGGCCACAGTTCTCCTTGTCGATGGCCTTCATGATCTCCAGATTCTCGTCGCTCTCCCCCTTGGGCTCGTAGTAGACCGCGTTCTTGCTCAGGCCCGGCAACTTGCGCTGCCGCTCCTTGCCCAGGGGGCCCTTGGGGTCGATCAACGTTTTGCGGGCACCGATATCCCCAATTTTCGCGACACCCGCTCTAAGAAATCCACGTCCATCTCCAGCTCGCCTATCTTGCGGTGCAGGCGGTCCACCTCCTTCTGGTGGGCCTCGTCCGCTGACGCATTTTGCGTCATCTCGTTCTTCCATCGGCTGATCTGGCTCTGACTCACGCCGTACTTCTTGGACAGCTCGGCCAGCGTCGAGCTCTCACGCAGGGCCTCCAAGGCCACCTTGGCCTTGAACTCAGGAGAGTGTTTTTTCCTTTGGTTGTTTCCCATATGGGTGCAAATTTAGTGATTTTAAATTTGCCTTACCCATCGGTCTCAAATCTGGGGCGTATTATAATTGAAACAACAGAAACTTTTTAGATTAAACAACAGACTTGCAACCCCGAATTTTGCAAAAATCGTGGCTGCAAAATTCGTGGTTGCAAGTTTCTTGTGTTTCTGTCGTTTCGGTATGAGACCGTTTAGTCGGGGGAGGTGCGGGCCGTCTGGTTGCGGGCGACGGTGAGCTGCTGCTCGAGGCGCTCCTTGCGCAGGAGAGCTAATTTGAGCCGGCGCGAGGTGTCGACGAAGTCGTACATCTGCGCGATGTTGGCCACGGTGGCGTCGGGGAGGGTGACGGTCTGCGGCGTGCCTCCCTCGAAAGTGATGGTCAGGGGCTCGGAGCGGTGGTCGAAGATAAACCGGGCGATGGTGTCGGCGTTCGCCCCGGTGAAGTATACGGTCTCGGCGGCGGCGGCGCGGGAGTTGGCCTCGCCGTCGTAGGGGACGGGGGCGGTGCATGAGTTAGAGCCGTCGGGGGCGGTGACGCGTATGGCGGTGTGGCGAGGCGAGCCGGTGGCGGTGGAGATGAGATATATTTGCCTGTCGGGGGTGAGGCGTGCCTGGAGCGGGGCGCCGCCCTCGCGCCCCGCCGCCCCGCTCCCGTCGGCCATGACGTAATATCCCTCAAACTCTTGCGGCACATATTTCAGGCCTTTTTGCAACTCGTCGCCGCGGGCCTGGAGGGCGAGGATGAGGCTGTCGGTCTCGGCGAGCTGTACGGTGCACAGCCCCTCCAAGGCCTGCGAGTGGAGGTGCAGGGCGGCGCGCCGCTCCGTGGCGGCCGAGGGGAACGCCTTTGGCAGCGAGTCGGTCAGGGCCACGGCGGCGGAGTAGTCGTGGGCATCGTAAGCGGCCTGTGCCCGGGCGAGCATGGCTGCGGCACGGTCGGCCTCCGAGCGACCGCACGCGGCCAACACGAGGGTAAACACTGCTAATAAGAGCGTTTTAGTTGTTGCGTTGCACATCTTTGACTCCTTTTACGGTTTTGATTTTCTTGATGAGTTCGCTCAGGGTTTCGGTGGTGTCGACGCCGATGACGAGGTAGCCGTTGAACATGCCGTCGTGGCTGTCGATGGAGATGTTGCGCAGGTAGGCGCGGCGCTCCTTGGCGATGATGGAGGTGATGTTGGTGACGATGCCGAGGTCGTCGTTGCCGACGATGCGCAGGGTGGCGCCGAACTGTGTGCCGACGGTGCCCGACCAGCGGGTGTTGATGACGCGGTAGGGGTAGCGGGCGCGTATGTTGGCGGCGTTGGGGCAGTCGTCGCGGTGTATCTTGATGACCCCCTCGGCGGAGATGAATCCGAAGACGCGGTCGCCGTAGATGGGGTTGCAGCAGCGGGCGAGCTTGTAGTTGATCCCCTTGACCCCCTCGCCGATGATGAGCACGTCGTCAGAGCGCGCGCCCTCCTCGTCGGCGCGGGGGTTGAGCACAAACTCCTCGGCGCTGTGAGCCTCGGCCTCAGCTTTGGCCTTCTCGATCAGCGCTATATACTCGGCGATGACCTCGTTGGGGGTGATGGCCTCCTCGGCCAGGGCGACGTAGAACTCGGCGGCGGTCTTGTAGCCCATCTTCTTGATGGTGCGTGAGAGCTCACCCTCGTCGACCTCGATCTTGCGGTTTTTGAATCGGCGCATGAGCAGCTCCTTGGCCAGCTCGCCGGCGCGGCGCGCGCGTTCGTTGAGGGTCTGGCGTATCTTGTTGCGCGCCTTGTTGGTGACCACGAAGCCGAGCCAGTCTTGCTTCGGCGCCTGCTGCTGCGAGGTGGTGACCTCCACGGTGTCGCCGTTTTGCAGCTTGTAGTTGAGCTTGCGGTTGCGGCCGTTGACTATCGCGCCGGTGCACTGGCAGCCCAGGCCGGAGTGTATGCTGAACGCGAAGTCGAGCACCGTGGCCCCCTCGGGCAGCCGGTGGAGGTCGCCGCGGGGGGTGAAGACAAACACCTCGTGGCTGTAGAGATCCATCTTCACGTCCTTCATCAGCTCCATAGGGCCGGCGGCGGCGCTGTCGAGGATGTCGCGCACGTTGTTCATCCACGAGTCGAGGTCGTCCTCGCTCTTGATGCCCTTGTATTTCCAGTGGGCGGCCAGGCCCTTCTCGGCGATGAGGTCCATGCGGCGCGTGCGTATCTGCACCTCCACCCACTTGTTCTCCGGCCCTTTGACGGTGATGTGCAGCGACTCGTAGCCGTTGGTCTTGGGGATGGAGATCCAGTCCTTCATGCGCGCCGGGTTGGGCGTGTACATGTCGGTGACTATCGAGTAGGCGAGCCAGCACTGGCTCTTCTCCTTCTCCGGGGGGGTGTCGATGATGATGCGGATGGCGAAGAGGTCGTAGATGTGCTCCAGGTCGTTGTTCTGCTTGCGTATCTTGTTCCAGATTGAGCTTATCGACTTTGTGCGGCCTTTGATGTCAAACTTCAGCCCGGCCTCCTCAAGCTTCTGTTTGACAGGGGCTATGAAGTCGGCTATGTAGGCGTCGCGCTTGCGCTTGGTGGCGTTGAGGTCGCGGGCGATGCGGGTGAAGATGGGGCGGTTGGTGTATTTGAGCGAGAGGTCCTCGAGTATGCTCTTGATGTGGTAGAGGCCGAGGCGGTGAGCCAGGGGGGCGTAGAGGTAGTTTGCCTCGAAGGCTACCTCCGAGACATACTTCTCGTCGGGGTGGTGGTTGATGGCCTGCATGAGCACGAGGCGGTCGACTATCATTATGATAATCACGCGAATATCCTCGGCAAAGGTGAGCAGGAGGTTGCGGAAGTTCTCGCTCATGACGGCCGCTTGGCGGCTGTAGAGGGTCTGCACCTTGAGCAGCCCCTTAATCAGGCGCGCCGTGTCGGGCCCCCAGTCGGCCTCGATGTCGGCGAGCGTCAGGTGCTCGTCGCGGCAGAGGTCGCGGAGCATGATGGCGGCGACTATGTGGCGCTCGGCGCCCAGCTCCTCGCTGATGGAGATGGCTGTCTTGACGTTGTGTATCAGTGGGTTGATGCCGTAGGGTGAGCGGGGCATAAGGCCGCCGCGCACGCCCTCGGCGAGCACGCGGCGCAGGGCCTGGAGGTCGTCGTATGACATGGCGGGGCGGACTGTGCGCACGAAGCGCACCATCAGCGCAGGCATTTGCTGGCGCTCGGCGGCGTTGAAATATCCTTCCTCCATAGGCTATGACGTTTTGATTGGCAAAGATACAAAAATTTCAGTGATTAGTGATTAGTTATTAGTTATTAGTTGTGAGAGTGGCCTGCCCGTGAGGCATTTAGCTAATCACTAATCGCTAATCACTAACCACTAATCACTAACCACTAATCACTCATCACTTGTAGTTGAAGACGTGGTCGCGGGGGTTGTTGTTGAGCCGCTCGGGCTGGGTCTTGTCAACGTCCTTGGGGGTCTTCTCGTCGTCGGCGACGTCGACGGCTATGCCGGGGTACTTGCCGGCGTCCTTTATCTTGGAATTTTTGTCCATGGTTATGAGGGTTTTATGGGTTAGACTTGTGGGGCAAAGCCCCACAAGCACGGTAATCGGTTATTTGGCGTTTTCAGGCTCGGCGGGGGCGAGGGGGAGGCGGTTCATCTCCTCGATGTAGTCGAGAAGGGCGTCGCGGCCGCGCGAGTCGGTCGATGAGGTGACGAACACGGGTGGCAGCTCCTCCCACGTCTCGAGCAGCTTGGCGCAGTAGTCGGCCACTTTCTGCTGGCCGGCCACGGGACCCTCCTTGTCAGCCTTGGTGAACACAATGCTGAACGGCACCCCGTTCTCCCCCAGCCACTCCATAAACTCCAGGTCGATCTTCTGGGGGGCGTGGCGTATGTCGATGAGCAGGAACAGGTTGGTCATCTGCTCCCGGTAGAGTATGTAGCTCTCGATAATCTGCCGCAGCTCCTCGCGGCTCTCCTTGCCGCGCCGCGCGTAGCCGTAGCCGGGCAGGTCGACTATGTACCACGAGTCGTTGACCAGGAAGTGGTTGATTAGCATGGTCTTGCCGGGGGTGGCCGAGGTCTTGGCCAGCCCCTTGTGGCGCGTGAGCATGTTGATGAGCGACGACTTGCCCACGTTGGAGCGGCCGATGAAGGCGTACTCGTGGCGCTGCCCGGCCGGGCACTTCCGGACGTCGGTGTTGCTTATTTCGAAACGTGCGGTGTTGATTATCATCTCTTCTACTTATTTCTCTCTTATTATTAACGCAAATGTAGCGAAAATTGTTAAATTTGCAGGGCAAAAATGGGAGAAAATACTTTTGAATTCAAGCAATTCGCTATATATCAGAAACGTAGCGCCATGAAGGTAGGCACCGACGGAGTGCTTGTCGGAGCGTGGGCGCCTGTCGACGGCGCGCGCCGCGTGCTCGACGTGGGCGCCGGCACCGGCCTTATATCCCTGATGATAGCCCAGCGGGCACCCGAGGCACACGTGGTGGGCGTGGAGATAGACATGGCGGCCTCGGAGGAGGCGCACATCAACGTGCTCGCCTCGCCCTGGGCCGACCGCGTGGCCATTATGTGCGCCGACGTCATGGACGTGCGCGAAATACTTGGCGAGCAAGACCTTATCATCAGCAATCCCCCCTTCTTCACCACAGGGTTAGCCGCCCCCGACTGTCGCCGCAACGCCGCGCGCCACGAGGGCACGCTCACCATCGAGACGCTCGTGCAGCTCGCCGCGTGGCTCCTCGCCCCCGACGGGCGGATGGCGTTCATCGCCCCGGCCGACCGCGAGGCCGACATCGACACTATGGTCACCATGGCCCGGCTGTGCGTCGAGCGGCTCACAACAGTCATAACAGCCCCGGGCAAACCCCCGCGCCGTCAGCTCTGGCTCGTCGGCCGCAGGCCCGTAATGACCCGACGCGACTCCCTCCTCATCGGCTCCCCCGCCTACCAAGACTTAGTCGCCCCCTTCTACATCCGCTGACTACCAACGGATTTTACGGGCTACGTTGCCGCGGCGTTCAATGTATAGCTCTCCCGGCTGAGGCTCGGCAATGCGAATACCCTGAAGATTGTAATACTTGGCCTGTGTGTCGTCGGCATTGAAACCTTCGATGCCCGATTCCTCTTTGTAGTCTATGCGATACTTCAGGTGAGTGTAAGCGCGGACTATATGGTTTTGGTAATCATATTGCACAGGCTGCGTTACCACCAACGCTGAATATATGCCGCGGTAAATCGCAATGTCACTTACCTCCTGCGTTTCGGCAGGATAGAAACCAGTGTATGGCACTATATCCACAAAACGCTGCGGCTCCCAGTCTAAAACAGGAGGCAACGCAGGCTGAAGCTCATAGTTGAAATCCTTGTATTCAGCCTCGAGGAGCGAGATCGAGACGCTCTTGTAGCCTGCGGGCAGTTCGTAATAGTGCCCATGAAAGGCAATCTCCGGCTTCCCCTCCATGTCGAGTACGTTGAACTCCGGGATGCACCAGCGCACGCACCCGTTATAATAGGGACTGTCCTCCACTATAGCGTAGCGTATGTTCCACTCCACCGTGATGCCCTCGTCGTCAGGATAGCCGTACCACTCTGGCCACAGTTCACGGTTTGTGGTCTCACCGGTGAAGAACTCTCCCGAGGTGTAGTCCAGGAAACGCTCCTGTGAGTCTGTCTCTTGTGCGGCTATCATCGTACATGTGGCCGCCATCATCAACAAAACAATAGTCTTTTTCATGCCGTAAAATTACGATTTAGTTGCGAACCTACCAAATCCGGTAGACGCGCCGGTTAATAATATAGTATCCGGGAGCAAGCCCACGCAGGGCGTCGTCAAGTGTGTCGGCTTCTTTTATCTTGATGCCTTGCATGTTATAGACGTCGAATGAATTTACCGGAATTTCGGCTGAGATGTTGGCGACCATTCCGGACGTGGTCGGCAGATGCTTGTCAAACCATTCCATGTTGGCTCTGAGCACGTTCTTGGTGGTCTCAATAGTAACTTCCGTGGGCGCGTAAGGCAGCGTCGGCCAACGGGCGCTGTTTGCCTTCTCTGCCTCCGCCAGAGGCACCATAACATCTTCAATGTAATTCATAAGCGGCTCAACCTGCGAGGGGTATAACTTTTCCCATTCATCGGCAACGGCTTTGCAGAAGTCGGGATATTGTATCAACTGACCTATCCAATGTGGCGTGATGGTGTAGTGGACAGGCATGCGGAAGGTATAGTCCGTCTTCTCACGATGGTATGATGTCAGATCCCACAGCGGTCCTGCAATCCATTTGCTTTCTGTACCGGCATCCTTGTGCAGATAGAAACTCCCATGGAAGCCGTCGGGATTGTCTAGCACCTCCTGCACAATGAAAAATTTTGCCATGCTCTCGACATCTAAATAATCCTCCCAATCCGTTGAGCCTTTGTCCTCTGAATAAACCGCTTGGTTGATTGCATTGAACTCGTCGGTTAGCCAGGATAGTTGCTCGTTGGAGAGTCGCTCGGGTGAGTGGTAGCGGAGAGTGAGCGCCCATTTAGAGCACTCCGGAACGGTTATCTGGCAGTCGTCGTGATAATTGTCAACTTCTACCAACCATCCTCCCGATACGGTAGTGCAGTCGGTGTTGAGGTCGGGTTGCTGCCAAATATCCACTCTCTCCGTGTCGATACGGACTGTCTCGGTGAGCCAGTATAGGCCGTCATACCTGCCGTTTAACACCAGTTCGACGGGTTGCAACGCCGGCGTCCAGTCCATTCCTATGAGCGTGTCCAGCTCGAAACCGGCGAGTGTATAACTCGAGACGGTGAGCAGCGCCCAATGCTTGTTACCGGGCATATCGAGTATCGCTTGCTTTTTGCCCAACTTGATTTTGTAGGGCTTCTTGACACCTTTCCATGACGAGTGTCCACGGCCTTTTATTTGCAAGTCGAGGGGAACGGATTGGCTGCCTATGCCCTCGATGCCGGGAATGTCCATGGCGTCAAGCCAATAGGTGCCGTTGACGTACTCCGTTTTGGATACTATTGGAGCGCCGTCATCGGTGTTGATGTATAGCACAGGGAGGGTTCCCGTTGGCGCCGCAGGGTTGTCGGCGCGCATTGCCAGAGGGGTTGTTACAATGAGTGTAATAGCCAGAATGGTCTTGAGTCTTTTGGTTGGTAACAGTATGGAAAACATTGTGTATTAGATGGAAAGCGCTTGTCTGACAACTGCTTGCGAGGTAAGCGGGCAAGCGTTGTCACGCTTTCGGCACCCCAAAGTTACAGCAATAATTCCTAAAAAATTACCCCCCAATTTTAACATTTATTTAACGCTTGCACATAAACATTTATATGTTTTAGCGAAAATTTAGAAAAAAGAGTAACTATTTATCGAATATAATTTTGCTCCAAAGGAGCAACTTGATGATAACCCCGGGCAAGCGGAGCGCAGCCCGGGGGTGAAGAAAAATCGCCCGGACATGCACCCCAAAGGGGTGCGCTGATGATTGGCTCAACAATCATTAACGCACCCCTTTGGGGTGCCGGGGCGGGAGGACGCCTCTCCGATTCCCCGGGCTGCGCTCCGCTTGCCCGGGGTTATCACGGGCGCGCTCCTTTGGAGCGCATTTAGGGGAGTTCTAAAAATTGCCGTTGCTGTATTTCGAGACTATTTTTGAGATTAAAACGACGGTGAGTGATGGCGCGTAGCGAGCCACGTAACTGAAAGAACCATCGGTTTAAGCCAAAAAGAGGCCGGCGTGGCAGCAAAACAATTATTTATTTTGGGAATTTATAGAACTCCGCTTTAAAAATTTCTTTTTATTCTTTTTTTCTTCGCGAGTTAATTCGCGTAATTCGTTTAATTCGCGTTCCTGTCGACTAATTTCGACTTGCGGAACTTGGGTCAGATGATTACTTCGTTGGAGGCCAGGCGTTGGCGCACGACTTCGTACATCATGACGCCGGCGGCGACGGAGACGTTGAGCGAGCCGATCTTGCCGAACATGGGTATGCCCGCCAGCGTATCGCACGCGCGGAGCACGTCGGGCTGTATGCCTACGTCTTCGGCGCCCATGACCAATGCTAACGGCGTGTCATAATTGCCTTGCGTATAGTTTATTTCGGCCTTCTCCGTGACGGCGACCACTTGCAGCCCGGCATCGCGGAGAAACTTGACGGTGTTTACCAGATTGGCCTCGCGGCATACGGGGATGTGGTTGAGGGCACCCGCAGAGGTCTTGACGGCGTCGGCGCCGACGGAGACGCTGCCGTGGGTGGGGATGACGATGCCGTTCACGCCCGCGCACTCGCAAGTGCGGGCGATGGCGCCGAAGTTGCGCACGTCGGTGATGCCGTCGAGCACGACGATGAAGGGCACCACGCCGTCCTCATAGAGCTGGCTGACGAGGTTGCCAAGATTGTGGTACGTGACTGCCGAGAGCATGGCCACGACGCCCTGGTGGTTCTTGCGGGTGACGCGGTTGATGCGCTCCTCGGGGACGTGGCGCACGGGTATGCGGTGGCTGCGTATCAGCGTGTTGAGCTCCCCGATAAGTTCGCCCTGAAGGCCCTGGCGGATGAGTATGCGGTCGATTTCACGGCCGGCCTCGATGGCCTCGATGACGGCACGGATGCCGAATATGTAGTCTGACTTCTCCATGTTCAGTGTTTTAAGTTGGCTTTGGAGCACAGCCCCAAAGCACAGGAATCGGTTGCCTGACGGCACTCAATCACTCTTTTACTCCGTTACTCATTTACTCATTAACTCGCACGCTGTAGCGCGGGCGGCGGCGTTAGAGGGGTCGCCGGAGAGCATGAGTGCCAGCTCGTCGATGCGCTCCTCGTCGCTCAGGCGGCGTATGTGGGTGTGGGTCGCGCTCTCGTCGTCCTCTTTGTAGACCTTGAAGTGGCCGGTGCCGCGGGCTGCCACCTGCGGCAGATGGGTGATGGCGATTACCTGCGTGAACGAGCTGATATCCAGCATCATCGCGCCCATGCGAGCCGCCACGTCGCCGCTGACGCCGGTGTCTATCTCGTCGAGTATGAGCGACGGCAGCTGTATGTGCTCGGCGATGATGGCCTTGACCGACAGCATCAGCCGCGAGATCTCGCCGCCGGAGGCCGTGCGGCCCACGGGGAGTAGCGGCGCGTTCTTGTTGAACGAGAACAGGAACTCCACGGCATCGGCGCCGGTGGCATTGAGGTCTACAGGATTAACGCTGACGACGCACTGAAGGTTCTTCATGCCAAGCGGCAGGGCGCGGTTTTTCAGCTCCTCGGCCAGTCGCGCGGCCTGCGCCTTGCGGCTCTCGGTAAGCTTGGCGGCGCTCTCGCGGGCCAGGGCGTATGCGCGCTTTGCGGCGCGCTCAAGCTCGGCCACGCGCTCGTCGGCTCCGTCGAGCAGGTCGAGGCGCGAGCGCAGGCTCTCGCGCAAGTCCATAAGCTCGTCGAAAGTGTCTGCCTTGTGCCGCCGCTGCATGTCGTAAATGGCTGTGAGCCGGTCGTCTATCTCCTCTAATGACGAGCCGGAGGTGTCGAGCGACTGCCCGGCGTCGGCTATGGTGTCGGCGATGTCTTGCAGCTCCACGCGCAGGCTCTCGAGGCGCGAGGGTATGTCGTCGGCAGGGTCGAGCAGGCTGTCGAGAGCCTCGGCGGCGTAACGGGCGGTGGATACCTGTTCGAGCGCCGACGGCTCGCCGGTGCTAAGCGCTTGCAAGGCAATGGAAAGCTGCTCCTTCACCTGCGAGAGGTTCGACTGCACCTCCCGCTCGCGCTCAAGCTCCTCCACCTCGCCGTCGCGCAGGTTGAGGGCCTCTATCTGCTCGAGCTGGTAGCGTATGAACTCCTCGTCGTCGCGGCTGCGCTGCAGCTCGGCGCGGAGTTTCTTGAGTGCGCGCAGGGCCACGCGAAGCTTCTGATAGCGTGCACGGTACTCCTCCAACAGCTGCGCGTTTCCGGCCAAGGAGTCGATTATGTCGAGCTGAAACTGCGGCTGGGCGAGCAGCAGGTTCTGGTGCTGCGAGTGTATGTCGACGAGGTGAATGGCCACCTCCTGCAGGCGCGTCAGCGGCACCGGAGTGTCGTTGATGAACGCGCGGGAGCGGCCGCCGGCGGCTATCTCGCGGCGCGCTATCAGCCGGGGGGCAGGAGAGTCGTCCCAGTCGATGTCGGCCTCGGCGCACAGCTGTCGTAGCGGCGAGTCGGCAGCGACGGTGAACACCGCCTCTATCACCGACTTGCGCCCCGAGTCGCGCACCACGCGCGAGTCGGCGCGGGCGCCGAGGATGAGTGACAGCGCACCGATGATGATCGACTTGCCGGCGCCGGTCTCGCCGGTGATGACGTTGAGCCCGGGGCCGAAGGCGATGTCAATCTCGTCGATGAGAGCGTAGTTGGATATGTGTATCGATTTGAGCATTGAGTGCAGATGCTGCTGTATTAACTTGGAAACACGAATTTATCGAATTTATCGAATTTAATCGAATTAAAATTTTATTTGCTTTAAATTCGCTTAATTCGTTAAATTGTTGTTTTCGTGTTGCTTAATTCTATTTTGTGGCGCCGGTCTTGATCTTCTCGATGCGGGTGCCCTCGGCGGGGTAGATGGGCTGCAGCAGCTCGTAGACGTTTGTGCGCTCATCCTGCGGGGCCTTGGAGTAGATGTTGACCAGCTCGTCGAGCTTGGCGTCCTTGAACATGCTCAGTCCCACCGACATGGGTGAGGCGTCGTAGAGCTTCTTGAGGCTTTGCAACGAGGAGGTTATGTTGGCGCGCCCTTTGTCGACGCTCGTGGCCATCTGGTCGAGGCCCTGCCGGTGATACTGGTAAGTCATGTCGCGTATCTGCTGCGTGGAGGGGTCGGTGAACACGGCGAGCACGGCGGAGCGGTTTTTGGTGTCCTCGAAGGCTTTCCACCCCGTCTCGCCCGACGACTGAGCCTGCTGTACGATGGTCTTCAGACGCTCCCAGAACACGTCGCCGCCGCGGGGGGAGAAGGAGTCGAAGTCCATGGCGATGATGAGGTAGGCGTAGAAGTTGAGTATCTGCGTCAGCTGGCTCTCCATCGACATCTCGTTGAATATCAGCGGTTCGCCCTCGGTATAGGTGAAGTCTATCTTGGAGTCTTTGAAGTTGATGAGCGTGGTTGTGTAGGCGCTGTTGTAGACAGGGCGCGTTGACTGCACCTGCAGGTCGCCGCTGAGGGTGTTGTCTTCGAGGCTCTTGATGGTGAAGTATAACGTGCAATCTATCTTCTCGTTAGGGGAAAACTGCGCGGTGGTGAACTGCGTGGTGTTCATGTAGTCGTTGATGGCCTCCTGGAGGGTCTCGAAGATACTCTTGTTTGTGCCCTGCACCTGCGACGAGTTGACCTCGACGCGGCAGTTAAGCTCCTGTGCCACAGCGGCGAGGAACGGGCATAGCAGGAGCATGAGGAGTATGCGTATGCGTGTCATTTCTAATCTTTGGTTATGGTGTCGAGTATGTCGGCGGCAACCTCGCGCTTGGGCTTGAGGGGGAACGCCTGCTCCGTGCCGTCGGCGCCGAAGACGGTGACCTTGTTGGTGTCTGTGGCGAAGCCGGCGCCGGGGTCGCTGAGGGAGTTGAGCACGATGTAGTCAAGATGCTTGCGCTCAAGCTTCTCGCGGGCGTTGACGCTGCCGTGGTCGGTCTCGAGGGCAAAGCCCACGAAGGTCTGCCCGGGGCGCTTGTCGGTGGCGAGGGTGGCGGCGATGTCGGGGTTCGTCACCACCGGAATGGCGTCGATGTCTGCCTTTTCGCGCTTGATTTTCATCGTGGCGGGGGCGGCGGGGGCATAGTCGGCTACGGCGGCGGTGAAGATGGCAATGTCGGCCTCGCCGATGCAACCCTTGGCGGCGTCTAGCATCTGCCGCGCCGACTCCACGGGCACCACCTCGATAGACGGATGCTCCGCCTTTATGCTCACCGGCCCGCTGACCACGGTCACGCGCGCACCGCGCGCGGCGGCCTCTTCGGCCAGGGCGTAGCCCATCTTGCCCGTGGAGAAATTGCCGATAAAGCGCACAGGGTCAATGCGCTCGTATGTCGGGCCTGCGGTGATGACCACGCGCTTGCCCGCCAGCGTCTGCTGCTTGCCGAAGAAGCGCGAGAGCACGTCGGCTATCACCTCCGGCTCCTCCATGCGCCCCTTGCCGACGAGATGGCTTGCCAGTTCCCCCGCCGTCGGTTCGATGATATGGTTGCCGTAGGAGCGCAGCCGCTCGATGTTGGCCACGGTGGAGGGGTGGGCCATCATGTCGAGGTCCATCGCCGGTGCGACGAACACGGGGCACTTGGCCGACAGATAGGTGGTAACCAGCATATTGTCGGCCACGCCGTTGGCCATCTTGGCGATGGTGCAGGCTGTCGCGGGCGCTATGACCATGGCGTCGGCCCAGAGGCCGAGGTCGACGTGCGAGTGCCACTCGCCCGTGTTGGCGGTGAAAAACTCGCTGATGACTGGCTTGCCAGACAGCGCCGAGAGGGTCACGGGGGTTATGAACTCGCGGCCGGCGGGGGTGATGACCACTTGCACCTCTGCGCCTGCCTTGACGAGCAGACGCAGAAGCGACACGGACTTATAGGCGGCGATGCCGCCCGTAATGCCCAGTATTATATGTTTATTTGTCAGCACGTTGCGCTTTCTGTTTTTCTTTGGCGCGCATGAAGATGCGGCGGAAGGCACGCTTGGTGTTGGAGGGGAAGTCGCCCTGGTCGATCCACCCGAAGTAGCCCGGTTCGCGCATGAACACCTCCTCGGCCACCTGGCCCTTGTACTTGCCGAAGTTGATGATTTCGCGGTCCTGGTCGTCATAGTACAGGCGCCCCATCAGGTCAACGTTGCGGTGCTGCGAGGAGAACTCCGACAGTTTGTCCACCTGGTTTTCGAGGGAGGGGTATCGGTCGAGCTGGGCCTTGAGCACCTCGTAAGTGGCTCGCGTGTCGGCGTTTGCCGAGTGTGCGCCGTCGAGCTCCTTGCCGCAATAGAACATGTAGGCGGCCTCCAAAGTGCGCTTCTCCATCTTGTGGAAGATGGTCTGCACGTCGATGAAGCGGGCCTTGGAGAAGTCGAAGTCGACGCCCGCGCGGGCAAACTCCTCGTCGAGCATGGGTATGTCGAAGCGGTTGGAGTTGAAGCCGGCGATGTCGCAGCCGCGGATGAAGTCGGCGAGGCTCTTGGCTATCTGCTTGAACTGCGGGCAGTCGGCCACGTCGGCGTCGGTGATGTGGTGTACGGCCGTGGCCTCCTCGGGGATGTGCATCCCGGGGTTGATGCGGCGCGTCTTCTCGATCTCGCTGCCGTCGGGCATCACCTTGATGAGCGAGATCTCGACTATGCGGTCGTTGGTGACGTTTACGCCGGTGGTCTCCAGGTCGAAGAATATCAGGGGCTTGGTGAGGTTGAGCTGCATAGGCTGGCAATCGGGTTTGTCGATAATCATCAATCATTATCGATGGTCATCGATGATTGTCTGGATTAGTCTTCAAATTCGGTCACGGTCATGGGCATGAGGAGCATGACCAGCTCGGTGCCCTCCTCGTCCTCGGCCGGCAGGAACACGCCGGGGCGCGAGGGGTCGCTGAGGAGTATCTTCACCTCGGGGCAGCTGAACGTGCCGAGCATCTCCTGGAGGTAGGTGGCGCTGAAGCCCATGATGATCTGCTCGCCGGAGAAGTCGCAGGGCAGCTCCTCGCGGGCGTCGGCGCAAAGGCCCAGGTCGATGGCGCGCATGACCACCTTCTCGGGAGTGAACTTGAACTTCACCAGGCCGTTGTCACCGACGAACACCGAGATGCGCTTGACGGCGTTGGCCAGCAGCTGCCGGTCGATCATCACCGTGTATGCGCTCGTGGTGGGGATAACGCGGTTATAGTCGGGGAAGTTGCCCTTGATGAGCGAGCAGGTGAAGATGAAGTCGGTGTTGGAGAAGGTCACGTTCTGCGGCGTGCACAACACCTCTATCTCGCTGTCGCGCGAGAAGACGTTCTTGAGAACAGTAGCGGGCTTGACGGGGAGAATGAAACGGCTGACGGCCCCGGGCTTGATGTTGGTGTCGACAAACTTGACCATCTTGCGGGTGTCGGTGGCCACGAAGGTCACGTCATCCTCGTGGATGTCCCAGAGGATGCCCATCATCTGCGGGCGCAGGTCGTCGGTGCCCACGGCGAAGATGGTGTTGTCGATGGCGTTGAGCAGCTGCACGCCCGTGGCGCGGAAGCGGATGGCCACCTCCTCGTCGGCAGGCTCCACCTTGCCGGCGTCGTCGGGGTTGAACGGATATTCGTCGCCGTTGATGCCGATGAGGTTGTAATGGCCTGTCTGATAGGATATGCGTATGGCCAGGTTGTCATCGTTGATGTCGAAGTTGATGCCTTGCTCCGGCATCTCCTTGAGCAGCTCGACCAGGCGGCGGGCGTCGATGCAGAACTTGCCCTCGCCCTCGGCCTCGGTGACGTGGATGCGGCCCACCAGCGAGTTCTCGAGGTCGCAGGCGGTGATGGTCAGCAGGTCACCGCGCAGGGTGAGCAGGAAATTGTTGAGTATGGTGAGCGCGTTCTTTGAGTTGATCACTTTGTTGACCGAGGCCAGGAAGCCGTAGAGCGCCCGTGAAGAGACGTTGAATTTCATGTATGGTAGTTAGTTTTAGTTTTCAGGGTTATCCGCCGATTTCGACGTGGCTGACGGCCACAGGCTCTTTGAGGAAGATGCCGGCCAGGTCGGTGAACTTGTCGGGGAGCTCGGTGGTGAGGTATGTGACGGTGCCGCCTTTGGTGCACCGGCGGTCCATCTCCGGGTGGCGGCGGAGATACTCTTTGAGCGAGCGGGCCACGATGTCGCCCTGGCAGATGACGCGGGCGCGGCCGGCCACCTCCTTCTCGATCTTCTCCACCAGCATCGGGTAGTGCGTGCAGCCCAACACTATGGTGTCTATCTTGTCGCTCTGCGCCATCAGACGGTCGATGTACTTCTTGACGAAATAGTCGGCGCCCTCGCTCAGATGCTCGTTGTTCTCTACCAGCGGCACCCACATCGGGCAAGCCTCGGAGTAGGTGCGCATGCGCGGGTGTATCTTCGCTATCTCCATGGCGTAGGAGTAGGAGTTGACAGTGCCCGTCGTGCCCAATATGCCCACGTGGCCCGTCTTGGTGATGTCATCCAGGGCCTCCACGGTCGGGCGGATGACACCTAGCACGCGCCGGTCGGGGTCGATGCGTGGCAGATCCTTCTGCTGGATGGTGCGCAGTGCCTTGGCAGACGCCGTGTTGCACGCCAATATCACCAGCCGGCAGCCACGGCTGAACAGCTCCTCCACCGCCTCGAGCGTAAACCGGTAGACCATGTCAAACGACCGCGGGCCGTAGGGCGCACGGGCGTTGTCGCCCAAGTAAATGTAGTCATACTCAGGCAGTTCGCGGCGTATCTCGCGAAGTATGGTGAGGCCCCCGTAGCCGGAGTCAAACACTCCGATGGGGCCGACGGCCTGCGCGGCCGGGGACTTAGCATTCTTTTCCATTATATAACAATTTGTGCAAAGGTACAAATTTCCCCCCGTACAGGCAAATATTTTTCCCCTCGCGAGCAAATTTTTTGCCAAAACCTTTGTCGTTACACGGATAAGCGCTAAATTTGCATACCCATTTTTTTCTCATCACAATTATCGATATGAAGAATGTACTTATAATCGGCGCCACCGGCCAGATCGGCTCCGAGCTTACCATGAAAATCCGGCGCCACTGCCCCACCGGCGCCGTGGTCTGCGGCTACATTAAAGGTGCCGAGCCCCGCGGCGAGCTGCTCGAGAGCGGCCCCGCAGAGGAGGTCGACATCACATGCCCCGAGATGATCGCCGCCGCCGTCCGCAAGTATCACATCGACACAATATATAACCTCGCCGCCCTCCTCAGCGCCGTGGCCGAGGCACGCCCGCAGCTCGCCTGGAAGATAGGCGTCGGCGGCCTGTACAACACCCTCGAGGTGGCCCGCGAGCACGGCTGCGCCGTCTTCACCCCCAGCTCCATCGGCAGCTTCGGCAACTCCACGCCCCACGACCGCACCCCCCAGGACACCGTCCAGCGCCCCGACACCATCTACGGCGTCACCAAGGTCACCGGCGAACTGCTCAGCGACTACTACGCCCGCCGCTTCGGCGTCGACACCCGCTCCGTCCGCTTCCCAGGCCTCATAAGCTACACCACACTCCCCGGCGGTGGCACCACCGACTACGCCGTCGACATCTACTACTCCGCCGTCCGCGGCGAGACATTCAAGTGCCCCCTCAAGCCCGGCACGTTCATGGACATGATGTACATGCCCGACGCCCTCCGCGCCGCCGTCGAGATCATGGAGGCCGACCCGGCGCGACTGAAGCACCGCAACTCCTTCAACATCGCCTCCATGAGCTTCGACCCCGAGATAATCTACAACAAGATAAAGCAGTACGTCCCCGACTTCCAAATGGAGTATGAGCCCGACCCGCTGCGGCAGGCCATCGCCGACTCGTGGCCCAACAGCCTCGACGACACCTGTGCCCGCGAGGAGTGGGACTGGGAGCCGGAGTATGACCTCGACGCCATGACACGAGACATGCTCCTGCACCTTCGCCGCAAACTGTGCCCCGTCCCCGAGCCCGCCCTCTGACCCCCCACACACATTATTATATAGGTCATACTGCTTAACCACGAATTAATCGAATTACACGAATAAAAAATTTAAATTCGTGTAATTCGATTAATTCGTGTAATTCGTGGTTTCCTTTTTTTCGGTTAAACTATGTTTTTTGCAAAATTGTTATTAATTTTGCATTATGGACGAGAATCAAATACGACAGAACATTCGCGAGCGCCTCGGCATCGAGCGCCTCAACGACATGCAGCTGAGCATGGCCGACGTCTCCGACCCGCTGACCGTGCTCATCGCACCCACCGGCTCGGGCAAGACCGTCGCCTTCGCCATCGCCGCCCTCCGATTCATGGGGCAGCCGATGGGCGTGCTCCAGACCCTCATCCTCGCGCCCACGCGCGAGCTGGTCATGCAGACGTCCGAGGTCGTCCGTGCCATCGCGCGGGGATACAAGACGGTGGCCCTTTACGGCGGCCACAGCATGGCCGACGAGGAGAACTCCCTGATTATGACCCCCGACATCATCGTCGCCACCCCCGGGCGCCTCGTCGACCACATACGCCGCGGACACCTCCGCCCCGGCATGCGCCTGCACGCCCTCGTCCTCGACGAGTATGACAAGGCCCTCGAATTAGGCTTCGCCCCCCAGATCCGGCAGATACTCCGCCACTTCGTCGCCCCCGAGCACGTGGTTCTCACCTCCGCGACTCCTCTCGACGAGTTGCCCGAGGAGCTGCGCGGACGCCGTGCGCGGCGCCTCGACTTCAGCGCCTCCGAGCGTGTGCCTGCCCCCCACTCCACCCTGACCGTCAAGCAGGTCAAGTCACCGGAGGCCGACAAGCTCGACACCCTCCGCCGCCTCCTCTGCACCGTCGTCACCCCCGAGCGCAAAGCCATAGTCTTCGTCGGCCACCGCGACAGCGCCGAGCGCGTCCACGCCGCCATGCGCCGCCAGGGGATGCCCGTGGGCCTCTACCACGGCGGCCTCGAGCAGTGGGAGCGCGAGCGCACCGTCGAGCTGCTCAACAACGGCACCACACCCATACTCATCTCCACCGACCTCGCCTCACGAGGCCTCGACATCGACGACGTCGCCTCCGTCATCCACTATCACCAGCCCCCCACGCCCGAGGTGTGGGTGCACCGCTGCGGACGCACCGCCCGCCAGGGCGCCGAGGGTGCCGTCTACTTCATCATCGGCCCCGATGAAACCTGGTCAAACACCGTCGGCACCGACGCCGCCGAGGAACTTACCCTCCCCGACGTCTGCCCTGCGCCCCCCGTGCCCACGGTCGGCTCCCTCTACTTCAATGCCGGTCGCAAGGAGAAGATCTCCCGCGGCGACATACTCGGCTTCCTCCTGGCCAACACCACCCTCCAGCCCGAGCAGATAGGCCGCATAGCCCTGCGCGACCACGCCGCCATCGTCGCCATCCCTGCCCTGCGCGTCCCCGACGTCCTCATTGCCGTCGCCCACCAAAAGATCAAAAACCGCAAAGTCAAGATCACCCCCATCCGAGGATAACCCTCCTACAATCCGCGAATTACAAAGAATTTTTAGAACTCCCCTTAATTCTTAAAAATTCTTTGTAATTCGCGGATTGTATATGTAATTTTGACTTTCCGAATTATAATTCGAAAACTCCCAAATTCTTGTAATTTTCCGAATTATAATTCGAAAAGTCACAAAGGGTGGTTTCGGGCGGCAAAATGCGGGATTTCATTCCTAAATCCGCATATTTTGGCATAAAATTCAGATTTTTTGGTTATTTTTGGAAAATGTTTCTTAACTTTGCATCGTGAGACAGGTCAAGAGTGACCTCTCCATAGCGTCGGCATACCGGTTGCCGGCGTACAACTCATAGGATAAAACGTTTATCCCCAGCATTGTCTTTTCGTCCCGAAAACGTGAGAAATTTTCGAAAACATTGCCGGAAGACAGCGCAGTAGATGACGTTCAGGGTAGGTTATACCTCCCCGGGCCGGTCGCAGACATGCGGCCCGGCCTTTGGGGTCAAATAATCTAACGTGGGCTTCATACTGCTTTTTCCACGGCAATCAGGGCACTTCTCACGGCCTTCGGACGAGGAAACAGCAGGATGAAGTTTCCCACGTTTTTGTTTGTAAACCAGTCATTTGCCTTGTTCGGGAAGCTAAGGGCACACACCCCTCTATCATGAAAAAACTTCTTACTCTCATTCTGTTGGCCCTCACCGTCGCCACGGCCATGGCCAAAAACGAGTTCGACGGAACCACCTTCACCATCTCATCACGCGTATGCCTGCCGGTATACGTCAAGATCAACGGCGGTGGCACCATCCGCATCGACCGGCGCAGCTACACCACCACCACGCGCATCCCCAACGCATCCTCCATCACCGACTGCTCCGGCAACCGCTGCATCTACTACCAGAGCCGAGAAGTGAGCACCGGCTCCAAGTCGTATGTCCACCACTATTACGAGATCACCGGCACCCACTCCTCTTCAAGCAGTTCATCCTCCTCATCTTCCTCCTCTTCCGACAACTCCTCCACCGGCTCAGTCGCCGGTGACATAGGCCGCAGTGTCGGCACGGGCATAGGCGAGGGGGTCACCAACGGCGCAATCGGCCTGATGAGCTATGAGGCCGACGGCTATCCCTGCATCGCTTTCGGTGTCGGCATGAGCCGATTCTCCGGCGAGTTCGCACGCCTCAAATGGTCAATCGGCGGCCAAGGCGGCTTGGTAATACTCGCAAGCATCGGCAAGGACATCTTCTTTGACCTGCGCAACAGCGACAAGACGGCGTGGAACGTCGGCCTCGGCTACCGTATCGGCGAGGGGAACCACGACTTCAACATGAACATCCTCTTTGGAGAAACGCCCGTCATCAAGAATTACGGCCTGCTTGTAGACTTGGAATATGAGTATTACTTCGGCGACGCCAAGCGCTTCGGTGTCTTCGGTGGCGGCGGCCTCGGCCTTGGCGACACCAAAGAGAAGGACGGCAAGTTTATCTGGGACCTCCACGTCGGCGTCTCCTTCAAGCTCTGGCAGCACAAGACCCCCCGATACTAACGATAAATCCCCTCGCTATGAAACACTTCCTTCGCTCTGTAATGTTCCTCGTCATCATGTGCTCGGCCCTGGCCGCCGCAGCGCAGCGCCAGGACTACATCCCCGACATCTATTATGATGACTGGAAAGAGATGCCCCACGACTGCCCTCACGTCATTGTCTTCTACGCCGACTGGTGCGCCGCCTCCGCCGACTTCGAGCCCAAGGTGCGACGCCTCTTCAACGAGTACGGCGACCGCGCATACTTCTTCTGGGCCGACGTCGACACGGAGGAGGAGTGGGTGGCCGACTACGGCGTCCCCTGCATACCCTGCACCTACTTCATCTACTGGTTCGACCCCGACGACCCCACGAATTACAAATGGAGGGGCGAGCCCAGCAACATCTCCTACACCAAACTCCGCGACGCCATGGTGTGGACCCTCAACCAATGGAACAACTAACAAAGACGCACACACCCTCTTGACATGCAGCGGGTTGCGCAGCGATGCGTCGCCCGCTGCTTTTTTGCCCCCCTCAACTTATAATGACAAAATCCGACATTTTTGCATAAAGTTGCACTTATAATGACAAAATCCGACATTTTTGCATAAAGTTGCACTTATAATGACAAAATCCGACATTTTTGCATGAAGTTGCACTTATAATGACAAAATCCCACATTTTTGCCCAAAGTTGCACTTATAATGACAAAATCCCACATTTTTGCTTGGTTTTGTCATTATAAGTTGATAAACTAAATGCTTACTCGGTGGTGGGGGCGGTGCCGCGGGCACGGTGGCTCTTCTGGTTCTGAGACAATATCAGCCAGACCACCGAGGCCAATATCAAGATGATGCCGCCGATGGCGCGCAGGGTCAGCACCTCGCCGAACAGGCCCGCGCCGACGATGATGCCCGTCACCGGCTCCAGGGCGCCGAGTACAGCCGCTGTGACCGAGCCGACGTACTTGATGCAGATGGCAACGGTCACGAGCGACACTATGGTCGGTATTAGCGACAGTCCGAGCAGACATCCCCACGACAGCCACCCCGAGGGGATGGGCTGCAGGGCCGTGTGGCAATTGGTGGCACACGCCAAGACCAGCTGGCCGAACAGCAGCGAGTAGAACGTGATCTTAAGTCCCGACAGATGCCGTACGCGCGTCTTGTTGACTAATACCATATAGATGCCGTAAGACACCGCCGACACCATCACCAATCCGACACCCTTGAGCGACACGTTGGCGCCCTCGCCGGGATTGCACAGAAGCCCGATGCCCGCCATGCAGACGGCTATCGAACAGATGGTTGACAGCGAGATGCGCTCCTTGAAAAACACCCGCAGGATAATGGCGATGAACACCGGCTGCACAAATAGAAGTGTCGACGCAAGCCCCACGTCCATGCACTGGTACGACCCGAACAGGGCCACCGACGACAGCGCGAACAGCACGCCCATCAATAGCAGCTGCAGCGCCTCTATCCACGTGAGACGGAACGACTCCCGCCGCGCTATCATCATCCCCGCAATTATCACCGTAGCAATGGTATAGCGGTAGACCAGCACCGATGCAACCATCAGGCCGAGCGCGTAAAGCGGCACGGCGAACAGCGGGTTGGTGCCGTAGCTGACGGCCGACACCGCTCCGAATATGTATCCTTTCGCAGAATTTTTCATCGCTATTATTATAACAACGTTCGGGCCGCGAATATTCTTTGCCGAGGCAATTTTTTTACGCTTTTCGTTGGTTTTTCACCTAAAATCACTATCTTTGCACTCACAAACGACAATCTATACCACCAGCATCTATACCTACGAGGCAACCTGTGCAATATGCGCTTTCTGCTTAACCTTCTGACAATCTCCTTACTGTCAGCCATTCCGACACACGCCGCCGTCACCTCGACACACGACTGGCGCAAGGCTCTGACCACGCTCAAGCAGACGCTCGCGCGCGAAGACTACTATGTGAACGCTCGTCAGGCCTCCATCGACTCGGTATGCAGCGAGCTTGCCGCCACCACAGAACCCGCGCGACGCCTCGTGATGATTGACGACATCGCCCGCCGGTATTACGACTTCCAGGCCGACTCTGCTCTCGTTTATTTCCGCCTTGGCATCGACGAGGCGCGTGCCGCCGGCGACTCCGTGCGTGTCCAGCGCTTCACCCTCGGCGAGATGTCGGTGTTGCCCCTCTCCGGCGCCGTCCGCGAGGCCGTGCAGACCTTCGAAGCCATCAAATATGACGACGTATACCCCGAAAACCGCTACGACTACTTCACCGAGGCATCGCGCATGTTCTACTTCATCATACCGTATTACACTGACAAGCAGCTGGCTACCGGTTATTTCAAACGTGCCTTCGAGATGTCGGACTCCGTCATACGATATGCCATCCCAGCCTCATCAGAGCACCTTTACTATACCGCTATTCGCTCGTTCATGTCCGGCTCTGACCGCGTCGGCGCTGTCGCCAATCTCGCCGAAGCACTTGATGCAATGCCTGTTACCGACCCGTATTATGCACGTATGGCCATCGTGTTGAGCTATTATTATTATGGTATAGAGCAGGAGGATGAGTCGATATACTATCTCGTGCAGGCCGCGCTCTCCGACGCACTGCTCGGCCGTCGCGAGGAAACGGCACTGCTCAAGCTCGGCGAGGAACTCTACAAGCAGGGCGAGGTAGACCTTGCATATCAGTTTCTTACGCGCTCGGCAAACAATGCCGCGCGCAGCGGCGCCGCACAGCGCACCCTCGAGGCCGCGCGCTCCCTGCCCATCATCGCCGACGCACAGACTTCGCGCGAGCACCACAAGACGCAGTTCATGTTCCTCCTCGCCGTGGCCTTCGCCCTCGCCCTCGCAGCCATCATCGTGGTTATGCTGCGCCTGCGTCGCGAGCGCAACTCCCTGCAGGCCATGCGGCAGTCGCTCCTGCAGTCAAACGCCGTCAAAGACACCTTTATACGCGAGTTCCTCAACATGGCCTGGGCGCGCATCGAGAGCTTCGACAGCTTCTCTAAGATGCTCATTCGCAAGCTCAAAGCCTCGCAGAACGCCGATGTGCTAAAGATTCTCTCCTCCGGCCAGTTCCGCAACGAGCAGACACGCGTCTACTACGAGCTCTACGACCAGGCGTTCATGAACATCTACCCCACATTCTTCCAGGATGTTAACAAACTGTTTGCTGCTGACAAACAGATATCTGTGCCCGAGCCTGACACGCCGCTCACCACCGAGCAGCGAATCCTCGCCTCCATGCGCATGGGCTTCGAGGACAGCCAGCGCATGGCCTCATTCCTCGGAGTCTCCGTCAACACCATCTACACCTATCGCAACCGCTTCCGCGCCGCCGCCATCTCCCGCGACACCTTCGAGGAAGACATTCTCCGCCTCGACCTCCCATAATCTGCGTCTCCTGTGGCTGTTTCCCCCTCTAACCAATGACTGCGCGCGGCATTTTATGCCGCGCCCGAGAGTGCATATAACATAAATGACCGCTTCTCACGAAGCGGTCACCTATGATCAAACTAACATTAAAAACATCTTTTCTTATACCTACATTTAACTTAACCTTTATACCTAAAACAATGTAATCCCTGAAATGTTTAATGTAAAACCTATTGTTATGTTTTCTTGCAGAATTTTCAGAACTCTTTGTCTTTCGACGTTGCAAAGATAGACCATCCTGCAACGGCGTGCAAGCACTTTGAGAAGCAATATAACTCATCATGTGCTTATATCTGATTTCAATTAACAGATATTTAGTGAAATAACATCAGAATGTTAACTTAAAAATATAAATACAATTATGGCAAATCCGGTGGTTTGCCCATATTGAGACACTGGCATTTTGACCCTTTTTCGACGCTTTTCTCTGACACTATTTGCGCGTTTGACAAAAAATGCCTACTTTTGTGCTATCAAAATGAAACGCCTCCAACGGCTCATAATATCACTCCTGGCGCTCACCGTGCTCTCGCTCCCCGTGGCATACTCGGCCACATGGGAGGAGATACAGCGTGCGCCCGCCCTGACAGAGCGCATCGATACAGAGGGTGTCGACTTCACCACCCGCGACGGTTATCTGTACATCTCCTGCTCACACTCTGTCCAGGTCAAGGTCTTCACCATCCTCGGCCAGACCGTTGTCCAGTCGACCCTTACCCCCGGCAACTATCGATTCCGCCTGAAAGCCAAGGGTATTTATATCCTTAAGGTCGGCTCCGTAACGCGTCGCATCGTAATATGAACTTATGGTGCTTTGCTCATTTCTCACATCTGTAGAGTTTTATGTCGTTGCCGTGATAGTCGCAGCGGCGATTGTCGCATTTTCGGCACGTCCCGCCGGTCGGGGTCCCGTCGTGCAGCATCTGCTGGCGGGAGACCTCACCGACTCTGGTGTCCGCGGTGACGAGCAGCGCATCGAGTTGACGGTCAACCCTGACAATACCGTAATTCTCGTCCGCCGTGGCCTCCGTGACCTCGACGGACGTTGCGCCGTCAGCCTTGCCATTGAGGTCAAAGGCTTCGACATCAGCATAAAAGAGCGTATATCCATGCCACGCCGACGTGCCGACGTCACATCAACTGCAGAAGATCTCTGGCCGGTCGATGCGGCCACCTTCACACTCGACTTTCTCGCGCCCGAGCACTACCACTTGCACTACGAGTCACCTTCGTTAAACCTTGTGGCCGTCGCTACGCTCCACGTCCGTCCGGGCATCCGCCTGTCAAAACCCCTACAGTAGCCCCACAAGTATGGCAATCAGGAAGTATAGGATTGCCATGAACACGACAATACCCATGCACCCCTCGAAGCATCCGGCAGGCTTGTCGTTGCCCTTGGGTAGCGGCTTCCCAAACCTATGTGGCATTATACTTCCCATAGACAGATAATCATACCACAAAGGTACATCCGACCTTCGGTAAAATACTTACCGGCCATGCGAAAATTTTTGATAATTTTAGCAATTCGGGTGTCGGTAGTGCAAAGCTACCAACACCCGATTGTGCGGTAAAAGAAAGGCGGCGCGTTAAAGGTTCAAGAGCGTCTTGATGTCCTCGACGTATTGTTCAAAGGCTTTTCGGCCTTTGTCGGTCACTCGGCAGGCCGTACGGGTCTTCTTGCCGACAAACCCTTTCTCGGCGGTTATGTAACCTGCCGAGGAGAGCTTGTCGATCTGGACGCTGAGGTTGCCCGCCGTTGAGTTCGTTTTCTCTTTGAGATAAACGAAGTCAGCCTCCTCCACATTCATGAGGATGGACATAACGGCCAACCTCAATTGGGAATGGAGCAGCGGGTCAAGCTCTTTCATTGCGACTCTTATGGTTGAGTATGTGGCCGGGGACTATCATCATGGCCGCGAAAGCGATGATGAACATTGGCATGAACCAAGAGGCGAAAAGGGGCACGCCGCTTGTTATGCAGCAGAGGGTGAAGAGTCCGGCCAGCAAGCCGATTGCGCCGCCCCAAATGAGGGATTTCTCGCGGATCACCACACCTTGCATGATTTCAGCGAAGCCCACTATGAGCAGCGGGAGCATCAGCATCGAGGCCCAACTGTCCTTTCCTCCGGCAAGCAAGAAGCCGAGGCAGAGGAACGTCAGGGCGATAGCCGAGTAGCCGACCACCGACCACAGGGCATTGCCGATGTTGTCGGTGTATGTGGTCACTCCTTTCTTTTCGCGGTGGTTACGCGCCATCTTCGGGGTTGCGATTCCCCCTATTATCCATACGAGGAACCACAGCCAGTTCACCACGGGATTGTGCGTGATTGCGAGGAGCACCCACACCAGGGCGGCAACGCCGACCACGGTGTAGCCCCAAAGGAGCAGGATGTTGCCGTCGCCTATGAAGCGACGTGTCGTGGAGCGCTGGATCATCTCCGAGATGAGAGCCATGCTCTCTTGTGAGTTGAAGGTCTTTTCTTCCATGTAGAAGCCTTGTTAAAGTGGTTTACATTATAAACTATTCTTTGCAAAGAAAACGGCTCCTCCGAACCGCGCTGCAAAGTTACGACGGTTTATTTTATAAACCAAATTATCTTGCAAATATTTTTCGATGAAGGCGAAAAAATTTTTGTCCCCAACATTAACTGGCAGTAACGGTGGGGAATATGCGAGTTAGAAAAAATAGCCGGAGGCGGATTTTTTGTTCTATACTTCCCATAGACAGATAATTATACCACAAAGGTACATCCCACCTTCGGTAAAATACTTACCGGCCATGCGAAAATTTTTGATAATTTTTGCAATTTTGTTGCAAATTTAGTGATTTTTCACTACCTTTGTCAATCTTGTTACTTCAATCCTTATCACATGGAAGACTATCTAAACCCTAATCGCCCATGGCGCCCTACCGTAAAGGTCGAGTGGACTGTCGGCCTGAGCGTGCTTGCGCTCATCATCGTTACACTCCTGCTCCTTTGGGCTGAGCTCGAAGGCGTGTTCAAGTCACGTCCCTCCTACACCTCCGAGAGCATAGCCGTCGAAGAGGTCGTCGAGGCAAGTCCCTTCGACGGCCACATCACACTCACCGGACGGCTCAACCCCGACAACCCCATCACTATGACCCTTGACATTTCCGATGGCCACGTCGAGGGCACCTATCGCTACAAACGCGGCACAGGCGACATCCGCCTCGAGGGAACCATCACAGGCTCCGTAATGAACATCAACGAACTTACCCCCGAAGGCCGGATTCACGGTACATTCGAGGGTACCATTGACGGCGATACATACACCGGCACTTTTGTCAACCTCGAGACCTTCAAGAGCTTCACATTCTCCGTTTCTATCTACTAACCATTTAACATACTATCGCTATGGACGATTTTAACACCCGCCCCGTACAAGACTATTCCGACTACGAGGAGCAGTATCCCGAAGCTCCCGAGGGCAACAACTTCACCAACACTCTGGCCAAGAGCTTCCTGCAGTTCTTCGTCGGCATCGGCTACTTCCTCTTCGTCGTGCCGTTCGCACTGTGGTGCAAGGCCATGGAGCGCCTGGCCGTGCAGCACGACACCGGCGCACTCCGCATCAGCGGCATCAACGGATTATGGCCGCTGCTGTCATACCTCAAGCGCTTTCTCTTCGAGTTTCTCTTCGACGCGCTCATCTTCATTGCCTACCCCGTGGGGATACTCTTTGCAATCATCATGTTTATGATTGGCGTCAAGGATGACTCCTTCTCTGCAGGCCTCTTGCTCTTCTTCTGCACGCTCATCGGCAGCTATTACTTCCCCATCGGTGTCTCGCTCTGCCGCGACTTCTTCCAGCTGTTCATAATCCTGCCCATCCGCAAGATTGTCAGCTTCTTCGTCAAGCCGGCCCAGCAGCTCGACCTCAACCTTACCAAGAAAAACTGATCTATAGTAATATCTCATAAGAAGAGGGTGTGTCAAAACGCAGTGCCGCGTTTTGACACACCCTCTCTCTTTCTGGCCTTTCTTCGTGAGGCTTTACCTCTCGTCATCTTCGGTGGCAGAAGTGCGGGCGATGCGGCGCGTCTCGGCGCGGGCTTCGCGCCAACGGGGGAAATGGCGGTCCATGACCCTATAGAAGGCAGCCGAGTGGTTGGGCACTATCAGGTGTGCCAGCTCGTGCACCACCACATGCTCGATGCACCAGACGGGGAGCAACAGCAGGTAGACACTGAAGTTGAGATGGCGTGTGTGCACGTTGCAGCTGCCCCAGCGTGTGCGTGCACGTGTGTAGGAGAACCCCAGGGGGTGTACGTTCATGTGCGCCGCGTGGTGCTCGACCAAGGCGGGGATTATGGCGTCAAGTCGGGCAATGGCGTTACGACATTCCTCGCGCGTGGTCAGCGGGAGGCCGTCGTAGAAGGCATCCGCTTGTGCCCGTGCTTTGCCGACACGGGCCGAGGCTCGCTCTATCCAGTCGGTGTGGGCGCTCACAAAGGCTTCTACCTCTCCTTGCGGTGTGCCGAGAGGGACCGATACGCGTACCTCCCCCTCACGACTTACGCGCATGGAGATACCTCCCTTCTTTCGCCGATATGTCACTAATACTTTTATCACAGACAGATGCTTGCTTTCAGCGTCAGGGATGACGGAGGGTGTATGTGGCTTCGAGGGCTTTGCGCTGGAGCGGGGCAGCGCCCTCGCGCCTCGTTGCACCGATCCAGTCGGCGAGGATGGCGCGGGCCTCGGGGCTGCGCAGGCTACCGGTGAGGGCGACGAGCCATTGCGAGGGGAAGAAGATGTCGCCGGTGGCCTGGATTTCGTCGAGGGCGTCGAGCGCCGGGATTAAGTAGCGTGTGCATCGTGGCTCGCGCGAGGGGTCCATGACGAGAGAGAGCATGCGGGCTGTCCACGGCTCAGGCCGGCGGTTTTCGGCTTTCAGCAAGGAATTGAACAGCGCGTCAAGCGCTTCGTTGTCGTTGGTGCAGGCGCGGCTGACGAAGTCGAACTCGGCCACAAGGTCGGCATTCTCGCCGATGCGAGCGCGCTCGGTGGCAAGAATGTGCCCGGCGCTGTCGGGGAGCATGATGGCGAGGCGGTAAGCCATTGCCATATAGTCGCGCCGGCTCAGCAGAGGGGCGCTTTCGTCCTCCCAAATGGCATATAACCTGCGAATGGATTCGTCGGAGGTGCAGTAGCGCGCGGCGGCGCGCAGCAGCAGTAGCAGGGCCGGGCGTGAGGGTGCTTCCCTGCTTTTGTCAAGGAGCTGCCACAGCAGGCTCTCGGTGGTGTGGCCGCCGGCCACAAGTGCGGTCAGGGCGTCGATGATGGCCGACTGAATGAGCGGCTCGGTATCGGCGGTGAGTGCGCATGTGAGTGCGGCGGTGTAGTCATCGGCGGTTAAGTCGCCGGCATACCAGGCGTTTGTGAGGTTGAGCACGGCGGCATAGCGGCCTGCTGTGGTGAGGGCAGTGCGCGAAGGGGTTGCTCCGCTACAAACTGTGCGGAAGTAGCCGTAACCGTCACCCTCGGAGTTGGGTGTCAGACGTATGCTGTCGCCGAGCGCGGAGAGGTCGACGGAGATGCAAACTTCACTGTCAAAGAGGTTTACCGGGACGTCTGCGCAGCCGCGGGTTCCTGAGAAGCGCACGGTGAATGTCTGCGGCCACACTGTGGTGCCTCCGGTCATGTCGGCCTGGGTGACGCGCAGGGTGTTGCCGTCTAACGTGCAGGTAATCACGGGCATCCCGGGGCGCTTTACCCATGCTTCGCTAAAGATGGGGAGGCGGGCGTCGGGAGCCACGCTGTCGAGGATGGCGATAAGGTCGTCCCACGATGCGCTGCCCCAGGCGTGCTTGCGGAGATATGCCTGCAGCCCTGTGCGGAGAGCATCTTCGCCCATGCGCCGTTCGAGCATGTTCATCATTATGGGCGCCTTATGGTAGATGATGTTGCCGTACAGCAGCCCTGCCTGGTCGAGGTTGCCGAGCTCCTGGGCTATGGGATGGGTGCCGTCGGTGCGGTCGGTGGCGTAGGCGTATGGGTAATGGGCGTGGACAAATTGGAGCTGGGCGGCGTCCTCGCGCCCCGCCGAGGTCATTTTCGATGCCATGAAGTTGGCGAACACCTCCTTTGTCCACACGTCGTCAAACCAGCTGAGCGTCACCAGGTCGCCAAACCAGCAGTGTGCGGTCTCGTGGGCTATTATCTCCTGGCGGCCGAGGCGCTCCTTCGGCGTCGGGTTAGGTTCGAGAAACAGCGACTCGGCGCGGAACTGAATGGCCCCCGGGTGCTCCATGCCGCCGAACTGGTAGCCGGGGAGCACGACCATGTCGTATTTGGTGAATGGGTAGGGCAGGCCTGTGTACTCCTCCATCCACCTGATCGACTCACGGGCCATGCGGCATATTTCGGGGAGCTGGGCCACCTTCAGCGAGTCGGTCTGGCGGTGTAGCACTGTGATGTCGCCGTCGGTATATTTTTGGAAGTCACCGGCCACCCACGACATGAGATAGGTGGGCAGCGGCTGCGAGCAGTCAAACGTGTACAAGCGGGTGCCGGTGGCGGTCACGTTTTCCTCGGCCTGCATGGCATTGGAGAGGGCCTGCCATGTGGGGGGTGTCTCGACGGTCAGTGTGAGCGTGCCCCGCAGGTCGGGCTGGTCGAAGCAGGGGAAGACACTGCGGGCGTTGGCGGGCACGAAGAGGGTGTACATATAGTCCGAGCGGCAGTTGAGAGCCGCGGCCGACGGTATGAAGTCCACGGTGATGAAGTTGATGCCGTCGGCCATCCACTGCGTCGGCACCAATATGTGCCCGTCGCGCCGGATTACCTCCTGCGGACAGTCGTTGAGGGTCACGCTTAGCACGCTGTCGCCGGTGAAGTCGAGCTGCACGTATTCATCTTCCCCCTGAGGCGCGTAGTCAAATAGCACGTTGACAGAGCCACTTAACGTGTCGCCGAGCGTGATGGCCAGTGTGTATTCCACTTGGCTGATGGAGACGCTGCGCTCGCGAGCCAGCCGGGCTGACACTCCCGGCACTACGTCTGCGGCCATGGCTGAGGCCACGGCGCAAATGACTAACATGGTTGCTGATAATCTCATGGCATCAAATTTTGCACAAAGATAGTCTGTTTTTCACGAAGAAACAAAAGAAACATGGTGAACAAGGGGCGGCGGCGGGTGTTTTTAGTGTAAAAGAAACTGTGATGAAACTAAACCGACTGATGCTGCCCTTGGCGGCAGCGCTGATATTGCCTGCAACTATGAATGCTAAGAAATCTTATATCTTCTACGCCGACGGCGTGGAGGAGGTAGAGGCCGTGGCAACAGTCGACGCCCTGCGTCGCGGCGGCCTTGATGTGGTGACCGTATCTATTACCGATAGCCCTGTGGTCACTGGTGCCACGGGCCAGAAGCTGGTGGCCGACAGTGTAATAGCCGACATCGACCCGACGGGCGCCGAGTGGATCATCATCCCCGGGGGCGTGCCCGGGGCTCCCAATCTGCACGCCTGTGATCGTGTCAACCAGATTATCCACGACCAGTGGGGCGCCGGTGGCAATGTGGGCGCCATCTGCGCCGGCCCGGCCGTGGTGCTCGCGCCCACGGGGATACTCAAAGGAATGAAGGCCACGTGCTACCCCGGTCTTGAAGGCACCCTCACCGCCGCCGGGGCAACGTATGTCAAGGCACCCGTGGTGGTCGACGGACGGCTCATCACCTCTGAAGGTCCCGGCACTACCCTGCAGTTTGCCGGCGCCATCATCGCTGCCGCCAAGGGTGAGGCAGCCGCCGCCCATACTCTCGCCTCCATGCTCGCCAACTGACTCAATTTCTAAAGTCAGCGGGAGTATGTGAAGCGGTAGGGGAGGGAGTCACCGGGGGCTGTCATCACCCACGAGGAGCGCCCCGATGTGGTGCCGTCGGAGAGTATGGCTGTGTATCGTATGGGGACTATGATGTTGTGCTCGTGCGCGTTATAAACACCCCAGAGCTTGCCCTGGCGCACGGCAAAGCACGGGGTGCCCGCGCCGATGTACTCGATCTCGTTGTAGCCCGGAGGTATTATGTAGCCCCAGCGGCTGCGAAGGGCGATGCCCTCTTCACCGCAGACAAAGAAGCATCCGGTGCATGCCGCCGGGCGGCTATATTTCATTCCTATGCAAGCCAACGGGTTGTAGCCCATGCACCCTACCGGTATGACCACCCCGCACAGCAGCACGAATAACCATGCTTTCAGTCGGTTGCGCTTGTACCGGTAATAACGCCATGCTATGAGGGCCACAAAGATAAGCCCTGCAACGGGGAGCAGCAGTCGCAGCGCTCCGGCGGTGTATTGCGAGATCCATATCAGCAGGCAGCATATCATCACACCCGGAAACATCATCTTCGTGTACGGCCATCGCAGGCCATCCATGTGCCGGTAGAGCAGGCACACGGACACGCACGTCAGCACCAGCATGCCCGCCAGAGACAGCAAGGGCACGATGTGCCACCCCGTAAAGAGCGACATCCCGACCAGCAGCATTACAGTCAGAAGTTCGGCTATGGGCTTTAAACGTGGAAAATAATCGTTCGTGTGAGAGCAAATAAAATTCATTACACAAATGCTTGTACTTGTAGCCCTGTGTTTGGTAGGCACAAAGTTAGGCATTTTATTCTAACCGCCAAGCCCGCAGCCCGAAATTTTTTCGTAAATTTGCCCTCCGATATGCAAGATGTAAATTTCATAGCCATCGACTTTGAGACCGCCACTTCGCGCCGCTCGAGCATCTGCGAAGTGGGCATCTGCGTCGTCCGCGCCGGCCGGGTTGCCGAAAAACGCTCATGGCTCGTGCGCCCCGAGGACAACGCCTATCAGTATTGGAACATCCGCGTCCACGGCATCCGCCCTGACGACACCGCCGACGCCCCGCAGTTCGACGAGGTGTGGGAGGAGATCGAGCGGACGTACCTCGACGAGTTTGACACCTTCGTTGCCCACAATGTGTCGTTCGACCGCAGCTGCCTCCACGCCGCCGCTGCGCTGTACGGCGTGCACCTTCCCCCGCTTCAGTGGCATTGCTCGCTGCATACCGCGCGCCGCCTCTATAATTTTACATGCCACAAATTAGGCTACCTCTGCACCGTCCTTGGCATACCGGAGGGGACGCACCACCGCGCCGGTGACGATGCGGAGATGTGTGCGCGCCTCTACCTGCGCGAGCTCGCCGACCTTAGATAGCCTATAGGGGAGTTCTAAAAATTCCCGTAATTATTACTCTTTGCTGTCTTTCGGCCATTTTTTGGCCCAAAACATCGGTTCGTTCAGTTACGTAGCTCGCTACGCGCCTTCACTCACCGCCGTTTTGTTTCCAAAAACTGTCACGAAATACAGCAAAGGCAATTTTTAGAACTCCCCTATAATAAATCGATAATAATCGATGGCCTGTCGACAATTAGTCGGCAGGCCATCGATTGTTTTGCTCTATAGGTGATTTATTCGAGTTCGCGGGGGATGGCGGCAATCTTGAGGTTGACACCCTCGATGAACGAGGTGATGGCGTCGCGGACACGTCCCGGCTCGACGTCGGCGCGGATGCGTTTGAGGGCGTTGAACACGGAGGTGCCGGTCTGGTAGACGTGGCGGTAAGCCTTTGCGGCCTCGTCGATCTCCTCGTCGGTAAACTCGTTGTGGCGGCGCATGATGAAAGCGTTCACACCGAAGTAGCTGACGGGGTTGTGGGCCATGATGACGAAGGGGGGCACGTTTGAGCCTATGCGGCATCCGCCCTTGACGGTCACCCACTGGCCGATCTTGCACCCCTCGTGGAGCATGGCGCCCGACGACATGATGCAGCACTCGCCGACCTCGGTGTTGCCGGCGATGATGACGCCGTTGCCCAGCACGCTCTTGCCGTGGATCTGGGCGTCGTGGCTGACGTGGCACTTGGCCATGACGAAGGTGTCGTCGCCGATGACGGTGGCTTTGCCGGGGTAGATTGATCGGTTGATGATGACGTGCTCGCGGATGGTGACGTTGTTGCCGATGCGGCAGTAGGTCTTGTCACCCTTCCAGCGGAAGTCCTGCGGGTCGGCGCCGACTATGGAGCCTTCGTACACCTTGCAGTCGCGGCCGATAGTAGTGCCGGCATAGATGGCCACGTAGGGGTGGATTACGGTGTTGTCGCCTATCTCGGTGTCGGCGTCGACGAAGGCGAAGGGCATTATTGTGACGTTCTCGCCGATCTTTGCGGCGGGGTCAACGTGGGCTAAGGGGCTGATCATGGTAGTATAGTGTTTTAGTTTTTAGTTTTTAGTTTTTAGTTTTTAGTGATTAGCTTAGTCGGCATTTTACTAAAAACTAAATACTAATAACTAAAAACTTGGTTATACGTTACTTGCCGCCGCCGAGGGCCTGGTACATGTTGATGACGGCCTGGCTCTGGGTCAGCTGGCAGGAGAGGGTTGAGATCTGCGAGTTGAGCAGGCTCTGCTGTGCGGTGAGCACCTCGAGGTAGGTGGTGGTGGTGTTGCCGAAGGCGAGCAGGTCGGTGGTGTACTCGACAGACTTGGTCAGGTAGTCGGTCTGCTCGGCCAGGTAGCCGGTCTTTTCGACGGCCTTGCCGTAGATGGTCATGTCGTTTGACACCTCTGAGGCAGCGGAGAGTATGGTGTACTCAAAGGTGTTCATGGCCTGCGTCTGCTGGGCCTTGGTGGCCTCGAGTCGGGCGATGTTCTGGCCGCGTGAGAAGATGGGGGCGGTCAGGCTGGCGGCTAGGTTGATGAACCAACCGCCGGGGTTTACCACTATCGAGCCGGCGGAGTTGGTGAATCCGCCGGTGGGGCTGATGCTCAGCGAGGGGTAGAAGGCGGCGCGGGCGGAGTTGACGGCGTAGTAGGCGACAGCCACTCCGGCCTCGGCGGCGCGGACATCGGGACGGTTGGCGAGCATGCTGACGGCCACGGGCTTCGACATGATGCCGGGAGCCTCGAGGTAGCGGCCTGCGGGGATGTTCCATGTCTGCGGCAGCTCGTTGAGCAGCAGCGACATGGAGTTGTTGGCCTGCACGAGGCTTACCTCAAGGTCGGTGATGGAGGCCAGGATGCTGGCATACTGCGCCTTGCTCTGTACCACGGCGGCCTCGTTGACGCGGCCGGCGAGCTTGAGGTTCTCCATGACGGTGACGCTCTGTGCCCACGACTCGGCGGTCTCGCGGCTCACCTGCAGCTGTGCTTCAAGGTTGGAGATGAGGTAGTAATAGTTGGCCACGGCGCCGATGATCTGCGAGCGCACGGCCTGAGTGTAGAACTCCTGCTGGTAGAGGGAGACTTCTGCCGAACGCTTGCTGTTGAGCAGCTTGGCGAAGACATCGACCTCCCAGCTGACGGCGGCGCTGATGCTGTAGGTCCAGCTCATGTCGCTACCCTTGAACGAGGAGCCGGAGCCGGAGGGGCTGAGGGCCACGGAGGGGAAGTATGCGAGCTTGGCGCCCTTGAGGTTGGCGTGGGCCACGTCGATGTTGAGCTTGGCGTTGCGCAGGTCGACGTTGTTCTCTAACGCGCGGTTGATCAGGTCGACCAGCACGGGGTCGGTGAACACCTCCTGCCAGGTCAGTGTGCCGAAGCTGGTGGTGTCGGCCTCGCCGGTGCGGGCCTTGACGTATTCGGCGGCGAGCTCAGAGTTGGAGGTGTCGAGCTCGTATTTCTTGTAGATGCCGCAGCTGCCGAGCATGGTGGCACACAGGGCGACGGCGGCTATTTTGGTTACTGCTTTCATTATGTCAGTGATCTGTAATCTGTTTTTTTAGGGAGGTCTTTAGCCGGGTAACCGGATAATCGGACAATCGGGTAACGGGGTTATGGGATTAATCGGATAATCGGGTAAGCGGCTAAAGACTTCCTGTTATTCTCTCTTAGCGTGAGTATTGCTCGATTTCGCTGGACATGCCCTCGTTGTTGGTGTCCTCCCATTTCAGCGGCGAGATCTTCTCCTGGATAATCTGGAATGCGACGAAGAATGCGGGGACGATGAGCACCTGGAGGATCATGCCTATGAGCATGCCGCCGATGGAGCCGACGCCGAGAGCCTTGTTGCCGTTGGCGCCTACGCCGTGGGCAAACATCAGCGGCAGCAGGCCGATGACCATAGCCAGCGAGGTCATGAGGATAGGACGCAGACGGGCCGAGGCGCCGTCGATGGCCGCCTTGACTATCGACATGCCCGTGCGGCGGCGCTCCAGGGCAAACTCGACGATGAGGATTGCGTTCTTCGCCAACAGGCCGATAAGCATGATGAGCGCGATCTGCAGGTAGACATTGTTGTTGACGTCAAACATCCATGCGAAGAGGAACGAGCCCATCAGGCCGAACGGCACGGAGAAGATGACGGCGAAGGGGATGATGTAGCTCTCGTACTGGGCCGATAGCAGCAGGTAGACGAACAGGAGGCAGAGGCCGAAGATGACGGCGGTGTCGTTGCCGCTCTGCTTGGCCTCCTCGCGGGTCATGCCGGAGTAGTCGTAGCTGTAGCCCTGGGGGAGGGTCTCGGCTGCCACGCGCTCGATGGCGGCGATGGCCTGGCCCGACGACACGCCCGCGGCCGGCTGGCCGGAGACGGAGATGCTCTGGAACATGTTGAAGCGGTTCATCAGGTCAGGACCGTAGACGCGCGTCAGGGTGACGAAGTTGCTCAGCGAGGCCATCTCGTTGCCGTTGCGTATCTTGATGTTTTTGAGCGTCTCGGTGTTGACACGGGCCGAGGGCTCGGCCTGCATCATCACGCGGTAGAGCTTGCCGAAACGGTTGAAGTTGCTGATGTACATGCCGCCGTAGTAGCCCTGCAGGGTGGAGAGGATGGTCGAGGGGCTGATGCCGGCCTGCTTGGCCTTGGCGGCGTCGATGTCGACCATGTACTGCGGGAAGGTGGGGTTGAACGTGGTGTAGGCCACCTGGATCTCAGGCTGCTGGTTGAGCTCGGCGAGGAATCCCTGGACGATGGTGAAGAACTTGTTGATGTCGCCGCCGGTGCGGTCCTGCATCTTCACCTCGAAGCCGTTGGTGGCCGAGTAGCCGGAGATCATGGGGGGCGCGAAGGCCACGACGCGGCCGTCCTTTACCAGCTGGCCAGTCATGCCGTATACCTGCAGGATAATGTTGTCGACCGACTCCTCTTTCGAGCGCTCCTCCCAGTTTTTCATCTTGCAGATGAAGGTGCCGTAGGTGGCGCCCTGGCCGGCGATGAAGCTGTAGCCGTTGATGAGCTGTCGGTATTGTATCGAGGGTATCTGGCTGAGGATGCCGTCGACCTGCTGCAGGGTCTGGGTGGTGCGCTCCTGCGACGTGCCCGGAGGCATGTCGATCATGACGAAGAACACGCCGGTGTCCTCCGTGGGCACCAGGGCCGAGGGGGTCACGTACATGCGCCATACGAGGATGGCGACGGCGCCGAGCAGCACTATGAAAGCGGTGATCTTGTGGCGGATGAAGAAGCCCGTCCAGCCGTTGTACTTGGCCAGCAGCTTGCCGTAGCCGCTCTCGAAGCCGGCGTGGAAACGGCGGCTGAAGATGCCCATGATGGTCAGCAGGGCCACCACGCAGGCGATGACCAGGTGCAGTATGTTGGAGGCGCTGAACCAGCCGAGGATCATGAACGTGATGGTGGCGGCCAGCAGGCAGATGGTGACTACGGGGTGGACGTTGAGCGTCAGGCGCGAGCGCATGGTCTTGACGGCCGCCTCGCCGGCGGCGCTGTAGGCCTCGCCCATCTTCTGTCCTAACGACTTCTCCTCACCCTTCTCGTCGTGGGCCTTGAGGAACACGGCGCAAAGGGCCGGCGACAGCGTGAGTGCGTTGAGCGCCGAGAAGCCGATGGCTATGGCCATCGTGAGGCCGAACTGCTGATAGAACACGCCGGAGGTGCCCGACATGAACGACACGGGGATGAACACGAGCATCATGACCAGGGTGATCGACACGATGGCCGAGCCGATCTCGCCCATGGCGTCGATTGAGGCCTTGCGCGCACTGTGGTAGCCCACGTCCAGTTTGGCGTGGACGGCCTCTACCACCACAATGGCATCGTCGACCACAATCGCGATTGCAAGCACGAGGGCCGACAGGGTGATGAGGTTGACAGAGAAGCCGATGAGCTTCATCACGAAGAACGTGCCCACCAGGGCCACCGGTATCGCGATGGCCGGGATGATGGTGCTTCGGAAGTCCTGCAGGAACACATACACCACGAAGAACACGAGCACGAACGCCTCAATCAGGGTCTTGATGACCTCGTTGATGGATGCGTAGAGGAAGTCGTTGTTGTTCATGATGATGGCGAAGTCGAGGCCTGCGGGGAGTTCCTTCTTGGCCTTGTCGACGTAGGCGAGACACTCGTTGATGATGGTGGTGGCGTTAGAGCCGGGGGTCTGGAACACCATACAGGACGTTCCGGGGCGGCCGTTGAGGGCGCTGTGAAAACCGTATGACACTTTGCCCAGCTCCACGTCGGCCACATCCTTGAGACGCAGCACCTCGCCGTTGGAGTTGGCACGGATGACGATGTTCTCAAACTCCTCGGGCTGCACCAGGCGCCCCTTGTAGCGCATGATGTATTGGAAGCTCTGGTTGCCCTGCTCGCCGAAGGCGCCCGGGGCGGCCTCGATGTTCTGCTCGGCCAGGGCGGCGGTGACGTCGGAGGGCATCAGCATGTACTGTGCCATCACCTCCGGCTTGAGCCAGATACGCATCGAGTAGTCGGCGCCGAAGGCCATGACATCGCCCACGCCCGAGATACGCTGCAGCTCGGGGATGATGTTGATCTTCATGTAGTTGTCAAGGAATTCCTCGCTAAAGTCGGCGCCCTCCTTGGCATACAGGCCGATACCGACGAGCATGGAGGTCTGGCGCTTCTGCGTCAGCACGCCCACCTGGGTGACCTCCGAGGGGAGCAGGTTCTGGGCCTTCGACACGCGGTTTTGCACGTCGACGGCGGCCATGTCGGGGTCAAAGCCCTGCTCGAAGTAGATGTTGATGGTTGCCGAGCCGGTGTTGGTGGCCGTCGACTCCATGTAGGTCATGCCCTCGGCGCCGTTGATCGACTCCTCCAGAGGGGCGATGACCGAGTTGAGCACTGTCTGGGCGTTTGCGCCGGTGTAGGTGGTGGTCACCGAGATGGTTGGCGGCGCAATGTCGGGATACTGGGTCACCGGCAGCGATGTCAGGCCGATGATGCCCAGCAGCACGATGAATATTGATATAACCGTCGACAGCACAGGACGGTTAATAAATGTGTCAAGTTTCATGCGTGATTGGTAAATTCGATTTTAATGCGATAAAATTCGATGTTTCGATGCCTCGGGATTTCGATGTTTCGATGCCTCGGGATTTCGATATTTCGAGATTTCGAGATCTCGGCGATTACTCCTTCTTGGTGGCGGCGGCAGCCTTGGTGCCGTAAGGCACGGGGTTGATTACCAGGCCGTCGCTGACAGAGGTGCCTACGCCCTCCACCACTACCTTCTGCCCGGGCTGCAGGCCGGAGGTGACGATGTACTGCTGGCCGTCGTCGATGGAGTAAACCACCACGGGGGTGCTGACGGTCTTGTTGGAGTCGTTGACCACGTATACAAACTTGCGGTCTTGCAGCTCGAAGGTGGCCTTCTGCGGTATGATGATGACACTGTCCTGACGGTGGGGTATGATGATGTTGCCCGTCGAGCCGCTGCGCAGCTGTCCGTTGGGGTTGTTGAACAGGGCGCGGACGCTGGCGGCGCCGGTGCTGCTGTCGATGACGCCGCTGACGGTGGCCACCTTGCCGGTGGAGGGGAAGATGGTGCCGTCGGCGAGCTGGAGCTGTACCTCCGGCATCATGGCGATGGCCTGGTCGACGGTGCGCTGGCCGTTGTCGGTGAGCTGGAGCAGCTCCTTCTCGGTCAGGGAGAAGTATGCGTAAACCTGCGAGTTGTCGCTGATGGTGGTCAGGGGCACGGTGGACGACGGCGACGCCAGCGAGCCTTCACGGTTGGGTATCGAACCGACCACGCCGCTGCACGGGGCCGTGACCACGGTGTAGGATAGGTTCTTGCGGGCGTTTACCAGCGCGGCCTCGGCCTGTGCCAGGCTGGCCTGGGCGCTCTTGAGGTCGTTGTCGGCCAGCTGCCACTCATATTCGCTGATGATGTTCTTGTCGAAGAGGGCGCGCTTGTTGTCGGCCGTGATCTTGGCGTTTGACACGGCGGTGCGGGCGGCGTTGACTGCGGCCTGGGCCTGGTCGACGGCGGCCTTGTACTGCACCTGGTCGAGGGTGAAGAGCACCTGGCCCTTTACCACCTTCTGGCCCTCGTCTACGTGCACCTTGGTGATGAATCCGGTCACCTGCGGGCGGATGTCGATGTCGGTCTTGCCCTTGATGGTGGCGGGAAGGGAGGAGGAGAGGTCGCTGCTTTCTAATTGTGTAGTGATAACCTCGATGGTGGGAGCCTGCTGCTGGGCTTGCTGCTGGGAGCCTCCGCAGGAGGCGGCCATGACGGCGGTGAGCGCTATCGCGCTGAGCGATGCAATCTTCTTAACTCTTAGGTTCATAATCTTTTATTTCTACTATGTTGTTTTGTTTCGATGGGGTTTATAACGATAAAGTCGATAACGGTCGATATTTATCGATGGGGGCTTACTTATCAAGCGGCAAAGTTACGAAAAATACCAAAAAGGCCAATAAAATAAATATTAAATTCGACTTTCCGGCCAACACTATAGTCTATTTTTCCAAGCCGTGAAGTGCTTGTGCGACTATTGGAAAAGTTTTTTGGCCAAAAGGGGTGGCGGTTGACCAAAAAGTGCTATCTTTGCAGGCTGAACGGAAGGCCTCCGGGCCGTCGCCCCTACATGCAACTTGCACATTTACTCCCAATGAAAAAGTATAACATTATTAACAATGTGTTGGGCTGGGCATGCTTTGTCATCGCCCTGGTCTCCTATTGGATGACGCTGGAGCCCACCGCGAGCTTCTGGGACTGCCCGGAGTTCATCTCTCAAGGTTTCAAGCTGGAGGTCGGCCACCCACCGGGCAACCCCATCTTCATGCTCACTGCCCGGTTCTTCGTCAACTTTGTCGGCGGCGACATCACCAAGGTTGCCATCGCCGTCAACGCCATGTCGGGCCTGCTGAGCGCGCTGACCATACTGCTGCTCTTCTGGACCATCACGCACCTGGTGCGGCGCATACTGCTGTGCACCGAGGCCACTGAGGCCACCCTCCCGCAGATGCTCGTCATCTTCGGCAGCGGCATCTGCGGCGCCCTGATGTATGCCTGGAGCGACACCTTCTGGTTCTCGGCCGTCGAGGGTGAGGTCTACGCCTTCTCCTCCTTCTGCACGGCGCTGGTCTTCTGGCTGATACTCAAGTGGGAGAACCGCTCCCGGCAGCCGCACTCCGACCGCTACCTCGTGCTCATCGCCTACGTCATCGGCATCTCCATCGCCGTCCACCTGCTCAACCTGCTGTGCATCCCCGCCATAGTCCTTGTGGTCTACTACCGCCGATGCGCCGACACGGGTGCCAAGGCGACGGCCAAAGGCTCCCTGCTGGCGCTGCTCGTCTCCTTCATCCTCGTGGCGCTGATACTCTACGGCCTCGTGCCGGGATTCATCGAGGTGGCACAGTACTTCGAGCTCTTCTTCGTCAACGTCGTGGGCATGAGCTACAACATGGGCGTGCTCATCTACGCCGTCCTCGTGGTCGCCAGCTTCGTCTGGGGCATCTACGAACTTTACTCGCAGCGCAGCACCATGATGATAAAGGTGTCGTTCACGCTGTGCGTGCTCCTGTCGGGCATCCCCTTCATCGGCAGCAGCTGGCTCATGCCCGTGCTCATCCTCGGCGCCCTTATCATTTACTTCGCCAAGGCACGGCGCATCTCCGTGCGCGTGCTCACCGTCTCGCTGCTGAGCATTTTCGTCATATTCATCGGCTACTCGAGCTACGCCCTGCTGCTCATACGCTCCACGGCCAACCCGCCGATGAACCAGAACGCGCCTGACAACGTCTTCGACCTCAGCACATACCTCAACCGCGAACAGTACGGCGACACCCCGCTGCTCTACGGCCGCACCCCCGCCTCCACCAACGTCTACCGCGTCATCGGCCGCGACATGGCCGAGCCTATCGTCAACGACGGCAAGTCGCTCCACTGCAAAGTGGTGAAGGCTTCCCCCGACGAGCCTGACCGGTATGTCTTCAACGGCTACGACCCGGACCCTATGCTCACCCCCGAGCTCAACATGCTCTTCCCCCGCATCTACAGCTCGTCGCACGTCGAAGGCTACAAGGGGTGGATCGGACTCTCCTCCAGCCAGCCCTTGGGCAACAAGGTGCAGGGAACATACGTCATGGACGCCGACGGCAACACCGTCCGCTCAATACCCCTCGACAAGCCCACTGTCGCCCAGAACTTCGAATATTTCCTCGGCTACCAGCTCAACCACATGTATTGGCGCTACTTTATGTGGAACTTCGCCGGGCGCCAGAACGACATCCAAGGCAACGGCGAGCCTAACAACGGCAACTGGATAAGCGGCATCCCGTTCATCGACAACCCGCGCCTGGGCGACCAGAGCCTGCTCCCCGACGACATGGGCAAGGATAACAAGGGTCACAACGTCTTCTTTATGATTCCGCTGATCATGGGCATCCTCGGCCTGCTGTGGCAGGCGTTCGTCTCGCGCCGCGGCATCGAGCAGTTCTGGGTGGTCTTCTTCCTCTTCTTCATGACGGGCATAGCCATCGTGCTTTACCTCAACCAGACCCCCGGACAGCCCCGCGAGCGCGACTATGCATACGCCGGCTCGTTCTACGCATACGCCATCTGGGTGGGCATGGGCGTCGCCTGCATCGCCCACCTGCTGACGCATTACCTCTTCAAGAAGAAAAAGACCGCCAAGGACTCCGATGCCGGCGTCGACTCTGACGGTACCGACTACGCCAAGTTCCGCTACGCCATGCCCGCGGCCGTCATCGCCCTGGTTGTCGGCATACTTGTCCCCATCCAGGTAGTCTCGCAGACATGGGACGACCACGACCGCTCGGGCCGCTACGTGTGCCGCGACTTCGGTTTCAACTACCTCAACTCCCTCGACGACGATGCCATAATCTTCACAAACGGCGACAACGACACCTTCCCCCTTTGGTACGCCCAGGAGGTGGAGGGCGTGCGCACCGATGTAAAGGTGGTCAACCTCAGCTACCTCACCACCTCGTGGTATGCCGACCAGATACGCCACCCGTCGTACGACGCCCCGGCCATCGCCACCATTGCCAAGTCGACCGACTACGGCTATGACAAGCTGCAGTATAACGTCATCGAGGGCAACAACGCCAAGCCCGTCGACGCCGGGCAGATGTTGCGCACGCTCTACGCCACCCCGAAGGGCGACACCAAGTACGACTACCCGCGCATCACCACACCCAACATCTACTTCCCCGTCGACCTCGACGCCGCAGTCAAGGCCGGCCGCATCTCCGAGGCCGAGCGGGCCGTGGCCTCCGACAGCATCGTCATAGACCTCAGCGCCGACCGCTATGTCAGCCGCGGCGTGATGCTCAACAATGTCCTCGCCATCGACATGCTCTACACCTCGCTCGCCAACGGATGGAACCGCCCGATGTATTTCGCCTCCACCGTCCCCGAGGACTACTACATCAGCCTGCAGCCCTACCTGCGCTCGACGGGCATGGCCTTCGAAATCAGCCCCATCAACCACGGTTCGATGCAGCCGTCGGTCAACACCGACAAAATGTATCGCAACGTCACCGAGCGCTTTGTCTGGGGCGGCCTTGACAAGGTCGCCGACCCCAAGGACATCTACCTTGACGAGACCGTGCGCCGCATGGTCAGCTCCACCCGTTCGCAGATAGTCAGCTTGGCCGAGGCTCTCTACGCAGAGGGCGTGCAGGGCGGCGACAGCGCAACCGTGCGCAAAGACCGCCTGAAGATGGCAGTCGACGTCCTCGACCTCATGACCGAGAAGCTCCCCGTTGTAGCCGCTCCCTACACCATACAGATGGGTCTGCGCGTGGGCACCCTCTACTGCGACCTCGGCAAGCAGCTCGGCGACAAGGCGCTCACAGAGAAAGGCCTGCAGATACTCTTCGACGAGACAATTCGCCAGGCACAGATGGTGGTCTACGCACAGAGCCTCAAGCCCTGGCAATATGAGAACCTCCAGTCGACCGACCTCTTCTGCTACATCGTATACTTCCCCGACCTCTTCAACGCATACGTGCAGTACGGCGGCGACCAGCAGAAGATACTCGACAATCCCACCGTGCAGCGCATCAACTTCCAGCGCCTCAACACCGACGCCAAGCGCTACGGCTACTAAACTTTTGAAAACTTGTAATTTGCTCTTTAATCGGTTAACCGGTTAACCGGTTAAAGAGCATTTTTAATTTTTTTTATAAAAAATGTTGATTGAACAGCCGCCGCTGCTGTACAGACTGCTTTTCCCTGAGGCCGTGTGGCGCATCAAGTACCGCGGGCGCAAGGTGGCATACATCACTTTCGACGACGGGCCCATCCCCGAGGTGACCCCCTGGGTGCTCGACACCCTCGACCGTTACGGCATAAAGGCCACGTTTTTCATGGTCGGCGACAACGTGCGCCGCAACCCGCAGCTGCGCGACGAGGTGCGCCGCCGCGGCCACACCATCGGCAACCACACCATGCACCACCTGCAGGGATTCCGCTCGAAGTCCATACGCTACATGCGCGACATCACCGAGGCTGACGGGCTGATAGAGAGCCCCCTCTTCCGACCCCCCCACGGGCTGATGCGCTGGGAGCAGGCGCGCGTCATCAAAAACCACTATAATATAATAATGTATGACCTGGTCACCCGCGACTACTCAAAGAAGCTCTCGCCAGACCAGGTGTTTGCCAACGTGCGGCGATACGCGCGCAACGGCTCCATCATCGTCTTTCACGACTCTCTGAAGGCTGAGCGCAACATGCGCGCCGTGCTCCCCCGTGCCATTGAATGGCTCCAAAGCGAAGGTTATGATCTCCTCCCCCTGGCCACATAAGACGCTGATAGGGGAGTGGCTTCGGGAGGCCGGTGTGGGCGCCTGGGGCGTGGCTCCATGCGAGCCGGTGCCCGCGAGCGTCGCGGAGCATTACAGCCGCTGGCTCGCCGACGGTTGCGCCGGTGAGATGGCATACCTCGAGAAGTATGGCGACGTGCGCACTGACCCGCGGCTGCTGCTCGACGGCGCGCGCTCAATCATAGTCTGTGCGTTTGCCTACCCGCCGTCAAGCGGATCATTGATAGCCTCTTACGCTCTCGGTGACGACTATCACGACGTGCTGCGCGTCCGGCTGTTTCCCCTCGTGGAGGCCATCCAGGAGCATTTCGGCGCCGAATGCCGCATCTGCGTCGACTCGGCTCCCATGCACGAGCGCTGGCACGCATGGCGCGCAGGACTCGGCATCATCGGTCGCAACGGATTGCTGATAGTCCCCGGTGCGGGCACATACGTGCTTATAGCAGAGATAGTTACCACGCTTGAGCTGGAGGCTGACACTCCTCTCGAAGGTGACTGCGGCAACTGCGGCCGCTGCTACCGCTCATGCCCGGGGCACGCCCTCGACGGCTCGGGGGGCGTGGATGCCCGCCGGTGCCACTCATACCTCACCATCGAATACCGCGGCGAGGAACTCCCCGAAGGCACACACCTTAGCAAACTTTACGGCTGTGACGTATGCCAGGGCGTTTGCCCTCACAACAAGGATATTACCGCCGTGCCGTTGCCGGAGTTTGCAGCCGCCGAGCAGCGCGCCGGGCTAACGCGCGAGCAGGTGGAGGCGCTGACCCCGGGCGACTACAAGCGCCTGACGCGCGGCTCCGCTATGCGCCGCGCACGGCTGCCCATGCTCCTGCGCAACCTCCGCTACCTCCGGCAATGAGGTTATTTCTGGCGGGCCCAGCGGACGAGGTCGCGGACGGTGGGTTTCTTGCCGTGCATGAAGATGCCTACGCGGTAGACCTTCGCCGCTATCCATATCATGCCGACGGCGCCGGCGAACAGCAGCACAAGCGACGTCCAGATCTCCCAGGCGCCCACGCCGAAGGGTATGCGCGCCATCATCACCATGGGCGAGGTGAACGGTATGTAAGAGGTTACTACCGAGAGGGTTGACGTGGGGTTGGAGACGGCCACCATGCCGAAGACCATGCCGAGGATGACGGGGACGATGGTCAGCGACTGCAGCTGCGTGGCGTCCTGCGGACTGTCGACGGCAGAGCCCACGGCGGCGTATACGGCGGCGTAGAGCAGGAATCCGCCGATGAGGAAGAGCAGCATGTAGATGAACAGCATGGCGATGTAGCACGGGTCGGCGATGATTGCGATGGCTTGCAGGGCACCCATGTCGCTGACGGCCTGCGTCGGGTCGAGCTGCCCGGCCTGCATCGCTGCCATCTCGGCGGTGAAGTCAGCGGGTAGCATAGCCGGCAGGAGCACACCGGTGCCCAACAATATGAGCACGAGCCATATAAGTATCTGTGTGGCGGCCACCAGGCCGATGCCCACTATCTTGCCCAGCATCAGCCGCATGGGGCTGACGGAGGTGACTATCAGCTCGAGCACGCGGTTTTGCTTCTCCTCAGTTACGGAGGTCATAACCATCTGGCCGTAGAGTATCAGCGCCATGTAGAGGATAAACGTGGCAAGCAGACTGAGCATCGAGTTGACGGCCGATGAGTCGGCCTTCTCCTCGCGGCCGTCGGCGCCGACGCGCATGGTCTGCATAGATACTTCGACTTGGACGGCATCCATGATGCTGTCGAGGTTGGCGATGTTGTATTGCTTGAGGCGCTCCCCTTCGATGGCCTTGTCGAGCAGGTCGGTGATGGCTATCTCGGTGTTCATCGACAGGCCGTCGCGCGTCCATATCTTCACGCCAGCACCGGTAGCAACCACGTCGGCGGGGATATAGAGCATGCCGTCGATGCCGGGCTGCGTAAGGTCGGCCGAGGCGCTGTCGGCGGGGATGAACATGATGGTGGAGGCGTCGGTGCCCGAGCCCTCGGTGATGGCGTCGGCGATGGCCAACGGACTGTTGTTGACCAGCAGGAACGTGCTCTTCGATGGCCCGGAGCCGATCATGATGAGCGTGGGCAGCGCCGCAAGCAGCACGAGCAGCAGCGGCATCAGCAAGGTGGTGATAATGAAGCTCTTCTTGCGCACTCGCTCGCAATATTCGCGGGCGATGACGGTGAGTGTGGGGTTATTTCGTGCCATTGAGGTCGGAGTTTACGGCGTTGATGAAAATTTCGTCCATTGATGCGCGGTGTGCGCTGACGCCGCGGATGTCGAGCTTGGTGTTGAGTGTCGACAGCACGGGGCGCAGCGTGGCGTCGGGGCGCAGACGCAGGTCAAGGCTGACAAGGCCGTCGGGGGTCACGGTGCGTGCCAAGGCGGCGACGTAGGGATCGAGGCGCTCGAGCGTGTCGGCGTCGTCGCCCATGTAGCTGACGGTGAAGCGCCCGTCGGAGTGGCGCCGACGCAGCTCCTCCACGTTGCCCGAGAGTATGTTACGCCCGTTGTTTATGAGCGTTATGTTGTCGCAGATCTCCTCCACGGAGGTCATGTTGTGGGTGCTGAAGATGATGGTCTTGCCCATGTCGCGCAGGCGCAGTATCTCCGTCTTGAGCATGTCGGCGTTGATGGGGTCGAAGCCGGAGAATGGCTCGTCGAAGATGAGCAGCTCGGGGTCGTGGAGCACGGTGATGACGAACTGCAGCTTCTGCGCCATCCCTTTCGACAGCTCCTCCACCTTCTTGTCCCACCAGTCGAGGATGCCCAGGCGGTCCATCCATTCGTGCAGCCTAACTGTGGCCTCGTGCTTGCCGAGACCCTTGAGACGGGCGAAAAACAGCGCCTGCTCGCCCACGCGCATCTTCTTGTACAGGCCGCGCTCCTCCGGCAGGTAGCCGATGGAGCACACGTCGGCGGAGGTCAGCGGCTTTCCTTTGAAGAGTATCTGCCCCGTGTCGGGGGCGGTGATATGGGTGAGCATGCGTATGAGGGTGGTCTTGCCCGCGCCGTTGGGGCCGAGCAGGCCGTAGACGCCGCCGAAGGGTATGTCGAGGCTCACCGCGTCGAGCGCGCGGTGGTTGGTGTAGCTCTTGCTGACCCCTTCGACGTTGATAATGTGGTCCATTATGCAGTTTATAGTTTTTGGTTTTTAGTTTTTAGGAGGGCTTGTGGTTTATTAGACGCAGCGGAGAGGGTGAAAATTTCAGCAAAGATAGAAAACTTTTCACAAACTTTACCCGATTAGCCGATTATCCGGTTAACGACCAAATGAGCGGTAATCGGATTATCGGCTAATCGGGTAAAGGAGGTCAGTTTAGGGGAGGGTGAGGTATACGTCGTCGGTGACAGGGTCGAGCCACTCGTTCGTAGGGTTGGCGCCGAGGTGGGTGTGGTATGTAAGGTGCTGCATCCACGAGTCCTTGGCGGCTCCGTGCCAGTGTTTTACCCCCTCGGGGATGGCGACCACCACGCCGGGGGTCAGTTCGACAGGCTCCTTGCCCTCCTCCTGGTACCATCCGCGGCCGGCGACGCAGACGAGCACCTGCACCTGGTCGTGGTGGATGTGCCAGTTGTTGCGGCATCCCGGCTCGAATGTGACGTTGACGGGACCTCCGGCCTCGGCGTCCATCGGCGCCGTGTAGCTGTTGCCGATGAAATATTTGGCGTAGGCGGTGTTGGGGTTGCCGATGGGGTAGGGGGTGGTGATGGCAAATTCCTCCATGGTCTGCACGGAGTCGGGCCACACCTCCTTGGCCATGCGGAAGGCCGCCCAGGCCTTTGGCCAGCCGGCATAGAAGGCGGCGTGCGTCAGCGCCTCGGCTATCTCCGTGCGCGTCACGCCGTTTTGTTTGGCAAACTCGAGGTGGTGGCGAAAAGACGAGTCTGTCAGCCCTTGCGCCATCAGGGCGGTGACGGTGATGAGCGAGCGGTCGTGCAGCGACAGCAGGTCGTTGCGGTTCCACACCTCGCCGAAGAGCACGTCGTCGTTGACGCGCGCAAACTCGGGGGCAAACTCGCCGAGCTGCGTGCGTCCGGCGGTCTGCGTTATCTTGGTCTTTGACTGTGCCATTACAGGAAATATTAGTGCTGCCATCAGGCAGCATATCAGTTTGCTAAGTTTCATCGGATGAGCATTTTCTGTGTCACGGTGCCCTGGCGGCGGATCACCACGCCTTTGTAGCCCTCGACATTCGACAGGCGGCGCCCATCGACGGTGTAATACTCCACAGGAGCGTCCGTGTTGTCAGCCTCTATAACGGGGGCGTCGACCGTGGTCTTGCCCACCACCTTCAGGTTCTTAATCTCCCACGTCGAGGCCTCGTCGGTGGTCGACACGTAGGTGAACACAATGTTGACGGTCTTGCCGGCGAACGTGCTCAGGTCGATGTCGCCGCTGCCCACGAAGGTCCACGAACTGCCCGAGGGCCATGTGATGTCGTTGAGCACCACGTTGTTAGTGCCGTAGCGCACGCTCACCTGCAATTGGGAGTTGTCGGTGCAATAGTTGAGCGCGTGGTCGAAGGTGAGCGTAATGTTCTGGTACCCTGTCAGGTCGATTGCGGGGAGGACAAGCTCCGAGCGGCAGGCGTAGTTGGTGCTCTTGTAATATCCGCTGGCCTTCCAGCCGTAGGAGGCGGTGTTGGTCCAAACGTCGAAACCGTTGTCTATCAGGTTGGTGACGGTGCACCCGCCGTCGTCGCCGAGGAAGGTGTTGGAGTAGATGGTGACGGTCTCACCTTCGCTCTCGCCGGCCCAGGCCTCCGAGCGGGCTGTAGTGTAGATGTTGAAGGGCACGTCCACCGAGTCGCCCCAGACATACTCATAGAGGTTGGGGAAGTCGATGTACGGGTTGCGGTTGCCCTGGATGCCGTAGACGTCGTTGTTGCGCGTCACCTCCTTGGCGCTCACGCCGTCGGCGCGGTGCCACTTGCCCACTAGCGCCTGCGCCCACGAGGTAAACACGGGGTAGGTGTTGCGCTCGGTCATCCAAAGGTAGTCTTCGTTCCAGTGCGTGGCCAGCTCCGAGCCGTAGCATGTGACTACGTACATATACGCGCGTGCGAAGTCTCCCTTCCACTGGTCGGCCGGCTCGAAGACTTTGGTGATGGCGGCGATGCGGTCGGCGTCGATGCCGTAGATTAGCCCCGACACGGGCACGCCCACGCGCGTCACGCCGTTGTCAAACTGCACGTTGACAGATGTGTCGACCTCGCCAAGCGGCCAGTTGCTCTTGGCGTTGTTGGCCGAGCCGTTGGCGGGGAAGAGGTGGTGAAGGTCGCAGTAGGCGCGGGTGTACATCAGGTTGGAGTTGTCGGAGGTGCCCAGCGAGGTGTCTTTCCACCAGCTCTTGGGCAGGCTGTGCTCGCGCTGGAATCCGCAGTCGGCAAACGACTTGGTCAGCGGCCACAGCTCCGAGGAGTAGCGGTCGAGCCAATAGACGGTGTCGTTGCCCTCGTAGGTGATGTAGTCGGTCTCCTTGAATGTGTCGCGGAGGTTGGTATAGGTTGTCGAGGCTGCGTATTGGAACGACTGCGAGTCTTTGATGATCTTGCCGATGGCCGTCATCAGCTCGGCGCCCTTTAGCCCGTTGGCCGCGGCGTAGTAGTCCTTGGGGATGGCGGCGCCGGCGCCTAAGGGCAGCAGCACGGCGCACAGCAGCGATGTTAGTATAGTCTTCTTCATGATGGTAATGGGGTTAGTCTGAATAATTTATGCAAAGCTACGAAAAATTAATTAAAAAAACGCAACAATCGAGATAAAATCGTGTTACAGCGATTTTATCTCGATTGGCAGTCGATGGCCTGTCGATTATCTATCGATAGTTATCGAGCATTGTGGTTACTCGGCTGCGGGGGCCTCCGGCTCAGGTATCACGGTCGGCTCCAGGAGCACCACGCGATAGTTGCCGGCGGCGTTGATGCGCTTCATAAACTCCTGCACGTCGGCCGGGGTCAGGCTGTTGACCAGATCCTCGTAGCCGGTGTAGGTGTCCACGCCGTTGCGCAGCCAGCCGCCAATCCAGCCCAGCCAGTCGCTGTTCTCCTCACAGTCGGCACGATACTGCTTGACCATGTATTCCTGCACCTTCTGCAGCTCCTCCGGCTTGATGTCGCCCTCCATGTTCTTGAACTCCTGGCTGATGATGCCGAGCACGAGGTCGCGCTTCTCCGGCTTCATCGGGAATCCGCTCTGTATCACCGTATTGTTGGGACTTACGCGGTACATGGAGCCCTGGGCGCCTATGGAATAGACGGCACCTTCGCGCTCGCGCACGCTCTCGAGGAGGCGCTGGGTGAGTATCTGGCCGGCGACGGAGGCGAGCAGCTTGTCCTTGGGGGTGTAGGGCAGGTTGGCCCACTCGTTGACGAGCACCCAGGTCTGGGGCGTGGTCATGTCGGTGGTGAAGGTGTCGATGCCCGTGCCGCCCTTGAAGGCGTTGGTGGATATGAACTCCGGCATCTTCGACCCCGTGGCCTTCTTGGCGTCGGCGGGGAGGGTGGCGATGTACCGGCATACGAGGTCCTTAAGGGCGGCCTCGTCGTAGTTGCCTACGAAGATGAAGGTATAGTCGGCGGCGTTGGCCACGGCCTGCTTGATCATCTCCAGCGACTGCTCGCGCGTTGCTGCTGCAGCTATCTCGGAGGTAAGGTTTGCCTTGCGGGGGCTACCGTCAAACATTGCCTCGCGTATCTTGCAGGAGAATACAAACTGCGGATTGCTCATCTGGTTGGCAAGGATACCTACCACCTGCTGCTGCAGGGCGTCAAACTCGGTGGCGTCGAGCGTCGGGTCGACGAAGTTCATGTATATCAGCTCCATCATCGTCGGCAGGTCCTTCGGCGTGGTGTTGCCGGAGATGTCGCGGGTGTAGTCGTCGACGCTGAGGTTGACGCTCACCTGCTTGCCCTGCAGATACTTCTCCAGGTCGGCATTGGTGTAGGTGCCCAGGCCCATGTTGCTCAGGGCTATGGGGAGGTAGAGTATGCTGTTGGCGTAGCTGTCAGGCCATACGTTGGTGCCTCCGTTGGCCACGGCCATGAAGCGTATCTCGTCGGCCTTGAAGTCGGTGTGCTTGACTATCACGTTCACGCCGTTGCTGAGCGTCCACTGCTGGGCGCCGAATGCGGGCATCTCGGTGACTTTCTTGATCTTGCCTGGCTTGGGCAGCTTGGCGATGAGCGGCTCGGTCTTCACGTTGTCGACGTATGCCTCAACCGGCGCGCTCTCCACGGCCGTGATGACGGCGGCGAGGCTCTCCTCGGTGGGATAGACGCCGTCGGCGTTGTCAGGCGTCATCACCAGCACCACGCGGTTGCCGGGAGTGATGAGCTGCTTGGCTATCTGGTTGACAGCGGCGACGGGTATCTGGCTGGCGATGAGCTTGTAGAGCTGATAGTCGGTCTCGATGCCGGGGGCTGCCTCGTTTTTGAGGAAGTGGTTGACGTACTCCTGGACGAACTGGCCGTTCTTGCGCGAGTCGCGGTTGTTGTACATCTTCTCCAGGCCGCTAAGGAACTCGTCGACGGCGCGCTGGTATTCCGTCTCGGTGAAGCCGCCCATAAGTGCGCGGTACACCTCGGCGTAAACCTGCTGCAGAGCCGGCTCCAGCGGGCCGTCCTTGGCGACAACCTCCACCTCAAACGCCTCCTTGGTGCGGGCAAGCAGATAGTCGCCGAAGTCAACGGAGGCGCTGGCAAACAGTGCGTTGGGGTCGCGGCTGAGGTCCGACAGGCGCTGGTTGACCATGTTGTCGATCATCTGCTTGACAAACTCCGTGAGATAATACATCTGCGTGTTGTTCATCTCGTCGGGGTCGGCGTCCGACAGGAACATGATATAGCCCACGGTGTTGGTCATCTCGGGGTCGTGGCCGATGGCGTAGATGGTGCCCTCGTGGTCGGGCACGGGGAAATATTCGCGCGGAGCCACGCTGTCGGGCATCTGGATAGGGGAGAAGTACTCTTTGATCTTGCCCTCGATGCGGTCAACGTCGATGTCTCCGACTACAATGATGCCCTGCTGGTCAGGACGATACCACTTCTCGTAGTAGTCGCGCAGGGCCTGCGGCTCAAAGTTGTCGACCACCTCCATCGTGCCGATGGGCAGGCGGTAGCCATACTTGCTGCCGGGATAGATGACGGGGAGAAGGTCGGTGAGTATGCGCATCGACCCTACGTTGGTGGTGCGCCACTCCTCGTGGATGACGCCGCGCTCCTTGTCTATCTCCTCCGGGTCGAGAGTGAGGCCGTCGGCCCAGTCGTGGAGTATCAGCAGCACGCTGTCTTGCACGCCCACGCGCGCCGTGGGCACGCTCTTGATCATGTAGACCGTCTGGTCGGTGGCAGTGTAGGCGTTGAGGTTGTAGCCAAACTTGATGCCGTTGCGCTCGCACCAGTCAATGACGCCGTTGCCGGGGAAGTTCTGGGTGCCGTTGAAGCACATGTGCTCCAGGAAGTGTGCCAGGCCACGCTGGTTGTCCTCCTCGAGTATCGACCCTACCTTCTGTGCGATGTAGAAGTCGGCCTCCCCCTTGGGCTGCTCGTTGTGGCGGATGTAGTAGGTCAGTCCGTTGGGCAGTTTGCCGTAGCGCACGTCGGGGTCGAGCGGCAGCTGCTCCATGCCCTGTGCCATGGCTAATGCCGGCATCAGCACGGCCAGCAGCAACAGCACGATTAAGCGGTTGATTTTTTTCATTACGATGAATATTTGATGGAATAAATGTTTACTACCTATTATACGCAGCAAATGGCGCGCGAATTACAACGCGCACCCAAAAAATCGCACTCGTCGTGCTATCTTACTGCTGTGCAGCGGGTTTCTCCTTTACCTCGGCGGGGGTGAAGGTGATTTCGAAGGCATCCTCGGCAGGGCCGCCCACGCTCTTGTAGCGGTAGACGAAGTTCTTGCCGGCTTTCTCGGCCAGGTCGACGATGTCCTGGTTGGCAGTCTTGGTATTGTAGCGGGCCTTCACGCCGTTAAGCACGCCGGCTTTCACCTGCTCGGGGTTGCTCTTGTAGCCCTCAAACGACCCGTTGCCCGGGTTGGTGGCGTCCATCTCGTAGAGATACACGATGTTGTTGCCCTCGATGGCTACGCTCACAAACACCAGACCGTTGCTCACGGGGTGGCGCCCTTTGGCATTCTCGGCTTTCACAGCATCGTCAAGGCTCTTGCTGTCCGAGCAGGCGCAGAGCGACAGCGTCATCACTGCCATCATCACCACGACAAGGCTTTTGAAAATCTTCTTCATAGTTTTTCCGGAAAATTACTTTTTTTAATGTGTATTGGTTTGATTGGGCAAAGGTAGCGATTTTGTGGGAATAATTTCAAAAAAAATCGTAAATTTGCATCATGAACGTACGCATCGACCCCTCCTGGCAGCAGGTGCTCGCGCAGGAGTTCGACAAACCCTATTTCGCGGCCCTCACCGACGCCGTGCGCCGCGAGTATGCCGCCGGCCCGGTATACCCTCCCGGGCCGCGCATCTTCGCCGCCTTCGACGCATGTCCTTTCGACAAGGTCAAGGTAGTAATCATCGGCCAGGACCCGTACCATGGCCCCGGCATGGCCAACGGGCTGTGCTTCAGCGTCAACCTCGGGGTGCCCATCCCGCGGTCGCTGGTCAACATCTTCGCGGAGGTGCACGACGACACCGGCGCACCCGTTCCTGCCGACGGCGACCTCAGCCGCTGGGCGCGCCAAGGCGTGTTGCTGCTCAACGCCACCCTCACCGTCCGCGCACATCAGGCCGGCTCACACCAAGGGCTGGGCTGGGAGACTTTCACCGACGCCGTCATCCGCGAGCTTTCGCAGCGCCGCACGGGCCTCGTGTTCATCCTCTGGGGCAGCTACGCCCAGCGCAAGGGTGAGGTGATAGACCGCACCAAGCATCTGGTGCTCAGCTCAGTGCACCCCTCGCCGCTCAGCGCCTCGCGCGGCTTTTTCGGCAACCACCACTTCTCCCGCGCCAACGCCTATCTCGCCTCACAAGGCCTCACCCCAATCGTTTGGTAATATGTTGTTAGCAGTTCTTCTTTCCACGATGACTATGGCGGTGGATCCGAGCATCCACACCCTGCAGGTGCGTCCGTGCGACATGCAGGGCACCCCTTACGAGGGATCCGCGATAATGGAGTTGGGCGGCTCCGGCGGCATCGTTGTCAGCTTCGACCAGCTCGCCGACGACCGCCAATATATGCGCTATGAGCTGATACACTGTGACTCGCAGTGGCGCCCGGAGTCGATTGTCGACTCGCAATACCTCGACGGGTTCAACCAGGCCGAGGTCGCCGACTACGAGTTCTCACAGGCCACCCTCATGCACTACGTCAACTATCGCATCACCCTCCCCTCGGAGCAGATGAGCCCCACCATATCAGGCAACTATCTCGTGCGCGTATATCCCGAGGATGATCCGGAGGAGACCCTGTTGCAGGCTCGCTTCTCCGTTACCGAGGCCACGGCAAACGTCAGTGCCGAGATGACATCGCTGACCGACTTCGACGCCAACGGCAGCCACCAGCAGCTGACCATACGCGTTGACACTCAGCACCTTCCCATCACTAATCCCATCACCGACCTGCGCGTGGTGGTCGAGCAGGACAGCCGCACCGACAACGCCGTCACTGTCACCACCCCCCTGCGCATGGAGGGAAAGACCGCCGTCTTCGAGCACCTCAAGCCCCTCACTTTCAAGGCCGGAAACGAGTACCGCCGCTTTGAGATCATCTCCGAGCGTTATCCCGGCATGGGCGTCGAGCACATTGTCTACGCCTACCCGCTGTACCACTACGAGTTAGGTGTCGACTACCCGCGTTCCGACACCGGCTATGCCTACGACCTCAGCCGCTACGGCCGCTATGTCATCCGCCAGCAGGATGCCCGCGACTCCGACACGCAGGCCGACTACGGCATCGTCCACTTCACCCTGCAAATGCCAGAACTACGCGGGTATGACGTGCACATCGAAGGCGACATCACCGGCCGCACGTTCGGCCCCGAGAGCCACATGGTCTATGACCGCGATGCGCAGTGCTACCGCAAGGACCTCCTGCTCAAGCAGGGAGCATATAGCTACCAATACGTGGCCGTCCCGCGCGACGGCACCCTCCCCGCGCTCACGGCGCCCGTCGAGGGCGACTTCTACCAGACCGGCCACACATATATTATAAAGGTGTATTACCGCAAGGCCGGCGAGATGTACGACCGCCTGGCCGGAGTCTGCATCATCTAAACCTCACTCAAGTTGCGTATTTTAACAAATGCTTGTGGCGGAGCCACAACTCCTTCAGTTAACCCCACGCTTCAGCGTGGGGCAAAAACACCCACAATCAAACCAAGCGTGCCGGAGGCACGCCTCTGTGGAGGCGCCTATCATAGAGGCGTGCCTCCGGCACGCTAATTCTTGAAGATGTCACTGCCCCACGCTAAAGCGTGGGGTTAACAAATAGAGTTGTGGCTCCGCCACAATATCCAGAATCGATTTCGTGTAATTCGCGTAATTTGTAGTTTTTCTTGATTTTTATGTTACAGATTGGAGACATATTGGTGAGCCTCGAGCTGCTCGAGCGCTACTTCTGCTGCGACCTCTCCGCCTGCCGCGGCGCCTGCTGCATCGAGGGCGACGCCGGCGCGCCCGTCACCCCTGACGAGGAGCAGCGCCTGCGCGAGGTGCTCCCCGAGATACGCAACGACCTGACACACAAGGCGCAGCGCATCATCGACCGCCAGGGCGTGGCATACCGCGACCCCGAGGGCGAGCTTGTCACCACCATCGTCGACGGCCGCGACTGCGCCTTTGCCTGCCGCGGCGCCGACGGCACCTGCCTCTGTGCCATAGACCGCGCCTTCCGCCAGGGCCGCGTCGGCTGGCGCAAGCCCTTCTCATGCTACCTCTACCCCCTGCGCATCAAGGAGTTCCCCACTTTCACCGCCATCAACTACCACCGCTGGGACATCTGCCGCCCCGCCGAGGCCCACGGGCGCAAGCTCGGCATACGCCTCTACCAATTCGTCAAAGAGCCCCTCATCGAGCGCTTCGGCGCCGATTGGTACGCCGAGCTGTGTGAAGTGGCCGAAGCTTACTATGCCCAATATGGCTCCGACAGCTAACAGATGACCGCGCGGGCAGTTTTACTGCCCGCCAGTCTCCAAGTAATCAGACTCTTAATTTTCTGCGAAATTTTTATTTGTAATTTCAAATAAATATTTGTAACTTCGCCCCAAATTTTACGTGTCAGGGGTTACTAATACCATAGCTCCCCTCTCTCCCCTTCGAGCCGTCGCCAATCCGGCCGCCTCTTTACCTACGATATTCCAGAAACATTACTTACATTTTTAACTTAAATCTCTTTAGTACTTCAGCGCAATGAATCGTATTTCAAAGCTCTTGCTCGCCTCCCTCATGGCAGCAACTGTTACGACTCAGGCCTCGGCAAGCACGTTCGTCGGCACCCGCGACGACTTCCGTGACGAGACCATCTACTTCGCCATCACCACCCGTTTCTACGACGGTGACCCGACGAACAACGTGTGCGGTTGGGACCAGCAGGAAACCCAGATCGCCAACAGCGACCCCGACTGGCGCGGCGACTTCGCCGGCCTCATCGAGAAGCTTGACTACATCAAGGCTCTCGGATTCACCGCCGTATGGATCACCCCCATCGTGCAAAACTGCTCCGGAACAGACTTCCACGGCTACCACGCCATGGACTTCTCCTCCGTCGACCTCCGCTACGAGAGCCGCACCTCCTGGGGCGCCTCCAAGGACGTCAAGTTCCAGGACCTCATCGACGCCGCCCACGCCCGCGGCATGAAGATCATCCTCGACATCGTCCTCAACCACACCGGCAACTTCGGCGAGGCCAACCTCCAGCAGCTCTTCACCCGCAGCCAGAACATCAAAGACCAGGCAAGCGTCAGCGCATCCATCATCCCCAACTACGACAAGCTCCCCAGCAACTACAACGACCTGGGTGGCACCGCGCAGTATAACGCTCGCTTCCCCTACCTCAAAAACTCTGACGGCACCAACAAAGACAACCACAACTACTGGCACCACGTCGGCACCGGCTGGAACTGGGACGAGAAGACCCGCTGGTACGGCCAGATCGCCGGCGACTGCGTAGACCTCAACACCGAGAACCCCGCCGTCACCAACTACCTCGTCGAGTGCTACGGCAAGTTCATCGCCATGGGCGTCGACGGCTTCCGTATCGACACCACCGGCCACATCCCCCGCGCCTCCTTCAACGCCGCCTTCATCCCCCAGTTTAAGGCCCTCTTCGAGCAGTATGCCGACAAGCGCGTCGACGGCAAGGCCTACATCATGTTCGGCGAGTGCTGCGCCCGCTTCCAGGGCAGCGTCGTATACCGCGGCAGCAACGAGCTGAGCCCCTTCTTCTACACCTGGAAGAGCCCCACGGCCACTACCTCCGCCTGGAACTGGGACGCATCCTTCTGGGACGACATCTTCATCAAGGAAGGTGACGACAGCGGCCGCTACGGCAACATGGCCCTCTGCGACGCCGAGTCCAACTCCATCACCATGTCTAACAACGCCTGGATGGTAAACGGCGCCTGGCACGAGCCTGACTACTCACAGTCAAGCGGCTTCAACGTCATCGACTTCCCTGTCCACTACTCCTTCAACAGCGTCAGCAGCATCCAGGGCCTCTTCGGCATGGACAACTACTATAACGACGCCACCTACAATGTGGTCTACGTCGACTCTCACGACTACTGCCCCGGCCCCAACGACCTCACCCGCTTCAACGGCGGCACCGAGCAGTGGGCCGAGAACCTCTCCTGGATGTTCACCTTCCGCGGCATCCCCTGCGTATACTACGGCTCCGAGGTTGAGTTCAAGAAGGGCTGCAAGGTTGACGCCGGCGGCACCTCCGACCCCGTCAAAAATTCCGGCCGCGCATACTACGGCGCTTACCTCGAAGGCTCCGTCAGCGCCTCTGACTTCGGCGTTTACACCGCCAGCGGCAACGTAGCCCAGACCCTCAACGGCGACCTCGCCCAGCACATCCGCCGCCTCAACATGATCCGCGCAGCCGTGCCCGCTCTCCGCAAGGGTCAGTACACCTTCGACGGCTGCTCCGCTAACGGCGGCTGGGCATTCAAGCGCGCTTACAAGAGCGACAGCTACGCCCTCGTAGCTGTCAACGGCGGCGCCACCTTCAGCAACTGCCCCGCCGGCACCTACGTCGACCTCGTCACCGGCCAGAGCTACTCCTGCTCCGAGGGCGGCTCCATCACCGTCACCGCTCCCACCAACAAGGGCCAGCTCCGCGTCCTCGTAAAGGGCTGGACCGGCGGCAAGGTAGGTGAGGACGGCAAGTTCATGTACACCACCAGCTCCGTCGCAAAGGGCGGCTCCGTCACCTTCGACGACCCCGTCTGCACACAGTTCTACACCGCCGACGACGCCGTTGGCGCCGCACAGGTCAAGTTCAGCCCCGCCGGCACCTCCTTCAAGACCGAGACCCTCGAGGTCACCGCACAGCTCAACGACGCCGCCACCAGCGGCTGGTACCAGGTCGAGGGCGGCTCCAAGGTCAACCTCTCCGCCGGACAGACCAGCAAGTTCACCATCGGCGCAGGCCTCGACTACGGCCAGAGCGTTTCCGTCAGCTGGAGCGCCTCCGACGGCACCTCCACATACACCGGCACCGAGACCTACCGCAAGGTTGACCCCAACGCCGTCATCACCGTCTACGTAAAGGCCTCCTCCGCTCCCTACATCTACGCCTGGGAGGGCGACAACCAGTTTAACGGCGCTTGGCCCGGCAAGCAGGTCACCGAGACACAGACCGTCGACGGCACCCCCTACTACGCAGAGGCATTCCCCGACGTAGTTTCCAGCCTCAGCATCGTCCTCAACAACGGCAGCGGCAGCCAGACCGCCGACATCACCGGCATCACCGCCGACATCTTCATCCAGTATGACGGCGGCACCGGCTACACCATCCTCAAGGGTGGCGAAGGCGGCGGCGGAGGCACCGGCGACGACGATCCCTTCAAGTGCTGCTGGTTTGACGACTCCTCCAGCAACTGGGGCTCCAACGTCCGCATCTGGGTATGGGACAGCAAGAAGAACTATACCGGCGGCAGCTGGCCCGGCGCTTCCATGACCATGGATTCCACCACCGGCTACTACAAGTACACCTTCATGGCCGACCAGGACCACGAGAAACTCTACGTAATATTCTCCAACAACGGCAACCCGCAGACCTCTGACCTTGACTTCGTCAACTACGGCATCTACAACAAGGATGGCTATACCCAAGCCACCGGTATCGGCGTTGTCCGCACTGACGCTACCTTCAACGTCTACGTCCTCGCCGGCTCCCTCTACATCGACGCTCCCTACGCTTGCCGCGTGGCCGCCTACGACGCCACAGGTCGCGTAGCCGGATACATCGACCTGCAGGAAGGCTCCAACGCTGTCACCTCCCTCTCCCACGGATTCTACGTCATCTGTGGCAAGAAGGTTGTCCTCTAGCCTGACACTTCAGACTCTGATATACAAAAGGCTGCATCCCACCCCGGGGTGCAGCCTCTTATTTGCATCGATAATAACCGATAATCATCGATAATCATCGATGATTATCGATTTGTCATCGATTTGCTTTCGATGTTTAAACTTTTTTCCGTAACTTTGCGTTCATCAAATAAAACGCAACAAGACTATGAAACGAATTCTGACAATCGCCCTCATCGCCCTCATCGCCCTCATCGCCGTCGTCGCCGCCAACGCCCGCGACCGCCGCGTAAGCTACACCGACCTCCCAACCGCCGCTCAGACCTTCATCGAGAAAAACTTCGGCAAAAACTCCGTCAACCACGTCAAGATGGACGGCCGCGACTTCGACGTCATCCTCAACAACGGCACCGAGCTGGAGTTTGACCGCCAAGGCAAAGTCCTCGAGATAGACTGCGGCAAAAAGGGCGTCCCCTCTAAGGTCGTCCCCACTCCCATCCAAAACTACACCAAGAAATACCTGCCCAAGCAGAAAATCACCAAGATAGAGTGGAAGCGCAACGGCAACATCGAGGTTGAGATGACCGACGGCATCGACATCGTCTTCGACTCCGCCGGCAACTTCCTCCGCTACGACGACTAACCCCCTCAAAACTTCACCCCGTCGATAGCCCATCGATAATCCTCGATGATTATCGATGGGTTATCGATTTCAATTCCTGCGGGAGCGGCGGGAGAGGAGGCCGTCGGAAATCCAGCGGGGCACCAGAAAGGCGCCGACTATCAGGTAGACATAGTAGCTGATGACGCGCCAGAAGATGGCCAACGCCATCACCAGCGCACCCGTCGGTATCAAGTCGCCGTAATAGTTCTTGAAGATCCACTCGCTGATGCCGCTGCCTCCGGGCGTCGGGCTGATCATCAGCACCACCCAAACTATGAACTGGCGCCCGAAAATCACCATCTGCGGTGCCCCCGGCACGAACCCCAGGAAAAGCATGTTGATGACCATGAACCGCGAGCACCACGACAGCGCCGTGGCCCCGAACACCCGCAGCCACCACGTCATCCGGCGCCCGCGCAGCCACGCGCTGGTGGCCACGATATTGTCTGACAGCTCCGCTATCGGCTTCTGCCACCGCCGCAACAGGCGCCAGCGAAAGAGGCCGTTGAGCAACCCCCGTACCGCCTGCGGGCGGACGAAAATGCCGGTGAATAGCACGCACGTCCACGCCACCAGCGCACCATAGACTATCCAGAACATCGCCCGCAGCCCTTCGATAAAGGCGTGGTCGGCGCCACCGAAGGCAAACAGGTCGTCGTATGGCACCAGCAGCAGTATCACGGGGCACGCCAAGGTGAAATAAAGCTCGTCGAGAAAGAGTATCGTCAGCATGAGCGTAGCGCTGCGGCCCCACTCCACTCCCTCGCGGTGCATGTAGATGAGGCCGAGCGCGCTGCCTCCCGCCGACGTCGGCGTCACCGCCGAGGTAAACTCGCAGAGCATGTTCACTTTCAACGCCTTGCGCCACGTCAGGTGATGGTCGGTAATCTCGCGGAAGCGCCACGTGAGCCCGAAGTCGCGCCCCGCCATGGCCACCCAGGCCAGGCAGATGAACAGCACGGCGCGGGTGGTGAAGCGGATGGTGTGCAGCTCCGCCGAGGCAAACTCGTCATGAAACAGCCACACCACCACGGCCACGCCGAGCACTATCGGTATGGCTATCTGCCAGGTTAGCTTGCTGCGGGCGTTGGTCATGGAGCTGACGGCGGGGCCATTGCCGGTCCCGAACGGTTATCGGTGGGTTAACGGCCGAAGTTATTGGTGCTTGAGGGTGTCGGGCTCGGCGGGTGTCTCGGGAGTCTCCGGCTCGGCGGGAGTCTCCGGTTCCTCGACCTTGGTGCTGTCGGGCTTCACTTCGGGGAGGGTGTCGGGCCGCGCCTCCGGCTTGCCGGGGTAGCCGTCGGGCAGCTCGCCGCTGATGTCGCGAGCGGCCACGTTAGGTGCCACGCCCGTGTAAATCTGGTCGATATAATATCCCTCGGAGGTGTTCACGGCTATGTCGCGGTCGCTGGGGTTTACGATGATGGGCGTGCCGATGTGCACATACTTTATAAGGTCCATTATCGACTCGTTGCTCACGCGCATGCAGCCGTGGCTTACGCGCTTGCCAAGCGAGCCGGGGGAGCCGGTGCCGTGGATGCCGATGGAGGCCGTAACATCGGCGCGAACGCGTATGAAACGCGGACCGTAGACGCCGCGGGTAGGGGAGGTGTATCCGTTGTCGTCAGTGTACAGCCAGTCGGTCGAGTCATAGACCCCCTGGGCATAGAAGAACCCCTCGGGGGTGCGGCAGTCACTGCGCTTGTGCTTCGTGCCGAAATTGCGCGCGCAAGCCATCGGGTAGCTCTTGACCTGGCGGCCGTACTTGTCGAAGAGCACCACGTGCATCGACTGCTTGTCGGCCACGATGAAATAGTCGTGGCGACTGTTGAGCAGGCGGTCGGCGTAGGCAAAGTTATCGTCGAGCATGCGCGGGATGATGCCCTGCTGATATTCATCCCAGTGCCCCGACTCCTGCATAAACTCCAGTGCCTGCGCCTTGGTGCGGAAGCGGCGGGGTGGTATCCCGCCGATCTCGGCGGGTACGGTGTCCTTTATTAAAGTGGATTCGTCGATCTGCGGGTCTTCGTAGTCGGTCAGGGTGTCTGCAGGCGTGGTGGTTACCACCGGCGCCTGCTCCCTGGAGCTGCCGGCGCAGCCCGCAGAAAGGGTGATCAAGAGTGCGGCAGCCGCGCTGAGCATGACGGTGCCCGAGGGATGGAGGGTCATAGTTGTTAAAATTCCTTTCGAGATATAGAAGTGTCAGAAATCCGTTACAAAGATACATCTATTATATTAACTAACCTATAAGAAACCATGAAAAGTTATCTACACTTGCCAAAATTTTCGGGGTGTTAATAAAATTTTTAAGCCCGGGGGTGAAAAAATCACCAAAAACGTTTTGCCCATTGAAAACTTTGCTTTAAATTTGCAATCGTTAAAAATACCATAAGAAGCGTTCACGGTGCAATAAATCGATGCCATGATGAGTTTATTATTGTAGGCATTGCAACGATGCCCCGTACCCAATTCTTGCAGTACAAAATTAAAAACCAATAATTTACTAACTTAATTCTACAAGTAATTACAAATTATGGAAGCTACCAAGCCCACTCCTACCAAGCCCGCAGCTGCACCCAAGCCTGCAGCTCGTCCCGCACAACCCAAGGCTCAGTCCAAAACCAACGTTCGCGGCATCAAGAACGCCTTCCTGGTGATCATCGCCTGCTTCGTTGTCGCCATCTGCTTCTTCATCTTCGTCCTCGGTGACGCTAGCAACTTCGAGGAGGGCCATCCCAAGAACCTCCTCGGCACCATCTACAAGGGCGGTTTCATCGTTCCTATCCTCCAGACCCTGTTCCTCACCGTCATCGTCCTCTCTGTAGAGCGCTGGATCGCCCTCTCCTCCGCCAAGGGCAAGGGCAACATCACCAAGTTCGTCGCCACCGTCAAGGCCAACCTCGTCAAGAACGACATCGACGCCGCCATGAAGGCTTGCGACAGCCAGAAGGGCAGCGTGGCTTCCGTAGTTAAGGCCGCTCTTATCGAGTATAAGAAGATGGACGCCAACGTAGAGCTCACCAAGGAGCAGAAGGTCGCCACCCTGCAGAAGGCCGTCGAGGAGGCCACCGCCCTCGAGATGCCCGCCCTGCAGCAGAACCTCCCCATCGTGGCCACCATGACCACCCTCGGCACCCTCGTCGGTCTTCTCGGTACCGTGCTCGGTATGATCAAGTCATTCCAGGCCCTGTCCGCTTCCGGCGCCCCTGACTCCACCGAACTCTCCACCGGTATCTCCGAGGCTCTTGTCAACACCGCCTTCGGTATCGCCACCGGTGCATTCGCCGTCATCTCCTACAACTTCTACACCAACAAGATCGACAACCTCACCTACGCCATCGACGAGATCGGCTACTCGATTGTCCAGACCTTCACCGCTACCCACTAATCCCCTGTTACTTCTAAAATATAACAGAGCTTAACCACCATTAATAAACTCCAATTATTTTAAAGTAATATGGGAAAAGTAAAAATTAAAAGAAAGAGTACCCTCATCGACATGACGGCGATGAGTGACGTGACTGTTCTTTTGCTTACTTTCTTCATGTTGACTTCTACCTTCCTCCAGAAGGAGCCCGTCACCGTGCTGACCCCGTCGTCAGTGTCAGAGGAAAAGGTGCCCACCTCCAACCTCTGTCAGGTGCTCGTCAGCCCCGAGGGGAAAGTGTTCATCTCAATCGCCGGTGAGGCCGACCTGACCAACAACCCGGAAGAATGGGGCTCGGAGCCCCTCCGCATGGCTGCCCTCCAAAAGGCTGTCGGCCGCTGGAACCAGCTCCACCCCAAGCAGCAAGTTCAGTTAACTCCGTCGCAGATAGAGGCCTTCTCAAAGATAAACATGTTCGGCGTGCCTTTCACCGCACTCCCCACATTCCTCTCGCTCTCAACCACCGAGCAAGACAAGATTATCTCTGACATGAGCCGCGCCGATGTGGGCATACCGGTCAACGACAACAAGAACCGAGAGACCCCCAACGAATTCCAGATCTGGATTGAGTCGATACGCGATGCAGGCAACGAAAACCTGTACAACACCATGCGCAATGGCGATGGTATCGCTGTCAAGGCCGACAAAGACACCTCGTATGACAAGGTGCACACCGTGCTCGACAACCTCCAGACCATCAAGATGAACAAGTTCACCCTGATGACAGCACTTAAAACTGAGAACGACTAATTATGGCACAGATAGAACAATCAGACAAAGGCGGCAAGAAGAAAAAAGGCGCCCAGAAGAAGATGTCTATCCATGTGGACTTCACCCCCATGGTCGACATGAACATGCTTCTGATCACGTTCTTTATGCTCTGTACCACTATGATCAAGTCGCAGACCCTCTCCATCGCTCTCCCCTCCAACGAGCAGGTCGAAGACTCTCAGAAAAGCGAAGCTAAAGAATCAGAGGCAATCACCATCATCCTTGACACCGAACGCAACGCCGACGGCTCCGTCAAGCATGACGACGAAGGCCGCCCCATGAACATCGTTTACTACTACTTTGGCCAGCCCCAAATCAACGATGCAGACCATGACGGCCTCCTCGACGACTCCAACCTGCAGGTCGAATACTTCCTCGGCAACGAGGAGGGCGTGCAGCGCGGTATCCGCAAGGTGCTCCACGACCGCAACAAAGACGTCATCGCCCAGATCGACGAGCTCAAGGTCAAGTGGCGCAACAAGGAGTTCTCGAGCAACAAAGAAGCTAATGACTCAATCTACCAGGCAAAGCGCAAGGAGGCCATGAGCGACTCTACCAAGACTCGCCCCGTGGTCATCATCAAGGCCGGCCCCAACGCATCCTGGGAGAGCGTCATCAGCGCCCTCGACGAAATGGGTATCAACGGCATCAACCGTTATCAGATCAACACCATCAACAACGTTGACTCCGTGCTGATAATGGACTACATTGCCAAGCACCCCCGAAAGTGATAAATGATGATTGAGATATATTAACCGCTAAAAAACTTACAAAGCAATATGGCAAAAGATGTAGATCTTTCATCAAAACAATGGCGCGACCTTATCTTCGAAGGTAAGAACAAGGACTACGGCGCATACGTCATGCGCAAGAACTCCGACGGCCGCCACAACAAGGCTATGCTCGTAGTCGTTATCATAGCCGCCCTCGCTTTCGGCGCCACCTTCCTCGTCACTGCCATCGTCAACAGCATAGCCAACGCCCCCGTCGACGACGTCGAGCAGGAGATGGTGACCATGACCACCGACGTGATGGAGGAACCCGAAGATGATACCCCCCAGGCTGTAGAGGAGAAGAAACCTGAAGTCATCCCCGAGGAGGTTCTTAACACCGTCAAGAACACCGAGCTCACCATCAAGGCCGACAACGAAGTCAAGGAGGAGATCAAGAGCCAGGATGAACTCAAGGAAGACAACCGTGCAGTCGGCGTCACCGACTTCGACAAAGGCACCGACGACCTCAATGTCGTAAAGGAGCACAAGGAGGAAGTCGTAGTTGAGAAAAAGGAAGAGCCCAAACCCGAGCCCGACAAGGTGTTCGACGTAGTCGAGCAGATGCCCGTCTTCCCCGGCGGTGAGGCTGCCCTCCTCAAGTACGTCTCCGAGCACATCCGCTACCCGGCCGTCGCCCAGGAGAACAACATCCAGGGCCGCGTGGTCGTCAAGTTCGTCGTCACCAAGACCGGCGCCGTTGGCAAGGCCATGGTAGTCCGCTCGAAGGACCCCGACCTCGACAAGGAGGCTCTCCGCGTGGTCAAGTCCCTCCCCAAGTTTACCCCCGGCAAGATGAACGGCCATGCTGTGGACGTGTGGTACACACTCCCCATCACCTTCAAGCTCCAGGGCGTATAAACCGACAAGTTCCATCATGAAGGCAGGTGCCCTCCGGCAAACCACCTTCTCCCCTATAAAGGCTGCGCAGGCATCCGCCCGCGCAGCCTATTCAGCGAATATGAATTTTGTACGTGAATGCTCCAACGGAGCATTTTGATGATAACCCCGGGCTGCGCTGCGCTTGTCCGGGGTTTTATGATAGGTAATATATTTATGCGCCCCAAGGGGGCGCGCTAATGATTTAAGAACCAATCATCAGTGGGGATGTTGCAAAACAAAATTTCTAAAAGCAATCACTTATAAATTGTAAGCGATAATGAGGGCGTAGCCCTCAAATATGG
>CAYOUJ010000002.1:0-105080 GCA_964407165.1 uncultured Muribaculaceae bacterium | reverse complement strand
CTCAATAATCTTGTTCTCGATTTCTTCACTCATAGTTTTGTTTCCCTTCTTGCCTTCAAAGCAATAGGGACAACTGAAATTACATGCGGTAGTGGGAACGATTACCAGCGAAAGTATATTTGGATTATAGGAGTTTGAAAGAAATTTAAAATGCTCATTCTCGAAGTAGTTGCTTTCATCTTCTTGGTTTTGATTCAAAAAACCAACCTCTACAAGTTGAGACACCACCTCATTTGGAATTTCCTCATATTCTCGATTATACAATTTTACGAATAACTCCTTTGGAACCTCGGCAAACAATACTCGCTCTGAGTTAAAGATGTAATATTTACCTTGGTACTCGAATAATTTGGAATAGAATGACTGTAACATAATCTCTTAAACAGAATTTCAAAAGATGGAGAATTAAGAATGAAGTCATCCTCACCCTCCATCTTTTAGATGATAGATGGCTATGCTTAACCGTCGATTTCCTCCTGCTTTAAAAAGCGCTTGCACTCGAAGACATTACAAGCATCGGAGCCAGTGTAAATTTCACAACGAAATTCACTGCAGACGCCGTTGGTGGTGCCTCCCTTGACGGCCTCTAAGGACATCGTCTCAAGAGGCTCAACATGAAAAATTTTCAAGTTTATAAATGAAACAAAATTTTAAGAAGTTAATATTTATAATTTATAAGTTGTAAATTGCAAAATGCATTAATCGTACTTAATTAACACATATTACACTTACGACTCGTTTGAATATGCAAATTTACTCCTTTTCAAAATTTCCACCAAACACACACGGTTAATATATGTTAATTTAATAGAAAATGAAAACAAAACAAATTAATATTCCAAGTGTTTTAAACAAATTCGCCTTTTATAATAACATATTCAAGTTTCCACGTAGAGTCACTAATGCAGGAGACGAATCCACTCTTTCTTCTGTTAAACCCACGCTTCAGTGTGTTATAAAACAAACTCCTTTCCAGGCGCCCCAAAGGCAAGCATCTCTTAATGGGAAAGACACAGACGGCCGCACTCACTTTGAAATTATTGTATGCGGTTGAGGATGTCGTCGTTGCCCCGGCGGGCGCGCACGTTGACGGGAGTGTTGAAGATGGCGTAGTACAACCTCACGGACACCCCCCGCATGTCCGACGTGCCGCGCGTGCCCCACCAGACATCGCCCCATGCGTAACGCGCATTGTTATAGTGCGCCTTGTGCAGCAGATCCGTGGCCTGAAGCGCCACCGTCAGCCGGTTTTTGAGGAACTTGCCCGTCAGCCCGATGCTCCAGTTCTGCACCGACCGCTGCCGCCCGAGAGGCCACTGCTGCCGCCCTTGCAGGTGGTAGGCGGTGTAGCAGGAGAAGCGCGGCGAGATCTTCCACGAGATGTTGGCGTCGATGTCAACGCTTCCTTTCCGGCGCACCGCATACCCCTCCCCTTCCAGGACTTTCGCATGGGGCATGCGGCAGCTCAGTTCACCGTAGCAGTCAACCGGCCCGAAAGCGCGCGAATATGACAGCGCGACGGTCCACGAGTGGAAAGCCGGCAGGTTTATGGCAGTATTGTACAGCGTGTTGCCTGAGTCGCCGGCAGGCAGATAGACCTCCTCGATCGGTGCGCTCTCGTGGCTGTAGCGCGCGCTTAGCGACACATCGCGCCACGTAACCCCGAAATGCACGTAGTCTGTCACCGACTTGCGCAGCGACGGGTTGCTCGCCGCGTACGTCAGAGAGTCCTCGTACACCGTGCCCGAGTTGAGCTGCGAGAACGTCGGGTCGTCTGCCCACTTGCTCCACGTCGCAAACGCCCGCCAAAGGCCGTTCTTGTAGCGCACGGCGATGTCAGGGTAGACATGCGAATAGTGGCTCCGGTGGTCCGTGCTCACACCGTCCTCCACGTCCGAGATGCTCCGGTGGGTGTACTCATACCGCACACCCGGCTCGAAAGTGAAGCACCCGAACGTGCGCGAAAGCGACACGTACGCCTGCGGCGAACACTCCGTCACCTCCATCTCGTTGAGATACGGCGCCCCGTTGAGCGTCATGGCAATGTCCGAGGTCGACGACACGTAATTAAGCTTCCCGCCAGCCGAAAAGTCAATCTGCCACGGAAGCGCGGTCGACAGGTCGATGTTCGTCGTGGCCACGTCGTATGCGGTGTGGTTGCGATTGTCCGTCATCGCCGCTTCCTCGATGCTGCGCAGCGCGCTGCGAGAGTGCCGCATGGCATAGTCCTGGCTAACGTGCAGCGACGTCGTCTCCCTCGAGTAGTCATACACCACCGAGAAACTGTGCAGATTGGCCGTCGACCGGCTCGCACGGTCAATGTCAAGCGCCCGGGCGCCCTCGGCAAAGTTATAGACATCGCTGCCGCAGTCGTGCCCGTGCTGCCTGACATTGCTGAAGTAATAATAGAAACCCAGGCGATTGTCGTCATTGATCGCATAGTCCGTGCTCCAAGTCAGGCTGTTGGTCTGACGGCGAACAGGCAGTCGCCGCGCCTCCGTCAAGGTGAACGTGTAGTCGCCCGGGTGCTCAATCTCCCTGAAATACGTTTCCTTGACCAGCGCCCCGTAGGTGTTGAAAGTGTAGTTTACAGCCGTGCTCAGCCTCCCTGCCTTGGTTCGGAAACTCAGCCCCGGGCTGTCTGTCACTTTCCGCCGGACGGTCATAATGTTGCCCACGCCTAACGACAGGTAATCCGTCAGCGGCTTGTAGGTCGTGATCTTCACAACCGCCACCGTCCCCGCCGGATACTGCGCCCCCGGCGCGCGGTCTATCTCAACGGTCTTGATGTCCGACGACTGCATCGCTGCCAGCTCGCCCGTGTTGGTCAGCTCGCGCCCGTCAAGGTATATCAGCGGCTTGCCAAGAGAGTTCACCTCCAGCCCCGAGGCGCCCTGCCGCAGCCCCGGCAGGCTGACCAGCATGTCGGCCACAGACCCGATGGAGGCATACGGAGAGCCGTGCACCCTCACCGTCGTCACGGCCCCCGCAGTCTTCACAGCCTTCCGACGCGCCACCACCTGCACCTCGTCGAGCGTCTTGCCCATAACACTGTCCTGCGCCTCCTGCGCCGCACCTGCCGCAGCCACCGCCGTCAGCAGCCAAAGCAACATATACATTCTCATAACGTGTCTGATTGGTTATGTATACCTTTTTGAGAAATGCGGAAGCATTTCAGGTAAACTCAATTTAGGGGAGTTCTATAAATTTCGTTAACTTCAATACTTTCGTCCGTCGGGGTCTCGGCACCCACAATCAATACTGATATTAAAGCAACAAGAATAATCAAAATTCTATGCATATTATCAGATTTTTTGTTTTCGATGATGCAAAGTTCGAAAAGAAAAGTTTAATCCGCAAATAAAAAGTTTAATTTAAGTCAAAATTTTCCCATTGATATACAGCACGTTACACTTCCCTGTAAAAATATTTTTGGAACGCAATTTTGAAAAGTTTAATATGGGCAGTTTTCAGACCTCTTTAAGGAGCTTGTGAATGTAGTTGCCGAGGTTGGTGTCATGAGTCTCGAGTCCGAGCTTGCGCCGGATGTCGCTGCTGATGGTGTAATGGCTCGGCCGGTGGAGATATTTGCCGACCTCCCTGCCTTTGAGTCCGATGGCGTATAGACATGCATAGTTTATCTCATCCTCTTTCAGTCCTTGTCTCTGAAGATGATGAATGAATTTTGGATATGCTGCTTCAAGAGCGAGCCGGGTATGTTCCATAAATTTCTCCTGGTCAGAAGTAATGGCAGCAACCCATGAATCAAACTCCCTTAAATATCTGTCAGCACTGGCTATCTGCGATACCAACAAGGTGTTGAGCACGTCACAACGCTCCTTAAGCACAGCAAGCACACTCCCGGGCAATTCCCCCTTCCGCTCCAATAACTCCTGCAAATTGACCGCTTCATCCTCCAATTCACCAATACGCTGCCGCATACGCGCCTCATTCAACCGCTGCCGCTCCCTGACTGCCCGGTGACGAATAAAAATTGTCCCCGTTATAAGCAGCAATAACAAAATTAGTGAAACATAAATCCATGTCGCTTTCTGATGCCTGGCTTCACGATTTACATTCTCCATCTCAAGTGCATGTACTTCTGCCAAATAACTCAATTCGTTGTCAAATTTGGCCTTGCTGATGTCCCATAACAACGGATAATAATGTTCGAAGCCTTTTATGACATTATCCTTGTCCTTGCGTGCCTGCGCTATATTGATATAAGTCTCCCAATATTTGAGCCTCAATATAAAATCTGAAGGCTCACTGTCGGCACTCAAATATTTCATTGCCTCATCGGGCATGTCAAGCACAGACAAATAAGCCCACGCTATCTCCAGTGAGTCATCTTCCGTCAAATCAGGGAACTGCAAAAGTGAATGTATTACACTCTCGACAGAGTCATGTTGATATTCCACTGAATAAAAAAGCTTATATAGCATCGGCTCCTTCGGATTGCACTGTGCCAACGGTGCCAAAGAGTCAATTTTATGCATATACTTGGCTACCGCTACAGAATCACACAGATTGTTATACGCCGTCAACGCCCGGTAGTAACAGTCCAGGGTCCGGGCATCCAAATGCTTTCCTTCATATAGTTTTATGGCTTGCTCAATGTTGGAAGCCAACTCTACCATATTATACCATTTATAAAAGACACTTCCCTTGGCAATATATAATAAAGCCATTGCCAACGTGTCCGTTGCACTCTCCGCATATTCCGAGGCACGCATATAAGAATGCATCGCGCTGCCAAGATCATCCCTGTTGGCATACACGCACCCCTCGTAATAGTACGCCTTTAGCCGCTCGTCGGCGCTGCCGTGCCGCGAATACCACTCTACCGCCGGCGCTATCACCGCCAGCGACGTGGTGTCTACATAGTTCTTGTCAAGGGCCATGCTGCAGAGCAGGCTGTAGCGCGCGCGCTCCTGCGCCCCTCGGAGCACACAAGTGTCTATGCCCTCGATGACTGCCAATGCCGAATCCGGCCGCTCCCCCATCAAGGAGTCCGCGCAATTCAGCTTCCCCCAAGCCTCCGACCGCCGCGTGCATCCCGCCGCGGCAAGTAGCGCGGTCAACGCTATGACGAGATGTAAAGAGAGCCGGTTCATTATCTTATCGTCTGCAAAGTTACGCAAAACTTTTGACTTCAGCCGACCGCTGCAACATTTTGCCGCAAAAATCTTGCCCTTTTCGCCTAAAATTTATAACTTTGCAAAAAAGCCTGAATTGATGGACGAGCTCAAGACACCATGCCTGAACATGATTGTCCGCAAGTTCGGCGAGCGTCATCGGCAGGGGTTGCAGGGTTCTTACGGCTACTTGTCGGAGTTTGGCGGCGTTGACTTCCTGCTCAAGTTTTACGACATCGAGCACACACTGCCCGTGGAGGACACCCTCGACGAGCTCACCCTCATCTGCCAAGACCACGGCGGCCATTTGAAATGAAATTCATAATGGAGCATCAGCAACATAAGTATCTGGCCAATAATATTATCGACCAAATAGTCCCCTGGGTGATGGAGGATGATGGCGTAGATCTTAAGGAGGCGCTAAAGACTGTCTACTCCTCCCCAATAATCAAATGGCTTGAAAACCCCGACGACCCGTTGGCCTCGCAGAGCCCCGCGTACGTCTATGAGCTGCTCAAACGTCAGCGCCAAAACGCACAGGCTTAGCCATTCAGCTTCTTATAACACTATGCCTTCGCGGTTGACGTTCATGTAGAAGGGTGAGCGGATAGGGCGGTTGTAACACTCCGACTTGGTGTAGACCATCGGGCTGATGGGAACGCGCTCGTCTATTTCGAGGTCGAAGAGCGGATCCATGATCTTCACTTTGTCGCGGTAGCTGATGTGGTCGCCGTCGACGAGAATGAGCACGTCGATGTCAGAGTCGTCGCGGGCCTCGTCGCGGGCCTGCGAGCCGTAGAGTATCACCGTGGCCGTCGGGTCGCCGGCGTGCACTGTGCTCTTGATCTTCGCTATCGTCTCTGTGCGTCTCACGCTTGCAAATATACGCAATTATTTCTTCGCCCGCAAGTGAAACATTATTCTGTCCGCGAATTACAAAGAATTTTTAAAAATTAAAATTTAAAAACTCAATTTCGCAGATTGTGGCGGAGCCACAACTCTATTTGTTAACCCCACGCTTCAGCGTGGGGCGTGAATGTTCCCCCTCACTAATCAGCGTGCCGTAGGCACGCCTCTATGATAGGCGTTTCCACAGAGGCGTGCCTCCGGCACGCTTGGAGGGAATGGTGCTGCTTTTCCCCACGCTGAAGCGTGGGGTTAACAGAAGGAGTTGGGGCCGGGCCACAACATACGAAACTTGAATCAAATTTTTATTTGATTTGCTGCATCAGGGCGTGCATCTTGGCCGCGATCTGCTCGGTGGCCAGGCAGCCGATGCTGCCCAGGTGGGTGTGGTGCACCTCGCGCACGGGGAGGTATGTGCCGTCGGCCACCTCGAGGCCCACCGTCTTGTACGCCTCGCGGAATGGGGTGCCCGCCAGCACACGGCGGTTGACCTCCTCGACGGTGAACAGGTAGTCGTAGCGGGGGTCGTCGACGATGTCGCGGCGTACGCGCACGTGCTGTAGCATCACGTCGGCCATCTGCAGGCACTGGCACAGGCTCCCCGCGGCGGGGAACAGGATGTCTTTCATCAGCTGCAGGTCGCGGTTGTAGCCAAGCGGCAGGTTGGCGGTGAGCAGCGCCAGCTCGTTGGGCAGGCTCTGGATGCGGTTGCAGCGCCCGCGCATGATCTCCCACACGTCGGGATTCTTCTTGTGGGGCATGATGGAGGAGCCGGTGGTGAACTCGTCGGGGAACGAGACGAAGCCGAAGTTCTGGCACATCCACATACACATATCCATAGCCAGGTGGCCGAGCGTGGCGGCGATGGCGCTGTAGGCGGCGGCGACGGCGCGCTCGGTCTTCCCGCGCGACATCTGTGCGGCCACCACGTTGTAGTGCGGGCTCTCGAAGCCCAGCAGCCGCGTGGTCATCTCGCGGTCGAGGGGGAAGGAGGACCCGTAGCCGGCGGCAGACCCGAGGGGGTTCTGGTTGACAATGTGGTATGCTGCGAGCAGCATGTGCATGTCGTCGGCGAGGGTCTCGGCGTAGGCTCCGAACCACAGGCCGAACGAGCTTGGCATGGCCACCTGCAGGTGGGTGTAGCCGGGCATCAGCACGTCCTTGTACTCCTCGCTCGAGGCCTGCAGCCGGTCAAAGAGCGCCGAGACGGCGGCGGCCACGTGGCGCAGGTCGTCGCGCATGAGCAGCTTGAGGTCGACCAGCACCTGGTCGTTGCGCGAGCGGCCGGAGTGGATCTTCTTGCCCAGGTCGCCAAGCTTGGCCGTGAGCATGAACTCTACCTGCGAGTGGACGTCCTCCACGCCCTCCTCGATGACGAACTTGCCGCGCTCTATCGTCTCGGCAATCTCGTCGAGGGCCGGCAGCAGCGTGTCAAGCTCCTCGTGTGTGAGCAGCCCGATGCTCTCGAGCATGGTGATGTGGGCGCGAGAGCCTTGCACGTCGTAGCGCGCCAGCTGCAGGTCGAGCTCGCGGTCGGCGCCAACGGTGAACTCCTCAATCAATTTGTCAGGCTCGGTGCCTTTGCTCCAAAGCTTCATAGTTTATAGTTTATAACTTATAGTTTATAGTTTAGATGTGGAGGGAGGTGAGGAGTTGGATATAGGCGGGAATGGCGGCGGCTATCTCGCTGAGCAGCACGTATTCGTCGGCGCTGTGCGACCGGCTGCTCTCGCCGGGGCCTATCTTGAGGGAGGGGATGTCATACATCAGCGACATGTCGCTGGTGGTCAGCGACACGAACGGCGTCAGGCCCATAGCCTCCGCGGCCTTTACCAGCGCGTGCTCGCGGGCTATCACCGACGGGCGCACGCGCGTGCTGCGCGGGGTGAGCGTCGTGGCCTCGCTGACGGCAGACCGCAGCAGCTCGACGGTCTCCTCGTTGCTGTGCGCATCGGTGGTGCGCACGTCCACCACCCACTCGCATCGGTCGGGTATGACATTGTGCTGCGTCCCCGCCTTGATCATGGTGACGTTGACGCGTGCCTCGCCGAGCACGTCGCTCGTGCGCGGAAATTTGAACGCTTCAACGGCCTGTATATCCTTCATGGCCACGTTGATGGCATTGACTCCCTCGGCGCGCGCGGCATGGCCGGTCACCCCGCGGGTGACGGCGTCGAGCACCACCAGGCCGCGCTCGGCCACGGCAGGCTGCATGCCGGTCGGCTCGCCGACAATGGCGGCGTCGACGCGTATACCCTTCTCGGCGAGATAGGGGAGGAAGGCGCGCATGCCGTTCTCGCCCCCCACCTCCTCCTCGGCGGTGATGGCCACGAGCAGGTTGAACGGCAGCGGCGCCGTGCGCAGGTCGAGGAACGTCTGGAGGAGGCTGACCACGGAGGCGCCGGCGTCGTTGCTGCCAAGGCCGTACAGGCGGTCGCCCTCCACCGCCGGCTCATACGGGTCGCGGGTGTACGACGCTGCCGGGCGCACGGTGTCGTGGTGGCTGTTGAGCATCAGCGTGGGTCGTGCGGGGTCGTAGTCCGGGGCGATGGCCCACACGTTGTTGAGATGGCGGCGCGGGTGCGCCTCGGCGGCGTCGAGGAAGTCGTAGACGAGGATGGCCGTCGCGCCCTCCTCGCGGGAGGGCGACGGGGCGCCGATCATGCGCGTCAGTAGGTTTACAGGCTCGGAATACATGGCGTTAGTGATTAGTTGTTAGAGATTAGTTGTTAGTGATTAGTGATTAACAAACAGCTAATCACTAATCACTACTCACTAATTAGTTATTGTGGTGCCGTCGGGGGACTGGGGACCGCGGATGGTGACCGAGCGGACGCCGGCGGCCACGGCCTGCAGGGCGTTGCTGATCTTGGGCACCATGCCGTCGGCGATTATCCCCTCCTCGCGTAGCGTGACGAACGATTCGGAGTCGATGGTGGGGATTACTGTTGCGGGGTCGTTGATGTCGCGAAGCACGCCCGGGAGCTCTAACACGTACACCAGCCGCGTGGGCATCACCCCGGCCATTGCCACGGCGACCGACTGCGCGATGGTGTCGGCGTTGCAGTTGAGCAGCGAGCCGTCCTTGCCCAGGGTGATGGCGTTCATCACTGGCGTTAAACCGCCGTCGACGAGGTCTTTGAGGAAGGGTGCGTTTACGTCCGCCGGGTCGATGTCGCCAACGAATCCGTAGTCAACCGGCACAGGCGGCCGTCGCGTGGCTACTATGGCGTGTCCGTCGGCGCCGCTGAGTCCCACGGCGTCGCAGTCGAGGGTCTGCAGGCGCGCGACGATGCGCTTGTTCAGCAGGCCGGCGTAGACCATGGTGCAGAGGTCAATCATCTCTGCCGAAGTGACGCGCCGCCCGTCGATCAGCTGCGTCTCCACGCCCATTCGCCTGGCCAGGGCCGTGGCCTCGCGACCGCCCCCGTGCACGAGTACCTTCTGCCCGGGCATGGCCGCGAACCGGCGCAGGAAGGCGTCGAGCCCCTGCGGGTCGTTGATGACGTTTCCGCCTATTTTTATTACTGTTAACATTGCTTATAAATCCTCCAATATGCGCTTGAGGACAGTCTGGGCGGAGTACTCGCGGTTGGCGGCCTCGGGGATGACCAGCGACCGCGGCCCCTCGATGACGTCGTCGGTCACGATCATGCCGCGGCGCACGGGTAGGCAGTGCATGAAGTAGGCGTTGTCAGTCAGTGCCATCTTCTCGGCGTCGACGGTCCAGGCGCGGTCTGTCGACAGTATCTTGCCGTAGTTGGGGTCGCGGTAGGCGCTCCAGTTTTTGGCGTATACGAAGTCGGCGCCCTCGAGGGCGTGGCGCTGGTCGTAGTCTATGACGGCGCCGCGGGTGAACTGCTCATCCAGCTCATACCCCTCGGGCTGGGTGATGACCACCTCGTAGCCCGCGGCTATCATCCACTCGGCGAAGGAGTTTGGCACGGCCTGCGGCAGCGCGCGGGGGTGTGGCGCCCAGGTCATTACCACCTTCGGGCGCTCCTTGGCCTTGTGCTCCTCGATGGTGATGAGGTCGGCGAAGCTCTGCAGCGGGTGCCTCGTGGCGGCCTCCATGCTGAAGACGGGGCGCCCGGAGTATTTGATGAACTGGCCAAGCACGGTCTCGGCGTAGTCGGCGGCCTTGTCGGTCAGCGACGCGAACGAGCGGACGCCGATGATGTCGGCGTATGAGCCCATGACGGGTATTGCCTCGAGCAGGTGCTCGGCCTTGTCACCGTTCATGATGACGCCGCGCTCGGTCTCGAGCTTCCAAGCGCCTTGGTTGACGTCGAGCACCATCACGTTCATGCCCAGGTTCATCGCAGCCTTCTGCGTGCTCAGGCGCGTGCGCAGGCTGGAGTTGAAAAAGAGCATGAGCAGGGTCTTGTTCTTGCCCAGGTGGCTGAAGGCAAACGGGTTTGCCTTTATCTCGAGGGCCTCGCGCACGGCGGCGTCCAGCGGCCCTATATCTTTTACATTAGTAAAGTTGCGCATCATATTTTTGTTTAGGATTGTAAGACTGTGCGGAAGGCGGCGAGGAACTGGTCGGCCTCGGCGATAGTCAGGCACAAAGCGGGGAGAAGGCGCACTGTGGTGGCGCCGGCGCCTCCTGTGAAGACGCGTTGCTCAAACAGCAGGCGCTTGCGCAGCTCGGGGGCCGAGCCTTCGACCTCGATGCCGATCATCAGGCCGCGCCCGCGCACCTCCAATATCTTCGGGCACTCGCGCTGCATCTCCTTGAGTTTGTTTATCAAGTAGTTGCCGACGCGCTCGGCGTTTTCCACGAGGCTCTCGGCCTCCATCACCTCCAATACGGCCAAGGCGGCGGCGCACGCTAAGTGGTTGCCGCCGAAGGTGGTGCCGAGCATGCCCTTGACGGCCTCGATGCCGGGGGCGATGAGCACGGCGCCCATTGGGAAGCCGTTGGCGATGCCCTTGGCGCAGGTGACGATGTCGGGGCTGATGCCCGCATACTGGTGGGCGAAGAAGCGGCCGGTGCGTCCGTAGCCGCTCTGTATCTCGTCGAGTATCAGCATGGTGCCCGTCTCGCGGCACACTTGCTGCAGCTCGCGCAGGAACCGGTCGCTCACCATCCGTATGCCGGCGACGCCCTGGATGCCCTCGACTATGGCCGCGGCAAACTGGCGCGTCTCCAGCGCCTTGCGCGCGGCGGCGATGTCGTTGAGCGGCGTGGCCACGACGTTGGGCGTGCGGTTGAACGGCGCCTGTATCTTGGGGTTGTCCGTCGCGGCGACGGCGCCGGAGGTGCGCCCGTGGAAGGCGCGGTCAAAGGCCAGCAGCTTGCTGCGGCCCGTGGCGAAGGAGGCGAGCTTGATGGCGTTCTCGTTGGCCTCCGCGCCGCTGTTGCACAGAAAGAGGCTGTACTCATCGTACCCGCACGCCTTGCCCAGGCGCTCTGCCAGCCGTTCCTGCAGGCTGTTTACCACCGAGTTGGAGTAGAAGCCTAACTTGGCAACCTGCTCGCTGACGGCCTTGACGTAGGTGGGATGGGCGTGGCCGATGGAGATGACGGCATGGCCTCCGTAGAGGTCCAGATACTCCGTGCCGTCGGCGGTGTACACGTGGCACCGCCGCCCGCGCACCGGCTCTATGTCGTATAATGAATAGACGTCAAACAGTTTCATTAGACTATTATTTCATGAAAACTCGATGATTATCGATGATTATCGATGATTATCGAGAGAATCGATGTTGTCGATTGATCGGTTAAAATGCGGAGGGCTTAAGACGCAGGCCCGTGTCCTCGGAAAGCCCGAACATCAGGTTGAAGTTCTGCAGGGCCTGCCCGGAGGCGCCTTTGAGGAGGTTGTCGATGGCGCTGATGACCAGCAGCTTGTCGCCGTGCTTCTCAACCGACACCACACACTTGTTGGTGTTGACGGCCTGCTTCAGATCCACCGGGCGCGCGCTGACATGCGTAAACCGCGCGTCGGCGTAAGCCTCTGTGAATATCTGCGTTGCTTCCTCGGCGGACAGGGGAGTGGTGACCGTGCACATCATGAAGATGCCGCGGGGGAAGTCGCCGCGCACCGGCACGAAGTTGAGGCGGAAGCCGTCGGTGGCGCCCACGGCGCGCAGGGTGCGGCACACCTCCGCAAGGTGCTGGTGCTCAAACGCCTTGTAGACCGACAGATTGTCGTTGCGCCACGAGAAGTGGGTAGTGGCTCCCGGCTTTACGCCCGCGCCGGTGCTGCCGGTGACGCCGGTCGCGTACACTTCGCCGGTCAGCGCCCCCGCCTTGGCCAGGGGAAGCAGCGCCAGCTGAAGCGCCGTGGCGAAGCAGCCGGGGTTGGCCACGAGAGTGGCTCCCTCGATGCGCTCACGCTGCCACTCCGGCAGCCCGTAGACGTACCCTGCGGACTCGTCGCGGAAGTCCTGTGCGAGGTCTATCACCCGCAGCCCCGCGGGGCGCTCGTGCTCCTCCCAGAACTTCTTGCTGAAGCCGTGGCCCGCGCAGAGAAAGACGGCATCGACCTCGTCCAGCGGCGCCTCGGAGGCAAACGTCAGGTCGGTGTCGCCGATGAGCCCCTCGTGCACCTCCGGCACGGGGCGCCCGGCGTTGCTGGTGGAGTGCACCCACGCTATTTTCACCTGAGGGTGATTGAGCAGCAGCCGCAGCAGCTCGCCGGCGGTATAGCCCGCGCCGCCTATTATGCCAACTGTTATCATCGGTTACTTGTTGCGGTTTTGCACGTTGTAATATATCTTCATCTGGTTGCCCAAGATCTTGGTGAACCCCTTGACGTCGTCGGCGGTCCAGGCGTTGCTGACCTCGCCATACTCGCCGAAGTCGGTCTTCATCAGGTCGTAGGGGGAGTCGACGCCGACCAGGGTGTAGGTGTAGGGTCGCAGGGTGATCTCGACCGTGCCCGTCACGTTCTCCTGCGAGCTGCGCAGGTAGGCTTCCATGTCGCGCATCACCGGCTCGAGGTACTGCGCCTCGTGCAGGAACATCCCGTACCAGGTGCCGATCTGGTCCTTCCAGTAGAGCTGCCACTTGGTCAGCACATGCTTCTCAAGCATCTTGTGGGCGTTGATGATGAGTATCGGGCCTGCGGCCTCGAAGCCCACGCGGCCCTTGATGCCGATGATGGTGTCGCCGATGTGCATGTCGCGGCCGATGCCGTAGCGCGCGCCAAGCCGCTCAACCTCGCGGATGGCCTCGATGCGGTCGGCGTACTCCTTGCCGTTGACGGCCGTAAGCTCACCCTTGGTGAACGTCAGCGTCAGCTTCTCAGGCTCCGTCTTGGTCACCTGCGAGGGGTAGGCCTCCTCCGGCAGCGTCTGCTCGGAGTGAAGAGTCTCCTTGCCGCCTACGCTCGTGCCCCACAGGCCCTTGTTGATGGAATATTCAAGCTTCTTGAAGTCAGCCTCGTAGCCGTGCTCCTTGAGATAGTTGATCTCATACTCGCGTGTGAGGTTCATGTCGCGCGTGGGGGTGATGATCTCGATGCCCGGGGCGAGTATCTGGAAGGTGAGGTCGAAGCGCACCTGGTCGTTGCCGGCTCCCGTCGAGCCGTGGGCCACGGCGTCGGCGCCGATCTTCTTGGCGTATTCGATGATGGCGATGGCCTGGAAGATGCGCTCCGAGCTGACGGAGATGGGATACGTGCCGTTGCGCAGCACGTTGCCGGCTATCATGTAGCGTATGCTCTTGTCGTAATACTCTTTGGTGACGTCGAGGGTGGCGTGGCTGGCGGCGCCCAGGCGCGCGGCCTTGTCGGCGATGACGGCCAGCTCCTCCTCCGAGAAGCCGCCGGTGTTGGCGATGGCGGTGTGCACCTCATAGCCGAGGTCTTCCGAGAGATATTTGACGGCGAAGGAGGTGTCGAGGCCGCCGGAGAATGCGAGGACTACTTTCTTTTTCATTGTTATGCGGAGGTTATGGGTTTTCGTTGATTTTTTTTCGATAATCAAACGATAATCAATCGATAATTATCGATGATTATCGATAGGCTATCGATAGTTGTCGATATTTATTTTAAGTGGAAGATTTTCTTGAGCTTGCCGCCAAGCCACATCCAGTAGGCGCCGTGGCGCTTGGGGCGCTTGAGCGTCGCCTTGGGGTCGTAGAGCATCCCCGTGCACAGACACCGCGTGCGGTCGTTGCGCTGCAGGATGTCAAAGTTGACACACCCCTTGCAGCCGTCCCAGAACTCCTCGTCCGTCGTCAGCTCCGAGAACGTCACCGGCTGGTAGCCAAGCTTGGTGTTGAGCTTCATCACCGGCAGCGACGTGGTGATGCTGAAGATTTTGGCGAACGGAAACCGCAGACGTGCCAGCTCAAAGGTCTTGGCCTTGATGCGCGAGGCGAGCCCAAGTCGTCGGAACTCCGGGTCCACTATCAGACCCGACGTGGCCACATAGTCGCCGTGTTCCCAACTCTCGATGTAGCTGAAACCGATGAGTCGGTCGTCGGCCAGCGCCACCACCGCCTTCCCGCCGTTGATCTTCGCCGCGATGTACTCGGGCGAACGGCGAGCGATGCCCGTGCCGCGCTGCAGGGCCGACTCGTAGATGAGTTGCACTATCTGCTCGGAGTATTTTGCGTGCTCCGGCTCGGCAAACATCACTTTAATCTGCTCGTTGTTCATTTCTTCTAATGCATAATGCATGATACACTATGCATAATTGTTTAAGTTTTAGTTTGTTATGGATTGGAGGGGTGTGTCTTGTGCCCCTTGTAGGCAGAATTTATACGTAGCCTGTCAGACTCGCGCGGTCACCACTATGGCGTTACCGGCGAGCCTAAGTCGTCGGACGCAGGCGCCGATGAGCGCCGTCTCACCCTGTCGCAGGCGCACAGGCCGCGTGTCGTCGGTGCGCACACGCAGCCGTCCGGCGATGCACGTCAGGGAGATGAACGAGTCGATATGCTGTATGTCAGCGTCATACTCACCTTCAACGGTGAGGCGCTTCACATTGAAATATTCACACTGGCTGAGCGTCGCCAGTCCGTCGTCCACGCGCACGGGCCTCAGAGGCCGCAGGTCGGTGCACGCCGAGAAGTCGAGCGCCTCCCGCGCCTCGTCGATGTGCAGCGGCCGCTCTCGGCCGTCGGCGTCGAGGCGCTTGTAGTCATAGACACGATAGGTCACGTCGCTCGGACGCTGCACCTCTATCAGGAAGTTGCCCGTGCCGACGGCGTGTATGCGCCCCGCCGGCAGGAAGTAGACATCCCCCGGCGACGACGTGTGCGCCAACACATGGTCAATAATCTCACCTGATGCCACCAGCCGCGGATAGTCCGCCGGGTCCACGTCGTGGGCGAATCCGGCGTAGATGATGCTCTCCGGCTCGGAGTCGATGATATACCACATCTCCGTCTTCCCCGCGCACCCGTGCCGCTCCGCGGCCATGGCATCGTCGGGGTGCACCTGCAGCGACAGGTTGCGCCGCGCGTCGATAAACTTTATCAGCAACGGAAACTCCCTCCCGGTGTTCTTCGCCCCCACCAGCGCCGCGCCGTAGCGCTCCGCCAGCTGGCTGAGCGTAAGCCCCTTGTCCGGGCCTTCGGCCACCACGCTCTCCTTGCCCGACAGCGCCGACAGCTCCCAGCTCTCCCCGATGGCCTCCTCCGACGGCGCCAGACCCTTGAAAGAGGCGATGCGCCGGCCGCCCCACAATACGGGCTTTAGCCACGGTCGCAGCTTGAAGGCCGGGAGCGTGGCCACGGTGACGGGGACGGTGGCGGCAGAGAGTTGTTCCATTAGATAACGCTGTCCTATTGGTGACAATTCGGGCTGCAAAGTTACAAAAAAATTCTCACCCGCCACCCCATACGCCATTAATTTTGCACGCGCGGGCAAAAAACAGCGGGGAAAAACACTTAAATGTAACTTATTTGTGCTAACTTTGCGGGTGCATTCAGCACCTTGCATTTGCATAGCCCGCTGCCCTCACACGCAGCCTATTATGCATTATGCTTTGTGCATCGTGCATTAACAAATTATGAGTCAGACTATTTTTGTAACTTCCGTGGCTCCGCAGGCTGGGCGTACCTACGCCACCGGCTGGTGGGCGCGCATGCTTGCCGCGGCCGGCCAAAAGGTAATAACTCAGAAATTTATGCTCACCGGCGGCGTCGTCGACGCCACGGTCGACGCCTCAAGCGACATCGTCACCCACCGCCGCCTTATGGGCCTGGGGCTGCTCGACGACGATGTGCAGCGACATACCGCACCGCTAAGCATACGCTCCACCCGTCCCCCCCTGCTCGAGGGGGAGGTGGTCGACTTCCACGAGCTCGACCGCTCGATGCGCCGCCTGCGCAAGCAGTATGACACCGTGCTCATGGAGGATACCTTCGGCCTCATGGCCCCCCTGACCGACGACGTTTGCACCATCGACTACGTGCAAAACCGCAGCCTCCCCATCGCCCTGGTGGTCTGCGGCACCGACGCCGCGCTCCACCACGCCGTGATGACCCTCGAGGTGCTCCGCCGCCGCAATATGCGCGTCGAGGCCGTCCTCTTCAACCACTACGCCGACACGGAGGAAACCCCCGCCATGCGCCGCTTCCTCGAGCGCTACGTGGGAGCCCGTTTCCGCAACGTCCGCGTCATCGACATCCCCGAGGTCGATGCTAACAACCTGCAGCCCGTCAAGAAGCAGCAGGTGCCCCGCAACGTGCCCGAGGGTGAGCGCAAGCTCTCCATCAGCAAGCTCCAGCTCGCCGAGCTCCCCATGGTCACCTTCCCCGGCACCATCACCGTCATCGAGGACACCGCAGCCGCAAAGACCGCCCTCAAGTGGCTCAACCGCCAGAAGATAGTCGGCATCGACACCGAGACCCGTCCCTCCTTTCGCAAGGGCCGCACAAACAGCCCCTCGCTCGTGCAGATCAGCACCCCCCGCAGAGCATTCCTCTTCCGCATCAACAAGACCGGATTCATGCCCGAGCTCCGCAAGTTCCTCGAGACGGAGAAGGTCAAGAAGGTAGGCCTCTCGCTCAAGGACGACGTCCACGCCCTGCAGCGCATCGAGCCGTCGTTCACCCCCGGGGCGTTCATCGACCTGCAGGGCTACGTAGGCCGCTTCGACATCGTCGATGCCTCGCTGCAAAAGATTTACGGCATCATCTTCGGCCGCCGCATCTCCAAAAACCAGCGGCTCAGCAACTGGGAGGCCCCGCGCCTGAGCGAGGCACAGGCCATCTACGGCGCCATCGACGCCTGGGCCGCCCTGCGCATCTACACCCACCTGGAGAGTGGCAAGTTCGACCCCGCGAAGTCGAAATACGTGCTCTGCGACCTCCCCGCCGAAACCATTCCTCTGCCATGAGCCCACGCCCGCGTCTGCGCAAGTCAGTAGTGCTCCCCGCCATCCTGCTGGTTTACCTGGCGGTGATGTGCTACATCGGCCGCGGCGAGCTGCGCGCCGGCCACTACGCCTACTACTTCACCATCGCCGGCCTCTCGCTGCTGTGCATCGTCGGCCTCTTCTTCACCCTGCGCCGCCGCGAGCGCCGCCGCGCCGAGGGACGCCCCGAGCGCCCCCTCCACCGCCATAACCAATAACCCCCCGCACGCCCGTCCCCCGCCTCCCCCGTGAGCCCCCGCCTCCAATACCTGCTTGCCGTCATCGTCGCCCTCCTCGGCATCGCCGGCGCATGCCTCATCATCGACTTCTCGGTCTTCGACACCGACGAGCCGTACCAGGCCGTGCAGTGCCTCGACTACCGCACTGTCCCCGTCGCCCCCCTCACCGACGCCCTCGGCTACGGGTGGATGCAGATCTTCGGCCGCGGCATCCTCCAGCTGCGTGTGCTCGCCCTCATCTTCACCGCCATCATGGCCGGCGCCGGCGCCGTATACCTCCAGCGCCGCCTCCACCGCCCCCTGCTCAGCGCCTGCGCCTTCTCGTTCATAGTCCTGCTCATCGGCTCCAACGGTATCTACGACTGGAACATCACCTCCGAGTGCCTCCTTACCCTCACCCTCTACGCCACCCTCGCCTGGTGGAACAAGCCCGCGCTGCCCCGCACCATCCTCGTCGCCCTCCTTGCCGCCCTGACTGCCCTCATGCGCGCCCCCTCCGCCGTCACCGTCGCCGCCGTGGTCATCGTCATGCTCTGCCACCGCCGATACAAGCAGGCCGCCATCTGCACCATCGTCGCCGCTGCCGTCGGCATCCTCGGCATCGTCTGCATATACGGCTCCACGGGCGCATACCTCGACCTCCTCAACTCCGACAGCGTCACCTCCCTCCACGACTCCGCATACGCCTACTTCCGCTTCTTCAAGATGACCGGCCGCCGCATCCTGTACCCCGCCCTCTGGTCCATCGTGTTCATGGGCATCATGGCCGACGCCATGCGCCTGCGCAGCCGTGCACTCTACGTGGCCGTTTCCCTCGTCGTCGGCGCCATGGTCTCATACATGGTCTTCAGATACGGCCTCCACCGCCTCTGCGACATCCGCGGCATGGTTTACCCCGCCTTCATCGTCATGCTCCTCGCCCCCATCCTCCGCGGGGAGCGGGGCAGCGCCCTCGCGCCCCGCCGACACATTATTATAATACTCGCCACCTTCAGCCTCCTGCAGATGCCCGGCTCGAACGTCTGGCTCAACCGATTCATGGCCCTGGCTTTCCTACCATTCGCCATACCCCTGCTCACTCCCCCCCCGCTGCGCTTCCGCCGACTGTGGGCAATGGCCGTCTTCGCCGCCATGATGGTCGGCATCACTTACGTCTCACAGCAGTGGTACTTCTGCCGCCTCTCCGCCAGCGGACCCATGCGCGGACGCTACGAGGCCCGCGCTACCGGCATGCTCCGGGGCCTGAAATTCGACGAATACCACCGCGACTTCATAAACGAGAACCTGCCCCTGCTCCAGCGGGCCGACTCGCTCATGATACTCGGCAACAACAAATACCTCTGCCGCCTGCTCATGCCTGACTATCAGGACTACGCCCCCCAGCGCTTCGAGTATTACAACGAGCGCGACAGCACCGCCGTCTGCGCCGAGATCGAGCGCGCCCTGCCACGCTACTCCACTGTCGCTCTGGTGGGCAGCGAGTTCCACGGCACAGGCGTCGTTCACCCCAAAAACCTCCTCCAGCCCCGCATCGAGGCCCTCCTGCGCCGGCACGGATTTGCCCCCGCCGACTCCACCGGCTTCGACCTGTGGATATGGAAACGTGTGTTTTAACAAAAATTTTAAAAATATTTGTTCCATATAAGATTTTTATTGTTACCTTTGCCACGTGTTTTGGAGGCCGCGTGCCTCCGAGGCCATAACCTAAGACAAGACATCAATTCCCTGTATAAACTATCATAAGTTGTGGTAAGGGTTGTCGCGACGACAATCCTTGCTTCATTTTTTGCCCCCTCCCATTTTTTTCCTATCTTTGTCCGCACATTAATCAATGACGACACTATGAAAGTTAAGGTTTATATACTCGCCCTCCTCGCCGCCCTCTCCGCCCTCCCCGCCCACGCCCGCCTGAAAGCATCGGAGGCGTTCACCTCCGCTCCCCCCGACGTGTTCATGCTCCTCGGTCGCAACGACCGCCTCGACATGGTCGACTATTACCTTGCCGGACAGCAGCGCCCCGTCGACAACATGCTCGACGGACGCTCGCGCATCACCGCCATGACCGACGAGATGATGACCATCGAGATGACGCCCTCGTCGACTTACCACCTGATCATACTCCCAGCCGCCTCCGAGAGCAACGACGTGATAGCCCTGGTAATCACCCTGTCGACGCCGTCGAAGGACTCGCGCCTGCAGTTTTACCGCGCCGACACCTGGGCTCCCGTAGCTGCCGACAAGGTGTTTGCCGAGCCGTCGCTTACCGACTGGCTCACCCCTGAGGGACGCAAGAACCAGGCCATGGTCGAGGGGATGGTGCCATTCATGCTCGCCGAATACTACTACGACCCCGCAACGGCCACGCTGACGCTCACCAACACCCTCGCCGACTTCCTCAGCGACGACGTGTACATGATGCTCACCCCCTACCTGCGCCCAACCCTCACCTACGCCTGGACCGGCAAAAAACTCACCCTCAACAAATAAGGTGCCTCATGCACAAACATCACAAACAAAAGAAACCCTAAAAGATTCTTCCTCTCTTTTGTTTCTTCGTGAAATAAAAATTCGTGAAATTCGCTTAATTCGTGAAATTCGTGGTTGCAATCTCCCTGCTCGAGCTAAACGCACGCATCGCCGGCGTCATCAACCGCAACCCCGCTCTCACCGACGTCTGGGTGCGCGGCGAGGTCTCCGACTTCCGCTACCAACGACACTGCTACTTCACCCTGGTCGAGAAGGACGACTCGGGGCGCCGGGTGGCTGAGATGCGCGTGACTTTGTGGGCCGGAGTCGCCGCCCCGGTGCTGCGCAAGTTCGAGGCCGCCACGGGCACACGCGTGGCAAACAATATAAAGGTGCTCGTCCACGGCACCGTCCAATACAGCCCGCAGTACGGCCTGTCGCTCAACATCGACGACATCGACCCCACCTACACCATGGGCGACCTCCTGCGCCGCCGCGCCGAGATAGCCGCGCGCCTGCGCCGCGAGGGCATCATCGACGCCAACCGCCAGGTCGAGTGGCCCGTCCCGGCCCTGCGCGTCGCCGTCATCTCCGCACGCCAGGCCGCCGGATATGGCGACTTCATAAAGCAGCTCCTCCTCAACCCCCGCGGCATACGCTACACCACTCGCCTCTTCGAGGCCCTCATGCAGGGCGACCGCGCCGTGCCCACCATCATAGCCGCCCTCGAGGCCGTTGCCGCCGAGCAAGACCGCTGGGACTGCGTGGTCATCATCCGCGGCGGCGGCTCCTCCAGCGACCTCCTCTGCTTCGAGAGCTACGACCTGGCTGCAAACATCGCCATGTTCCCCCTGCCCGTCATCGTCGGCATCGGCCACGACCGCGACACCACCGTGCTCGACCTCGTTGCCAACACCGTCGTCAAGACCCCCACGGCCGCCGCCGAGGCCATCGTCGCACGCGCCGTCAAGATACTCGACTGGATCGACCTCAAGGCCCGCGACCTCCACGCCGTGGTCCTGCAGGCCGTCGGCGCCGAGCGCGAGCACCTGAGCTACTGCGCAGCGCGCCTTCCCGTGCTGCCCGGCGCCGCCACCGCCGCCGCGGAGGCGCGTCTCAAAGAGCGCCTCATGGAGATCGCCGCTGCCGCCCAGACCCCCGTCACCCGCGGCCTGGCACGCCTCGACGACACCGCCGGCCGCCTGCCCCAGCTTACCGCCGCAACCCTGCGCACCGCCGCAGAGCGCCTCGACACGCGCGTGCAGCAGCTGGGCCAGCTTGCCGCCACGCCTCTGCACACCGCCGCCGAGCGCCTCGACGCCCGCGAGCAATTGCTTTGCGTACTCTCACCCCAGGCCACCCTTGAGCGCGGTTACTCAATAACCCGAGTCGACGGCCGCGCCGTCACAGACCCCGCCGCGGTCCCCGCCGGCGCCGTCGTAGAGACCCTCCTCGCCCGCGGCATACTAACCTCAACAGCCAACCCGTCATGACACCTGTATCAGAACTTACCTACAAGCAAGCCGTTCTCGAGCTCGACGCCATCCTCAAGGCCATGCAGAGCCCCGACTGCGACATCGACACCCTCGCTGCCAACACACGCCGCGCCGGCGAGCTGCTCAAAGAGTGCCGCGCGCGCCTGAAGGCCACCGACGCCGAGCTCGCCGACATCCTCAAATCCCTCCAATAGGAGCGGGACCGCGCCCCGCATCCCCACCCCATGTCGCCCACAAGTACGGAGGGCGGCCGTCCCGGCCGCACCTCCCCGCCCCACGTCGTCAGCCGATGCCGTTGTGGGGCGAGCAGGCACGCCTGGCGCGTCGACGCGCCCCCGCGTCGCCTCCAAAAGCGCCACCTCCAAATCTTGCGCCCAAGGCAGGAAGAGGCCGGCTACTGAAAGATGAAAGGAGGCTAACACATTAGTTCAGTGTTAGCCTCACTTTCAATTAGTTTGGGTCAATAGGTATAGGCTTCTACTTTAAAGAATTCCTTCCATTGAGAGGCTGCTTGATACTCCGACACCGCGTTGCCGGGCACGTAAAGTGTGCAGTCCCATTTATTTATGTCATCCAGAGCCTGTGAGGCGCATGTCGGTGGCACGCACGGCTCGGCATACAATTTTGTCATCGCTGTGCAGTCGGAGAAAGCCTCCTTGCCTATTGATGTTACTGAAGCGCCGAAGCTGAAACTCTCTATCGATGAACATCCCGAGAAGGCATAGTCACCGATTTTAGTCACACCGTCACCTATAGACACGTTCTTGAGAGCGGTGCATCCATAAAATTCGTTGATGAAAACCGCCTCGGGCACATCGGTTATAGACACGGTCTGCAATGATGTGTTTCGATAGAACGGAGAGTAACCATAGCTCGAGGATGTCTGATACTTCAGTCTCCTGCCAATGATAACATCTTTCAAGCCGGTTCCTGCGAACATAGGCATTTCGCCCCCCAAATTATTATATCCAATTTGCAGGGTCTCCTCACCGTCGACAATCACAAAGGTTGCCAGGTTAGGGCATTGCGTGAAAGCTGAATTGCCGATGGACGTGGTGGCCGAGGGAATTGTTATGGCCATAATACCGGAATTGTAGAACGCAGCCTTGTCAATGGAAGTGACCGATGATGGGAGTTGTACATTTGTCAGGCTCACACATCCGCGGAAAGCGTTCTCCCCTATTGTTTCGATGCCGTCGGCCAGTTTCAAGGATGACAAGTTGGAGCAACCATAGGCGAAGTTATCGGGTATATTCAGGGCTACGTTGTAATTCAGGGAGGTAAGCGACTCGTTGTTGACGAATATGTTGGGATTGATTTCCGTGACATCGAGCGACACTCCGTCGTATGTGACAGTGTTGGCTATGGTCACGTTTTTGGCGTTGTAGAGGCAATCGATTATGGCGCAGGTGCGCTCAGAAGGCGAGACGGGCACATAGCGCAATCCTCCCGCGTCAAAGTACGAGCTAAGGAATGGATAGATTATTCGCTTGCCAAGGACTCCATAAAAGTATTCATCGTTTGCCACATAGCACACGCGGTCGGCCAAAGTCTCAAAGGCATAATTGATGCCATTAGGAGGGGTGTTGGGCAACATTAATATCTTATACAGATTGGTACACCCCTCAAAGGCTTTATATCCAATTTCCAGTACCCCCGTTCCTATCGTTATGGAGGACAAGGATGTACACCCGCTAAAAGCTGCTTTTCCGATGGAGGTGACAGAGTTGGGAATATCCATTGAAGTCAAGGAGGTACACCCGCTAAAAACAGACTCTCCGATGGAGGTGACCGAGTTGGGGATATCAATAGATGTCAAGGAGGTACAACCGCTAAAAACAGACTCTCCGATGGAGGTGACAGAGTTGGGAATATCCATTGAAGTCAAGGAGGCACAACCGCTAAAAACAGACTCTCCGATGGAGGTGACCGAGTTGGGAATATTTACAGTGACCAAGGAACTACACATGCTGAAAGCCTTATCCCCAATAGAAGTTATCGTATTAGGCAGAGTTACGGATTTTAGCGGTTTTTCTTTGACATACGAAGGATATTCTCTAGAGATGTAGTAGTGCGTCACAAAGGCTTCTTTACCGATTTCCGTCACCGTGTAAGTTTTGCCCTCAAGCGTGATAGTAGCCGGTACAACTATGTCGCCTGAATAGTAGCCGAGAACAGTGTTCCCATATTCATCCTGATGGACGTGATACGGTGGCAGGATTACCGCAACGGTGCGGTCGTCTTCAGAGAGAATCTGATATTGGAGATCGCTACTCTTTATCGATTTCTCTTCATCATCTGGCCAGTATGGCTCATCCTCGTCGCTGTCTGAGCACGACCATAGCGAGACCACAACCACAGTCGTGGCGACGAGGAGCATGAAGTGCAACAATTTTTCTTTCATTGGTCTAAATGGTTAAAAAGATGAATTAAATGGTGGATTTTCAGATGGCGCAGACCGAGACAGTTAGTGATGACAGCTGCACTGCCACAGCCATTCCAAGTTTAAGGATTGTGCTTTTCATCAGTGTTGTCAGTCCATGACTTCGAACGCATCAAGCGGCGCGTGTGCATCCCCCTCCAGGATGATTTCGGGCCAGATGGCAAAACACCTGGCACAACCGTTGCGAGGAACGCTTCTCGCCTCCTTGAGATACTCTTCTACAGCCGTCACCGCCCTCGCCTGGAAACGGCTTTTGACAGCTTCATCGTCCTTGTATTCCTCCGGACTGACAAACCAGGCGTTAAGCGGTTTGTCATTAACAAGGAACGTTACGCGGTATTTATACATGTGAACAGAATGCCTATTGCTACCCTGATTCGGCGGTTTAATTTTAATATGGTACAAAAAAGACGTGGGCAAGCTATTTCCTGCTTATCCCACATACAGAGGCCCTGAGACTGCCCATAGCAATAGGATAAGCAGCGTCAGTCAGCCCACGTGTTTGATTATACCATAACCTGGCAACTATCATCCACATCACGCGGACGACCTGCGTAGGTCTATATAATCAACCCAGGGCGTCACCGCTGCACCATCTTCTATCGCTATTAGAAATTTCTCAGGTTTCTGTATGTAGAAGACAGCGTTGGAGAACGCCTTTATAAACGATATTTCCCACCCGCCCGGCCAAGGCTGACCGACGTGTGGGTTGCCACAAAGTTACAAATTTTTTTCTAACCCGCAAGGGGTTTCTGGAAAATTTTTATCAAATGATATTTCGCTCCTGCAGGGCAGAAGCAAACTGCGCTCGCGGGCAGGGCACCGATGCTCGGCCGTCCCGTCGCCGCATCCCCACCCCACGTCGCCCACAAGTACGGAGGGCGGCCGTCCCGGCCGCACCTCCCCGCCCCACGTCGTCAGCCGATGCCGTTGTGGGGCGAGCAGACACCCCTAATGGCGGCGGGGCGCGAGGGCGCCGCCCCGCTCCGGCGTCGCCTCCAAAGGGGGGATGTCAACGGTCACCAAAGGTTGAAGCGGTAGCCCACGGACACTTCCGCGGAGATGAGGTTGGTGATCAGGGCGTGGTCTTTGTTGGAGAACAGGTTGGTGTCGAGCTGGGCGATGATGCCCGCGTACCAGTGCCGGCGGTTCCAGATAAAGGAGGCGCGGAAGCGGTTGAAGGCGTAGAAGGTGGTGTGCGCGTCCGACGGGTCGTTGATATATCCGTAGCGCACGCCGAGATAGGGGGCCTCCGACAGCCCTACTATGCAGCGGCGCGAGCACACAATATTATATCCGTAGCCGAGCTTGAAGGCATAGTTGTGCGCGTGGACGTGATAGGTGTAGTCGGGCCACGAGGCGGGTATCTCCTCGATGATGTCGGCAGGGAGGTCGCGGAAGTCGAAGTTTAGGCTCTGTCCCGAGAACGACAGCCCGGCGAAGAGCGAGCCTGACGAGCGCCGCTGGATGCGGCTGTAGCTGAAGGCCGCCGCTTGGGAGTAATGCTTGTGGTTGAAGAAATAATACAGGTCGAGGCTCCACTCCCGGCCGTGCTGGTTGTCGAAGGGTATGTCTACCTTCTGCATGTCGCCCTTGGGGCCGATGCGGTTGATGCGCATGCGCGAGTTGGTGCTCTGCAGGTTGAAGTCGGCCGCGAAGAGCATGCAGTTAAACTGGAAGTTGAAGCGCTTGCGCGATGAGTGTGTCAGCCCAAGCAGCTTCGACATGTTGATATCGTAACCCACCGACACGGCCATGTACGTCAGGTAGAGACCCGTCTGCGTCGACGGGTGAGAGTACATGTTCATCTGGTATTTGTTGTTCTCGAAGCGGAAGGTGTTGTTTTCAATCCAGCTGTCGGTCTTGAGCTTGACGTTGAACTTGTAGTGCGTAGGCTCGACGTACAGCGTGTCATACCCGTTGAAAAACTGGTCGCCCCAGCGGTAGACGTCGACGCCCCAGCGGAGCACCTTGCCCTTGGCGGCGATGCTGTCGAGGTTGAAAAGCTCGGCGCGGGCGGGAACAATACCACAAGCCACTGCCAGGAGCAGCAGCCACAGGGGGAGTATGTTGCGCCAAGTTCGTCTCATTATGGCTAAAACGCGGTGCAAAGATACAAAAAACTGCCATAATGGCAGTGTCACCTTTAGCATTATTTGGTTAAAAACATTTTTGGCACAGTGTTTGTTGGTATAATGTACGGCAAGGCGAAGGCCCCGTCAAGGCTTTATCCGATTGCCCGATTAGCCGATTAACCGATTAACAGCTAATCACTAAACATTCAAAACTAAAAACTAAAAAACTATATTATTATGGGAAAGATTATAGGTATCGACCTGGGAACCACCAATTCCTGCGTCTCCGTGCTCGAGGGTAACGACCCCGTGGTTATTCCTAACAGCGAGGGTCGCAACACCACGCCCTCCATCGTGGCTTTCATCGCCGGCGGCGAACGCAAGGTGGGCGATCCTGCCAAGCGCCAGGCCATCACCAACCCCGAGGGAACCATCTACTCTATCAAGCGCTTCATGGGCGAGCGCTACGACGAGGTGACCGAGGAGGTCAAGCGCGTGCCCTACGAGGTCGGCAAGACACCTAACGGCCAGGTGCGCGTGCTGGTCGACGGCCGCGAATATTCGCCGCAGGAGATCTCGGCAATGATCCTGCAGAAGATGAAGAAAACCGCCGAAGACTACATCGGCCAGACTGTCACCGACGCCGTCATCACCGTGCCGGCATACTTCAACGACTCTCAGCGCCAGGCCACCAAGGAGGCAGGCGAGATTGCAGGCCTGAAGGTGCAGCGTATAGTCAACGAGCCTACCGCAGCCGCGTTGGCTTACGGCCTCGACAAGACTGACAAGGACCAGAAGATCGCCGTCTTCGACCTCGGCGGTGGCACCTTCGATATCTCCATCCTCGACATGGGCGACGGCATCTTTGAGGTGAAGTCGACCAACGGCGACACCCACCTGGGCGGCGACGACTTCGACCACGTCATCATCGAGTGGCTGGCAAACGAGTTCCAGAGCGAGTACGGTGTCGATCTGCGCAAGGACCCGATGGCGCTCCAGCGCCTGAAAGAGGCCGCGGAGAAGGCCAAGATCGAGTTGTCAAGCTCCACTTCCACCGAGATCAACCTGCCGTACATCATGCCGGTCGACGGCGTGCCCCGTCACTTGGTAAAGACCCTGACCCGCGCCAAGTTTGAGCAGCTGGCCGACAAGCTGATACAGGCCTGCGTCGCCCCCTGCCAGCAGGCACTGAAAGATGCCGGTTACACGGCCAAGGACATCGACGAGGTCATCCTCGTGGGCGGCTCGACGCGTATCCCCGCAATCCAGACCAAGGTGCAGGAGATCTTCGGACGCACCCCCTCGAAGGGTGTCAACCCCGACGAAGTTGTGGCCATCGGCGCTGCCATCCAGGGCGGCATCCTCTCCGGCGACGTCAAGGAGAACATCGTGCTGCTCGACGTCGTGCCCCTGTCGATCGGCATCGAGACCCTCGGCGGCGTGATGACCAAGCTGATCGAGGCAAACACCACCATCCCCGCCCGCAAGAGCGAGGTGTTCTCCACCGCCGCCGACAACCAACCGTCCGTCGAGATCCATGTGCTGCAGGGCGAGCGCCCGATGGCCAAGGATGACAAGACGCTTGGCAAGTTCCACCTCGACGGCATCGCCCCGGCCCCGCGCGGCATACCTCAGATTGAGGTAACTTTCGACGTCGACGCAAACGGCATACTGAGCGTCAGCGCCAAGGACAAGGCCACCGGCAAGGAGCAGAGCATCCGCATCGAGGCCTCCAGCGGCCTTACCGACGCAGAGATCCAGCGCATGAAAGACGAGGCCAAGGCCAACGCCGCCGCCGACGCCGCCGAAAAGGAGCGCGCCGACACCATCAACAAGGCCGACAGCATCATCTTCCAGACCGAGAAGCAGCTGCAGGAGCTTGGCGACAAGATTCCCGCCGACAAGAAGGCCGCCATCGAGGCTGCCCTCGGCAAGCTGAAAGAAGCCCACAAGGCCCAGGACGTCGCCGGCATCAACGCCGCCATCAAGGAGATTGAGACAACCTTCGGCGCCGCCCAGCAGGATATCCTCAACGCCCAGGCACAGGCCCAGCAGCAGCCCCAGGGCAATCCCGGCGCCGCTCCCGGCGCGGGTGCGCAGCCCGGCTCCAATGGCCCCGACGACCACGTCACCGACGTAGACTTCGAAGAGGTCAAGTAACACACTGCTTCGGAGCCCAGCCCCAAAATACATAAATCGGTTGCCTGCCGAAAGCCACAGAGACTTTCGGCAGGCAACCGGTTTTTGTGCCCGGCCGCTGTGCTCCCGAGGGGCGTCAGCGGCGGTTGCGGGGGTGATGGGAGAGGATCTCGTCGCGCAGGGCCGTGCGGTCGATGTGCAGGTAAATCTCCGTGGTCTGTATCTGCTCGTGGCCGAGCATCTGCTGGATGGCGCGCAGGTTGGCGCCACCCTCGAGCAGGTGTGTTGCGAAGGAGTGGCGCAGGGTGTGCGGCGAGATGTCCTTGCGGATGTCAGCCGCAAGAGCCAGGTCCTTGACTATGCGGAAGATCATGGCACGGGTCAGCCGGTGCCCAGTGCGGTTGAGAAATAGGATGTTCTCTTCGCCGGGCTTCACGCGCAGCGTGGCGCGCAGGTTCAGCCAGCGCTCTATCTTGTCCAGCGCCACGCGCGACATGGGCACGAGCCGCTGCTTGTCGCCCTTGCCCCGTACTACTATGAACTCCTCGTCGCGGTAGATGTGACTGATTCCCAGATTGGTAAGCTCGCTCACGCGCAGCCCGCAGCTGTATAGTGTCTCGATGATGGCATCGTTGCGGAGCGCCATGAGGGATGCCGGGTCGATGGCCGCTATCATGGCGTCGATCTCCTCCAGGGTGAGCACTTCGGGCAGGTGAAACCCCTTCTTGGGGTTGCGCACCAGCTCCATGGGGTTGTCATCCCGCGCCTTGTCGAGATGCAGGAAGCTGAACACCGAGCGCAGCGACGACAGCAGCCGCGCCTGCGACCGCTCGGCGATGCCGGCATCGTGAAGGTCACCGAGGAAGTAGCGGATGTCGTCGGCGCCGGCGTCGACCACCGTCTTACCCGTTGCTTTGAGCCAGTCGGAAAACTTCTGTATGTCACGGGTGTAGCCGTCGACGGTGAGGTCGCTCATTCCGCGCTCGGCACGCAGAAAGCCCACATACCGCCGCATCAGCCGCTGCACCTTGTCGTCAGCCATCACATATAAAGTTTATAATGGGTGAGGGGGAGTGCGGGGTCGAGGACGAGCACGGCGATGGAGCGGGAGCTGAACGACATGCCGCAGCTCATGGCCTTGCGGGCAGCCCGGGCCGTGGCGCGGTCGGTGATGATGGCCACCTCGGCCTTGGCGACGTCGGCCGTCAGCGGGTGCCTGGGGACGGCGAGGTCGAAGGCCGCGACGTCGGCCTCGGTGAAGCGGCCCACCACCGCCAGCCGCCGGTCGCTGAAACGCCGTGCGATGCGGTAGATGAGCCGGGCGCGGCGCCGGGTCGGGCCGTGCGTGGTCACCGCATCTATCTCGTCGTAGGCATACCATCCGTACCGGTCGTCGAGGCGCAGCACCTCGGTGATCAGGGTGTAGGCAAACGGCGAGTGCACGCCGAACCCCTTACTTGTGCGCCACCTCTTTAGCATCCTCTTTGGTCTTTGCACGGCACTTGCCGTGGCACGGGCAGAATGCATAGCCGATGGCGGCGGCGCAGAGCAGGTAGATGATGATGATGGAGACAGTGGCGGCGCTGACGGTGCGGCGCACGCTGTCAGGGTCGAAGCGCATCTCAACGGTGTGGCTGCCGGCTGGGATTGGCAGTGCGCGAAGCACATAGTTGACGCGTCCGGGGGCCTCGACCTCCTTGCCGTCGATGTATGCCTTCCACCCGTCCGGGTAGTAAATCTCGCTGAACACGGCGAGGGCGCCGCGGGCGGTCTGCGCATGATATGTCAAGCGGTCAGGTGCATACATGGTCTCGAAGATAGTGTCGCCGGGCGATGCGGGTGTGACGGTGCCGAGACGCCCCTCAAAGGCTTTGTCGGCCACGGCCTGCGTGCGCGGGTGCAGCGTCTGCAGGGCTGCCATCTCGGCGTCGGCGCCGCTGACGTAGGTCAGCGTGTCGACCAGCCACGCGTTGCCCAGCGCCTCAGGGTTGGGGATTGCGCCCTTGCTGTCAACCACATAGCGGGCGTTGAGCATGTTGAGCACGTTTATGTCGGCCTCGGTGGGCTGATACTGCTCGAAGTGGCTCAGGTGACGGTCGATGAGATCCTGGAAGCGCGTGAGCTTGGCCGCATGGTAGCCGCCGACAGCCTTGTGGTAATATGACGGAGCGGGCGAGCGGAACATGGGTATGTTCATCACGCGATAGTTCATCGTGGTGTCGGCGAGTATCTGGTTGTCGATCTGCGTCCGGGGTATGCCTGCGTTTTGCACGCGCGAGGGGCTGACGAAGCTGTCGCTGTCGAGGTAGCGGTGGTTGACCAGGAAGAGGTCGCCGAGGGCGAAGATGGCCACTGCCACGGTCATGACCGTGGCGCTGACCTTGTTGTAGAAGTAGAGTATGATGAATATCAGGCCGGCACCGACTATCAGGAAGCTGCGGAGTCCGTCGGCCTCGACCATGGAGTAGCGCAGGTGTTCCACGGCGCTGTAGATGGCGGGGTTCTGGAGGCTGAACTGGGCGGCCTGCTGTGCCGAGTAGCCGGAGGCGGTGAGCTGCTGCGTGATCATCGAGTCGATGTTGTAGTCTTGCTCTGTGATGGGGTTGCCGTAGACGCTGGGAATGAAGATGGCGAGGAAGCAGAAGAAGAGCACCGCGCCGAAGCACCACAGCGTGGGCTTGACGTAGCGTTTGGCGGCGTCGGGGGTGGCCAGCAGCTGCTGCAGCGCCATCACCGCCAGCAACGGCATGGTGAACTCGGCGATGACCAGTATGCTCTCGACCGTGCGGAACTTGGCGTACATCGGCACATAGTCGATCATGAAGTCGGTGAACGCCATGGCGTTGCGGCCCAGGGCGAGGATGACGGAGAAGAGCGTCAGCGCTATGAGCACCCACTTCATCGGGCCCTTGACTATCACGCACCCGACTATGAACAGGGCGAAGATGAGCGCGCCGACATATACCGGGCCGTTGGTGCCCTCCGGCTCGCCGAAGTATTGCGAGGAGTACTGCAGGTATTGTGCGGTGAGTTGGTCGGAAGAGTAGTCTTTGGCAGCGTCGAGGTCGCTGAGGCTCAGCGCCTGCATTGCCCCGCCCACGGGCTTGGCCGAGGCGCCTCCCTTGACGTTGGGTATCAGCAGCGAGAAGGTCTCGGAGGTGCCGTAGCTATACTGCGTGATATAGTCGCGGTCGAGTCCGGAGGTGGCCTGCGACGCGTCGGCGTCGGGGTTGGTCAGCTCTGAGTGCGTCCCGCGCATGGTATATTTCGAGTACTCGTAGGTGTTGTACAGGTTGGGCAGGTTGGCCACCACGGCCAGGGCGCCGGCGACAACCATCGCGCCGGTGGCGCCGGCGAAGCGTTTCCAGGTCTTCTCGCGGATGGCCTGGCAGAGGAAGGCGATGAAGAATCCGGCGATGACGAAGAGGAAGTAATAGGTCATCTGCACGTGGTTAGCCGCGATCTGCAGCATTGCAAACAGCGCCGTCAGCGCCGCGCCGGCGAGGTAGCGGCCGCGGTAGGCGAGCACCATGCCCGCGATGGTCGGGGGTATGTAGGCAAGGGTGACGAACTTCCAGATATGGCCGGCGCCGATGATGATGACGAAATAGGTGCTCAGGCCGTAGGCCACCGCGCCGATGAGGGCCACATACCAGCGCATCTTCATCGCAAAGAGCAGTATTAGCATGCCGATCATCATCATCGCCAGCAGGTTGGCCGGGTTGGGGAGGCCCAGGCCCATGACGGTGTTTAGCCAGTCAAACAGGCCGTTGGAGCTGTACGACGGCGAGATCTGGTAGGTGGGCATGCCGCAGAAGAGCGAGTTGGTCCACCACGACTTTTCACCCGTCTGCTCATAGTATTGGAGGGTCTCCTGGCCGTTGGCCGCGCCCTGCTGCATGTCGCTCTGGTTGAGCACCATCCCCTGGAACGCCTCGGGGAAAAACATGGCGGCGACCACGGCGATGACCACTATGGAGATTAGGAAGGTCCACAGACCCTTGAAGTCTTTTTTCATGTCGGTATGAGTCTTTGACCGGTTAACCGGTTAAGTTGGTTATTTCTTTTTGGCGAGGAGCAGGTCGAAGTAGAGTATCACGTCGTCGTCGATGCCGTCGATGTGCACCTTGACGGCGCGCAGGTCGCCCATGTCGGCGCTCTCATACACCCGCTGCACCTGCCAGCACTTGGTGAGAAACTCGTCGATGTCTGCCGGCGAGATGACGCAGAAGGGTGAATACATGATCACCCCCTGGCCCGACTCCTCGATGACGCGGCACAGCATGTTGATGCGCGCCGCCAGCGCCGGGCAGCGGTCCTTGAGCCGGTCGAGCTCGCTGATGGCGCAGATGCCGTAGCACTTGAAGAGCATGGGCAGCGACACAGGGTTGCGCCGCAGCGCCTCGTCGGCCAGCACCAGCGTGGTGGCCAGGTCGCCGTCGTCGAAGGCCTTCATCACGTCGGCGTAGGTCTCCTCGGGGTTGTAGCCCGGGATCATGGCGTGGCCGTAATACACCACGGCCAGCTCGTCGTCGGTGAGCGTGGTGTCGGCGTCGATGAAGCGGGCCGTGAGCTGGCGGAAGAGCTCGGGGCGGTCGTTGACCACCGAGCGGATAGAGTCATAGTCGACGCGCAGGGCGCTTGCTGTGGCGGCGACGGTGAGCAGCGCCGCGGCTGCGAGTATGCGTAACGGTTTCATTCTTGAAAGATTGGTCTTTGGCCGGTTAACCGATTATCCGATTAAGTTGCAAACGTGCAAATTTACGACAATCTTCCCGCTTGGCAAAATTTTTTCGACTGAGGCGCTTGCAGTCCCGAAAAAAAAGGTTACCTTTGCGCTGTGACACACTAATGCCACGAAAATGACACAGATTTGACGGCAATGGTTAAAAGTACGCTAATAGTAGGGTGCGGCGGGTGCATCGGCACGTTGCTGCGCTTCATGGCCGACTTGCTCGGCGGCCAGCTCTTCCCCGGAGCGTGGCCCCCCGGCACGTTCATGGCCAACATGACCGGATGCCTGCTTATCGGCATTTTCACCGGCCTCGCCTCACGGCGCAACGTGCTCGACCGCAATGGCGAGCTGTTTCTGATAACCGGCCTTTGCGGAGGGTTCACCACATATTCCACCTTCGCCTTCGAGCTTGACAACATGCTCGCCACGGGCCAGGACTCGCTGATGTGGATGTATCTGCTGGGTTCGATAGTCGGCGGCATGCTACTTGCCGCCCTCGGCCTGGGGCTCACGCGCACCAAGATAGCAAAGGAGGCTGTGTCATGAGCATCGTCACCGCATTGCTGCTTGCCGCAGCTGGCGGCTTCGTGGGCAGCGCCCTGCGCTACCTTATCGTGCTTGCCTGCAAGCATCTGTGGGGCGACCGCTACCCGTGGGGCACGTTCGTGGTCAACGTGCTCGGGTGCTTCATCATCGGCCTGTTCTTCGGCCTGTGGGAGGACACGGGCTACAACCCCGCCGTGCGCGCACTGCTCATGGCCGGCGTGTGCGGCGGTTTCACCACCTTTTCGACATTCTGTCTCGACTCCATCAAGCTGCTCGACCGCGGCCGCATAGTGCTCTTCCTCTCTTACGTCGCCACCACCGCCGCCCTGTGTCTCTCGGCCACCTGCCTCGGACTGTTACTAACCAAATAACCATCTCATTATGAAGAAATCTATTGTCTGGCTCATGGGCATAGTAATGGCCGTGGCCCTCGGCGCCTGCAACGGCGGCAAGCCCACCGATCACACATACACTGACGTAACCGGCCAGGAGTATGTCGAAGTGCCCGACTGGGTGATTGGCAACTGGGGGTCGGTAATCTACGACGAAGACACAGAGGAGCCGCTCGGCACAACATATTTCTGCGTGGTGGAGCATGGCGACGGCGAAGACCTCACGGGACGCCTCATAGCCCTCGACCCCGACGGCATGTCTGACGAGGCCCGCGAATATACGGGCGTATACTTCTTCTCCGACGGATATCTGGACTATATCTGTCTGTCAAACACCGGCGCGCCTGACGACGACTCTGTCTGCTACATCATCAACTACGACAAGAAGCGCATCTACGACACCGACGGCCACGTCACCCAGAAGACCGACTCCATAAAGTCGATGCTCTGACGCACCCCGTGGACAAACCGCACCCATCGGGTGTCATCGATAGTCAGTCGATGGCGTCCGATGGGTACAGATGGTTGGTGCGGTCACTTGTATGTGACTGTGGGGATTCCGCTGGTCGACACCTCCACGCACACCATGGTGGGCGACTGTGACAGGCTGGTGAGGTAAGCCTCTGCGGCCGTGGCCTCAGTGGGCAGGTTGAACACTGACGCCGTGGCCGGCTGGTAGATGGGCGCCTGGGCCGTGTCGCCGTCCTTGTCGGTGGTGATCACCTCGCCGACGATGCCCTGGCCGAAGATGGCCTGTGTGGTGTAGGCGCTCAGGTCGACGCCCGCGATCGGGATGTAGGTCACCGTCATCTCCGAGCCCACGCCGAACATGTCGAAGTGGTCAGAGGTGCTCCAATAGAGGCACGGCGTGGTGTCGTTTACCTGTATGTGATAGTCGTGCGAGATGGCAAAGTCTTTGATAGTCAGCGTGTGATTGCGTATTTTGCCATCGGAGTTGGTGATGCGCACCTCCACGTTGGCCACCTCCAGAAGGTCGGGAGTGGCGTAGATGCCGTAGTTGACCTGCGTGGCGTCGTCGGTGTGGCACGCCGTGGCAGCCATAGCCAGCGCGGCCAGCATACATCCCTGTAATACTTTACATTTCATAAGTCAAAGCGTTTTAAAATTTTACAGTCTACCCTTATAACAATTTCACCCATTTAAGGGTTGCACTTACAAATGAAAAAGTTTTCTGCGGTTTCTGAAGTTTCTGCGTGAAATCAGCGCTTGCATTTCAAAAATATTTGCTAAATTTGCAACAAAAGAGATACCATGGCCAAGAAGATTGTTGAGACGCCGCTGATGAAGCAGTATGTCGAGATGAAGCGCAAGCATCCCGACGCGGTGCTGCTGTTTCGCGTGGGCGACTTTTACGAGACCTTTTCGGAGGACGCCATCACGGCCTCGGAGATACTGGGCATCACGCTTACGCGGCGCGCCAACGGGGCCGCGCAGCACGTCGAGCTGGCCGGTTTTCCCCACCACGCCCTCGACACCTACTTGCCGCGCCTGGTGCGCGCGGGCAAGCGCGTGGCCATCTGCGAGCAGCTCGAGGACCCCAAGCTCGCCAAGAAGCTGGTCAAGCGCGGCATCACCGAACTGGTGACCCCCGGCGTGGCCGTGGGCGACAACATCCTCAACCATCGCGAGAACAACTTCCTGGCAGCCCTCCACTTCGACCGCGGCACCGTCGGCGTCGCCTTCCTCGACATCAGCACCGGCGAGTTTCTCACCGCCCAGGGCACTGGCGCCGACGTCGACAAGTTGCTGGTCAACTTCGCCCCCAAGGAGGTGCTCGTAGAGCGCGGAAACAAGAAGCTTATGGAGGGGATGACCCCGGGCAAGTTTGTCGTCTTCGAGCTGGAGGACTGGATATTCACCACCACCGCCGCCACCGACCGCCTGCTCAAGCAGTTTGAGACCTCTTCGCTCAAGGGCTTCGGCGTGGAGACTATGACCCAGGGCATCATCGCCTCCGGAGCCATCCTCCATTACCTCGACCTGACGCACCACACACGCATAGGCCACATCACCTCCCTGGCGCGCATCGAGGAGGAGCGCTACGTGCGCCTCGACCGATTCACCGTGCGCAATCTCGAGCTTATCGACAGCCTCTCCGGCGAGGGCAAGACCCTCCTTGGCGTGCTCGACCACACCGTCAGCCCCATGGGCGCGCGCCTGCTCCACCGCTGGCTCCTCTTCCCCCTCAAAGACCCCACGGCCATCAACCGCCGCCTCGACGTGGTCGAATACCTCATGCGCAACGAGGAGGCCCGCGAGACCCTCGGCCGCCAGCTCGAGCTGGTGGGCGACCTCGAGCGCCTCATCAGCAAGGCCGCCGTCGGACGCATAACGCCCCGCGAGGTGGTGCAGCTGCGCTGCGCCATCGAGGCCGTCGAGCCGGTAAAGCGTATGTGCATAGACGCCGACCAAGACTCCCTCAACGAGACCGGCCACCGCCTCAACCTATGCGCCGACATCCGCGACCGCATCGCCCGCGAGCTGTCACCCGAGGCCCCGTCGAAGCTCGACAAGGGCGGCGTGATCAACACCGGCGTCAACGCCGAGCTCGACCAGCTACGCGACATGGCCTCCCACGGCAAGGAATACCTCGCCAACCTGCAGCGTCGCGAGAGCGAGCGCACCGGCATACCAAGCCTCAAAGTGGCCTTCAACAACGTCTTCGGATATTACATCGAGGTCACTAACACCCACCGCGACAAGGTGCCCCCCGAGTGGGTGCGCAAGCAGACGCTCGTCAACGCCGAGCGCTACATCACCCCCGAGCTGAAGGAGTACGAGGAGAAGATACTCACAGCCCAAGACCGCATACTCGCCCTGGAGACACGCCTGTTTACCGACCTCGTCTCCGCCCTCGGCCTCCACATCCCTGCCATACAGACCGACGCCACACTGCTGGCGCGCCTCGACTGCCTGCTGTCATTCACCCGTGCCTCCATCGAAAACCGATACAACCGCCCCGTGGTCGACGACTCCCTCACCATCGAGATCACCGAGGGCCGGCACCCCGTCATCGAGAAGCAGCTGCCCCCCGGCGAGCCGTACATCTCCAACACCGTCTGCCTCGACAACGACCACACACAGATCATGATGATCACCGGACCCAACATGTCCGGAAAATCCGCCCTGCTGCGACAGACAGCCCTCAACGTGCTCATGGCCCAGATAGGCTGCTTCGTCGCCGCCGACAGCGCCCGCATCGGCGTCGTCGACAAAATTTTCACCCGCGTGGGCGCCTCCGACAACCTCTCCATGGGCGAGTCGACCTTCATGGTGGAGATGAACGAGGCCGCCTCTATCCTCAACAACCTCAGCCGCCGCTCCCTCGTGCTCTTCGACGAGCTGGGCCGCGGCACCTCCACCTACGACGGCATCTCCATCGCCTGGGCCATCGTCGAATACATCCACCAGGCCCCCAACCTGCGCCCAAAGACCCTCTTCGCCACACACTACCACGAGCTTAACGACATGGAGCAGAGCTTCGAGCGCGTGGTCAACTACAACGTGTCGGTCAAGGAGATCGGCGGCAAGGTGGTGTTCCTGCGCAAGCTCGCCCGCGGCGGCTCCGAGCACAGCTTCGGCATACACGTCGCCCGCCTGGCAGGCATGCCACAGGGCATCGTCCGCCGCGCCGAGGAGGTGCTGGGGCAGCTCGAGACCAACGCCGGGAGTGCCGCCGCGCCCTCGCGCCCCGCAGCCGGGAGCGGGGCCGCGCCCTCGCGCCCCGCAGCACCGGTTGCCGACACACAGGGCATGCAGCTCAGCTTCTTCCAGCTCGAAGACCCCGTCCTCGAGCAAGTCCGCGACCAGATACTGGGTCTCGACATCGACAACCTCACCCCCCTCCAGGCCCTCAACCGCCTCCACGACATCCGCCGCGCCGTCACCGGCAAGTAGAAACAGGTCTCATACAGAAAATACTCATACAGAAACATTAGAAACACAAAAACCATTTTTATGATTTCTTATGTTTCTGTATGAGACCGGTTTCTGTATGCGGTCAGCGCGAGTGGAGAAACGCCTCCGGCTCGGCGAAGCAGGCCTGCGACGCTGTCGGCAGCAGCGTCATGAACGCCTCCTTCACCCCGTCGCCACCCCTGAGGGTGTGAAGGTCGGCGTATCGTTGGGCGCGGAACAGCTCCGACTCACCCTCCCATACGGTGAACAGCTCCGACGCTTTTTCCTCCAACACCGGCTGCGGGTCATACCACTTCGACACCTGCAGCCCTGTCAGCTGCTTGCAGAAGGCGTCATACTGCGCCTGTGTCAGCGCTGCTCCGTCGGTGTACGTCACCTTCTGCCCTTTGTAGACCCCGTCATACTTCAGCGTAACCTTGCTGGGCGTCACCGTGGCCGTGCACACAAAGTAGTAATTGTCGTTCGGCGGCAGGTCCGACCACAGCTTGTACGTCAACTTCGAGGCGCGGCTGAGCTGCCAGTCCGCCAACTCTACAGCGTTGGCACGGGCGCGGATGCGGTCGCCCACACCGCTCAGGTCCTGTGCCCCAGCGGCATACCATCCTGCCAAGGCCACTGCCATTATCGTCAGTAATCGTTTCATAGCTTGTCTGTTTTATTGGTTTTACTCCCGCAAATATACTCATTCCCCCTCCCCCTCACCAAATTCCACGCCCCATAAATGCCCAAACCCCCGCCTTCCGTGCCCAAACCCCCATTATCCGGGATAAACATGCTGTTTCAAATATTTCACACAAGTAACTATTCATCGAATACCAATATTTTTATAAAAGCGCTCCAAAGGAGCAAAATTATATTAGCTGAATAGTTACGAAATCAATTATTTGTGTTAATTTTGCAAGACCGAATTAAACCCCGACAATACAGCACAACCCACACCATGAAGCAGTATGAGGCAGTAATAAAGACGCTTGAGAAGCTTGGCGGAATTGCCACGCTCGCGCAGATCAACCAAGAAGTCTTTAAGATAGAGGATTGTGAGTGGAAGACGAAGACGCCGCATGCAAGCGTCCGGCGTATCGTGCGCCATACTCCGGGCATCTTCAACGTACGCAAAGGCCTGTATGCTTTGGAGGATATGAAGGACACTTTGGTCAAAAGGGGCCTCATCGTTGCCGACGCAAATGACAAGGAGCAGGCTGTAACGCTCAACCATGCCTACTATCAAGGCCTGTTGATTACCATAGGCAATCTCAAGGGGCTGGCGTCGTTCGTGCCCTCGCAAGACAAGAACCGCAAGTTCTACGACGGCAGGAATTTAGGGGAGATTGCGACGCTCCACGCGCTGCCACACTACACTTATCCTAACTTGGTAAAGCGCAGCTCTACCATCGACACGATATGGATGAACGAGCGGCAGATGCCGCACTCGTTCTTCGAGGTGGAGTGCACGACTGATATTCAGAACTCGCTGTTGAAATATCTTGACTTGCAGGACTTTAATGTGCGCATGGTGATAGTGGCCGACGAAACGCGCAAGAGCGAGTTCCGGCACAAGCTGTCATATCACGCCTTCGACGAGCTGAGCAAGCATCACCGTGTGCGGTTCCTTAGCTTCGACGAGCTGGTCAAGCAATACGAGCAGGAGATGCAGCGCAGCTCCTTTGAGTTTGTTCTTTAATTGACTGCCATGAAGTATAACGTTGTAATAACCGAGACGCTGCAGAGGGTTGTGCCGGTAGAGGCCTCCTCACCGGAGGAGGCGCTCGACCAAGTTAGAAACGATTACCGTGAAGAGGTCTACGTATTGGACGCGGACGATTATGTCGACACGTCGTTTGAGGTGTACGGGTATGAAGATATTGAGGGAGAGCCGTTGTGCAGGGATGATTGAGGTGTTTGGGGGCGCCTGTCATGGAGACGTGCCAGCGGCACGCTGCCAAGTGAGGGAGGGAGTCCTACCCCACGCTAAAGCGTGGGGTTAACAGATGGAGTTGTGGCTGCGCCACAAGTCACTGAAACATTTGGGGTTTACTTTTTTCAGGACAAGACATGCCTAATGAGGGTTTTCGGCGAGGAAATGTTATTGCCCGAGGGGTTTAGATGAGGTACATCTTGAGGGGAAATTTGTCTGAGCGGACGATGCAGTGGTTTTCTTGGTCGTATTTTATGCCGCGTGCGCCGGTACCCTTCTTGCGCAATTTTATTTCGTGGATGCTCACAAGGCGGTATTTGGGATTGTATGACTTGTTGCACACAGGGTTTATGGTGTCGACAACATATTTGGCGAACAATGTGGCGGCACGCAATTGGGGCATCGTCTGTGCTTTGCCGCGCTTGAGCTCTATCAGCAGGCAATAAAGTTGACCGTCGCGCAGGGCAAAGACCATATAATCACAGATCTGGCAGACGCCCTCGTTCTTTGCGAAGAAAGGGAATAGGCCGCCACGGTAATCGCGGCTCATCTTCTTGTCAAATTTGTATACTACGCACTGGCACCCATCCTTGTCAACGCTGATTTTCATCTTAGCGTCTTTCTCGATGAAATCGGTGCCAGGGCTTACGAAGTCGTCATGCAGCACATAAGCGATGTCAGACAGAGTATTTTGCATAGTTGCCTTAGTATTTTAATGCATAATACAGCTCGTCGGACACCTTGTTTTGGCGTTCGATGGTCGCGTCGATGGAGGGAACCTCGAAGCCGGTGTCGGTAACTGCAATCGGCTTTACGGTTACACTTGCGCGACCGCTCTTTTTGAAGTCGAAGAAGTAGACGGCGGTCTGAGTGTGGTCGAGTCGTTCATCAGCTGTGTAGCCCAACTTCTCACGTACGGCGCCAATAGCCTCGGTGTCGGAGTTGAGCATTATGAGGTTGTTGATTTCCCGTATAATATAGTCGCTGTGGGTGCTGACGAGCAGGCGGAAGCCTTCGCCCACGAGGCGGGCGAATATTCTGGCGAGCACTATTTGGTTGTCGGGGTGAAGGTTTAGTTCCGGCTCGTCGATGATTATCAGGTCGTTAGGCTTGGCAAGATGCTTGAGGTAGAACACGAGGCTCGACAATGTTTTGACTATCGACGCGGTAAGGTGTATGGGCAATTTCTTCGACTTGGCTTTTGCGGGGGCGAACTGCACCTCCCCGTCGCCGGTAACAGACACGCGGCCGTAGAGCAGCGCCTGCTCGATGTCTTCGGCAAAGGCATGGAACGGGCTCTGGTGGCGTTGAATATGCTCCATGTCTTCTGCCACCTCGAGTCCGTCGCGAATGGGCTGCGGGTACCGGGTGGTCCGACGCAGCAAGTAGTCCATCGGATCTATCGGCTTGGTCGACAGGTCCTGCATCTGGTCGATGAGTATGTTTCGCTTGATTGAGAGCTCTTTGCTGAAGGTGTAGATGGAGTTTCGCTCCACAGGGAATATGACCGACTCAGTGATGGGATACAGGGCGAGTCGCGTAAACAGTCGCGGAAGCAGTACAAACCGAATCGTGTCGATGTCTTTGGAATCGAGGGTGTGGGTTGTGGTCAGATTAAACGAAAGGTTCAGTGACGACGGCTGCTTGGTGACGTGCACGATGAAGTGGTCAGAGGTGAAGTCATCGTCAAACGCCTCCGCGTTTATTTTCACCCTGAACTCTTCGTCTGTGGTTAAAAAATTTATGGTGAAGTCTTTGAAGAATTTCTCGGCTTGCTCTGCGGAGATACCGAATGTCTCTTTAAGATTGGCAGTCACTGAACCCAACATCAGGCTACGATATTGGCAAAGCTCCTCAGCATCGATGGCCATGGTTGCGCGCCCTTGCTCCTTCAAAGCATCCAAGATGTGGTCAGGAAGCATTTTGGGGACAAGTTTGCGGCAATTGGTCAGGGCATAGATTATATATGACACATACGTCTTGCCGGTGTTGTTGTGGCCGCAAAACACCGTCAGACGTTTCGTCAAGTCAAATTTTGCCGATTTGACAGCGCCCAAGTTGCTTATTTCAAAAACCATGGCAGAGACGTTTTTTCGTTAGTGCTGCAAATTTAGCAATTTATTTTAATTTTAATATTGAGGGTTATTGAGCTAAAATAAATAAAATAAGGGGGCGGGCCCGGATGGGTCCGCCCCCTTGGTTATGGCGTGTTGGGAAAAATTGCTTAGGCGCGCTTTGCCTTCACGGCCGAGCGACGGCGGTCGGTGAGGTAGGCAACGGGGGAGGCCACGAAGATGGTGGCCAGGGTGCCGATGACGACGCCGAAGATCATTGCGAAGACGAAGGAACGAATCGAGTCGCCGCCGAGGATGAAGATGCACAGGAGCACCAGCAGCGTCGAGGCGGAGGTCATGATGGTACGGCCCAGGGTGGAGTTGATCGACTTGTTGATGGTGGTGAAGAAGTCCTGCTTGGGATACAGGCCGACGTTCTCGCGGACGCGGTCGAAGACCACCACGGTGTCGTTGATCTGGTAGCCGATGACTGTCAGGATGGCGGCGATGAACGACTGGTCAATCTCCATGGCGAAGGGGAAGACGCCCCAGAAGAGGCTGTAGAAGCCGATGATGGAGAATGCTGTGAAGGCGACGGCAGCGAGGGCTCCGAGGGAGAATGCGACGTTGCGGAAGCGCAGCAAGATGTAGAGGAACATTGCCACGAGTGCCAAGGCAACGGCGATGTAGGCGTCGGTGCGCATGTCGTTGGCAACGGTGGGACCGACCTTCTGCGAGGACATGATGCCGGTGTTCTCGTTGGTGGTGGAGAAGTCTTCCATCGACATGTTGCCGATCTCGCCCTTGAGGCCGTTGTAGAGTATCTCGGTGATCTCCTGGTCCACGCCCTCGTCGTCGGAGGCTATCTTGTAGTTGGTGGAGATGCGCACCTTGGTGTTGTCGTCGATGGTGATGACGCTGACCTGGGCGCCGTCGAAGAGGGGAGCAAGCTCCTCGCGGAGGACGTCGGTCTTGACGGGGTGGTCAAACTTGACAACGTAGTTGCGACCGCCGGAGAAGTCGATGCCCTGGTTGAGGCCGCGGGCGAAGAGCGAGATGACGATGATGGCCACCATGGCGATGACCACGCCGAAGCTTACGCGGCGGGCGCCGAGGAAGTTGAAGTGGGCGTTCTGGAACATCTTGCGGCTCAGCGGGGTGCTAAACGTCAGGCTCTGGAAGAGCTTGGTCTTGCCGAAGGCTATGAACACCAGGCGGGTGAGGTAGACAGCGGTGAAGAACGAGCAGACGATACCGATGATGAGGGTGGTGGCGAAGCCCTTGATGGGGCCGGTGCCGAACCACAGCAGGATGAGACCTGTGAGGATGGAGGTGAGGTTGGAGTCGAAGATGGCGGAGAAGGCGTTGGAATAGCCGTCGGCGATGGCGGTGCGGCTGTTCTTGCCTGCGCGGAGCTCCTCTTTGGCGCGCTCGAAGATGAGCACGTTGGCGTCGACGGCCATGCCCAGGGCGAGGACGATACCGGCGATGCCGCTAAGCGTCAGCACGGCCTGGAAGGAGGCGAGGATGCCGAAGGTGAAGAAGAGGTTGAGGATGAGGGCGATGTTGGCGATCAGGCCGGGGACGATGCCGTAGAAGGCCATCATGAAGATCATCAGCAGCACCAGGGCGACCACGAATGAGGTGAATCCGGCCTCGATGGCCTGCTGGCCCAGCGAGGGGCCGATGACGGTGTCGGAGATGATGTCGACCTTGGCGGCCATCTTGCCGCTCTTGAGCACGTTGGCAAGGTCGCGGGCCTCGTCGACGGTGAAGTTGCCGGTGATCTGCGAGCGGCCGCCGTCGATGGCCTGGTTGACGTTAGGAGCGGAGTATACCTGGTCGTCGAGGACTATGGCCACCTGCTTGCCAACATTGTCGGCGGTGACGCGCGCCCACTTCTTGCCGGCCTCGGTGGTCATGTTCATCGACACGTAGTAGCCGGTGTTGTTCTGCTGGTCGATGTCGCTGTAAGCGTTGGTGATGACGTCGCCGTAGAGGGCGGGCTTGCCGCCGTTGGTGCGCAGGGCTATGAGCTGGTAGAACTCCACCTTGCGTGTGCGGCCGGTGACGGTGTCGGTGACCTCCTGGGTCTCGGGCTTGACCTCCCAGGCCAACTTGAGGTTGCCGGGGAGCAGCTGCTTGGCGCGGGGCGAGGCGAGGATGCTGTCGACAGCGGCGCGGTCGGCGGCCTTTGCCACGCCGGCCACGATGCCCTGGCCCACGGGCTGCAGGTATGAGAAGAGGCCCTTGGCGTCGGTCACGGAGTCGGAGCGCATGGCGCGGTCAAGCTCGCTGAGCGAGTTCATGAACTCGTTGGCGGGCATGGTCTCGTAGAACTCGAGGTTGGCGCTCGACTTGAGCAGCTCGCGCACGCGGTCGTGCTCCTTGACGCCGGGGAGCTCGAGCAGGATCTGGCCGTCGTTCTCAAGCTCCTGGATGTTGGGGCTGACCACGCCGAACTGGTCGATACGGTTGCGGAGCACGTTGGCCGATGAGCTTACGCGGTCTTTGACCTCCTGCTTGAGGGCGGCCTCGACAGCCTCGGGCTTGTCGCCGCGCTTGACCTGGTCCTTGAACACGACGCTGAGGTCGCCTGCGGGGTCGAGCTTGGTATATTCCTTGACGAATACGCTGACGTAGTCGCTGGTATGGGTTTTCTTGACGATGGAGTCGGTATTAGCTATGGCCTGGTTGAAGTATGGGTTGCCTTCGGCGTTGGCCATCGAGCGGAGAATGTCGGGGACAGAGACCTGGAGGGTGATGTTCATGCCGCCCTTGAGGTCGAGACCCATGCCGATGCCGAGCTTGCGGGCTTCGTTGAAGGTGTAGCCCATGAATACTTTCTCATTGCCGATGGAGTCCATATACTCCTTTTTGGCCAGACGGTAAGCGTCAGACTTCGTGTCGCCGTTGGAAGCTGCGAGAGCCACGGCCTCTGCCTTGTCCTCATAGTGGCTTGTAACCCACGTGAATGAGATGTAGAAGAGGCAAACGACCACGAGGAATATCGCGATGATACCCGCGACAACGCTACCTAAGGTTCCTTTGCTTTGCATGTTGTGATAGTGAAAAAATATTTAAATGTGAGTTAATGATTTTTCGGGGTGAATTTTTTCAGCCTGCAAATATACGACAAATTTTTCAAAAAACCCCCATCGCGGCCAAAAAAACGTCTTTTCACCCCGTTAACCCACTTCATGCCCGTGCAAAAATTTCCAGTATACAAGAAATTTCTGCAAATTTTGCAAAGATTTCCGGTATACCGGAAATCTCTGTGTGTAGAACCACGAATTTCACGAATTTAAACTTTTCAATTCGTGTAATTCGTCTAATTCGTGAAATTCGTGGTTCTACTTGTTGAGGGTGGAGAAGATGTGCCAGATGGCCAGGGCGGTGCTGACGCTGACGTTGAGGGAGTGCTTGGTGCCGTACTGGGGTATCTCGAGGGAGAGGTCGGCGGCGCAGACCACGGCCTGGTCGACGCCGCGCACCTCGTGGCCGGCGATGACGGCGTAGCGCCTGCCCGGCTCGGGGGTGAAAGCGCGCAGGTCGACGCTCCCCTTGACCTGCTCGAGGGCGCAGACTATGTAGCCCTCGGCTTTGAGCTTGGCGACGGCGTCGAGGGTGTTGTCAAAATGCTCCCAGGCCACGGAGTCCTCGGCGCCGAGTGCTGTCTTGTGTATCTCGGGCGACGGTGGCGTGGCCGTGATGCCGCAGAGCATGACGCGCTCGACGCGGAAGGCGTCGGCGGTGCGGAAGACGGAGCCTATGTTGTTGAGCGAGCGTATGTTGTCAAGGACGACGGTCAGCGGCAGCTTAGGGGCTGCGCGGAATTCGTCGATGCCTATACGCTGCAAGTCGCGGATAGATTTCTTTTCCCCAGCGGCCCCCCCCGACCCGGCGGCCCCCCCCGACCCCCCCCCAAGGGGGGGGGACACTAAGCTATTAGTGTCGGTGGGGGCTTCGGCGGGGGAGCCAAGAGCAAAGGAAGCCCCCCCCTTTAGGGGGGGGATGGGGGGGGCTAAACTTGCCATGTATTGGCGGTGTGGAGGATCATGTCGCGGAGGGCATTGAAGCCCTTCTTGGCGCGCACTTCCTCGATCTGCCTGCTGACGCCGTCGTTGTAGGTGACGGCATCGACGTCGCGGATGACGCCCACGGCCAGCGGCAGGGTCATGCCGTCCATCATCGCCAGCTGCTGGTGCAGGAAGTTGGAGGGGGTGTGGGCGTCGTGCACCAGCACATCGTCCAGCGTGTAGCCGTCGTCGCCTACGGTGACGGCCTTGAGGCCGAAGCCGTCCTGCACCAGGCCGCGGTTCATCTCCTTGCCGAAGAGCATCTTCTCGCCGTGGCGAAGGTGGATGGTGCGGTCGGCGCGGACCTCGCGGTCGGTGATGGGGTTGTGGATGCCGTTGTTGAAGATGACGCAGTTCTGGAGTATCTCGACTACGCTGGCGCCGTGGTGGCGGGCGGCGGCCACGAGCACCTCCTGCGAGGTCTGCAGCTCGACGTCGATGCTGCGGGCGAAGAAGTTGCCGCGGGCGCCGAAGACGAGCTCGGCGGGGATGAAGGGGTCTTCGGTGGTGCCGTAGGGGCTGCTCTTGCTGACGAATCCGCGGGGGCTGGTAGGGGAGTACTGTCCCTTGGTCAGGCCGTAGATTTTGTTGTTGAACAGCAGCATGTTGATGTCGATGTTGCGGCGCACGGCGTGAATGAAGTGGTTGCCGCCGATGGCGAGTCCGTCGCCGTCGCCGCTGATCTGCCAGACGGTCATGTGGGGGTTGGCCACCTTGAATCCGGTGGCTATGGCGGCTGCGCGGCCGTGGATGGTGTGGAAGCCGTAGGTGTTCATGTAATACGGCAGGCGCGACGAGCAGCCTATGCCGCTGATCACGGCGGTGTCGTGGGGGGCGACGCCGAGGGTGGCCATGGCCTTGTGGAGGGTGTTGAGGATGGCGTGGTCGCCGCACCCGGGGCACCAGCGCACGGGCTGTGCGCTCTTGTAGTCGGTGTTTTTGTATGTTGTCTCCATTGGTTTCTTTTAAGGCGTTAACACTTATCACTTAACACTTATCACTTCCTTGACGCCTTCGACGACCTCTTTGACCAGGAAGGGCTGTCCCTGGATCTTGTTGACACGCTTGATGTCGACGCCGGGGAGCTTGGCTTGCAGGTAGTCGGCGAACATGCCGGTGTTTAGCTCGGCGACGATGACGCGCTTGTAGCGGCGGATGACGTCGAGGGCGTTCTTCGGCAGCGGGTTGATGTAGCGGAAGTGGGCGAAGGCCACGGGGGTGCCCTCGTCGCACAGCTCGCGGGTGGCGGTGTGCAGGTGTCCGTACGTGCCTCCCCAGCCGATGAGCAGGGTGTCGGCGTCAGTGGCGCCCTCGAGGGTCAGCTCGGGTATGTCGTCGGCGATGCGGGCTATCTTCTCGCGGCGTGTCATGACCATGCGCTCATGGTTGGCCGGGTCGGTGGAGATGGCGCCGGTGACGTAGTCCTTCTCCAGGCCGCCGATGCGGTGCGACAGGCCGGGGGTGCCGGGGATGGCCCAGTAGCGCACGTTATTCTCGTCGCGCAGGTAGGGGCGCCACTCATCCTTGAGGTCGTCGGGCACGAAGTGGGGCTTGATTTCCGGGTATTCGTCGGCCTCGGGTATGCGCCAGGCGCTGGAGCCGTTGCCGATGAAAGCGTCCGTCAGGAGTATGACGGGAGTCATGTGCTCGATGGCTATGCGGCAGGCCTCGAAGGCCATGTCGAAGCAGTCGGTGGGTGTGGCTGCGGCGACCACGGCCACGGGGCTCTCGCCGTTGCGGCCGTAGAGGGCCTGCATCAGGTCGGTCTGCTCCGTCTTGGTGGGCAGGCCGGTGGAGGGTCCGCCGCGCTGCACGTCGATGACCACCAGGGGCAGCTCGGCGATGACTGCCAGGCCGATGCCCTCGCTCTTCAGGGCCAGGCCGGGCCCGGAGGTGCTCGTCACGCCGAGGGCGCCGCTGAAGGAGGCGCCGATGGCCGAGCATACGCCGCCGATTTCATCCTCCATCTGCACGGCCTTCACGCCGAGGTCCTTGCGCTTGGCAAGCTCGTGGAGAATGTCGGTGGCGGGGGTGATTGGATAGCTGCCGAGGAACAGCGGCCGCCCTGAGCGCTCCGAGGCCATGATCAGGCCCCAGGCGGTGGCGGTGTTGCCGTTGATGTCGGTATATGTGCCCGGGCGCTGTTCGGTGCTCTCGATGCGGTAGGTGCTGACCGAGGCGTGGATGTTGTGTCCGTAGTTGAATCCTGCCTGGAGCACCAGGGCGTTTGCCTCGTAGACGGCGGCCTTGCGCGCGAACTTGGTGCGCAGGTGGTCGAGGGCGCCCTGCAGCGGGCGGTCAAAGAGCCAGCAGACGAGTCCGAGGGCGAAGATGTTGCGGCACTTGAGCACCGACTTGTTGTCCATGTCGCGGCCCTCCAGGGCTGCCTTGGTCATGGAGGTGACGGGCACCTCGAGGCGCTGCTGGGTGATGCCCAGCTCGGTGAACGGGTCCATGGTCTCATAGAGCGCCTTCTTGAGGTCGCCCTCCTTGAACGAGTCGATGTCGACTATCAGCACGCCGTCTTTTTTGAGGAACTTGATGTGCTGCTTGAGTGCCGCGGGGTTCATGGCCACGAGCACGTCGCAGTCGTCGCCGGGGGTGTAGACGTCGGAGCCGACGGACACCTGGAAGCCGCTGACGCCGCTGAGCGACCCTTGCGGGGCGCGTATCTCGGCCGGATAGTCGGGGAAGGTGGAAACCTGGTTGCCCACGCCGGCGCTGACGTTGGTGAAGATGTTGCCGGCGAGCTGCATGCCGTCACCCGAGTCGCCGGAGAATCGGACGACCACTTTGTCGAGTGTTTTTACATTGGTTTGCTCTGCCATATTGGTATTAGTTTTTAGTTTTTAGTGTTTAGTTTTTAGTTAACTTTTCGGGATTTCGGGATTTCGATGCTATCGGGGGTCGAAGCGCAGGGGGCGTCCGTGGGGCAGCAGCGAGCAGATCTCGCCGTCGCTCCAAACCCAGCGGCCGTTGACCATCGTGCCGGTCACGCGCCAGTTGACTTCGCGGCCCACCCACGGCGTCCACCCGCAGGGGCTGAGCACGTCGTCGTCGGTGATGACGTGGGGCTCGGCGAGGCGCTCGACAATGGCGATGTCGGCTGCGTAGCCCGGGCGCAGGTAACCGCGGGCGCGTATCTTGAAGGCGTCGGCGGGGCCGTGGCTCATCTTCTGCACGGCCGTCACGGGGCCGAGGAGGTCCCACATCAGCGGCACGGAGAACTGCACGCCGGGCATTCCGGAGGCGCCTTTCAGGGCGTGGCCCACCTTCTCTTCCACCAGATGGGGCGCGTGGTCGGTGGCCACGGTGTCGATGAGGCCCGAGAGCAGCATCTGGCGCAGCACGTCGAGGCCGTCGTGGCGGGCGCGGTTGCGCTTGCGCTCGAGCACTATCGCTGGGTTGCACTTCATGCGCCACTCCAGCCGGTCGTAGTCGCTCAGGCCCAGGAGCAGATAGTGGGGGCAGGTCTCCACGGTGATCTGCTTGTCGCGGGTGGGCACCGATGAGGCATAGTTGCCGTCGGCGTCTTTGAGCGCCTCGGCGCTCGCGGGGTCGCTCAGGTGGGTGATGTGCAGGCGCGCGCCGTGCTTCTTGGCAAGCTTTACGGCGCGGCGTATGGCGGGGGCGCAGATGCCGTCGCGCATGTATGAGTGGTGAATGTAAGGGAGAGTTTCCAGATCGGCGCGCGTGGCCAGATAGTCGAGCCGCTCCTGGCGCTTGCGCCGCAGCATCTGTTCATCTTCGGCGTGCACGGCTATCAGCGCCGGCACTTCGGCGAAGACGCGCTCGAGGTGGTCTTGCTCGTCCATGAGCATCCCCCCGGTGGTCGAGCCCATGAACACCTTGACGCCCGCCACCTGCGAGTAGTCGGCCGTGCGGAGGATGTCGATGTTGTCGGGCGTGGCGCCCAGGAAGAAAGCATAGTTGGCCATCGACGTGCGCGCGGCGCGTGCCATCTTGTCCTCCCAGGCCTCGACGGTGACGGTCGGGGGGACGGTGTTGGGCATGTCGATGAAGGAGGTGACGCCGCCGGCCACGGCCGCGCGGCTCTCTGATGCGATGGTGGCCTTGTGCTCGAGGCCCGGCTCGCGGAAATGCACATGGGTGTCGATGGCCCCGGGCATGAGGTATGCGCCGTGGCAGTCGTGCAGGGCCGTGCGCTCGTCGGCTGTCATGGTGGCAGGCACGTCGCCTGCGCCCACGGCCACTATCTCCGCGCCCTCCACGGCCACAAAGCCGGTGAAGACACGCCCCTCGTTTACTATCTGTGCATTATGGAAAATCAGCATCTTCTTAATGCATAATGCATAATGCAAAATGCATAATTAATTTTGATGGGTATCTTGAAGATATTTAGGAGATTATGGTTGACGCACGGCCAATTATGCATTATGCATTATTCGCTAGTTTCGTATACTTCGGATACTTCTTGAACCAGCTGCTCACCTTCAGGCTGATCACGCCGAAGACGGCCTCGCCGAAGATGCCGCTGCTCATCTTGCTCACGCCGAGCATGCGGTTGACAAACACTATCGGCACCTCCTTGATCGAGAACCCGTATTTGTAGGTGGTAAACTTCATCTCGATCTGGAATGCGTAGCCCTTGAAGCGTATGTTGTCGAGCGGCAGCGCGCCCAGCACTCGGCGGGTGTAGCACACAAATCCGGCGGTGGTGTCGTGGATGTGCATCCCCGTGATCATGCGCACGTAGCGCGAGGCAAAATATGACATCATAACGCGCCCCATGGGCCAGTTGACCACATTGACACCGGTGATGTATCGCGAGCCGATGGTCATGTCGTGGCCGTCGTCGTGGCAGGCGGCGTAGAGGCGCAGCAGGTCGTGCGGGTTGTGCGAGAAGTCGGCGTCCATCTCGAAGATGTACTGGTATTGCTCGCGCTCCAAGGCCCACTTGAACCCGGCGATGTATGCCGTGCCCAGGCCCAGCTTGCCCTGCCGCTCAACAATGTGCACGCGGCCGGGCAGCTGCTTTATAATATTGTGGACAATGGCGGCGGTGCCGTCGGGGCTGCCGTCGTCTATCACCAGCACGTCCATCTGGTGCGACAGGTTAAGCACCGCGGCGATGATGGCCTCGATGTTTTCCCGCTCATTATACGTAGGTATGATGACCAGGCTGTCAGAGGGGTCGGCCGACGGGCGGACGTCCTCCAGCCGGCAATTGACATTGCCGAGCATTTCGTTAAGCTGGTTTGCTTGCATTCTCGAGAAATTTCGGTGCAAAGATACAACTATTTAAAATAACGCAAGCAAACTTCCCGCCAAATTCGCAAAAAATTCGCGCCAATCATTTAAAATAATTCATGAGGGGGCACTAATGCAACCGTTCAGTCCCTCACCGGGGCGCGCTCCGGCGGGGGGACTGAACAGTTGCTCTATGCGGTCAGTTGACTTGCACCGGGATGCCGGCGAGTCGGATGCGGGCGGCTATCTGCTGCAGCTCGTCGAGGGGGACTTTCTGCAGGTGCTCGGCGGGGGTCTTGCGGTCGAGGCTGTAGAGCATCACCTCCTTTGGATTGATGCGCTTGTAGGCCTCGATGAGGGCGTCGACCTCGCCGGGGGTGGTGTTGTCGATCGGCTGACCGTCATACTCGCCGCGGAGCATCATGGTCTGGACGATGCACTGGGAGCCGAACGGAGCGATGGTCTCGATGAGCCGCCCGACAGCCAGACCCTTGTTGGCGGGGCGGTTCATGAGGCGCATGGTGGCGTCGATGGCGGAGTCGAGCTTGAGAATGTTGTTGTCTACGCGGCGCAGCGCGCGCTGCACGCCCGGGCGGTCGAGCACCGTGGAGTTGCACAGCACGCTGACGTGTGCGCCGGGGTAGTAGCGGTCGCGCAGGGCGATGACGTCGTCTACCACCCCCTCGAAGTCGGGGTGGAGCGTGGGCTCGCCGTTGCCGCTGAAGGTGATGACGTCGAGCGGGTCGCCGGCGGCGTGCATCTGCCGCAGCTTGGCCTCGAGAAGGGCCCGCACCTGCGCGCGGGAGGGGAGGCCGGCGTGGCCTGTCCCCTGGGCGTTGAAGCCGGCCTCGCAGTAGAGGCAGTCAAACGAGCATACCTTGCCGTCGCGCGGCATCAGGTTGACGCCCAGGCTGACGCCCAGGCGCCGCGAGTGTATCGGGCCGAAGATTGTGTCGGTGTAAAGTACTGTCTGCATGATTGCTGCTTAGTCTTTATCCGGTTAGCCGCTTATCCGATTAAGGCGATTAATCGGATAATCGGATAAGCGGGTAACGGGTTTGTTAATAATGGAATGATGAGCCGCCGAGGAACTCGCGCAGGAGCGATGTCGACGGGATCCCCTCGGGGCTGATGGGGGTGAAATAGCTCAGGAAGCGCCGCAGCCTGTAGGCCTCGGAATACTCCGGAATGTCGGCCGGCACCCCGCGCAGGATGGCGTCGGCATACTCGCGCATGACGCCCAGCTCGAAGATCAGCGACGAGTTGAACGTCGAGTCGGCGTTCTCCTGGTAGGGGAATATCCACCGCTCCTCGCCCCGGCGCACGCTCGGCCACCGCTTCAGCGTGTCCACCGCCGAGGTGCCGCGGTACTTGTGGTCGCGGATGATGCGGCGCAGCAGGCGGTTGTCGGTGGTGGGCACCCAGTTGTGGTCGTCAATCGACAGCGTGGTCAGCGCCGAGACGTAGATGGTGTATTTCATCTTGTGCTCGATGGCGGCGGTGAGCTCCGGGTTCAGGCCGTGGATGCCCTCGATGAGCAAGACGGTGCCGGGGGTGATGCGCACCGTGTTGCCGCGGTACTCCCGCTCGCCGGTGGCGAAGTTGTAGGTCGGCAGCGCCACCTCCTCGCCCCGCAGCAGTGCTTCCAGGTCGGCGTTAAACCGCTTGAGGTCGAGGGCGTAGAGACTCTCGTAGTCATAGTCGCCATCGGCGTCGCGCGGGGTGTGCTGGCGGTCGACAAAGTAGTCGTCGAGCGAGATCATCTGCGGCTTCAGCAGGTTGGTCATCAGCTGGATGGCCAGGCGCTTGGTGAACGTGGTCTTGCCCGACGACGACGGCCCGGCCACGAGCACGAAGCGGGCGCCCCCCTCGCGGTAGCGCGCCGTCACCTCGTTGGAGATGTTGGCTATCATCTTCTCGTGCAGCGCCTCCGCCACGTTGATGAGCTGCGCCGACATTCCTTTTTCAACCGCCTGGTTGAGCTCGCCGACGTTGCCCACGCCGATGATGTGGTTGAAGCGCAGGTAGTCGCTGAAGGCGTGGTACATCTTCTCCTGCGTCACCCGCTGCGGCGGCACGTCGGGGTTGGCCTTGTCGAACGCGCTCATGAGCATCCCGTCTTTGTACGGCACCAGGTCGAAGACGCGCAGGGCGCCCGTCGACGGCGCCAGGCAGCCATAGTAGCTGTCCGCCAAGTCGCCCAAGGTATAGTAGACGCTGTACAGCTCGTGCGTGGTACTGAGCAACCGCACCTTGTCCTCCAGCCCCTGCTTGCGGAAGCGGTCGACGACGTGCGCCGTCAGCTGCTCGTGGTAGTCAAAGCGGATGTCCTCCTTCACTATCGCCTCCATGCGCTCCTTCAGCCGCGCCACCTCCTCTTCGGTCGGGCGGTGCACCTCCTCGCCGCGCAGCAGGCGGCAGTAGTAGCCACGCGAGATGGAGTGCTCGATGCGCAGCGTCTCCCCAGGCAGGCACTCGTGCACCGCCTTGTAGAGCATCATGCACAGCGACCGCACGTACACGCGCTCGCTCGAGGGGTGCGTAAGCGGCAGAAACTCCACCTGCTTGGGCTTGAACACGGGATAGCTCATCCCCTCAGTCTTGTTGTTGACGCGAGCGCAGATGGGGGTGAAAGGAATGCGCTCGGCGATGCGAGAGTATATGTGGGCGAGGGTCTCGCCGCCGGCGATGTCGACGTATTCGCCAAGGTTCTTGCAGAAGATTTGCATATAAGTTTCAAGTGTTAGGTGTCAGGTGTTATAGTGATTGATAGAAGTCGAGTAGCTGCCGGAAGAACTCATCCTCCGAAGGGTGTGGGCGCCCCTGCGTCAACTGTTTGCTGTTCGCTATTCGCTGTGCGCTGTATGTGGCCTTGGCCACCCGCCACTCATCCTCGCGCCCCGGGGGCACCAGCAGCTCGCCGCACGGAGGCAGCCGTAGCACCTGCGCGGCGTGCTCGCCACCCTCCCAGCTCACGCGCTGCGGCACCCCCGGCAGGCGCGACAGCTTCACTGCCGGCATCGCCCAGCGGCCCTTCCCTGTGCCGAATACCTTCAGTGACAGGTCAGGATTGTCGCGGACGGCGCGCACGGCCTCCTCCAGGCCGCTGTCGCGCACTATCTCACCCTGGTACACCCACAACCGCGGCGTTTCCGAGGTCACCTCAACCTTGCCGGGGGCGAGCGCCGGCGCTTCCAAAGTAGCCTCGTGGGCGCAGCTCCACCCCAGCGCCTCACGCTTGGCGCTGTCCAAGAACAGCAGCGCCGACGCCTTGGCGGCCTTCTTGGCCGCCCGCTCAACGCCCTTTTTGTCTGCCATCGGCGGGTCGGCCGTGAGCGCTGTCCGCACAATCGCCGGCGAGTCTGTGCGCTCAAGCGACGCCGCCATGTCCGCAAAGTCCACCGACGGGAAGTGGAAAATCACCCGCTCGCCGTCAGCCGCCTCGCGGCACACCTTCATCAGTGCGAAAGGCAGCGACAGCGACCGCTCCGGCAGAAACTCCAGCGTCGCTACATCCCGCAGGCACGACTGCGCCGCTCTCGCCTCAAAGGGGAACAACGGGCACGCGTGCGGCCCCTCGCCTACATAAACAATCTTCATGGTCCAAAAGGTTTGCTGTTGAGACGCAAATTTACAAAAACTCCCGCTAACACCAAAAAATTCCGAACAAAGCCCCAACAATCCCGCCAAACTCCCCATCCCCTTTATCCCATTACCCCCTTACCCGATTAAATGCCATTTTGTCAAATTTCATGCAAATGCCAAACAATCAGCTAAAAAGGACGCCAGGCGTGACGCAACGCACTGATTGTAACCACATTGTAACGCGGTTTTTAGATTTATTAAGGAAAATTTTGATACGTTTGTAGCAAAAGTTCAGAAAAAAGTGTTTACCTTTGCAATGTTGTCAGGAAAGTCCTGCCACGAGCGGCAGGACGAGAGCGTTGTCCCGCTCCTGCTGACAGCCCTATACGGAAGAATTGCGATTTAGTTTGTTAGACAAAGAATATATACTTGAATTTTGGTTATGAGGGAGGTGTGCTTCTGTGAAGAAGTGCACTTTCATTTTTTATAGGGGAGTTCTATAAATTCCCAAAATAAATAATTGTTTTGCTGCCACGCCGGCCTCTTTTTGGCTAAAAACGCCGGTTCGCGCAGTTACGTAGCTCGCTACGCGCCTTTACTCACCGCCGTTTTTATCTCAAAAATAGCCTCGGCGTTGCAGCATGGCAATTTATAGAACTCCCCTATAATGATTAGCGGACACTTGCCTCGAAGTGAGGGGGCGCTCCGGCAGCCACGCTATTTGTAACGAAATTTTAATGGTTATGGCAAGGATTTTTTAGGGATATTGACTATCTTTGCACTCGACATTATCACTTTCCATTCTGCTGACAATATTCACAAATCATATATAAACAACTGCTTATGAAAAGACTGTTATACTTGCTGACCCTGCTGTGTTGCGCAGCGCTCGGGTTACGGGCCGCAACTGTCACCGATGAGCTTACAGCGACCGGGATAGGCTTGGAAACAAGCTATGCTTCCAAGAACTATACAGGGAACAGCGGCGCTGTATACAACGTCATCGCGATGACTGACAAGAGCAGCACCTACATCCAATTTAACAACGGCTCAAAGACCGATGTCGGCAATTACGGCATCATCACCACCGCCTCAGGAGGCAAGGCACGCAAAGTCACCATCTCCTGGAACAGTTCCACCGGAACGGCCAACAAAACGGTGGCTGTATATGGCAACAACACTGCCTACACCTCGACTTCAGAGCTTTATGAGACATCGCCGACAGGAACCAAAATAGGCACCCTGACCGTCACAAAAGGAGCTACGGTAAGTCTCGACATTACTGACGATTACACTTTCATCGGACTGGTGTCTGAAGCCAGCGTACTTTACGCTGACAAGATTGAGATTGAGTGGGAGCAGGGATCGGCGACGCAGGTGCAGACGCCGGTGATAAGCACCAGCGGAACGGTAAATCGGGGGGGGTATTTTGTTGATATTCAGTCTGTTGAAATTAGCTGCGGCACTGCTGGCGCGGATATATACTACACCACTGACGGCTCGGCCCCGTCGCAGACGAACGGCACGCTCTACTCCGAGAGCTTCATCGTGCAGACGGTGCAGACAGTCAAGGCGGTAGCCGTGAAGACAGACTTGACGGACAGCGAGGTTGCGGAAAAGGACTTCCTGTTCCAGGCCGCTGAGCCGGTGTTCAGCCCCGTAGGGGGCACGTACACCGAGGCGCAGACGGTGTACCTGACATGCGCCTCGCCCGGCGCCACCATCTATTACTCGACGCCCGACGTCACGCTCGAGGAGTATGACCACTCGACGGGCATCTCTGTCGCCTCGTCGATGACCATAGAGGCCTACGCGGAGGTGAGCGGGTGGGATGACAGCGATGTGGTATCGGCCACCTACACCATCACCGGCGGCGGTGGCGGCACGGGCAGCGAGGTCTGGCAGCTCGTGACGAGCACCGACCAGCTTGCCGTCGGCGACGAGGTGATCATCGCCGCAAGCAGTGACGCCGGCACATACAGCGGCTACGCCATGGCCGAGGCCGGCAGCAGCAACATTCGCGGCACGACAGTCACCAAGAACTCTGATGAGACGGAGATCACCAACCCGCAGTCTGCCACCGTCTTTACTGTGGCCGCGGGCAACACTTCAGGCACCTGGGCATTCTATAGCAGCGACCTCGGCGGCTATCTCTGCTCCGGCACCTCAACGAAGAGCAACGAGCTGAAAACACAAAAGGAGCTTGACGATTACGGCTCGGCCACCATTACCTATTCAGACGGGGCCATAAGCACATTCGTGTTTGGTGGCACCGACGGCGACCGCAAATATCTGCGCTTTAACCCGAACGTGCAAAGCGGCACCGCAAGTCCGCTATTCAACTGCTACACCTCCACCAGCACTACGGGCTCTGTGCCTGCCATCTACAAGAAGGCAGGCGGCCAGCCCACGTGCGTCGCGCCGACGTTCACCCCCGAGGAGGGCGTTTACAACTCGCCGCAGACCGTCACGCTAAGCTGCCAGACGGAGGGTGCGACCATCCTCTACACCACCGACGGCACCGACCCTGACGACACGTCTACGGCTTACGCCGGCGAGGAGATTGCCCTGAGCGTGACCACCTCCATCAAGGCCGTCGCCTGCAAGGCTGATTACCGGACCAGTCCTGTGGCCGGGGCCACCTACGAGCTGAAGGCTGTCAGCCCGACGTTCGGCCTCGCCTCCGGCGTGTACTTTGCCAAGCAGACCGTGCCCATCAGCGCCGCCGACGGCTTCGACATCTACTATACCACCGACGGCACCGAGCCTACCACTGCCTCGACTCTCTACACCGAGCCGCTGACCATCAGCGTGGGCGCCACAGTCAAGGCGATAGCCTGCAAGGAGGGCTGGACTGCCAGCGACGTCGCCGAGGCCACCTACACCATATATATAATAGGCGACGGCAGCACCGTCTGGGAGAAGGTGACCGACGCTTCGACCCTTGCTGCCGGCGATCAGGTGATCATAGTCTCCGACCTCTACGACATGGCCCTCTCGACCTCACAGACCGGCACCGCACCCACCTACCGCGAGCCAACTGCCATCACGAAGTTTAACGAAGACGGCACCGACTACGCTGTAGTATTCAGCGACGCCGTAGACATCTTCACCCTCGAGAACGGCACTGTCAGCGGCAGCTTCGCCTTCCACGGCGCCAACGGATACATCGCCACTGTCACCGACGGCACCAACTCTCTGGCCACGGTCACGGAAATCGACAACAACAGCTCGGCAATAGTCACCGTGGAGCACACCAACGGCTCGACCAACTACACCTGCGCTGTTGAGTTCCAGTGCGGCGACGCCTCTGATGAAAACAACCAGCCCTACCTGCGCTACTATTCCGGTAGCAACCCGCGATTCGCCTGCTACAGCAGCAACAGCACAAACGGCGGCGTATGGTTCTACCGGCAGGTGAAGATTAACAACGTCGAGGCTCCTGTCTTCACGCTTCCCACCGGCTACTACGCCGAGGCGCAGGCCACCGGGCTGACCTGCCCGACCGACGGTGCCGACATCTACTATACCATCGACGGCTCAACCCCCGACAGGACCTCCACCAAGTATGACGGCACGCCCCTTAGCATTACCGAGACGTGCACCGTCAAGGCCGTGGCATACGTCGAGGCCGACGACGAATACAGCAGCGTGACCACCGCCGAATACATCATCGAGTGGGATCCGGAGGGCATCTGCCAGTATTCCGACCTCATCGACGCCATCTCGCTGCACCTCAACGGCGCCAAGTACACCACCACGTATGACAACGACGGATTCCCCTCCGGGGCCGTCTACGCCGCCAATGCCTACACCGACGCAGTCCGCTCCGTGGTGCAGATGAACACCCAGACCTCCACCACCAACGACCGCCGCGGCTCGGTGGTCTGCACCACCTCCGGCGGATACGTCAACAGCATCGTGGTCTACTGGAGCGACGAGACCATCGAGAGCCGCTACGGCAACCGGATAGAGTTTTACGGCTCAAACACCCCGTACACCGACCCGCTCAACGTCTTCAGCAGCGACCCGGCCGTGCGCGGCGACTACATCGGCTCGCTCGAGCTGCAGCCGGGCGCCGTCGAGACCCTCCGAGTCATCACCGGCAACTACCAGTATGTGGCCATGCGCTCGGCCGGCGGAGTCATCACCCCGGCACGCATGAAGGTAGTATGGTCCACCAAGGGCTACCTAAACACCCAGGACCAGGTGGCCGCACCGCGATACACCCCCAGTGCCGGCACCTACACAGCCACCCAGCGCGTCAAGATTGAGTCCGACACCCCCGGCGCAACCATCTACTACACCACCGACGGCACCGAGCCTGCCACCTCGTCGACGCTCTACACCGGGCCGGTAGTGGTCGAGAAAGGCCTCGGCGACTGCACAATCAAGGCCATCGCCGTCAAGCCCGACTACGCCAACTCCGCCGTCACCTCGGCCAAGTATTCATTCGCCGAGGAAGACCTCTCCGACGTCTACGAGTGGCGCATAGTCACTAACGTCTACTCCCTCGAGGTGGGCGACCAACTGATCATTGCCTCCGATGAAAACTCCACGGCCATGACATCCGACGGCAGCGCCCACAACCGCCCCGAGGTGGCCGTGAACCGCAGCGCCGACAAGACCACCCTCGAATATAACCCCAATGTGGCGGTGTTGACACTCGTCAAGGGTGCCACCGTCGGCTCGTTTGCCTTCTACACCACCAATGCCGACGGCACCTCCGGCTATCTGTGCGCAACGGGCGAAGACGAGTACAACAGATCGAAGGGCAAATGGGAGCACAACAACGACCTGACCACCCAAGAGACCATCGACTCATACGCCTCGGCCTCGATAACGTTTGAGAACGACTATCCTCTCATCACGTTCCTGGGCGACGTCAGCGACGTGGACAAATACAGCCGCTACCTTCGCTACAATTTCGCGGCCAACCTCTTCTCGTGCTACACCGACAAGGCCACCGACGGAGCTGTCAACAACCACATCCTGCTCTACCGCAAGGCCCTGAAGGAGGGCGCCGCCCGCGTCGAGACCCCGGCCTTCGACCCGGAGGGCGGACGCTACTCCGAGGCCCAGACGCTCGCCATCTCTTGCGCCACTCCCGGCGCCACCATCTACTACACCACCGACGGCACCGTGCCCGACAAGGACTCTGAAGTCTACTCCGGCCCGTTCGCCGTCGACGGTGACATGATAGTCAAGGCTATCGCCGTCAAGGAGGGATACACCGACAGCTCCGTGGCCACAGCCATCTACATCTTCGACATCGAGGATGACGGCAAGGTCTACGCCTACGAGCTGGTCACCGACCTGAGCCAGTTGGACTATCACGACCAGATCATCGTGGCCGCCGTCGACTATGACATGGCCGTTTCCATCGAGCAGAAGAAGGACAACCGCGGCGAGACCGCCGTCACCAAGGTGCTCGACAAGCGCTGGATAGTCAACCCGTCGGACCAGGTGGCCATCTTCACCCTGTCGAACGGCGTCATCGACGGCGTGCGCACCGACGACCGCCTGTGCCTCTACACCGACCAGGGCGACCAGGCCGGATACATCTTCGCCTCGGGCGAGACCAACAACTTGCTGCGCACCAAGAGCACGCTCGACGAGCTGGGCTCGTTCACCCTCGTGATTGACGATGCTTCGACCGGCGCCGCCACCATCGCCTTCCTCGGCGGCAACGCGCGCAACCTGCTGCGCTACAACGCCACCAGCGGCCTCTTCTCGGCCTATGGCGAGGGCAACAACCAGCAGCCCGTGGCCCTCTACCGCAAGGCGGTGATGACGGTGTGCCTCAAGGAGGCAATGGCACTCCCCCACGGCACCCGGTTCACCATGGGCTCGAAGTCGACCGTCAGCTACGCCAACGGCGCATACACCTTCCTCTATGAGGACGGCGACAACGAGGCCTGGGGCCTGATCTACAAGGAGGCGGCCACCCGCAGCTCCGGAAAGGTGCGCCGCTCCTCCTCCGTCAGCGTCTCCTCCGGCAACGTCCTCGCCGACGGCTGGAGCGGCACTGTCGACACTGAGACTAACGGACGCACCGAGCTTGTGCCCGACGACGACCTCCTCTCCACCGTCTCCGAAACAGCCGCCGACCCCGGCGAATACTTCGTCAACGGACTCGCAGCAACCACCCGCGACATTGTCAACCGCCCCGTCATCCTACACCACATAGTCTTCACCGGCGAGACACCGGCGGAGGACATCGGCAAGCTGTTCTACGGCTTATACCTGTACAATAAGCAGGAGTCAGCCTGGTTCCGCAACGTCTTCGGCGTGCAGAGCATGGACACCCGCTCCAACGGCTGGCAGGTGCAGGCCATGGCCACCGAGAAGACTGACGCCGACGGCAACACCACCGTCTTCTTCCTCCCCACCGAGGTGCAAGACGACACCACCGGCATCGAAGACATCGTGTCCGGCGCCGGCGCCGAGGCCGTATACTACAACCTGCAGGGCGTGCGCGTCGCCGCCCCGCAGCCCGGCCGCTTCTACATCGAAGTCCGCGGCACCGACGCCCGCAAAGTATACATCAAGTAACTGACGAGTAGTTTACACCGATAATACCGGCTCCCCGCAGCTCATGGCTGCGGGGAGCTGCATATTTGGAAGAGCTGCTCTAAGCAGGGTGTTTCGGTCGTTTCTAATGTTTGTGCATGAGATTTGTTCCGGCGCGAGATATTGTGTAACTTTGCGGTCATGGTAATAGTTCCAAGGACATTGCGTGAGGGTGACCGCGTGGCCATTGTGTCGCCCGCTGGTGCCGTTCGTCCCGCGTTTGTCTACGGGGCCATCCCCGTGCTGCGCGCACAGGGGTGGGAACCGTATGTGGCGCCGCACGCCCTGGGATGCTGCGGCACATACTCGGGGACGGTGGAGGAGCGGCTGTGGGACATGCGTCAGGCGCTGCTCGACCCGACTGTCCGCGCCATCCTCTGCAGCCGCGGGGGGTACGGGGCCGTGCAGCTGCTGGAGGGACTGTCGCAGCTCAACCTGCGGGCCGACCCCAAGTGGCTCATCGGCTTCAGCGACATCACGGCGCTCCACGGGCTGATGGCGTCGCAGGGCGTGGCCAGCCTCCACGGGCCGATGGCAAGGTATCTGTCTGATATGGAGCGGGGCGGCGCCTTTGGAAGCGACGCGCCCTCGCGTCGCGCCACGGAGGGTGTCTACCCGCCCCACGTCGGCAACCCTTGCGGCCAAGGCGGGGATGTGCGGCTGGGGACGGCCACCCTCCTTACTTGCGCGCAAGGCGCGGGGCGCGAGGGCGCCGCCCCGCTCCATCTCCTCTCCCATCTGCTTAACCGCCCAGGCACGGCCACCGCGCCGCTGTACGGGGGCAACCTGAGCGTGATGTCAGGACTCATCGGCACCCCCTACGACCTCATACGGCCCGGATGCATCCTTTTTATCGAGGATATCAACGAGCCGCCGTACAAGACCGAGCGCACTCTGTGGCAGCTGCGCCTGTCGGGTGTGCTGGGTACGCTTAAAGGATTGATTGTCGGGCAGTTCACCGGCGCTGACCAAGATGAGACCTACCGTCGCATCGCCGCGGTCATAGCCCCGTATTCATTCCCTGTGGCCTTCAACGCCCCCGTCGGACATATCCCCGAGACCGTCGCCCTCATCGAGGGCCTCCCAGTCACCCTCACCTGCGACGCATCGGGTGTGACGCTCACCTATTTATCATCATAGTGGTCCCCGACTTGGATGAACGTAACCGTAACAATATTCTCTTCGATGTTGTAAATCAGACGATTTTTCCGGATAATCGTTTATTTCTTGAAAGATTTCCTTAATTCAAGTTTCGCAAGTTGTGGCGGAGCCACAACTCTATTTGTTAACCCCACGCTTCAGCGTGGGGTGCCGGTATCCCCACAGAGATCAGCGTGCCTACAGGCACGCTTAGGGAGGAGGAGTCTTGCTTTGCCCCACGCTCAAGCGTGGGGTTAACAGAAGGAGTTGTGGCTGCGCCACAAGCATTTGCTAACATGCGAAACATGATTTCCTTAATCCTTGGCGCGGGGGCAGGCGACGTTGTGCTTGGAGTAGAGGTCGGTGATGATGCGGAGGTATTGGGCGGCGAGGGGGGCCTGCGAGCCGGTCACGCTGTCGGCAACCATCACGCGGTGGTTGCTGACGCCCGCCGTGCCGCGCACCACGAACGTCGGGATATAGTCGGCCGAGGCAACCACCGAGCGGCCGTCGGCGTCGCGCTTCAGAGTCACCCGGCACATCGCGCCGCCCTGCGTGTCCTTCTTGCGCATATCCGACAGGAAGTTGCCCAACGAATAGATCAGCAGCTGGTTGCGCCCCGTCGACGGGTTGGCCTGCAGCTTGATGGGCTGCACCACGTGCGGGTGCCCCCCGTTGATGATGTCTACCCCCTGGTCGAGCAGAAACTGCGCGTAGGTCTTCTCGTAGTCGTCAGGCAGCAGCCGGTACTCCGTCCCCCAGTGGATGTTGACGCACACCAGCTCGGCGCCACCCTCGCGGGCGCGCTTGATGTCGCCGCTGATGCGCGCGCGGTCGATGTAGTCCACCACGATGTTACCCTGCACCGGTATCCCGTTGGTGCCGTAGGTATAGTTGAGCATCGCCACCTTGAAGCCCCCGATGTCCACCACCATCGGCAGCACGCTGTCGCGCTCCGCCTTTGAGCGGTACGTGCCGATATGGTCCACACCTAAGGCATCGAGCACGTCGAGCGTGCGCCGCGCCCCGCGGTCACGCCGGTCCAGGCAGTGGTTGTTCGCCGTCAGCAGCATGTCGAACCCCGCCCGCTGTATCTCGCGGGCATACTCGTCGGGGGTGCAAAACATCGGATATCCCGAGAAGTCCCCCTCGCCTAGCGTCGTCTCCAAGTTTATGACGGCATAGTCGGCCGCGCGCACATACGGCTCGATGCCGGCGAAGCACCCCGCGTAGGAGTACGTCCCGTCCTTCTGCCGCGCGCACGCCAGCTGCCCCTTGTGCTGCATCGCGTCCCCCGCAAACAGTATGACCACGGAGTCACGTGCCCGGAGCGGGGCGGCGCCCTCGCGCCCCGCCTCTGCCGCGGGGCGCGAGGGCGCCGCCCCGCTCCCGCCACATGCTGCCGAAATAATCGTAACAAGGGCTATCAGCCCCAATATCTTCTTCATAACGCCGCAAAGTTACAAAAAACTCTCATACAGAAACACTAAAACCAACAGAAATTCTTAAAAATAAAAGAGTTTCCATCATTTCTACCGTTTCTGTATGCTCCTACATGTTTGCTGCCACCAAACAATTTTGCCAAAATTTGTTTACTGTCACCAAACACTTTGAAATATACAGAAACAATAGAAACAACAGAAACTCATAAGAATAAAAAAGTTTCTGTTGTTTCTATTGTTTCTGTATGAGCCAATCAGTCGACGCGGAGCTTGCGGCCGCCGAAAGCGTTGGCGCCTATCTCCGTGACATTTGCCGGAATAGTAATCTCTCCCGTCAGCGCCGAGCACCCGTAGAACGCCCCCTCACCGATAGATGTGACAGTTGCCGGTATGGAAACGGCTTTCAAAACTTCACATCCTTGAAAGGCGTTAGCAGCGATTGAAGTGACGGTAAATGCTTGCGGAGTGCCGTTTTTATACCAGGTCACGATATAAGGTATATCGGCCACTAACAGGGCCGCGGGATTGACCACGTCTGTTAGTGTCGCTTCAAACTTGGAATGGTCGTAACTAAAACGATATATGTCGCCATTGGCATAAGCGTTCAGGAACAGTTTCCACACCGGATGCTTGGCATAGTCGAAATATGCTTTTAGCGGCACCCCAAGCGAAGCGTAATTATAGCGACCCTCGAAAGTGGACTCCACAATCTCAGGGGGAGTGAGGGCCGACGAATAAATTTCTGTCAGGCTCGAGCAATTTTGAAAGGCGTAAGCGCCGATGCTCTGCAATCCCTTGCCAAACGACACCAACGTAAGGCTGTCGCAACCAGCAAACGCACTTTCCCCTATGTTCTGCAGCGCATCTCCGAACTCCACCACACTCAAACTATGGCAACCTAAAAAAGCACGGGCTCCGATGCTCTGTAACTCTGGATTAAATATCACGGTAGTAAGATTATCACATCCGTCGAAAGCTGACTTCCCGATTGTTTTGATGCTTTTGCCCATTGCCACATTGGTTAAATAGCTCCTTACAAACTCACTGTTCCCTATTTTGGTTACATTGTCTCCTATGGTAAGTTGATTAATAGACAGGTAATTAAAGGGTGATGAATTTTCACTGTCTAAGTCACGACCGAGATAAAAATCGCTTGTCATGGCAAAAGTAAATGCACCTGAGCTTATTTCAATCGGCTCTTCTGCGGCGGCTATCGTGAGTGAATCGATCCGGCTTTCTCTAAAAGCCTGTTTGGCAATATACATAACGGACGGTGGGATTTCAAGGTATGTCACTCCGCTAATCCCGCTGAAGGCGTCTTGGTAGATTGCCACAACATTATATCCTACGCCGCGGTGTGACACCGTGGAAGGGATAACTACTCGCCCCTTTACGTTAGACGACGATTGGATGCCTACCATAGGGTCGTCCTCGTCCAGAATGATGTAGTTGATATTATCAACGGTAAAAGTATCATCTACTTCCGCGCTCAGGGTCAGGGGGAGGAGCGCTAAGAGAGCCACGGTCAGCAGCAGCCGGGCGCGGGGTAGGGTTTGATGTCGTGGATGCATGAGGCGGATGATTGAGGTTGTTATTCGCTCTTGTTGAGGAGGACGTGGAAGCGGACGCAAAGGATGTCTTCGATGTCGAAGGCGGTGCAGTCGGGGAAGTCGGCGGCGACCGCCTCGAGGGGCACGCGGTAGCCGCCCGAGGGGAGGCGCTCCGCCTTGAGGTGGGCCTTGGGCCCGTAGAGTTCGCGGAAGCCGTCGAGAGCGCCGCTGTGGAGGTAGACGTAGCGCTCGGGGCGCATGCCGGTGCTCAACAGGTTGGCCAAGCGCACGGCCACGTCGTAGGCGGTGACGCCGCCGACGCCCTTGATGCGGCTCTCGGGCGCGAGGAAGAGGCGGCTCAGCGCGTGGTAGACCTCCTCGAAGGTCTCGGGAGGCGGCAGCGACGGCAGCGCCTGACGCAGGCGCCCGGCCATCTGCTCTTTGGCCACATTCGTCAGGCACCACTGGTGGCGGCCGGGGAAGAGGGTCATGAGGTCGTCGAGCGTGCGCCTCTCGCGAGGCGCGTCCTTCTTGTGCGACCGGGCGCAAGTGCGCACCTCCAGGTCGCACGCATGAGACTGCCCGCTGTCACGGTACCGCTTCACCTCGCCCGCCACTTTCCCCTTCCATTTTGGCTGAAGGTCAAAGGTTGGCATAGTGGGATGTTTGTGCCGGCAGCATCCCCGTGCTGGCTTGAAAATGGTTAGGTTAAGGCAAAACAAAAACATGGGATGCTCATTCCTGCTATCCCACGCTTGGGGGCCTTAGGACTGCCCGAATCAATGAGATAAGCAGTCGGTCAGCCCATGTTAGATTATCACACACACGCATACACTCTTGCACAGCAATGTGCAAGCAGCGATGGTGCAGCTATAATCTGCACGAGCGTCTGCAGCTGCACTATCTTCCATTGATTCTGAAAATTTCCTAAATTCCTTAAATTCCTTAAGCTCCCTAAACAAAGCACGGGGAGACTCGCGTCCACCCGTGCCCAACACTTGCAAAATTCTACCTTATGATTGATTATTCACCAATTTACTTGTGTACTTCTACCTTTTGGATGGACCCATTCGAATATATCACAATGTTAATGCCTGCGGCGGGGGAGGTCAGGCGGCGGCCGTCGAGGCTGTAACGGGCCACTTCGACCGCGCCTTCAGCGTCGATGTTTTCCACGCCGGAGATGTCGGGGAGCGTCGAGGGTACAAACTCGTAGTCGGTGGTCAGGGCGGAGGGCAGGTCGGTGACCACGCGCAGCGTGGCCGTCCAGGTCTGGTCCATCTGGCTCGAGGTGATGCCGCCTAACTCAAAAGAGGTGACATTCCCCAGGTCGAGGCAGTCGGCACCGCCCATTATGTAGCTGTGACCGAGTTTGTTGACGCGCGAGAGAGTAAGCATGTATGCCGTGGCGCCCTCCACGGGTGCCCACTGAAGCCGTATCTTGTATGACGACCGTCCGTCGGCGCCCTGCGCGGCGGCGGTGACGTGTGTTGTCAGGGTGTTTTCCTGACGGGTGTTGTAACCGAATGAAGCCTGAGCGCCGTCGTAGGTGATGTCGCTGATGACGGTGGGCATGGTCGTGCCGTCGAGCAGCTGCAGGCCGAATGAGTTGGGCGACAGCAGGTTGCAGCCCGCGCCGGCGGGGAAGGCTGCCGACGACTGGTCGGCGGCCACCACGCGCACGGGGGTGCAGCGGCTGACGCCGGAGGTGTTGACCTGGTTGGCGTTCCACACCTTGTCGGAGTAGGCGATGTGCCAGATTATCAGGCCCTCGCCGGGGAGCCCGGCGTCCCAGCCCCGGCGGCTGCGGCACTCGTAGATGAAGTATTCGTCAGGGTCGTCGGTGCTGCGCTCGATGGCGGCGTCAGAGGCGGTGGCTGAATGTGCCTGGAGGGTGACCTCGCAGGACTCCGAGAGGGTGCGGATACCCTGGCCCATCTCCTCCCAGCGCAGCATCCACCGCTCGAAGGCGGACATCAGCGGCGGGCAGGTGGAGTCGAGGTTGTAGGCGCCGGCGGCCATGGTGTCCCACGAGTCGGGGCACAGGGCGCCGGAGTAGGCCACGTCGTAATAGTCGGGGAGGCCGAGCACGTGGCCGAACTCATGGCAGAAGGTGCCGATGCCGGCCAGGCACCCGTCATGGTCGAGGTAGTGGCTGCCGCGCAGCTCCATCGAGCAGGCGTAGGAGCCGGTCTGCAGGCCCCCGTAGGTGGCCGGCGTGAGCTGGTAGGCGTGCGGCCAGATGCAGCTCTCGATGCCCGTGTCGGCGTAGCCATAGCCGGCGTAGATGAAGTAGACGAAGTCTATCTCCCCGTTGCCGTCGGCGTCGTAGTGCGAGAAGTCGACCTTGCCCGTCTGAGCGACGAGCGCCAGCGCCTCGTCGAAGCACCCTGGGTAGGCCTGCGTGGCCTCCGCGGAGGTCATCGAGATGGTCACCACGGGCGACACGTCGAAGTGGGGCCGGAAGAGTCCCCGCGAGGAGGCGATGTAGAAGTCGCGGACCGAACCCGTGGCGCCCCATTCACTATAGCCCTCCTTGTTGAGCCAGTCGTCGAACGCCGCCTCCGGGTCGGCGGTGGTAAACTTGGTGTCGGCAAACTGCATAAGCACTACAAGGCAGCGCAGCGAGTCGTTGACCGTGGGGAACGTCGTGCGGCCGTCGCGCACAGTCGCCTGCGTGCGGCGCAGGCCGCCCTGGGCTGCCGGTTTCCGGAGCGGGGCGGCGCCTTCGCGCCCCGAGGCGTCGGTGGTCCAGTGGCTGTACTCGTCGCCGTGCAGGTAAAACTCGGTGACGGTGCCGTCTGGGTTGACACGCTTCAGCAGCCCCGGCTTAGCAGGAACTGCCCCTCCCACAAGGGGGAGGGACAGCATTGCACCAAAAATCAGCTTAATTATGTTTTTCATGATTAATCGTGTATTCGACTGGTTATCGATAGGTTATCGATAATCTTTCGATAGATTATCGATGACCTATCGATGCTTGGAGCTTTTAGCGGACTACCTCCTTGACAACCTTGCCGTTGGAGAACACCACGATGTTGATGCCCTTGGTCGGGCGCGCCAGGCGCCGGCCGTCGATGCTGTAGCGGGCAACCTCGGTGGCTACCTCCACGCCCATGGCGACGCTCTCCAGGCCGCCGGTCTCTCCGCTGCGCAGGTTGACCCATACTGGCGAAGAGGAGTTGGAGGTGGTCACGGTCTTCGAGTCCATGGCATACTTGGCGGTGACGTCGAAGGCGTAGTCAGTGAAGGCGTCCTTGTCGAGACCCTCGATCTTCAGCGAGGTGGCGGGGGCGTCGACCTCGTAGGTGTCGAGCAGCGTGTAGACCATCGCGCCCGGCTCGAGGTATTGGATAACCTGGATTTCGTCGAAGATGAACGGGGCCATGCCGTAGTCGTAGAACTGCAGCGTCGTGCGGCCGGTGATCTCGAGGTCTACATATCCGTCGAGGATGCCGGTGTCACCGCTTCCGTCGCTCTCGTAGTTGATGAGGTAGGTCTTGCCGCCGCCCTTGACTATCAGGCCGCTGCCGTCGTAGCCGTAGGCCTTCAGGCGCAGGCGCATGGCCTGGGAGTTGCTGAGGTCTATCACGGGAGTGGTGATGTAGGTGGTCATCCACTGCGCGTCCTCGCAGCCGAGCATGCCCACGGCGATGGTGTTGAGCAGGCCGGTCCAGCCGGGCTGCTGCGTGAACTCGTCAAGGCCGCAGGCGGGATAGTTCCACAGCGCCTCTGCCTGATACGGGTCGGTCACGTCGGTATAGTCGTCGGTGATCTTCGAGAAGTCTTCGTCGAGCAGGGCATACCAGCCGGCCTCGGCGATGGAGTCGCGGCCGTAACTGTTGATTAGGTAAGAAGTGGCCTTGGGAACAGCCGTCCAGTTGGCGGTGTAGCAGTCCTCGGCAATCTCAGTGGCGGGGAGCGCCTCCGGATCGGCCACGAAGAAGGCGTGGTGGAGCTTGGAGTCGGAGAAGGTGCTCACGTAGTGCGAGCGCACGCGGTAATAGTACTCACCCTCGGGCTTGAGGTTGGAGAAGTGATAGGTCAGCGGTGCGTCCCGGTCTACCGTGGCGTAGAAGTATCCGTAAGCGCCCTCCTCGTCGTCGGGGTTCTCCTGCTCGACCATCTCGAAGGAGGGAGCGTAGGTCACCTCAACCTCGTCGATGATGACGTAGGTGCCCTCCGACAGCCCCTTGACGCGGACACGCAGAGCCGTGTACTGCTCGGCGAAGGAGCTGTCCTCGTAGCCGAAGTCGATGAAGTTATAGTCGTCGCTGCCGGTGAACCAGTAGAGGTCATAGTAGCCGTACTGTTCCCACTCTCCGTCCTTCATCACGTCGAAGTAGATGTATCCGTCGACCTTCGACGAGCCTTCCGGGTTGATGGCGCGCGGCCAGAAGACATAGTTCTTCATCGCTGCGCTGCCCTCGGGGGAGGCGTAGGAGTCGCCCTCGAGCAGTATCAGGCCCTTCGAGCCGTCGTAGCCCTCGGTGTCGCTGATGGGGTTCTCGCCGGTGAGGCTGAACGTCCAGCCCTCCTCCTCGCCGGGGAGGCCGTTCTCAAAGTCGAGGCTCTTGGTGGTGTCGCCCGTGCCCGTGTACACCTTCTCATACAGGTCTATCCAGTAGTTGAACGACTTGCGCACCGGGTTCCAGTTGATTGAGAAGCCGTCGGGGGTGATGTCCGTGAGCTCCTTCACCACCGGCTCGGCGATGAACGTCGGCTTGATCGACACCTCGACGTCGTCGATCAGCGCCCAGCCGCTGGCCGAGATGATGATGGCGCCGTCGGGGTTGGCCGAGTAGTTCTTGAACGTGTAGCTTATGCGCGTCCAGCCCTGGTCGGGGTAGAGGCGCACCTCGCAGTCGTCCACCGAGCCGTCGGTCTCGGCGTAGGTGGGATAGGTGGCGCCGCAGTCGATGTACGGGGCCACATATATAGAGGTGCCGGTGATGCCGCAGGGCAGCGCCTTGGCGCGAAGCGTCACGGTCACCTCGCCCGAGTAGTCGCCCATGGGGGTGGCGATGTAGCCCAAGTTGTTGTAATCCGGGCACATCAGCGCGGCGGCGCCGCCGGCGGAGTATACCCAGTCGCCCCACCAGCCCGGCTGCTTGGTAAGGTCCGGGTCGATGAAGATGCCCGGCTCATACACCGAGCTGGCCAGCAGATACGTCTGGTCGGGCGCGTCGTTGGTGCCCTCCTCGAAATATTCGAAGTCCTCCGAGATGACGATGTCTTCGGTGGTAACCTGGCTGCGCAGGATGTCCAGGCGCGTGCCGTTGTCGCCGCGGCGGGCGTTGTCGGGGATGACGATGGCCTTGCGCGGCTCGTTGGCCTTGTGCATGCGCTCGCGTGCGGCCGTCGGGGCCACCAGCACAAGCGCCAATGCTGAAGCAAGAAATGCTGAGTAAATGTGTTTCATTGTGACAAATTGTTAGGGATTTGTGCCACAAAGGTAAGCAACACATTTACAAAGGAGTTTGGCGCTTGTCTGAAAAAATGTCTGAATTTCGGCATTCAGACGTATGCCGAAATTCAGACAACCCCGGTGATTTAATTGACTTATTGAAATTAGTCGACAGGAACACGAATTAAACGAATTACGCGAATTACGCGAATTTAAAAATTATAATTCGCGTAATTCGCGTAATTCGTTTAATTCGCGTTCCTGGAGCCTATTTGTCGCTTTCGACGGACTTGCGGTATTGCGAGGGGGTGAGGCCAGTGTGTTTCTTGAACAGCGCGATGAAGTGCGTGCGGCTCTTGAAGCCTACCTCCTCGGCGATGGCCTCGATGGTGAAGCGCTCGCTACGCTCCAGGTCGGCGATGCGCCGGCACGCCTCCCGGATGCGCTGCTCCGCCACCACCTGCGGGAACGACCGCTCCCACACCTCGTTGAGCACCTGGCTCACCTGCCGCGGCTTGGCGCCGGCGAGCTGGGCCAGCCGCTCGAGGGTGAAGCCCTCGCTGTAGACGTCCTCCGAAGTCTCGACGATGTTTTTCAGCCGGTCTGACAGGCTGCTCTTGGAGTCGTCGTCCATCCCCGAACCGGCATAGCGGCGGCGCATCTCACCCTGTTCCTTCGCCGACGCAAGCAGCTCCCGGTTGGCCCGGTAGAGGCTCTGCTGCGACTGACGCAGGCGCCGGTAGCTGACGGTCATGTACACCAGGAAACCCACCACTAACGCTAACAAAACGAGTGAAAATATGAGTATTATCCGCGCCCGCTGCTGCCGCTCGATGAGCGAAGCCATGTCTCGGTTGACGGTATCGAGCAGGTATTGCGACTCCATGTCGTCGATGCTCCGCGCTGCCGTCTGCTCCTTCACCCGCTCGCGGTGGCGGTAGTAAAGCAGCTCGTATTCAGCGGCCTTGGCGGCGTTGCCCTGCATCTCGTAATAGTCCTGGTAGTCCTCGTATATGCCCGAGAGCGCGTCGGGGGCGTTCGCCTCCTGCGCCAATGTCTCGGCTTCCTGTAGCACGGCCAGCATCGCCGCGAAGTCGCGGGTAGGGCGGAGCATCACGTATTGGTTGGTCAGCAGCATCAGCTGCTCCCGGGGGTCGCTGTCGGCAGCCGCCCGCGCCTCGTTGAGCTCCGCCACCGCCCCCGCGTAGTCACCCTTGTCATACAGCCGCAGGGCCTGCGCGAAGTGCCGCGCAAGCGCCAGGCGCGGCGTCCCGGCCGGTATCTCCGCCTTGTCAAACAGGTCAAGCTCCGTGGCGATCAGCCCGATAGAGTCCTCGTGAAGCGCTATCGACCCGATGTTGAGAAGCGACGTGACGGCCGGGCGCCATTGCTGCGTGCGCAGAGCCTCGGCGAAGTTGGTGCGCAGGCACTCCAGGCCCCGCTCTTTCATCTCCGCCGAGCCGGCGAGAGCGCCGGCCATGCGGTAAAGAGCTCCAAGATTGGTGTTTATCGACGCGTTATAGTCAGCGATTCCGCGCTCCGTGGCGATGTCGAGCGCCTGACGCAGGTTATAGTAAGCCTTGGCATAGTCGCCGTACTCAAACAGATAGATGCGCCCCAACAGGTTGTGGCCCTGGACAACCGACGGCAGGTCGGCATCCTTAAGCCCCTCGGTGTCAACGCGGTAGAGCATGAAGCTCAAGCTCACTACCGCCGAGTCGATGGTCGCCGGATTGTCGGAGTAGCGCAGCGCCTGACGGTAGATCGAGTCCGTCGCTAATTTCTTGTACTGCCCGTAAAGCGTCATCCCGTCGCCATAGTTCACCGTCCCCGCGCTGCAATGCACCGTGCACAATGCACAATGCATAATTAGCACTGCCACAAGCAATTTTATATATTTCGGCGACTTGATTCCGGCCATTGTTTGGAGAGTTATAAGTTTCGCAATTTGTGGCGGAGCCACAACTCTACTTGTTAACCCCACGCTTCAGCGTGGGGCAGCTATGCCACTCACTAATCAGCGTGCCCCAGGCACGCCTCTATGACAGGCGCCTCTACAGAGGCGTGCCTCCGGCACACTTTGTGTCGTAGAGGTTTTGTTTGCCCCACGCTGAAGCGTGGGGTTAACAGAAGGAGTTGTGGCTGCGCCACAAGCATTGGCCAACATGCGAAACTTTAATTAATCTGTGCTTGTAATTCCGTTGTTTTTCAGTTAAATATGCCGGGCCACGGCCGCGTCGAGCTGCTGCATGTCGTCGACGCGCTCCACTATCTCGCCACCCTTGATGATGAAGCACACGGGCACGACGGTCACGTTATAGTTTGCCACGTTGATGGCACCCGACGTCGGCGGGTTGTACACCGTCACCCACGGCAGGTTCTTCGCGCCCTGGCGCCACGTGTACTCATCCTCGTCGAGGCCAACCTGGTAGACCTCAAGCCCTTGGGCGTGGTATTTCTGGTAGACGTTGTGCAGGTGTCGGTTGAAGGCGGGCGAGCTATCCACGCCGTAGAGGGTGAAGTTGAGCAGCACGGTGCCACCGCGGTCCACCATTTCCTTGAGTGAGTGCCTGACTCCCTGGGCGTCCATCAGGTCGATGTTGAAGTATGACACCTCCTGGGCGTGGATGGTGTCGGTGCGCAGCTTTTCAGAGGTGGCCTTGCGGTTGCCGAGGTAGAGGTTGCGCAGGTATCGCGTGCGCGGGTCGTTGGGGCGGAACTGGTCGTAGGCGTTGGCCACGGCGCCGATGATGCGCAGGTCGCTCTTGTTGGTGGGGTCGAAGATGGGCACGCCGCCAATGCTCTTGCTGATAATGTAATAGCTGACGATGCCGGTCTGGTCGCCGAGGATGATGCCGGCGAGGTCGCGCTTGAGCAGGCTGTCGGTGCTGACGGCCTTGACGCCGCTGCGGGCCACAACGTCCATCACGCGGCGGTCGACGGCCATGAGCTGCTCGGCCGAGGGCGACCCTTCGAGGGTATACTCCGTGTCGAAGGCGTCGGCGCGGCACGTAATCGTCACTGTCTCAATCGAGTCGATCGGGAAATACACCGTCTTGTTGCCCAGGCGCAGGCGGTAGATGTCGGGGTAGCCCATGTTGCGGTGGCTCATCTTGAAACGGCCCGAAGCGTCGAGCGTCACCGAGTCGAGGGCATACCACACCCCGTTGTCGGAGGCCTCGAGCAGGAGCACCTCGCCGTCGGCGCCGTCGATCTTGCCGTTGACGGTCCATTCGTTGGAGTGAGAGCAGGCGGTAAACAGGCAGGAAGCGAGAAGTATAAGGAGCGACGATTTAATTATATTTTGCATAGTGACGGTCTTTTTAAATAATTTTTGCAAAAGTAACACTTTTTTTCCACACAAACAAAAGTTTTTAGTTTTTAGTTTTCAGTTTTTAGTGAAGTGCCCGGAAGCGGTGGCTAAAAACTGAAAACTAAAAACTAAAAACTCAAAACTTTTTGCTACCTTTGCACCGGTTTTAAGGAGTGAAGTTAATCGCTAATCACTCACTACTAATCACTCTTCTTGCCATGGCCGACATAAAAATAGCAGGCATCATGCGCTCCGGAGCCTATTCGCCGAACCATATAGGCAACGACGCCGCCATCTTCAACGCCGCCACCGAGCAGCTGCGCAAGCGTGGCTGCGAAGTGCGCGTGTACACCGAGGAGCAGCTGCGCCAGGGCCTCGTGGAGGAGCCCGTGGTGATGAACATGTGCCGCGAATGGCGCTCGCTGGAGGTGCTCCAGCAGATGCAGGACGCCGGCCGGCTGGTCATCAACAGCGGATTCGGCATCGAGAACTGCACCCACTCGCGCATGACCCGCATACTCGTCGGCTCAAATATCCCATTCCCCGAGAGCATCATCGTCGACACCAACGAGGTAGTCCGCGGCAAGCTCATGGAGATGGGGTTCAAGCGCTGCTGGGTGAAGCGCGGCGACTTCCACACCGTCCACAAGGAGGACGTCAGCTACGTGCGCAGCGCCGACGAGGCCCAGGAGGTGCTCAAGGAATACTTCCTCCGCGGCATCAACCAGGCCGTAATAACCAAGCACCTCGTTGGCGAGCACGTCAAGTTTTACGGCGTCCAGGGCACTCAGTTCTTCTACTGCTTCACCGCCGCCGACGGCGCGTACACCCGCCCCACGGAGCAGACCCTGCGCCGCATGGGCGTCGACCGCGAGGCCCTGCGCGCACTGGCCACCCGCGCCTCCGAAGAGCTTGATATCAAGGTGTATGGGGGCGACTGCATAGTCTCGCCCGATGGGGAGGCCACCATCATCGACTTCAATGACTGGCCATCGTTTGCCCCCTGCCGCACGGAGGCGGCCACGGCCATCGCAAAGTGCATAATCTCAGAGGTGAAAAAGCGCCGCAAATAAGTCACCGTTGCCCATGAGCACCACAGACCAGTCATCGCAACGGCCACGCCGCCGGCTCATCCCCGGCGAGAAGACCATGGAGAGCATCTTCACCTTCCTGCGCTCCATAGTCTCTAGCCAGGTGGCCTCGTGGTGCGATCTGGGCAGCTCCATCGTCCTCGTTGCCGTCGGCATGTCGGCCTGGGCCGCCACGCCCATCGGCGCCGTCATCGGCGGCGTCGTCAACTGCATCATAAACTATCACTTCACCTTCCGTGCCTCCGGCACCTCCAAGCGCGCCGTGGCCGTGAAATATATCATGGTGTGGCTCGGCAGCCTCGCCCTCAACACCGTCGGTACCTCGCTCCTCACCATCGTCCTCGACCGATGGCACTTCCTCGAGATGCTCGGCTTCACAAACGTCGGCAGCTTCGCCGCCGCACGCATCATCGTGTCGCTCCTCGTCTCCTGGTTCTGGAACTTCGTCCTCCAGAAAAACTTCGTCTACCGCACCACCCGCTTCGACCCCTACGCCATCAGCTTCGTCGACTCTCTCACCCCCGCACGTTTCCGTAAATAACAAGCGCTAAACATGAGCATCAAGAATACATTCCACCAAAAACGCGACTGGCTCCAGCTCTTCATCTACAAGATAATCAACCCCGCCGTGCGCGGCATGATCAAGGTGGGCATAACCCCCAACGTGGTCACCACCGTCGGCTTCCTCGGCGCCGTCGCCGCCGCGGCCATGATGGTGGTAGCCGCCAACCGCAGCGTCGACACCGGCGTCATGGACTACGCCCTCCTCGGCTGGGGCGGCTTCGTCATCCTGGCGGCCTCGCTCTTCGACATGCTCGACGGGCAGGTGGCCCGCATCGGCAACATGGCCTCCCGATTCGGCGCAATGTACGACTCCGTGCTCGACCGCTACAGCGAGCTGTTCACCCTCGGCGGCATCTGTTACTTCCTCATGGCCACCGGCTACGTCTGGGGCGCCATCATCACGTTTATAGCCTTGGTAGGCTCAATGATGGTCAGCTACGTCCGCGCACGCGCCGAGGGTCTCGGCATCGAGTGCAAGGTAGGCCTCATGCAGCGCCCCGAGCGCGTGGTGCTCACCGCCATCGGCACCATCGCCACCGGTATCGTCGGCTGCAGCCTCCGCGACGTCTGCGACTTCGAAGCCTCCTGGATACTCATCATAACCATGGCCATAATCGCCATCTTTGCCAACATCACCGCCTTCGCCCGCCTTGCCCACTGCAAGCGCGAGCTCTCCAAATAACCATCCCCCGCATGCCCCAGTTGCCAAGCAAGAAGGAGGCTCTGTGCCTGTTCGCGTGCCTGATGGTATGGCTCGCCGTAACAGCTCTATTCATAGGCATGCGCCCCGAGCACTGGATGCTCGCAGCGCTAATCGCCATACTCTTCTGCTACAACGGCGTAACCCGCCGCGTCGTCGTCGCACTGCTCCCTTTCGCCATCTTCGGCATCTCGTATGACTGGATGAACATCGCCCACAACTACGAGGTCAACCCCTCGGTCGACATCCGCGGCATATACGAGACCGAGCGCTCGCTCTTCGGCATCGGCGGCCTTACGCCCAACGAGTGGTTTGCCCGGCACACCACCTGGCTACTCGACCTCATCGGCGGCATATTCTACCTCTGCTGGGTGCCCGTGCCCATACTCTTCGGCCTCTGGCTATACTACAAAGGGCAGCGCGAGATTTACCTCCGGTTCGCCCTCGTCTTCCTGCTGGTGAACTTCCTGGGCTTCGCGGGATATTACATCCACCCAGCCGCGCCGCCGTGGTATGCGGCCACCATCGGCTTCGACTTCATCCCCGGCACCCCCGGCAACGTTGCCGGACTCGCGGGCTTCCAGGACATCACCGGCTGGCACGTCTTCGACGGCCTCTACGGCCGCAACGCCAACGTCTTCGCCGCCGTGCCCTCCCTCCACTCCGCCTACATGCCCGTGGCGCTCTATTATTCCCTGCGCGCCCGCTGCTCGTGGTGGCTGCGCACCCTCTTCGCCATTATCACCGTCGGCATCTGGTTCACTGCCGTCTATACCTCCCACCATTACCTGATCGACGTACTGCTGGGCATCTTCACAGCGGCCCTCGGCATTGTCATCATGGAGGGTGTGCTCATGCGCCTCCGCCCCTTCCGCCGCTTCCTATGCGCCTACCGCCGCTACATCACCGCCCCCGGTCAGCGGCGATAAAATCGCCGCCGCGGTCATCTGTTAGCTCTCAATAAAATAACCGACCACCCCACGGGCCATTAACGCCTTGGCAGAGGCCATCGGGGCGTTATAGTTTATTTTGGGGGTATGGAAATTTTTGCTAACTTTGTGGCCATGACACTCTTTGAGCCGAATGTTTACTGGACGGTGCTGGTGTGCGTGGCCGTGCTGAGCGTGCCGGTGTTCGTGGCCCTGCGGTGGATCAACGCGGGCTACGGCGTGATGTACACCCCCAAGTGGGGCCCGTCGGTATCTAACCGCCCGGGGTGGGTGCTCATGGAGCTGCCGGCGCTGCTGTGCTTCATCGCGGTGTGGTATTTTGCTTACAGCGAGGGGCTTGCTGCCGCGGCGCAGCCGTGGCCGCTCGTCATAGGTGGCCTCTTCGCCGTGCACTACACCCAGCGCTCCATCATCTTTCCCCTCCTCATCCGGGGCCGCAGCCGCATGCCCCTCGCCATCATTGCCATGGGGTTGATGTTCAATGCGATAAATGCCTATCTGATAGCCGGCTGGCTATACATTGTGGCTCCGTCGGACTATTACGACGGCTGGGGCATGAACCCGGTGTTCTGGCTCGGCCTCGCCGTCTTCATCGCCGGCATGGCCGTCAACCTCCACAGCGACTATATCATACGCCATTTGCGCAGCCCCGGCGACCGCGGACATTACATACCCCGCGGAGGCATGTTCCGCTTCGTCTGCTCCGCCAACTACTTCGGCGAATTTGCAGAGTGGGTGGGCTTCGCACTGCTCAGCTGGAGCTGGGCAGGCGCCGTGTTCGCCCTTTGGACCTTCGCCAACCTCGCCCCGCGCGCCATGCAGCTCCACCGTCGCTATCTCCGTGAGTTTGGCGACACCTACGCGCGCCTCCACCGCCGATACATAATACCGTTTATATACTGATAAATGCCTGACCAAAAACTGTTTACCGAGGCCCACATAGGCCCGCTGACGCTGCGCAACCGCGCCATCCGCTCCGCTGCCTTCGAGGGTATGGGCCGCGACAACGGCCCTACGCAGCAACTCCGCGACTACCACGTCGGCGTCGCCCGCGGGGGCGTGGGCATGACCACCCTCGCCTACGCAGCCGTATGCCGCTCGGGGCTCAGCTTCGACACCCAGCTGTGGCTGCGTCCCGAGGTCGAGGGCGACCTGCGCAAAATCACCGACGACATCCACGCCGCCGGCGCCAAGGCCTCGATACAAATTGGCCACTGCGGCAACATGACCCACCGCTCGACGGCCGGCCAGACGCCTGTCGGTCCCTCCTCCGGCTTCAACCTCTACAGCCCCACCTGGTGCCGAGCACTCCACCACGACGAGCTGCAGGAGATAGCCCGTCAGTTTGGCGAGGCGGTCAACATCGCACGCCGCGCCGGATTTGACTGCGTGGAGGTCCACGCCGGACATGGTTACCTCATATCCCAGTTCCTCTCCCCCTTCACCAACAAGCGCCACGACCGGTACGGCGGCAGTCTCGACAACCGCATGCGCTTCATGCGCATGTGCATGGAGCAGGTCATGGACGCCGCCGGGTCTGACATGGCCGTGGTCGTAAAGACCAACATGCGCGATGGCTTCAAGGGCGGACTCGAGATAGACGACTGTATAACAGTCGCCCGCGAGCTCGAGCGCCTCGGCGCACACGCCCTGGTGCTCAGCGGGGGTTTCGTCAGCAAAGCGCCCATGTACGTGATGCGCGGCGAGATGCCCGTCTACGCCATGACGCACTACATGCGCCAGTGGTGGCTCAAATACGGCGTGCGCCTGGTTGGCAAGATGATGATACCGACGGTGCCCTACCGCGACCTCTACTTCCTCGACGACGCCCGCCGATTCCGCCGGGAGTGCACCGGCAAGCTCATCTACGTCGGCGGCGCCGTCAGCCGCGAGGGCATCGAGCAGGTGCTCTCAGAGGGCTTCGAGGCCGTGCAGATGGGCCGCGCGCTGCTGCGCGATCCGGAGTTTGTAAACCACCTCCGCCAGGGCGCCGAGCGCTGCGACTGCGACCACGTAAACTACTGTATAGCACGCATGTACTCGTTGGAGATGGCATGCCACAAATGCCTGCGTGAGCAGCTCCCGCCGCGCATCCTCCGCGAAATCGAAGAAATCAAAGCACGTCAGAAATGAGCAAGTGGGCTGTGGTTACGGGCGGCTCGTCGGGCATAGGCCTGTGCCTGGCGCGCGAATTGGGGCGGCGCGGCTACGCCCTCGCCCTGGTGTCGAACCAGGAGGCGGAGCTGCCAAAATGCGCCGAGAGCCTCCGCGGTGAGCTTGGCGTCAACGTCGAGACGCTCTGGTGCAACCTCTGCGACTCGGGCGCCCCGGAGCGCGTAATGGCCTGGGCAACCGCCCTCGACGGCACGCTTGAAATTGTGGTCAACAACGCCGGCATCTTCTCCTTCAACTTCCTGACCGACACCCCTCCCGGCAAGATACAGGCTTTCATAGACCTGCATGTGGCCGCCGTGACGCACCTCAGCCGCCTTGCCGCCGCCCACTTCGCAGCGCAAGGCCGCGGCCGCATACTCAACATGAGCTCCATGTCCTGCTGGACACCCGCCCCCGGCCTCGCAATGTATGCTGCCACAAAGGCTTACATCCGAGTCTTCTCGCGCTGCCTCCACTACGAGATGCGTGACAGCGGAGTCACAGTGACCGTCGCGGTCCCCGGCGGCATCGCCACCGACCTCTTCGGCCTTCCCCCCAAGCTCAAACGCCTCGCCCTGCGGCTCCACGCCATCCAGCGCCCCGAGGCCTTCGCCCGCGGCGCCGTAAAGGCCTTGCTTAAAGGCAAACAGCAGTATATCAACGGATTTATAAACCGCCTCGGCATCCTCTTTGTCGGCATAACCCCCACCCACGGACGCATGCTAGTCAAGCGGCTCATGCTCGACAAGGGAATTACCCGCCCATGAACCCCGTCGTCGTCACAGGCGCCACCGGCGCCATCGGCATCCAGATAGCTCTCCGGCTGGCCGAGGAGGGTTACCCGCTGTGGCTCGCTTGCCGCTCCGAGGCCAAGGCCCGGGCGCTGCTTGACAAACTCCCAGACGCCCGTTTCCTTCCCCTCGACCTCGCCGACGAAACCTCCGTGCGCCGTGTCGCCGAAATCCTCCGCGCCGACGGCCGTCCACTCGCGGGCGTCATCAACAACGCCGGCGTCATGCAGCGCCGGTGGCAGACAGACGGTCAGGGCCGCGAAATTACCATGCTCGTAAACTATTGGCATACGCGCCTTTTTACCGAGCTTACTCTTCCCCTCATCGCCGACGGCGGCGCCGTGGTGGCCACCACCTCAATCACCCGCCTGTGGCCCGGGGACACTCCCCTCGACGTCCCCGAGCGAAAGTTCTCGCAATTAGGCACCTACGGCCGCTCAAAGAAAGCCCTGACACGCTGGATGGCAGAGCTGGCAGCATCCCCCGAAGGACGCCGCCTGCGCATTAACTGCGCCGACCCCGGTGTCGTATCAACCGGCATGATCAGCATGGACCGATGGTTCGACCCACTGGCCGACCTGCTCTTCCGGCCCTTTATCCGCACCCCCCGCCAGGGCGCCGACCCAGCCCTCCGTGCCTTCCACGCCCCCGCCTCCCGCCTCATCTACTCCCGCCATCTCACCCACCCCCTCTAACCCAAAGCCCCCACCGCATTAATATAGGATGACAAGATTAAGGGAGGGAACCTGAAGATCCCTCCCTGTGTGTGCAGCGGTTGATTGTCGCTGAAACTTACTTGCCAGGATATATTATTTTAATAGCCTTGGCTCCTTGTTTCATAATATACAAGCGACCGGGAATTGGTGTTTGTACTTGGATGCCCTCTACTGTATACCATTTAACCGTTTGGTCTCCTTGGTCTGCCACGGGCGTAGGAATAAACGTGATAGTTGGTGGTGTGAGTTTTTTCGCTTGGATTGTCATCTCTTTCAAGTCTACCTCAATCTCCCAATATCCCGGAGATTCAACAACCAGGTTATTGTCGGAGGTGCGCTCTGTTGCTGTCGTTCCCTTCACCAAATCAACTTCAACACCATCGCAGAGAGGACCGGAAGTATGATAACAATTATTATTCCAGTCAGTCCAGCCCTCAATGCTTTCAGCCAAGGCCAACTGTAAAGATTGGTCGTCACCAGAAAAATCAAGAATTATGCTCACTTTCCCGTTACGAGGCGTTGAGGTTAACGGGCTGTCAGCGGTCCAAGCTATTTCTTGGAATGGACCGACAAACCATCCTTTCGCATCTTCGCTTAAGTGTTCGGGCTGCTCCTCTACATTGTCCGGGTTGACGACTCCTCTGACTGATAACCCCCAATGAGAGTTGGATCTGTCAATCTTTTTATATTTGATGGTATTCCCGGAATTGGCTAAATATAAATTATATGACACTTCAAAATCATACGAGGTGCCTGTCCATACATAAGCCCACCCCGAGATCGTAGTGGCATTATACTTGTATCCGGCCGAGGGGATAAAGATGGCTTTGCCGGTGGAGGCTACGCCCTTAAATCCCCTAACACCATTAATCGTAGTGACCGACCAAGAAAGGTTGTTGAGGAGGGTTTGGGCTTCTGTGCGTGTAGGCATACGCCATCCGGTGCCCATCTTGGCAGTGGCTGCATCGTAGCTGGTTCCGGAGATGTTTTTGGTTCCCAATGTATACGACCCGTTTTTGTAATATTTATAATAGTCCAGCCAGTAAGTTGACTTTGTGCTTGTCTCACCAAAGGCATAGTAACCGCCGGATTCTTCCGGAGCCGAGGCACCAACATTCGCTACTGCCCAATACACACCGGTGCCAAGGTCAACATAGCCATAACCTTTATGATAGCCCGAGGGATCCAACGGTGACACCTCCACGACTTCTGCTTCGGTGTAAATGGGTTTCCAAGAAACTACAAGAAACTTATGTCCGGCACTCTCCTCTATGGTAGCCAAGGCCAGAGTTGTTTTCTCGGCGTCCACTCCAACCAAAGTGACACTGTCTTCATGAAGAATAGTTAGTGATTGGAACCATTCAGACTTCACTTGGGACAAGTCATTCATGTCTTGTTGGCTAAACACTACACCATCAACAAGCCCATCGCTGTCAAGTAAATATTGAATGGAGACATTACGTTCTGAATATGTGAAGGTTAATTCCGAATTATTGTCGGAGGCTAGTTGTAAATCGGTTGATTGCCAAGCCTTTACAACATTCTTGGGCGCATGCCACAACAACGAAGGCTTTAAATCAGAGATAAAGGAGGTCTCAGAAATTTCTGATACTTTACAGGGGTAGTTATAATTAATTTCTACACAATCGGCAAAGGCCTCATCCAAGCCTGATATTTCGGATTCCACTACCAAAACTCGACAGCGGGCCATCAGACCATTGGCCGTCTCAAACGTGATTATACTTTGGCCTGAGGAGATACCCTTCACATCATAATCACCCACGTAACAGCGAGCTACATCGGCATTGGAATTGGTTCGGGAGAATGTAGTAGTGGCCCCCTCTGGTTCTAACGAGGGCATCAGAACAACGGTTTCGTCAAGTAGGATGACTTTCCCATAGGGAAGGGAAATGGCTTCCGGAGCAGTAGCTTCAGGGTCGGATATGGTCACTTCACAAGAGGAGGATGCAAAGGTGTCCCCATCCTCATCCTGCATATAGACTGTTACAGTGGTGGTTCCGGGACTGCTATGGGCCGTATATTGCAGGTAGCCGTCATATTGAACGATGCCTCCTATAATATTGGATTGGCGTGAAAGCCATTCCCCGTTACTGCCAAGCGGGGTTAGTATAACGGGGATATTGACAACTTCATTCAAGTTCAACGATGCCTTGGGCTGGATGGAGATTCCGGTTGCCACAGTGCCAGTGCTCGACCCACCATCTGGCGAGCACTTGATGTAGTATTCTTTGTAATAAGTGTTGGAACGGGTAAAACCCTTTGAATCAAGATACTTCTGTACATAGACCAGCTTGACGGTGGCTATCTGGCTGAAAGATGCCTTGCATTGGATTACCGCGGATGCCTCGGTCTGACTCAAGAATGCGAGATTGGGCTCATTGCAACCCCACATCACTTTGTCGATGTAGCCGTAAGAGACCGAAGGTACTTCGATGGTGAGAGTCTCCCCTACAGCCAAGGTGCTTGTCTGGGCCTCCATTCTGACGACCGTCAGAATGAGGACAACAAGAAATGTCACTAATGACTTTAATGTTTGGTTCATTGTCGAAATTTTGTCCCTGCTTAAGCCCGTTGCAGGAACGTTATATGTAACACAAAAAGAGGCGTGGGCTGCTATGCCACGCCTTAGTGAACAGGTGGTAGGAGAACCTATATAGACAGATGTGGATATAACAGCTCCACGCCCTATAGACGTGGAGACAATTATGACCTACTCTTGCCTATGTGTGAATTAAGTTTCCTACGCTTCGTTCACTAAAGAAGTAGACATAACGTCTCTAATTAACTATGGTGTTGGCGGTCTCTACCGCACACTTTGCAAAATTACGAAAATTCTATGAAATCAAAACCATGAAATCTGTAAAATTTTTTCGTAGAATGTGTTATTGGCGTAATTTATAGCGATATACTCCTCTCAGCTACGCCAGCCACCTGACCCACGACCACAAATAACAGCCTCCTCCCTTTTTCGTCAGGCAACCGATCTTTGTGGGGAGCCGCTGTGCGGCTCCCGTCACTGCCCCGCGATGGCTTCTGCCAGCCGGTTGAGCTGCAGGCACTGCTCCCTCGTTATCAGCCTCTTGTCCGTGTGATATTCCCACGGGCTGATGATCAACAGCCGCCCCTCCACACAGGTATCAAACGCCTCCCCTGCAGGCTTGTATAGCGGCGGGAAACCGTTCTCGCGAAGCAATATGACTCGCCCTCCCGCGCTCATGGCGCTGCGCATCACCTCCTTCTCTACCGGCGCTATGGCGGCACTGACGAGCACGCCCCCGCGTCGCGCACAGGCCAGCCACCTCTTGCGACAAGCCTCCACCTCGGCCGGCGAGTAGCGGCGGTGGACTATCACCGCCTCCTTGTCGGGAAGGTCGAGCAGGAAGCGGTTGCCCACCATCCGGCACTCCATCCCCGCAATCTCGCCGGTGGCCATGACGGTGAAAAGGTCAGGATGCGTGCGCTTGAGCCAGAGTCGGCGTGGATTGTCGTCGAGGTAGCGTTTCCAACCGGCCATCTGATCGGCGTGCTCCACGAGTATGCGGTCGTTGTAGTTTGCCTCGAAGAGCGGGTCAGGAAGGCCGGGGAGCAGGGCGTGGTAGGCGCGCCGGCATCCGGTTTTGAAGCCGTTGACCACGGTGCCGAGATGCTTCTTGGCCTCGAACGCCTCCCTTACATATATAATAAAGTGTATGTGGTCGGGCATAATACAAGCTTTCCACACCTCTACGTTGGGGTAGAAGCGTGGAATGCGTGGTAGTTCCTCCTTGAGTATCCGGCGCCCGAGGGGTGAGAGCTCGACGTTGGGGTGGGGGTTGGCGCGGAGCATGCCAAGGAGGGGGCGGCGGCCGTCAATGACGAGGGTGAGCATGTACATGCCGGGGGAGGAGTAGTCGTTCCAGAAGGCTCGGCGGTGCATGTTGGGCTCGCTCATGAGGCTTGGGCATTTAAGGCTTGGGGGCACAGCCCCCAAGCACAAGGATCGGTTGCCTGACGTTTTTGATAGGGCTTGGGGGCACAGCCCCCAAGCACAAGGATCGGTTGCCTGACGGTTATTTGTACAGGATCTTGCGGAAGTTGGCCCCGCGGCGCTCCAGGTAGAGGGTGCCCGGCTGCGGCTGCGCTACCGGTCGGCCCATCAGGTCGTAGTAGCTCACCGCCTCGTCGGTCATGTCTACCACCGTCTCGATGCCCGACTGCACGTCGGTGAGCGTAACCTTGTTGGTCGAGAAGTCGGCGTTGACGTCGTATTTGCCCGCTGTCACCTTCCACGAGTAGGCGCTTGAGGCGTTCGTGCCGGCGGCAAACTTGGTGATGGTAGCGGCCACGTCCTTGGTGATCAGCAGGTCTTTGGAGGCGGCGCCGTAGCGGTCGCTGCCGTTGACTGTGTTCCAGTCGCTCGACGACGAGGCCAGCTTGGTCACGAACGTGAAATAGCCGTAGCCGCTGTCGGCGTCGATGATCTCGACGTTCTTGGCGTTGAACACGCTGCCCGTCTTCGTCATCGTCACGCCCGCGTTGGTCGTCCAGCTGCCCACGCTCAGGTTGCCGAGGATGTACAGCTGGTCAGGCCCGTAGATTATCTCCTGTCCCGCGCCCGTGATGCTCAGGGTCATGCTCGACAGGTCGAGGGTCATGTCGTAGGTGCCCGCGGCCACCTTCCACGAGTAGGCGCTGCCGGCCGTGCCGTTAGCTGTGTATTTCACCACGGTGGCGTTGCCGCCGCTGGTTATGGCCTCGTCCTTCGTGGCGGCGCCGTAGCGGTCACCGCCGTTGACGGTGTTCCAGTCGGAGGCGCTGGATGAGAGCTTGGTCACGAACGTGAAGTAGCCGTAGCCGGCGCCGGCGTCGGCAATCTCAACGTTGTCAGCGGTGTACTTGCTGCCGTCCTTGGTCATGGCGATGCCGGCGTTGGTGGTCCAGGAGCCGACGCTGAGGTTGCCGAGGATATACATGTTCGACGGGTAGGTGTCGCCACCGCCGCCGCCGCCGGTGGTGGTCCAGATGCAGTAGTCCTCGCCGTAGCAGTAGATTTGGCTGTCGGTGTATCCGTCGGGGCTTACCATCTCGGGGCCGACCTTCACCACGAGCTTGCCGCGGGTGCCGGTGACCTCGGCCATGTAGCAGCTGCTGTTGGTGCGGAGCACGGTGACGTCGGAGGTGTTGGTGACGCCGACGGCGTTGCGGGCCTCGATCATCTTGGCTATTTGGTCGCCGCAGGCGTTCCAGTGGGGCAGGAAGACGCAGGGGGTGCCGGGCGAGCAGATCATGAACGCGTTGGCTGCCGCCCAGTTGCCCGAGAAGGCGTTGCTGTCGCGGTAGGTGTCATGGTTGTCGATGAACGTGACGGCCAGCTGCTGATACCAGTGGTGTATCATGCCTGCCGGCTTCGGCGTCACACCGTTCTCATACCAAACAAGTTTGGTCATGTCGCCGGAGGAGAAGGCGTCGTTGACGGCGTATTTGAAGGGGAAGTCGAACGCTGCCGACTCGCCGCCGGTCGACTCTATCCACGCGGCCACGGCGTCGTAAGAGCCGTCCCAGTATTCGCCCACGGAATAGGTGGGCTGGGCATACTGGTTGTATATCTTGAGGTATTGTCCGCCGTAGCCTTTGCACATGTCCACGCGGTAGCCGACGTAGCCGAAGTCTTCGAGCAGACACTTGCAGAAGTTCTTGCAGTTGTTTTGCACGTTGGCGTTTGTGTGGTCGAGGTCGCGGGCGGCGCCATACCCCTCGCCGGTGTCGTAGTTGCCCGTGGGGGTTGCCTGGCCGCTCTGGTCTTTGACCTCGTCGTCGCAGCAGATGCCCTCGGGGCCGATGGACCAGGTCTGTCCGTTCCACGTCTCGGTGGGGAAGTTGGTCCAGTTGCTAACGCCCGCGCGGTGGTTGATGACGAGGTCGGCGAGGATGCCCACGCCGGCAGCCTTGTAGGTGGCTATCATCGAGCGCAGCTGGGCCTCGGTGCCCATGTCGCTGTTATGGTTTGTGAACCAGTAGATTGGGATATATCCCAAGCCGCCTGACGACTTGGCGCTGTTGGGCACCCATATAAGTTTGAAGTAGGGGGAGAGCTCGTCGACGCGGGCCTCTAACTTGGGCCACGTGGTCTCTGTCTGGTAGCTGTCCCACCAGAACCCCTGTAGCATGACCCCCTCGAAGTTGGCCGGCCAGCCGATGGCGCCGGCGTTGGCTGCGCACAGCAGGCACGCCGCGGCAAGGATGGATTTGATCGGTTTCATTTGGTTAAGAGCGTAGGTAAAGAGCAAAACAATGTAAGTATAATAAATCGAGTTTCGCAGTTGTGGCGGAGCCACAACTCTATTTGTTAACCCCACGCTTCAGCGTGGGGAGTAAGTAAATGCTTCCCCCACATTTTAGCGTGCCGCAGGCACGCCTCTATGATAGGCGTCTTCAGAGGCGTGCCTCCAGCACGCTTTAGATCTTCTCGCTTTCTCCGCCCCACGCTGAAGCGTGGGGTTAACAGAAGGAGTTGTGGCTGCGCCACAAGCATTTACCAACATGCGAAACTTGTTTAAGGTGATTATCACGCGAAGAACCAAAAGAACAAAAGAAATTTCTTTTGGTTCTTCGCGTGATAATTGACAGGCGGTTTAGTCGGCGGCCTTGGCCTTGATAAACTCGCGGTTGAGGCGCGCGATGTTGCTGATGCTGATGCCCTTGGGGCACTCGGCCTGGCAGGCGCCGGTGTTGGTGCAGTTGCCGAAGCCCAGCTCGTCCATCTTGGCCACCATGGCGCGTGCGCGACGCTTGCGCTCAACCTGGCCCTGTGGCAGGAGGGCAAACTGGCTGACCTTGGCGGAGACGAAGAGCATGGCGGAGCCGTTCTTGCAGGCGGCCACGCATGCGCCGCAGCCGATGCACGTTGCCGAGTCCATGGCCATGTCGGCGGCGTGCTTGCTGATGGGCAGGCAGTTGGCGTCGGGGGCGCCGCCGCAGTTAAACGACACGTAGCCGCCGGCTTGCTGTATCTTGTCGAAGGCAGAGCGGTCGACCATCAGGTCGCGGATGACGGGGAAGGCCGCCGAGCGCCACGGCTCGATGGTGATGGTGTCTTCGTTCTTGAACTTGCGCATGTGGAGCTGGCAGGTGGTGATGTTGGGCACCGGCCCGTGGGGGTGGCCGTTGATGTACAGCGAGCACATGCCGCAGATGCCCTCGCGGCAGTCGCTGTCAAACACCACCGGCTCTTCGCCCTGCTCCACCAGCTGCTGGTTGAGCATGTCGAGCATTTCGAGGAAGCTGCTGCCGGTGGAGACGTTCTCAACACGGTAGCTCATGAACTGGCCGGGCTCCTTGGGGCCGCGCTGGCGCCAGATGCGGAGGTTTACATTTATGTTGTGTTCCATTTTGTTTTCTGGTTTTTGTGTTGAGGGGGTTTACGACTTGTAGTTGCGGGTCTGCACCTTGATGTACTCGTAGTTGAGCGGCTCCTTGAGCAGCACGGGCTTGACGTTGTCGCCCATCCACTTCCAGCAGCTGACGTACATGTAGTCCTTGTCGTTGCGGGCGGCCTCGCCGTCGGCGGTCTGGTATTCCTCGCGGAAGTGGGCGCCGCAGCTCTCGTTGCGGTTGAGGGCGTCGATGGCCATCATCTTGGCGATGACCAGGAAGTCCTCGAGGCGCAGTGCCTTCTCAAGCTCGGTGTTGAGGTCGTCGGCCTCGCCAACGATGCGGAGGTCTTTGTAGAACTCCTTGCGCACCTCCTCGATCTCGTCGATGGCCTTGACCAGGCTCTGCAGCGTGCGGCCCATGCCGACGAGTTCCCACATCACGTGGCCCAGCTTCTTGTGCAGCTGGTCGGGGCTCTTGGTGCCCTTGATGGCCATGAGGCGGGCGATGCGGTCGCGCACGCCCTGCTCGGCCTTGTCAAACTCGGGGGTGTCGGTCTGGAAGTGGGGCACCTTGATCTGGTCGCTCAGGTAGTTCTGCATGGTGTAGGGGATGACGAAGTAGCCGTCGGCCAGGCCCTGCATCAGCGCGCTGGCGCCCAGGCGGTTGGCGCCGTGGTCGGAGAAGTTGCACTCGCCGATGGCAAACAGGCCCTTGATGGAGGTCTGCAGCTCGTAGTCCACCCAGATGCCGCCCATGGTGTAGTGGGAGGCGGGGAAGATCATCATCGGGGTCTCGTACGGGTTGTCGTCGGAGATCATCTGGTACATGTCGAAGAGGTTGCCGTAGCGGTCGGCCACGGCGTCGCGGCCCAGGCGCTCGATGGCGTACTTGAAGTCGAGGTACACGGCATTGCCGGTGCCCACGCCGTAGCCGGCGTCGCAGCGCTCCTTGGCGGCGCGGCTGGCGATGTCGCGCGGGCAGAGGTTGCCGAATGCCGGGTAGCGGCGCTCGAGGTAGAAGTCACGGTCTTCGTCGGGGATGTCGGTCGGCTTCTTCTTGCCGGCGCGGATAGCCTCGGCGTCCTCCTTCTTCTTGGGCACCCAGATGCGGCCGTCGTTGCGCAGGCTCTCGCTCATGAGGGTGAGCTTCGACTGGTCTTCGCCGTGCACGGGTATGCAGGTGGGGTGTATCTGCGTGAACGCCAGGTTGGCCAGGTAGGCGCCCTTCTTGAAGGCCTGCACGGCGGCGGAGCCGTTGCAGCCCATGGCGTTGGTGCTCAGGAAGAAAGCACGGCCGTAGCCGCCCGTGGCGAGTACCACGGCGTGGGCGGCGTAGCGCTCGAGCTCGCCGGTGATGAGGTTGCGCATGATCACGCCGCGGGCGCGGGGGGTGCCCTGCTCGTCGGGTATCAGCACTATGTCGAGCATCTCGCGGCGCACGTAGCTCTTGACCGTCCCCTTCTTGATCTGGCGGTTAAGGCTCGAGTAGGCGCCGAGCAGCAGCTGCTGGCCCGTCTGGCCCTTGGCGTAGAATGTGCGGCTCACCTGTGCGCCGCCAAACGAGCGGTTGGCCAGCAGGCCGCCGTACTCGCGGGCGAAGGGCACGCCCTGGGCCACGCACTGGTCGATGATGTTGTTAGACACCTCTGCCAGGCGGTATACGTTGGCCTCGCGCGAGCGGTAGTCGCCGCCCTTGACGGTGTCGTAGAACAGGCGGTATACCGAGTCGCCGTCGTTCTGGTAGTCCTTTGCGGCGTTGATGCCGCCCTGCGCTGCGATGGAGTGTGCGCGGCGCGGGGAGTCCTGGATGCAGAAGTTGAGCACGTTGAAGCCCAGCTCGCCCAGGGTGGAGGCGGCGCTGGCGCCGGCCAGGCCGGTGCCGACGACGATGATGTCGAGGTTGCGCTTGTTGGCCGGGTTGACAAGCTTCTGGTGGGCCTTGTAGTTGGTCCACTTGTCTGCGATGGGGCCTTCGGGTATCTTGGAGTCGATCTGATATTCAGGTAGCTTGGAGGACTCGATGTCGGCGTAGTCCTTCATGATGGGGGTAGAGTCAATCATACCCTCCAGTTTCTTATAGTCTGCCATATCTTGTGATATTTATAATGTGGGATATGATTATTCTACGGGGCGCTCGGGCGCGGGGGCCGGCGGTGCCGGCTGGTCACCGGGAGCGGGGAACTCGGGTCCGTTGGGGCCTTCGGGGGGGCAGGGACGGTCGCACTTGGGACCCTTGTCACACTTGCCGGGCTTGTTGCACTTGGGGCCTTCGGGACACGGGCCTTCGGGACACGGAGCCTTGGGCGGGCAGCCGCACTCAAACGGCGCGCCGGCAGGGTCGACAAACTCCTGGAGCATCTCCTCATACATGGGCTGGAGATCCTTGTTGTTGAAGTAGTTGCACTTGTCGCAGTGGGCCGTGCACACAAACACTACCAGCTCTACCAGGAACAGGCCGACAACGATGTTTACCCACCAATTGCCGATGCACTTTACGCGGCGCATCCACACGTCGTTGTTCCAGCCGCAGGTCTGCATCATCGACCAGAAGCCGTGCGTCAGGTGGAACCACAGGGCCACGAAGCCGATCAGATAGACGATGGGCACCCAGATGGTCTGGAAGTTGAGCTGCAGGAAGGCGGTGCCGGCCGAAGGGGCGTACTCCACGCCCTCGACCGTGGTGAAGAAGTGGCGTACCTCCACCCACTGCATCTTGGCCCAGAAGTTAATCAGGTGGACCACCAGGAAGGCCACGATGACCACGCCGAGCACAAACATGTTTTTCGACGACCATTCGACGCTCTTGGGGCGCGAGGTCACGGCATAGCGGTCGGCGCCGCGGGCGCGACGGTTCTGTATCGTCAGCCAGCAGGCGTAGATGATGTGAATTATGAACAGCAGTGCCAGGCCTGCGGTAGCCACCAGGGCGTACCAGTTGGCGCCGAGAAACTCGCAGACCGTGTTGTAGGCTGCGGGCCAGAAGATAGCAACACCGTTCATCAACGCATGAAACGTCAGAAATAGGACGAGGCAGGCGCCCGTAACACTCATGACGAGCTTACGTCCTATGGATGAGCTTGTTAACCACATAGTAGTCTTTGATGTTTTGTTTATAATGATTTTTAGATTTTAGGCTGTGGGCAGTTTGCGTCAAACAATGCTGCAAAATTAACAAAATTTGCTTTTCCAACCAACTATTGCGGAAAAATTTCCTCAAAAATCACCCGATTCCCAAATTAGAAATAGGTGATATCAGATAATTTCACTAAATTTGCCAAAGCTAATGGTCGGCTTGCCGACCACTTAAAGTAGCGCAGTGCGGCCACTTCGGCTTGCCGATGTGTGCCGCGCTGGGTTACGAGCAATAAATCAACCGCGCATCGGCTTGCCGATGCCTTCTAAATCATAAAATATGGCTAATACATTCTACAAAATCTACTTTCACACTGTCTTCGCAGCCAAGTATCATGACGCAGTGATTCCATACCAGTGCCTTGACGAACTTTTCAAAATCATCGGCGGCACTATAAAGAGCAAAGGCCATCAATCTTTGCTGGTAGGGGGTGTCCCCGACCATGTCCATATCTTGTGGAGCATGAGTCTTAAGAAAGAGGCCGCTGACATCCCGGAGTTGGTAAAGGCTATCAAGTATGCCTCCAACTCGTGGCTCAACGACGGCATGAAGTGCGGCATGAAGTTCGAGTGGCAAGAGGGTTACGGCTGTTTCAGTGTCTCGCCCACTCACCGCGAAATGGTTGAAAGGTACATCAAAAACCAAGCTGTCCACCACCAAACGGTTGCCTTCCTGGATGAGTACGAGCGATTGCTCAATCGCAACGACATTGACAACACGCAATACAAATTTGTGCCTCTAATCGGACATTGAAGGCATCGGCAAGCCGATGCGATGGTGTAGCCTAACTGCAACCCAGCGTGGCTGGCATCGGCAAGCCGATGCCGCCACACTGCGCTACTTGAAAAGGTCGGCAAGCCGACCATCGCTATTAAAAACACAAAAATAGTCCGCGAATTACAAAGAAATTTGTAATTCGCGGACTATATCAATTTTGAAACAGGCCGTTAGGCGTTACTGCTTAGAACGCGACTTTGCGGGCGCGGGTGCCGCGGACCTCGATGTAGATGCCGTGGGCGGGGGCGGCTACGCGCACGCCCTGCAGGTTGTAGTATACCGGCTCGGCGTCAACCTCCTCGGTGTCGGCGCCGACAGCGTCGATGCCCGTCTTCTCGACATACTTCTTGTAGATGACGAGGGCTTTCTGCGATGCGGTGCTGTCGCATGCAAAGAGGCTGCTGGAGGCGTTATACTGCATAATGTTGCGGCTGTTGGTGCCCTGGAAGGTCACGGTGGCTACGCTGTCGGCAATGACGATGGTAGCCGAGGCGTTGTCGTTGAGCGTGGCGGTGCTCTTCAGCTGGTTGCTGCTTGAAGAGGACGCATAGAGGTAGTTGGTGGTGCCGGCGTTGTCGAACGAGAATGCCCAGCTGTTGTCCACGGTGCCTGCGACGAGCTGGAAGACTGCCACGTCGGCGGAGGGGCTGTCAAGCTCGCTGCCGTCATCGTTCTTGGTGATGGCTGCCTGGCCGCGGTTGTTGTTGTTCTGAGTGGTCGACATGGCGAAGTTGTACTCAGATGCGGCGATGATCACCTCGTCGCCCTCCTTGAGGTCGCCGGCGGAGGTGACTATCTTCCAGGTGATGGTGGTGCTGTCGTCGGCGCTGATGACGTAGGTGGCCGTGGCTATCTCGCTGTCGAGCCAGCCCTCCTTGACGGCGATGGCCTTGATGGTAGTGGTCTCGCTGACGGGGATTGCCTCGGTGTAGGCGGTGGAGGTGGCGGAGGGGTCGCTGCCGTCGACGGTGTAGTAGATGGCGGCGCCCTCGGTATCGCAGCTCAGCTCTACGCTCTGGGCGGCGGTGTAGGTGCCCGGCTCGACGGAGAATTTCGGGGTCTCAACCTGCTCCATGGGAGGCTCGGAGGTGCCGTTCCACTCCACTACGATGGAGTCGGCGTAGATGGCGCTGCCGGCGGAGCGGAGGCCGAAGTACTCAAAACCGTCGGTGAAGGTGACGGAAGTGACAGTGCCCTTGGAGGCGGTCATGGTACCGACGAGCACGCCGGTGGTGTCAGTGTCGCTCTTGTAGAGCTGCGTGGGGTTGTAATAGGCGGTGTGGCGGCCATAGACATTGACCGTGCGGTCGGTGGTCTGTGACTGGCCCCAGTAGACGGTGACCTTGGTGACCTTGCCGGCCGACTTGGCGCAGACGATGCCGGAGTTGTTGTTGCTGGAGCGCATCTGTATCTCGCCGTTGGAGGTGCTCTTCATGGCGTTGGCCACGTAGGCGGCGCCGGAGGCGTAAGTCACGGCCGAGGTGGTGGCGTAGGCGCTGCCAAGATCGAGGTTGTCTGCGGTGATGACGTCAGAGGCGGGCGCTGCCTCCTTGGGCACGCCCCAGGTGATGGCGATGGAGGTGACGTAGATCTGTGCGTTGCCGCAGATGGCGATGTTGGCATATTTGCCGTCGATGTCATAGCTCTGCGTGCGGCCGTCGCCACACATCCAGGTGCCTATCTGGGTGCCCTGCTTGTCGGCGTCGAAGGCGTCGGTGTATGCCTCGTAGGCGTCATCCTTGCCGTAGAGCACGAGGCTGTTGTTGTCGTTGCACTCGCTGTTGAAGTTGATGGTAATCTTCTTGATGTAACCGCCCGACTTGGTGGTGACGATGGAGGCGGTGGAGCTGTTGAGCTTGAGCTCGTCATAGTCCGGGTCGCCCACGCCCACGCGGCCGGCGTATGCGGCCTCGGAGACGAAGGTCTTGTCGGCGAAGGTCTTCCACGAGTCTTCGTTGGAGGAGCTCTTCAGGCCGAGGCTCTCGAGCGAGATGACATCCTCGTAGTAGTCATACTCCGTGTCGTCGCCGGTAGAGATGTTGATGACATATTCGGCGGTGGCCACGTCGCTATCGGTGCAGTCGGCCTTGACGGCGATGGCCTTGATGGTCATGCTCTCGGCCACGGGGATGGCGGCGGTGTATTCGGTGGAGGCTGCGGTAGGCTCGGTGCCGTCGGTGGTGTAATAGATGGTAGAGCCGTCGGTGGCACAGCTGATGGTGACGTTCTGGGCCTCGGCGTACGTGCCGGCGACGGGTGAGAACGTCGGGGTCTCGACCTTTACGGGCTGGGGGTCGGGGGTGGTGCCGGATTTCTCCCAGGTGATGGCGATCTCGGCGGGATAGACCACGCCGTTGTTGGGACGGATGCCGATGTAGGCGAAGTCACCCTCGACCACGATGGAGTCCTTGCCGTTAGCCGAGGCGGTCAGGCTGCCGAGACTGGAGTAGGGTACGGTAGTCGCATACAGGTCGGCGGCGGTGATGGCCGTGTTGCTGCCGTAGAAGTCGAGCACCTTGGTGTTGCTCTGCGAGGAGTAGGTGACGACAATCTTGCGGACATTGCCGGGGGTGGTGGTGTTGAAGAGCACGGAGCTCTTGGAGGTGTTGACCTGGATGTAGTCCTTGTTGGCGTTGGTCATTGCCAGGCAGGTGTACTCGGCGCCGCTGCCGTCGGTGGCAGTCTTGCCGGTGACGGTGCTGTAGGAGGTGCCGAGGCCGAGCACGGTGGCGTTGAGCACGTCGGTGGCGGTTTCAGGCTCGCTCGCCACGTCCTCCCAGACGATGGTCATGGAGGAGATGTAGAGCTTGCTGGCAGCGGCCCCGTACATAGCGATGTAGGTGTAGTCGCCGTCGGGGGTGATGGTGACCTCCTTGTTGCTTGCGGAGTAGGTGTAGGTGCCGATCACGGTGCCGGCGTCAGCCTCGACGGTGCTGTACGGCTCGTTGGCGCTGGTGTAGGGCTCGTTCTTGCCGAGTATCTTGAGCCCGGCAGTGCTGCCGCCGCTGACGACGACGAAGCTGATGGACTTTACACGGCCGCCGGAGGTGGTGGTGTAGAACGGGCGGTTGGCAGTGCTGGCGAAGCCGAAATAGTCGCCGTCGTCGGCATAGACGTATCCGGCATAGACAGCGGGCGACGAGAAGGTGGTCGTCTTGATGGTCTTCCAGGCGCCGTCATCATCAGGCGTCAGACCCAGGCCCGACAGGGTGATGACATCGGTGTACTCGGCTGCCGAGGCCGCGAAGCCTACCAGGCAGCAAAGCATGAGTAGAAGTTTCTTCATACTGAGTGGTTGATGGTTGGGTTAATGTTAATGTTTGAGTTGTTTTATGGCGGCAAAAATACGGAAAATAATTGTAACGGCCTAAAAAAATTTGCCCTCCGCGCGCTAAACCACGAATTACACGAATAAAACGAATTACACGAATAAAAAATAATTAGTGTAATTAGTTTAATTCGTGTAATTCGTGGTTAATTACTTTGAGGGATGTGAAAATTTTGTGACAGGCGCCGACGGAGTGACACGGGAGTGTGGCGGCAGGTGTGAAAACTGGGGCGTTTTCGTTAACAACGGTTACGAGCCGGTGACGAAAATTGTGCACGGCGGGGGTTGAAAATGCGCGTATTTGGGCGAAATGTTAAAAACTTTTCACGAATTTTGCGTATTGTTTCGTTTCTAATTTTCTGAATTTCAAGCCGCCAAAAAATTTTTTCATTTTTTCTTAATTTTTTTTTGCTGTTTCAAAATATGTTGTTACCTTTGCGTCGTGATAATACTTGTCAAATAATGTACTTTGTATCTTTTATGGATGGTAGGGGCTACCCGGCAGTGATTGCACGGTAGTCCTTCTTTTTATCCCCGCACTCCGCAGGCGCTTATGGTCGCGAAGCTTGCGGAGCGACCATAAGCGCCTGCTGCGTACGGGGTTAACAAGAATTCCGCCCCTACGGGGCTGAAAATAGCTTTTTTAAAACTTAGCGAATGGGTGGGTTGTTATTATTGTAATCCAACTATTTATTGTAACTTTGCAGGGTATGCATGAACTGATCAACAAATTCTGGCTGTCGACCAGTGTGCCGCACGGGTTCGTCGGCGTGCTCACGGCGGTGACGCACCTGATAGTGCTGCTGGTCATCTGCGGCGTGGCCTACTGGCTGTGCCGCAAGGTGCTCAGCCCGCTGATACGGCGGTTTGTGGTCTACACGGCGGTGAAGTGGGACGACATCATGTTCAACGCCTCCATCCTCAAGGCCATCTCCCTGCTTATCGTGGCGATATTGCTGCACGTGCTGACGCCGGAGGCGATGGTGGGCTATCCCAAGTGGGGCGCTTTCTTCCGCGGCCTCACGGAGATACTGCTGGTGTGGGCGGTGTGCAACCTCATCAACAAGGCGCTGTCGGCGCTCTACGAGCTGCTTGGCCAGGACTCCCGCATACGCATGCAGCCGCTGAAGGGACTGCTGCAGATGCTGCAGCTGATATGCATCACCGTGGGCGTCATCATCAGCATTAGCATCATCATCAACCGCAACCCGGCGACGGTGCTCGCCGGCCTGGGCGCCTCGGCGGCGGTGCTGATGTTGGTGTTCAAGGATACGATATTGGGCGTGGTCGCCGGTGTGCAGCTGTCGGCGAACGACATGCTGCGCAAGGGTGACTGGATAGTGGTGCCGGGCACGCCCGTCAACGGCACGGTGCAAGACGTGACTCTCACCACCGTCAAGGTGCAGAACTTCGACAACACCACCCTCACCGTGCCGCCCTACACCCTCATCAGCGGCTCGTTCCAAAACTGGCGCGGCATGAGCGACAGCGGCGGCCGCCGCATCATGCGCTCCGTCATCATCGACTTCCGCTCAGTCCGCTTCCTCACTGCCGACGAGAAGGCCTCGTTTGCCTCCGCCGACTGGTTTGGCAAAGTGACCGACGGCATCGACAAAGACATAGTCAACCTCACCGCCTTCCGCTATTACCTCGAGGACTTCATCGAGCACTACTCGCTGACCAAGACGGAATACACCTTCATGGTGCGCCAGCTCGAGCCTACCGACCAGGGCGTGCCGGTGCAGGTGTACGCCTTCACCAACCAGACCGACTGGAAGACCTACGAGCACATACAGGCGGACATCTTCGACCATATCTACGCCACCGTCGGCACCTTCGGCCTGCGCATCTACCAGGCGCCCTCGGCCGACGACCTGCGCGCCCTCGCAAAGGGCAGCCCCGTTGCAGAAATCAGCTCCGGAGCCTCTTGTAATGATAAATGATGAATGTTAAATGATAAATTATTCAAGTTTCACAATTGCTTGTGGCGGAGCCACAACTCCTTCTGTTAACCCCACGCTTCAGCGTGGGGCAAAGAAGACTCTTCATATAAAGCGTGCCGGAGGCACGCCTCCCCGAGAGCCTATCATAGAGGCGTGCCTGCGGCACGCTGGTGGGGATTGGTCGCTTTTGCCCACGCTGAAGCGTGGGGTTAACAAATAGAGTTGTGGCTCCGCCACAATTGCCTGACTTTAACTAATCAATTCTTTAAATATCATGGAGAAGTTGGCCTTCGGGGCCCGTGTCATGGACTTGCTGCCATACGAGCCTAACGAGCAGCAGGTGAAGCTCATAGCCGCCCTGGCGCGATACGTGTGCGAAGACCCTCAGCGCGCCCCGCTCTCGGCCGACCGCGTGTTTGTGCTCAACGGCTACGCGGGCACGGGCAAGACCACGCTTACGGGAGCGCTGGTAAAGGCGCTTGGCGAGGCGGGGGTGCCGGTGGTGCTGTTAGCGCCCACGGGCCGCGCGGCCAAGGTGCTCGGCGCCGCCTGCGGCCATCCCGCATACACCATCCACCGCCGCATCTACCGCGGCGACGGCCTGGGGGGCATCTCCACGGCCGTGAGCGAGAACACGTTAGAGGGGGCGGCGTTCATAGTCGACGAGGCGTCGATGATAGGGGAGATGTCGCAAGACTCCCCCGTCAACCTTCTGCAAGACCTCGTGCAATACGTGTTCAGCGGCGCCGGATGCCGGCTGATACTCGTGGGCGACACGGCGCAGCTGCCGCCGGTGGGGTGCGAGACGTCGCCGGCGATGAACCCCGACCGGCTGCACGCCATGGGGCTACTGACCACCCGCGCGACCATCACCGCCCCCGCTCGGCAGCGCATCGACAGCGGCATACTCTACAACGCCACGCTCCAGCGCAAGATGATGCAGGCCGACCCGAAGAAGGAGCCGGTGATAGTGGCCTCGAAGTTTGCCGACGTGCGCGTGACCGACGACCCGGAGGAGCTGCAGGAGCAGATAGAGCGCGACCTGCGCGAAGACGACGACGGCCCGGCCGAAACCATAATCATCACGCTGTCGAACCGCCGCGCCACGGAGTTCAACCGGTCGCTGCGCCACGAGATATTGGGCTATGAGGAGGAGCTGGTGACGGGCGAGCGGCTGATGGTGGTGAAAAACAACTACCTGTGGAGCCGCAGCGTGAAGGGGCTCGACTTCATCGCCAACGGCGACGTGTGCACCGTCGAGCGCATCGTCGGCACGGAGGAGCGTTACGGCCTGCGCTGGGCCGACGTCGACCTGTCGATGCCCGACTACGGCGTGACGTTTCAGGCGAAGATCATGCTGGACACCCTCTGCTCGCTGTCGGCGGGGCTTGACGCGGACTATGCCGAGACGTTCCGGCAGCGCATCATGGCCGACCCCGACCTGTTCGCCCCCGGGATGACTGACCAGCAGCGCTACCGCAAGCTGCGCGACAACCCGTACTGGAACGCGCTGCAGGTGAAGTATGCCTACTGCGTGACGTGCCACAAGGCGCAGGGCGGACAGTGGCGCAACCTCTACGTCGACTTCAGCTACATGCCCCCGTCAGACACCTACCTCGAGACCTACCGGTGGCTCTACACCGCCACCACTCGCGCCACGCGTCGGCTGACGTTCATCCATCCCATCGTCGAGGTCCGCTGAAACGGATGGCTCATACAGAAACGAAGGAAACGAAAGAAACCTATTTTTCTTTTGTTTCTTTTGTTTCTTCGCGTGTAAAAACGGGGGTTTGGGGTTAAATATTAATTTTTTTGGAAAATTTTTTGAAAAATATTTGGAAATTAAATTAAAAGTGCGTTAATTTGCAACCGATAATAGCAGCGCCCCTTGCTGCTATGCGTTTCAAATAGGGACATACACAATTTCTAAGCGGCCCCGCGCCACACGACAGACAGCGGGGCAAAGGTTTTGGGTTTTACGCAGAGATAATAGTTGTTTTATAGATAATTGTGTATTTGAAACGCAAAACGGTGGTCGAGAGACCGCCGTTTTGTCTTTTTAGGAAACATGCAAGAAAGCGTCGGTATAATGTAGTATTCTTGCATATTTTGCAAAAATGCGTCGGTATAGTGTGGTATTTTTGCAGAGCAGCCGCCGGAGGCCTTGGAGGTGACGCGCCCTTGCGTCGCCGTCCGCGCTTTGGCCGCAAGCACTACACGCCTGGCGTGCACGCCTGGCGTGCACGCCTGGTGGCGCGACGCGAGGGCGCGTCGCCTCCAAACAAAAGAGGCGCCCGGGGTGGGGCGCCTCTTTTAAAGATATGAGCGGGGCGATTACCAGTCGGCGTCTTCGCCGTTCTCAAACCAGGTGCAGGAGCGGTAGGTGAAGGTACCGGGGGCCGTGACCTCGTAGACGAGGACGCGCTCGACTGCCACGCCGCCGGTCTCGTAGGCGGTGAAGTTGATGGTGTAGGTCACCTCCATGCCCTCGATGGGGGCTGCGTCGGGGTGCAGGGCGCGCAGGGCGCCGGGCATGGTCTCGAGGCAGAAGCGCTTCTCCACGAGCAGCACTATCTCCTCGTCGGTCAGGCCGTCATAGCCGGTGTAGCCGTCGGGGGCGTTGTTGACGGCCGTGGTGGCGCGGACGTCGACGTTGCCGTAGTAGGCCGAGGCGCCGGAGTAGAACTCGGCGTTGCCGCGGTAGTCGATGAATGCGGCGTCGCCAAGCGACGTGCTGCCGTACTGCGGGGCGGAGATGTTGTCAAACACCCAGTTGACGCAGGCCATATAATATGTATATGACGGGTCGGTGTTGCGCGAGTAGGGGAGGGTGAGTATGACGGAGGGGTTGAAGAACCAGTAACCGTCTTTCTTGACGAACTGAGCGGAGGTCTCGCCCATCTGGCGCACCCACTCGGAGCCGTTGTAGACGTACTGCTGAGCCTGGTATGTAGTGGCGGAGGATGCATAGTATTTGTATGCTATGGTCACCTCGTCGTCGGCCACGGCGTAGGGATAGTTCTGCTTGAGGTAGATGGGCAGCAGCTCGGTGGGCAGCGTGCCGCTGAGGTTGCCGTAGCTCTGGCCCATGGCGGTGTAGTCAGCCGGGGTGAGCACGACGGTGTTGGCGGGAACGGACCAGGAGGAGCCGTTGTAGGTGTAGATGGCGCAGGTGGTGTAGGCCACGGGTGCGCTGGCGACGGTGCGCTGGCGCTTGTTGGCAGAGCCGGCGGGGAGCACCTCGGTGATGATGACGTTGAAGTAGCGGCCGGAGCTTACGGAGCTGAAGTAGCCGACTATGGTGTACTTCTGTCCGTCGACGAGCTGAGCCTTGATGTCGCTGGGGCAGTAGTATGCAGAGCCCTGGGCGGTCTCGGCGCCGTCGACGGTGAAGTTGATGTAGGAGCCCACGGAGGCGGTGCCGGTGAACTGGCAGTAGATGGCGCCGAAGTCGTCGGTGCGGGCCACGGCCTCGTCCATCATTGCGCCGGTGTAGGTCACGGGCGTCGGGTAGGTGTAGGAGCCGGCGCCGAGGATGGTGTAGTTGTCGGAGATGGCTATCTGCAGGCCGGTGCCGTAGGCGCTGACCTCGCCGGTGACCTCAACCTCCATGCCCACGGAGACAGCGGAGGCGTCGAACGAGGAGCCGCCGTAGCAGAGGATGCTGCCGCCCTTGTCGCTGACAATGAAGCCGCGGGTGCATACGGCGGTGATCCAGCCCTTGACGTCGACCTCGTCGCCGACGCCGGCGCCGCCGAGCTCGTCAGAAGGCTCGAAGGTGTCGTCGCCGCCGCCCACGGAGCCGAAGACGGGGTTGGTGTCGGCCTGGTCGAAGGTGACCACGGCATAGTCGCCGCTGACGGCGTCGGGAAACTCGCTCTTGAGCAGCGAGGGGATGAAGCGCGACGCGGGGGTCGCGGGTGCGTAGGCGGCGATGTAGTCTTCGTCGCTACCCCAGGCCTTCTGGTAGTCGGCCTCGGTGACGGTGTAGGTCTTGACGCCGGCGTTTATGGCCTGCACGACCTCGGGGATGTCGGTGTCGACGTTATAGCTCAGCTTGATGGAGGAGCCGTTGGCGAGGGTGAAGAAGGTGTTGGTGGAGTCGCGGAGGAACATGGCGAGGTAAGTGCGCGCCATCTCCTCTGTCGGGAAGCTCATGGAGGAGCCTACAGCCGTCAGCTCCGCCGTCTGGTCGTTGTCGGCGGCGTAAGTGGTGTAGGGCTTTGTGGTGGCTATCTTGGTGTAGTCGGCGGCGGTGAGGGTGTAGGTCAGCGAGGAGGTAGACGTGCCGATGCCGGGCACCTCGAAGCCGTCGAGGTCGTCGTTCCAGTCGTTTTCGTCGCAGGCGGTGAGCAGTCCTACGCAAGCCAGACCGAGCAGTGTATATTTGGCAAATGTCTTCATTTGAGGATATTTTTAAGGTTGGGTTAGATGCTTAGAACTGCAGCTTGAGGCGCAGCGAGAACGTGCGGCCGAAGGAGTAGTAGACGCGGTAGGCGTTCTCCCAGGTGCCGGTGGTGCCGGTTGAGGTGTAGGCGTCCATCACGTAGTTGTAGTTGAACAGGTTGTTGACGTTGCCGTAGAGCGTGGCGTCGAAGCCGGCCATCTTGAACTTGTAGCTGGCGTTGACGTCGAGCTGGTTGCCCCAGGGTATGCGCCAGGGCTCGCCGACGTTGATTTCGGTGTTGGGGGCCAGGGCGGAGGAGCTGACGGAGTAGTCGGAGTAGTTGCGGGCGGAGGCGGTCCAGTCAAAGCCTACGCGGAAGCCCTTGAACGGCTTGAAGGTGACGCCGATGGCGCCGGTGCTCTGTGCCGAGCCACCGACCTTGCGGCCCTTCTGGTTGAGCTTCACCCAGGCATGGTCGGCGGCGAGGATGCCGCTGGCCAGCTCGCCCTTGGTGTTTTTCAGCGGCTGTCCCTGGGCGTTGTAGAGGTAGCCGACGGCGTTGGAGTCCCACTCCCAGTCGCCGATGGAGAGCATGCCGTCGACCTCGAGCCAGGTGAAGGGGCGATACTTGGCGTTGATCTCGATGCCCATGTGGCGCGCGTCGACGCCCGACATGTTGAGATAATAGTTCTCGCCGTTGGTCATGGTGCTGGAGCGGGTGGTGGTCTTGTCCATCCACTTGGTGTAGTAGCCGTTTACGGTGGCGGTGAAGACGCCGGAGTGGTACTCATAGCCCAGCTCTACGGAGCCTACCTTCTCGTTGAGGGGGTCGGGGTTGACGGCGTTGGAGGTGGTGGCCTGCAGGAAGACGCCGCCGGAGAAGTAGGGCGCGCGGGTGAAGTAGCCGCCGTTGAAGTAGACGTTGTTGTGGCGGTCGATGTTATAGTTGACACCGCCCTTTATGGAGCCGGCGAAGTAGCTGGTGGTCTCCGACTTCTCGTGGGCCTTGTCGTAGTAGAGGTGGTCGATGCGCCAGTAGGTGGTGACGTTGAGCGAGCCGGCGAGCACGGCCGTCAGGCGGTTGTCGAGGCAGGTATACTCTGCCTGGGCGAAGGCGCCCTCCTGCATGGTGTGGCCGGTGTAGTCGCGGTATACCACGTCGCCAACGCCTAATTTCTGGTACTTCCAGTTGGGGTCGGCGGCGGCGGCGTTGTTGGCGGCGTTGACGCCGTCGCGCGTGCTGTCGTCCATGTAATATTCGCCGCTGTAGAGGTCGACTATCTCGTTGTTGTGCTTGCCGATGTAGTAGCGTGCGTCGATACCGCCGGTGAAGCTGAGCTTGTTGTCGAAGAACGAGTTCTTGTACGTTGAGACGAGGCCGAACCAGTTGTGGGAGTTGTTAGACTTCGACATGATCATGTTGGAGCCGGTTGCCGAGGCGGCGTTCATGTCCTGGATTGCTCCGTAGTCGAAGGTGCCGTCGGGGCGGCGGAAGGTGGTGTTGAGTATGCCGTTGCTGGCGCCGTACCAGCTGGAGTAGCTGATCGACTGGCCGTTGTAGGTGCCGCGGCCCTGGCCGGAGTATCCGTAGCCGGTGGCGAGGGAGGCGTAGACCGAGGTCGACAGCGACGACTTGTGGTCAATCTGCCAGATCCAGTTGAGTGAGAGCTGGGGCTTGTGGTAGACGTTCTTGTTGGAGGTGCGCACCTGGCCCTCGTTGTCGTAGCCGTAGGTGGGGTTGTAGCGATACATGCTCTCGCCGTTCATGTAGTTCTTCACTTCCTGCCACCCCTCGATGGTGAGGCCGTCCTGGCTCGAGCGCTGGTAGTGCTCTTGCGGCGAGCCCATGGCGGTGAACGACAGCTGGTGACGGTCGTTGATGCGCTTGCTCACGTTCAGGAAGTAGGTGTATGCGTCAAATGCGGTGCCCTGGATGTATCCGTCGCCCCACTTGCGCGAGCCCAGCAGGGTCACGGCCCAGCCGTTGTCCATCAGGCCCGTGGAGACGCTGAAGCCGATGTGGTTCATGCCGTCGTTGCCCATGCCGTAGAAGACGGTGCCACCCTTCTTGGCGTCGAGGCCGCGGGTGATGATGTTGATGGTGCCGCCGACAGAGGGCACGGAGACGATGGAGGCGCCCAGGCCGCGCTGCACCTGCATTTGCGAGGTGACGTCAGACAGGCCCGACCAGTTGCTCCAATAGACGCCGCCCCACTCCATGTCGTTGACGGGGATACCGTTGACGAGCATGCCGACGTTGGCGCTCTTGAATCCGCGGACGTTGATCTTGGCGTCGCCGTAGCCGCCGCCGTCTTTAGTGGCCCAGACGCCCGAGGTGGTCTTGAGCACCTCGGGAAACTCCTGGTTGGAGAGCTTGAGCTCGATGGTGGAGGCGTCGACGGCCGAGATGGCCACGGGGGTCTTGCGCGTGCGGGCGATGGACTGTGTCACGACCACGTCCTGCAGCACATGGGAGTCTTCCTCGAGGCGGACGGTGCCGATGGCCGAGCGGGCGGGCACGTTGACCCCCTTGTAGCCGATGTACTCGATGTGGATCTCCTTGGTGTTGTCAGGGACGACGAGCTTAAACTTGCCGTCGATATCGGTGACGGCGCCGGTGCTCTTGCCCGGGATGGTTACAGACGCGCCGATGAGGGGTTCGCCCGACTCGTCGACGATAGTGCCCGTGCAAGTGATGTCGGCCCACGCCACGGCGGCGCCCACGACAAGCACAGAGGCAGAAAGGAATAGCCTTTTCATGTTGCGGTATTTGATTGATTGGTTTTGGAAGCAGGGATAATTGACGTTGCAAAAATAATCAAAATTTCCAAAAAATTAAGCCTTTCGCCCATTTTTTTCACAGAAATTTAAAGAGCTTTTACACGATGTAACTATTCAGGGGAGTTCTATAAATTCCCAAAATAAATAATAGTTGTGCTGTCTTCCGGCCTCTTTTTGGCTAAAAACGCCGGTTCGCGCAGTTACGTAGCTCGCTACGCGCCTTTTCTCACCGCCGTTTTTATCTCAAAAATAGCCTCGGAATACAGCATGGCAATTTATAGAACTCC
>CAYOUJ010000001.1:0-149603 GCA_964407165.1 uncultured Muribaculaceae bacterium | reverse complement strand
CTCATAATACAGCTCGCCGTAGTCAGGTGAGAAGAATATGCCCGTCAACGGCAGCGTCGGCTGGTAAGTAAGAGTTATTGGCAGCCGACCGAGGCGCACGTTCCAGGTTGCGTAGCCGGCGAGGTTGACCGTCCAGGCGCCTTTTGCGGAGGCGGGGTTGTTGGAGTTGCGGTCGTTGTAGACCACGCCTGCATCCAGCGATGTTGAGCCGCCCACGGCCGCCGTGATGCTGTAGGGTAGCATCCACCGCCGTGTCATGCCCCACTGCAGGTGAAGCATACCCTCCCACAGTGTCGTCGCGCCCGACGGGCTCTTGGCATGTATCCCCTCGAGGCGCGCGTCAAGGCGCATCGTCCAGTTGCGCGGATTGAACTTCATGGCCTGACGACGTTCGTAGTCGAGCGAGAAGCTCTGGCCATCGAATTTCAGCGGCGAGAGATAGGTGTCTATCACCTGACCGCTGCCCACGCTCACGGTGTAAGCCGCCATGACGGGGCGCACAGGCTTCGCCAAGGAGTCGCAGGGCTCCTGAGCCGACAGCCCTAACGCTGCACCCAATAATAATATGAGTAACTTGACACGCACAGTGCTACAGGTCGGGGAACAGTGTCTCGGTGGTAGGCTCCTCAGCTTCCGGCTCTTCCTGAGTTTCTTCAGTGTCGGCTTCCACCTCTTCCGGCTCCGGCGCAGGCTCCGGCTCTATGGCCTCCACGGTGGCCACATCATAGGTAGTCAGGCGCTTGCCTTTCGCCTTGGTGCTCTTGACGCCCACAAACTCCGAGGCAAGCACGCTCAGCGGCTCGCGCTCAGCATCGCCGCCGCCGAAAGTAATGTTGAATGTCACGTCCGGGTGGTCGCTCAGGCTTATGAGGCGTGACTTTTTGTTCTCTCCTATCATGCTCTGCGGCTTGGCCGTGGCCTCTAGGGGGAAGCGCTTGAGATATACCGACCCTTGGTCGGCGTCGTATAGCACGGCGCTCCATACCTTCTCCGCGTCATACTTCTCCACGCGCAGGATTCCGTCGGGGAAGTGTGTTGAGGCGTCGAAGCCGGTGATGTAAAACTCGCCGTTGTTGAGTATGACGAGCACATGGTCTTCGCCCAGAAACTCGCCCAACTCGTTTCCGCGGCCATCGTAGTTGAGGCGCAGCACGTCGGGGTCGAACCACACACGGCGGCCGCCGAGTGTCGAGGTGCCTTGCGACTTGAGGCTGAAGCGCGCTACCTCGTTCTTGGTGACGATGTTGCCCATCGCCCCCTTTCCTTTTATGGCCAGCTCGCTGAAGTCCACGTCAAATTGCAGCGTCTTGAGACGCAGCTTGGGCTTGAGTGTGACCTTGACGACTTCCGCCTCGCCGTTGGGGTTGGCAGTGAACCAGCACACGCGCGTGCCGGGCTTGCCGGGGGTGAGGTTATACTCCTTGTCGCGGGTGACGGAGGTGACGGCGAAGCGCTTCATGTAATATGTGCCGCCGCGACCGTTCTGGTAGATGGCGTTGTAGATGGTTCGCGAGTCGCCGCGCTTGAACACGCTCACATGCATGACACCCTTGTCGACAAACAGTTTCTCCTGCACGCGCACTACCTTGTAGCGGCCGTCTTTGTAGAAGACAATGATGTCGTCGAGGCTCGAGCAATTGCACAGGAACTCATCCTTTTTCAGCGCGGTGCCTATGAAGCCCTCCTCGCGGTTGATGTAAAGTTTTTCGTTGGCCTCGGCCACGTTGGCGGCCTCGATGCTGTCGAAGTTGCGCAGCACGGTGCGTCGCGGGTAGTTGGCGCCGTACTTCTCCTTGAGCTTCTCAAACCAGTCGATGGTGTATGCTGTCATGTCGCTCAGGTCGCGGAGCAGGCCTTCGGCGCGGGCGTTGAGCTGTGCCATCAGCTCCTCGGCGCGGTCGGCGTCATGGCGTATGATGCGCACCATCTTTATCTCGAGCAGGCGCAGAAGGTCTTCGTCGGTCACCTCGCGGTAGAGCTTCGGCTTCCACGGCTCCAGTCGCTTGTCTATATGGCGTATGGCCTCCTCCTTGCTGCGGCTTTGCTCGTACTCCTTGTCCTTGTAGATGCGCTCCTCGATGAAGATGCGCTCGAGCGAGGCGAAGAAAAGTCGCTCGCGCACCTCGCCGAGCTGTATCTCCAGCTCACGCTGCAGCAGGTGGCGCGTGTGGTCGACATTGTAGCGCAGCAAGTCGCTCACGCCCAGGAAGTCCGGGTGCCGGTCTTTGATCACGCAGCAGTTAGGCGACACTGACACCTCGCAGTCTGTGAAGGCGTAGAGTGCGTCGATGGTCTTGTCGGAAGACGTGCCCGGCATGAGCTGGACGACGATATTGGCCGTCGAGGCGGTGTTGTCGTCAACCTTTCGTATCTTGATTTTCCCTCCTTCGAAAGCGCGTATTATGCTATCGATGACCACAGGGGTGGTCTTGCCGTATGGTATCTCGGTGATTGAGAGCGTCTTGTTGTCTACTTTGTCAATACGGGCGCGTATCTTGACGCTGCCGCCGCGGGCGCCGTCGTTATACTTGCTCACATCGAGGAAACCGCCGGTTGGGAAGTCAGGATAGAGCACGAACTCCTCCCCCTTGAGGTATGCCACGGCGGCATCGATGATTTCGTTGAAGTTGTGCGGAAGTATCTTTGACGACAAGCCTACAGCAATGCCCTCCACGCCCTGGTAAAGCAGGATGGGAAACTTTGACGGGAGGCATATCGGCTCGTCGTTACGGCCGTCGTAGCTCTTGGTCCACTCCGTGATCTTGGGGTTGTAGAGTGTGTCGAGGGCGAAGGCGCTCAGGCGTGCCTCGATGTAACGTGGCGCGGCTGCCGACGAGCCCGTAAGTATGTTGCCCCAGTTACCCTGCGTCTCTACGAGCAGGTCTTTCTGGCCCAGGGTGACAAGGGCCTCGTAGATGGACGCGTCGCCGTGGGGGTGATATTTCATGGTGTCGCCGACGATGCCGGCCACCTTGTTGAATCTGCCGTCGTCGAGCGTCTTCATTGAGTGGAGTATTCGGCGCTGCACGGGCTTGAGGCCGTCGCCGATGTGCGGCACGGCGCGCTCGAGTATGACGTAAGAGGCGTAGTCGAGGAACCAGGAGCGGTACATGCCGCGCAGGTGGTGGCGCAGTATGTCGCCGGTGGCTTCAACCATGCCGTGGCTGTGGTGCTTCTGCGGGGCGGCGTCGGTATCGTAGTCGTCATCCTCGTCATCTTCCTCAAAGTCGGAAGGCTCGGGTGTTACGTCCAGCGCGGCAGCCTCCTCGGTCGTGTCGCCGGAGGTGCCGCTCACTGGGCCGTCCGGACTCTCCGACACGTCGGCGTCGAGGCCGGAAGCCTCGGCATTTATGTCGTTTATATCGTTCTGGTCAGGTAGTTCGTTGGGTTCTATATCGTCGTTCATGATGTAGGCACAAATTTACCTGCAAATTTACAAAAATTTTTCAGATTTAACACAAACTTTTGCGCGCGGCCTCAAGCGTTTCCGGCTTGCCCACGTCAAACCACCGGTATGTGCCATCGGCGGGTGCATACCCCTCGATGCAGAGCGTAGGGCAAGCATGCACATAGAAGTCAATGATAGAAAACACTTTAGCTGGTGCGTATTCCTTAAGCGCGCCGAGCACCGACGGCTTGATAATATGCACGCCTCCAAAGGCCAGCGGATTCAGTCCGTCTGTACACAGATTGGCCGGCTTGATCTCGCCCGCCTTGAGGTTGCCCCACCCGCGCATACGCATGTCCTTATCGAAATAGAGCGCTCGTGACGAGGAGCGGCGGCTCACCAGCAGGCGGGCGTCGCAGTCGAGGTCACGGGCCATGTCGGCTATGCTGAAGTCAGTGAGTATGTCGGCGTTATGGAGCACTATCGGCACGTCGGGAAGAAACAGAGGTGCGGCCTTCAGCAGGCCTCCACCGGTATCGAGCAGCTCGTCGCGCTCGTCGCTGACGAGTATGTCGCAGCCGAAGTTGTTGTTCTCTTTGATGAACGTAATGATCTGGTCGGCAAAGTGATGCACGTTGACAACGATGTGCCCGACGCCTGCGGCCTTCAGCTTCAGGATTACCCGCTCAAGCATGGGCACTCCGCCGACCTCCACCAAAGCTTTGGGGTGGCTGAGGGTGAATGGCTTCAGCCGCGAGCCGATGCCGGCGGCAAATATCATGGCTTGAAGTGGAGCGCTCATAGTGTCTCGGTGATGTGTTGTTCGCGGTGCTCGAGCACGACGCGGGCTTGCGGGAACAGATATTTAATATGGCGGGCAGTGTGCTCGGCGCAATAGACTGAACGGTGGCGACCGCCGGTGCAGCCGAAGCATACCATAAGCGAGGTGAACCCGCGCTGCAGGTAACGGTCGACTGCGAGGTCAACCAGTCCGTAGACGTTAGACAGGAAATGCTGCACCTCTCCCCTGTCCTCCAAAAAGTCAATGACGGGCCGGTCGCGGCCGGTGAGTTGCTTGTATCGGTCATAACGCCCGGGATTGTGCATGGTGCGGCAGTCGAAGATGAAGCCCCCACCGTTGCCCGTGTAATCCTTCGGCAAGCCCTGCTTGTAGGAGAAACTTAACACGCGCACGGTCAACCCGTCAGCGGTTTGCGGTTGATATTGCGGCAAGCCTACGAGTTGGCCAAGCGCCTTTGACAGTGCAGGATAGGGGGTTAACGTGCCATCTGCAAACAGTTGTGAAACGGTTTGCATGGCTGCTGGTATAGGCTCGACAAACTTCGCCTTCCCCTCAATTATGCCGCGGAAACCGTATGCCCCCAGCACTTGCAGTGTGCGGAACAGCACCATGAGCTGCAGGCGCTTTCGGAAGGTTTCATCGTCATATTCCGCATATTTGTGCGCACGCTCCAGGTAACATTTTATAAGTTCATTGCGCACGCTTTCGGTGAGCCGTGCACGCGCTTGCCAAAGCATTGAGGCAACGTCATACTCCACAGGCCCGCGGCGCCCTCCTTGATAGTCTATGAGACCTATGGGGCCGTCTGTGCGCACCATCACATTGCGGGTCTGGAAGTCACGGTACATAAAGCATCTCGTTGCTCCCATGGCGGTTATGTTTGCCGTTAGACGGTCGAAGTCGTCTTGTAGCGCAGCCTCGTCAAACTCAATGCCGGAGGGCTTTAGGAAGCAATATTTAAAGTAGTTGAGATCCCATTGCACCATCCGCGCGTCCATGGTCTCGGCGGGGTAGCAGCGCTTGAAGTCCAGCCCTTTTGCCCCTGGATGCTGCACGTCGGCAAGCGCCTCCATGGACTGCCTCAACAGTTTCATCTCCTCTTCGTTAAACTCTCCGGTTTCCCGGCCATGACGGATTGCGTCATATAGAGAGAGGTCGCCGAAGTCCTCCTGTAGATAGGCGGAGGAGTCTTCAGACACGGCAAGCAGCTGTGGCACCGGCAGACCCTTGGCCGAAAAATGGCGCGTGAGGTATATAAACGCCTCGTTCTCTTTAAGATCTCGTCCTACGCAGCCGATAACTGTAGGCTCCCCTTGGAGCCTATAGTATGCACGTGACGAGCCGGAGCCGGTGATAGGCTCAACGCTTTGCGGTTCGTGGCCGTATAGCGCGCTATATAAAGTTAATAATTCTTTCATTAATCGTTAAAAATCACACAAAGTTACTGAAATTTTTTGTAACTCAAAACCATTTTGTAACTTTGTGGGTAAATTAAGATAACTATGAACAGGTTAATAGCCACAATAATAATATCCTTGGCAGGAGTGTCTCTTATATTCGGAGCCTCGCCAAAGAAGAAGGCTGCCACCCCTGCCGTTAATGTCGACGAGGTGATTGCCCAGGCTCGCCAGGCGCTTGCCGAATACCGCTTCGAGGACGTGCAGGAGCTGATGAACACCTATTACAAGCACCTCAAGGACACCCCAGAGGCTGCTGATGCCAAGGCTCTGCAGCACGCCGGAGAGATGGGCGACCAAATGCTCGAGCGCGTGGAGCAGATAGTGGTGATCGACAGCGTGATAGTGCCCAAAGAAACATTCTTCAAGGCTTACCGACTCTCGCCGCAGGCAGGCAGCTTCGAGGCGTCGAAAGATGCCGGCAACTCACCTCTATATATCACCCAGAGCGGCCTGACGAAGTTTTTCGCCACCGATCATGACGGTTCGTTGGCCGTTGCATCGGCCCGTGTGCTCGCCGACGGGAGCGTTGAGAACCCCCGCATTTATCCTACCGCAGAAGGTCTTGACGATGCCGCCTACCCCTTCCTTATGCCCGACGGCCTGACCCTCTATTTCGGTGCCACAGGCGACCTAAGCCTCGGTGGCTATGACATCTTTATCACGCGCCGCGGCAGCGTTGACGACGACTTCTTGCAGCCCCAGAACGTGGGCATGCCGTTCAACTCCCCATACGACGACTATCTGCTTGTAATCGACGAGGCTACCGGCATTGGATGGTGGGCTACCGACCGCAACCAAATCCCTGACAAGCTGACCATTTACATGTACGTCCCCTCGGAGCTGCGCACCAACCTTTCGACCGAACTCGACGACCTGGCCGATCTTGCTTTCATCCGCTCAGTTGCCGCCACACAGCCTGCCGGATTTGTCAAGCCTGACATCGACGCCTTAGTGCAGAAGGCCACCCCGTCGACCTCGGCGCCGGAGTTTCAGTTTGCCCTCCCCGGTGGCCGCATTATCACATCTGTCAGCCAGCTTTCCTCGGGCCGCTCGCGCGAACTCATGAAAGACTACTTGGAGGCGCAGCAGCAGCTCGAGGCCGACCGCGTTACGCTGGCCGACCTGCGTCTGCGCTACGGCAAAGGCGACACGTCGCTTGCCAACCGGATAGTAGCCCTTGAGAACTCCGTGGCCAAGCAGACTGCTGACCTCGCAAACCTTGCAAACGAAATAGTAAAAGCAGAGAAATAAACCATGACACTGTTTCTTGTATCCCTGGTCGTGCTCATAGTGGGCTACTTCACTTACGGCCTGATAGTTGAGAAAATCATCAAGACCGACGCATCGGCCAAGACGCCGGCCTATACCAAGACCGACGGCGTGGACTACATACCCATGCCCACGTGGAAGGTCTACCTCATACAGTTCCTCAACATCGCCGGCATCGGCCCGATCTTCGGCGCCATCATGGGCGTGCAATACGGCCCGTCGGCGTTCTTGTGGATAGTGCTCGGCACCATTCTTGCCGGCGGCGTGCACGACTTTGTCAGCGGCATGATGTCGGTCCGTGCGGAAGGTCGCTCGCTCCCCGAGCTCGTCGGCCAGGAGCTTGGCAAGACCACCGAACGTATCATGGCATTCTTTGCCATCTTCCTTCTGATAATGGTCATCGCTGTCTTTGTCCTAACTCCCGCCGGTCTGCTCGCTTCGATGACGCCGGCGTGGATGGACGTGGTATTCTGGACTGCCATGATATTCCTTTATTACGTGCTTGCGACGCTTCTGCCCATTGACAAGATTATCGGCAGCCTATACCCGCTCTTTGGAGCGGCGCTGCTGTTCATGGCCATCGGCCTTATGGGCTACATGATATTCAGCGGGGTAGACATCCCGACGGGCATTGAGCAGGGTCTCTTCGACCGCAAACCCGACCCTGTGCTTGAGCCTATTTTCCCGATGATGTTCGTTTCGATAGCCTGCGGCGCCATATCCGGTTTCCACGCCACGCAGAGCCCGATGATGGCACGGTGCCTGCGCTCTGAGAAGCATGGACGCGTGGTGTTCTACGGAGCAATGGTCACCGAGGGCGTAGTCGCCTTGGTATGGGCCGCTGCCGCTATCACCTATTTCAACGGCTACGAGGGCCTCAACAACTTCTTCGCCGAGGGCAAGACAGCCGGCGATGTTGTGAAAGTGGTGTGCGAGAGCTGGTTAGGTGTGGTCGGTGGAATACTTGCCATTCTCGGCGTGATAGCCGCACCTATTACTACCGGCGACACGGCCATGCGCAGCGCGCGCCTTATCATTGCAGACATGCTGCACATCGACCAGCGCAAGTTTGTCAAGCGTCTGCTCGTTGCGCTGCCCATAATAGTCCTTTCGTTCCTGCTGATGCAGATTGACTTCAGCGTGCTGTGGCGCTACTTCGGGTGGTCAAACCAGACCCTCTCCATCTTCACCCTCTGGGCCGCGACCGTCTACCTGACCCGCAACGGCCGCCAATACCTCATCACTCTCATCCCCGCGCTGTTCATGACCGTGGTGTGCGTCAGCTACATCTGCTATGCCCCGCTTGGCACTGCGGCTGAAGGGATCGGTCTCCCCTACAACGTCTCCATTTGGATTGGAGCAGCGGTGGCCGCCCTCTTCCTCCTCATCTTTGTACGCTACCGCACTCGTCCGGCTGTCATCGGATCATAAACTCGTAACCCGATTATACGATTAGCCGATTAGGACATTTGCGTGTCCTAATCGGCTAATCGTATAATCGGGTAAATAGATTATTGCTTGTTGTCGTCGAAGATGTGGCGCAGGCGGCTGAAAATTCGCTCTGATGTGCCGGGCGCAGGCTTGATGTTGGGCTGCGACTGCAGACCCTCGATGGCAGTGCGCTCCTGCTCGGTGAGGTGTTCGGGCACATAGACCATTACGTTGATTAGCTCGTCGCCCATGCCGCTCTGGCGACCGTAGTCGTCGACGGAGGGGAGGCCTTTGCCGCGCAGGCGCAGTACCTTGCCGGGCTGTGTGCCGGCGGGTATCTTCAGCCGCACGCGACCTGTGATGGTGGGCACCTCCACAGAGCCGCCGAGGGCTGCCGTTGGGAAGTCGAGCATGAGGTTGTATACCACGTCGGCACCGTCTCGTATGAGGTCGGGGTGCTTGACCTCCTCGATGACCACGAGCAGGTCGCCGTTTACGCCGCCGTGAACGGCTGCGTTGCCTTTGCCCTTGAGGGTGAACACCTGCCCATTTTGGGCGCCGGCCGGGATGGAGAACTCAACCACTTCGTCCTTGCGGACGATACCTTGGCCACCGCAATATGTGCATTTCTCGGTGATAACCTTGCCGTCGCCGTTGCACTGGGGGCATACGGCGGCCTCCTGCATTACGCCGAGCATGGTTTGGTGAGTCTTCATTACCTGGCCCGAGCCACCGCAAGTGGGACACGGTTGCAGCGAAGTGCCGTCTTTGGCGCCGGTGCCGTGGCAGTGGGTGTCGGCCACCCAGGTGGGTATCTTCAGCTTCTTTGTCACGCCGTGGAGCACGTCCTCGAGCGTCAGCTTGACGGTGATGCGCAGGTCGGAGCCTTTGCGCTGGGGGGCGCGGCGGCGGGTGCGGCTGCCGGCGCTCTCAAATCCGCCCATGCCTCCGAAGCCGCCTCCGAAGATGTCGCCGAAGTGCATGAAGATGTCCTCCATGGTCATGCCACCGCCGCCGAAGCCACCGCCGGGGAAGCCTTGAGGGCCTCCGGCATGGCCAAACTGGTCATACTTCTGCCGCTTCTCGGGGTTTGAGAGCACATCGTACGCCTCGGCTGCTTCCTTGAACTTGTCTTCGGCCGATTTGTCACCCGGATTTTTGTCGGGGTGATATTTGATGGCCATCTTTCGATAGGCCTTTTTTATTTCATCGGGGGTGGCCGTCTTGCTGACGCCGAGCACCTCGTAATAGTCTCTCTTCTCAGCCATAATAAGTAATTAGTGAGTAGTGAGTGGTGAGTAATTGTGGGTTACTGGCCGACGGCCACCTTGGCGTGGCGGAGCACTTTGTCGTTGATGGTGTAGCCCTTGGTCACGGTGTCGATGACCTTGCCCTTCTTGTCCTCGCCCATGCCCGGGACCATGGCGATGGCCTCGTGGCGGTCCGCGTCGAAGTCGGCGCCGGTCGACTCGATGGGCTTGACGCCGTTCTTCTCCATAAACTTGACGAGCTTGTTGTAGATCAGGTCGGTGCCCTCCTTGAGAGCAGCCGGGTCGTCGGTCTGCTTGCCGGCTTCGATGGCGCGCTCAAAGTCGTCGACTATCGGAAGGAGGTCCTTGAAGACGCCCTCTGAGGCGTTCTTCATGATCTCTGCCTTCTCCTTGACCGTGCGCCGACGGAAGGTGTCAAACTCCGCCATCAGGTAGAGATACTCTTTCTTCTCCTTCTCAACGTCTGCCTTGGCTTGCTCGAGTTGCTCGGTCAGGGCGTTCATGTCGTTCATCTGCTTGTTGATGATGTCTTTCTCCTCCTCTATCTGCTCAGATTCAGGGTCGAAGGTGTCATCGTAGACGTCCATAACCTCGGCGTCCTTGTCTATTATATCAGGCTCCACAGCGGGTGCCTGCGGTTTCTTATCCTTGCTCATATAGTTGATGTTTTTATTTCATTCCAATATACAATATTAGAACGCATAAGGTGTGCCAATCGTTCAACCACTGCCATTTTGTCACCCGTAAAGAGGCCGTATACCGCCGAGCCGCTGCCCGACATCGAGGCGTAGGCGGCTCCCTTGTCAACCATCGTCTGCTTGATTTCTTGCACGACCGGGTAACGGGCAAATACCGATGGCTCGAAGTCGTTCTTAAGCCGCCCCTGCCACTCCTCGACGGGGAGTCGTATAATATCTTCGATGGCTTCCTCCGGCTCCTGCGGTCGTACGAGTGAATATGCCTCTTTGGTAGGCACGCTTACCGGCGGCTTAACCACTAAAAGGATATAACCGTCGAGGTTCAGGTCCACGGGGGTGAGGGTGGTGCCCGTGCCGGTAGCGAGCATGGACCGATTGTATACGAAAAGCGGGCAGTCGGCGCCGACGGTTGCGGCTACCTCTGCCACCTCGGCAACGTTTAGGCCAAGGTTGCACAAGTCATTGACGGCTAACAGCGTGTTGGCGGCATCGGAGCTGCCGCCGCCGAGACCGGCGCCGTCGGGAACTACCTTGTGGAGAAAGATGTCCAGCGCAGGCAACTCCCCTACCCTGTCAGCAAGGGCGCGCACAGCTTTCATAACCAGGTTCTTCTCCGGAGGGCAGTCAACGAGGCGCCCGCTGCACACGAGTTGACCCGCCCCGGGGACTACCTCCACCACGTCGCTCCAGTCTATAGGGAGCATGACGGTGCGTATGTCGTGGTATCCGTCCGGACGACGGCGCACGATGTCCAGTCCGAGGTTTATCTTGCAGTTGGCTATCCTAATCATGCCTGCAAAGGTAGTAATTTTTGCCGAAACACTCAGGCCTTTAACCGGTTAATCGGTTAACCGGTTAAAGACCTGATTGTTATATTGAAACATTGTTTAGAGGAGGTCGACCGAGCGGGCGATGAACTTGCTCAGCGCCTCGCCCTTGAGCAGCCCGTTGCCGAGCAGGGCCAGGTCGATTACCTGGGCCACCAGCGGCTGCGTCGAGGCGAAGTCACTGATTACCTTGGTCTCCTGCGCGCGGGCCTCGTCGGCTTGCTTGCGGGCCTCGTCGAGCTGATTTTGCTGCTCGTCGGTCGGTTTGGAGTCCTTGACCTCCTCGTTGACGCTCTTGATGGTGGCGTTTGCTTCGTCGATCTTCTTTGTGAAGTCGGCAATCATGGGCGCAACCTCCGACGTGGTGGCCACAATGCGCTTGACGACGGGGCTGAGGGTGTTGACCACCATGTTGTAGCTGTCGGGCAGCTCGCCGTAGAAGCTCATGCCGGGCTGCATGGCGGCCATCTCCTTCATTCGGCGCATATACTCCCCCTGGGTGATGACGATGGGGCTTGCATCGGCGCCGACGGCCTCAAACTCGACGAGGAAGTTGGCCTTGTCTATCTTGGGCAGCTGCGATGAGAACATGGTAGAGAGTATGCTTATCTGCTCCTGCGTCAGGTCGACGGCGCCTTTGTCCTCCTTGGCTATAAGACGGTCGACTACATCCGAGTCTACGCGGACAAAGCGTGTCTTGTCCATCTTCTGCTCGAGCAGCCCGATGAAGTGGCTCTCAAGCTGGCCGTCCATGAGCAGGACATTGTAGCCGCGGGCCGTGGCTGCCTGTATGTAGTTGTACTGCTCCGTGGGGTCGGTGGCGTAGAGGCACACAAGGTCGCCCGACTTGTCGGTCTGCGTGGCCTCGACGAGGCTTTTGTACTCGTCGATGGTGAAGTACTGCCCCTCGGTGTCTTTGAGCAGGACAAATTTCATGGCCGCGTCGCAGAACTTGGGGTCGGTGAGCATGCCGTACTCTATGAAGATCTTGATGTCGTCCCACTTCTTCTCGAAGTCATTGCGGTCGGCCTTGAATATCTCCTCGAGGCGTCCGGCAACCTTCTTTGTGATGTAGCCGGAGATCTTCTTGACGGCAGTGTCGCTCTGCAAGTACGAGCGGCTGACATTCAGCGGTATGTCAGGCGAGTCGATGACGCCCTGCAGCAGCATCATGAACTCGGGTACCACGCCCTCCACCTCGTCGGTGACGTAGACTTGGTTGCAGTAGAGCTGTATGCGGTTGCGGGTCACCTCGAAGTTGTTCTTGATGCGGGGGAAGAAGAGCACGCCGGTGAGAGTGAAGGGGTAGTCGACGTTAAGGTGTATCCAGAACAGGGGGTCGTCCTGGCCAGGGTAGAGCTCGTGGTAGAACTTCAGATAGTCCTCATCTTTCAGCTCGGCCGGCTTCTTGGTCCAGATAGGCTCGAGCGAGTTGATTACCTTGGGGCGGTCGGTGTCTTGCATCTTGCCGTCTTTCCACTCCTGCTCGTAGCCCGAGACGACCGGCACGGGGAGGAAGCGGCAGTATTTCTTCAGCAGGGTGTCGATGCGGCTCTGTTCCAAAAACTCCTTGCTGTCGTCGTCGATGTAGAGGATGATGTCGGTGCCGCGGTCGACCTTGTCGCACTTGTCCATGACGAACTCCGGCGAGCCGTCGCACGTCCAGCAGACGGCCTCGGCGCCCTCCTGATACGACAGGGAGCGTATCTCGACCTTCTTGGCCACCATGAACGCCGAGTAGAAGCCGAGGCCAAAGTGGCCGATGATGTTGGCGGCCGTGTCCTTGTATTTCTCAAGGAACTCCTCGGCGCCGGAGAAGGCTATCTGGTTGATGTACTTGTCGATGTCGTCGGCGGTCATGCCGATGCCGCAGTCGCTGACAGTCAGCGTGCCGGCCTCCTTGTCGACCTTGACGCGTACGTCCAGGTCGCTAAGCTCACCCTTGAACTCGCCGAACGAGCTGAGCGTGCGCAGCTTCTGCGTGGCGTCTACAGCGTTCGAAACCAGCTCGCGGAGGAAGATCTCGTGGTCGGAGTAGAGGAATTTTTTGATGACGGGGAAAATGTTTTCGGTGGTAACCCCGATATTGCCTTTCATTGGTTGTATGATTTTAGTTGAACGATGTGCATAACACTATACAGTTACAACAACCAAACAAAGACTATGCCAAACCCCTCCCCTGTCATTTTCTGTTAAAAAATACAAAAACAAACCGCACCGCACCACAGGCTTAAATTGCAAAATGTATCAATCGCATGACTCTCATACTTCCTTGATGGGTGCGGGGCGGTATATCGTTATAAGTTTACTGTCAGGGCCATGCCGAATGAGAAGTCGTTGATGGAGGTGGAGCGGCGGAAGCGGTCCTTGACCACCTGAAGGTCGTCGTCCGGACGGCGCGAGTCGTAGGTCATGCGCGAGCTGACGGTATACTCGTATCGCGGGCGCGAGTACGAGTAGTCGAAGTAGAGGCGCACTGAGGTGTTGGAGCGCAGGCAGTAGGTGATGTCGAGTCCGGTGGTAAAGTTGAACGTCGCCGCCGGCTTGATGGCGATGAACTCGCGGTCGGTAATCACTTCTGTCAGCTCATTATAGTCGGCTTCCGAGAGCAGTCCGCTGTCTTTCATCACCTCAAAGAGCTGGGCGTACTCCGGCTTCAAATCTGAGTAGGCATGGAGGTTGAAGTGGGTGGTGATGCGCGTGCCGCCAAGCAGCTTGGCACCGATGCGCCAGCGCGACCCTATAGGCAGGGAGGCGTATGGGCCCGCGTCGACGGTGATGACGCCCATGGCGGCACTCTCGAGGCCTCGCAGACGGTAGAAGGTGTATGACTCGCCGGTGGCCACGTCGTCAAGCACGTAGGGCTGGAAGTTGTGGTTGTATTCTGCCACGATCGGGCACGCGATGGCGCGCGCACGGCCGCCGATGCCGAAATATCGGTTCCAGAACCAGGCGCCCTCGACGGCAACTGATGTGGTGACCCCCATCTTGAGCTTGAGATTCATGGGTATGGCTCCGGAGGCAGGACACGGGTCTTCGGTGTCGGTGAGGTAGTCGTCGTAGATGGCAGGGGCACGGAGATTGGATCCGCTGCCCACGGCCATGCTCAGGGCTATGAACGTGGGGTTGGGGTCGTTGGTGCCGATGTCGTGCACGGTCCAGCTACGCGGGTCTATCCCTTTGTCTTTGAAGATTACGTCTCCGAGGAAGTAGCCCAAGTCGACGGCGGTGATTCCGATGCCGGCGCCGAAGACCACGTCGTTGATCCAGTGGCGGTTGTTGAGTATTCGGAAGATGCCGGTGGTGGCGGCCACGCCGTAGGCGCCGATGGAGTACCATGGCGAGCGCCAGCCAAGCTCTTTGCTCATGATGTGGGCGCACATAAAGGCCGTGGCGGTGTGGCCCGAGGGGAATGAGTTGCGCGTGGTGTTGTCAGGACGCATCTCCTTGACGGAATATTTCACGGAGTTGACCGTCGCGGCCATTATCCCGGCAGAGAACGCCGAGGAGACGGCAAAGCGACCCCAGTTGCTGCGGGTCTTGACTCCGCACACCTTCAAGAGTGCCGTGACCGCCAGAGGCGAATACTGGCTCATGTTGTCGAGGGCAGAGTTGAAGTGCGGCAGGAAGTTGCGGGCCATGTCGCGGTAGTTGTCCTGCGCGCCCCAAATGATGAGTCCGGCGGCAAGAAACGGCACACCGCCGTAAGTGAAGTCGTGCTCCCAGGCGCCGCGCCACCCCGGGTAGACATACTTAGGTGTAAACGGCTCTGCCACGGCAGTGGTGTCGGGCGTATCAATTATTATTTCGGTAACCTCCGTGACTTCGATGACGGAGTCAACCGGCTCCGCCGGTAGGCTGTCGACCGGCGCTCCGGCAATGGCTGCGGCGATGGCTAATGTCAGCATAGCGAAATGGTGTAATTATTCGATAGGCAATCGATGGTTCATCGATTGCCTATCGAATAATCAATGGATTAGCGGCGGACTACACGGGTTACCTGTTCTCCGGCCTTGATGAGGTATATACCTGCGGGCGAACCGGTCAGGTCGACGGTGGCGTCACCGGAGACTATGAAGCTGCTGACCACTGCGCCTGAGATGTTATAGACGCTGACACGTGTGCCGAAGGCAAGACCGGTGAGGTATACGGGGCCGTCGGTGACGGTGGGCGTGACCTTGATGGCATTGTCGGCATTAATGGCCTCGACGCCGCCCTGTGCCACTACCTCAATCATGACAGTGCCGTAGACGGTAGGCTCCTCATCCTCGGTCTCGGGAATGTTGCAGATGACCATCATGTAGCTGCCAAGGTCGCAGTTGGTGTTGATGGTCCACTCTCCCACGAAAGGTTCTCCGTCTGCGTCTACTTTGACGCTGACAGGCTCGCTCTCAAGGATGCCCTCGGTGGTGTCGAGGTCCACGATCATCATGATGAGGTTGTCCTCGAAGTCGCGACGGGCGGTGACGCTGCACTTGACGGTATAAGTGGTGTTCTGCTCAAAAATCCAGTCAGTGTTGTAGTTGGGTGTGAAGCTCTGGAAGCTGACCGTAACACCGTCGGCGTTCTCGGGATTGTCGATGGTGAGGGTCTTGCCGTCGTTAGTGATGTGCAGGCGGTAGTTGGCGTCCAGACCGTGGCGCACCGGATACCAGGTGCCGTCATACTTGTAGACATAGCTGATATAGTAATCGCCCTCGGGAAAGCCGTCGGCCTCATACTCCTGGTCGCCGTAGCCGTCTCCGATTGCCAAGGCCAGGGTTTCAAGTTCTTCGTAGTCGAACGCTGTGCCGTCCTCGTCCTCATACTTTATGCCGATGGTGACGGTGGGAGTGCCGAAGGTGTAGTTATATATGGTGCCGTTGACACAGACCACGTCGGTGGCAACCTTATATTCATCCTTGTCGGTGTAAAGGTCGCCTTCGAGTACAAACAAGGGAGTGGGGGTAGAGTTGCCGGCGAAGGGACGCATGTTATATAGTATCTCCTGGTCGCTGTTGAAGCCCGAGCCGTCACCGCTTCCGCCGATGCCCTGCGACTCCGGGTCGAGGTCGCTCAGCAGGAAGTAGCCGTCGCAGGCGCCGCCCCAGCCCCAATTGATGTGATAGTAGCCGTCCTTGTAGCCGTCGCACACGAAGGCGTGGCCGCCGTCGTTGCTCTGGCCGCAATACATCATCGGGTAGCCGGCGGCAAGCTCGCTGTAGACCAAGGCGTCCCAGTCGTCCTGGTCATACCAGTCGCGCATCTCGAGAGACATCTTGGCATCGTAGTTGAAGTTGTTGATGAGGGCAGCGCCGACACATGGCGACATCGCGCCGCTCATTTCCGGCGAATAGATCATGTCGGAGGCGACGCCCGCGTGATAGATGAGAGTGGCCACGGCATTGGCCTGAGTCTCGTTATAGTTTACTCCCTCGGCGTCATAGGTGTCGAGCATGTTCGCCCAGTCGTAGGTGGTCTGTGAGAAGTTAACCGTGGCGGAGTATTTCTGGCCGTTAACCTCCCAGTTGTCGGTATGGGTTCCGACACCCTGCTTGGGCCACTCGTAAGCCTTCATAACCTGGGCGATGGCAGTTGCGGCGCAGCCGGTTACGGAGCGCCGGCCGCCGACCATGGGGCAGAGGTCGTTATAGGGGGTGTCTTGGTTCCAGGTAGTGGTGCACTTGGGGGCGATGGCGTCGTAGGTGGTTGTCGCCACGCGGGGAGCACCGGCGTGGGCGCGGGCCTCGAGCCACCATGCAAACCCCTTGGGCAGGTTTGATGCGTCAAAAGCCTCGGTTTCAGACCAGCCGAGGAGAGCCTCGCCCCGGTCACTTGCAGAGGCTACGATAAATCCGGCGCCATTTGCGGGAGCGAACACATATAGAGATGCCTCGCCGGCAGGTGTCTCTTTGGTCAGGCGAAGTTCCATTTGTGATGCAGGGGCAACGCGCAGCATGCCTTTGCTGTTTTGGGCCATAGCGCGCTTAAGGGCGGCTTCGGGTGCCAGAGTAGCTGCCGTGGCTCCGCCAGCGAGAAGGGAGGCCGCAAGAAGTGTGAAGAAGTATTTCATTGAAGCAGATGTGATAATGTTAGTTTTAGGGTTAGGAGGAGCCTATGCAGGCTCGAGGAGGTAGTGTACAATCATCAGCACAACGCCGCAGACAAGGATCGAGCCGATGAGCATCAGCACGCGCCGCCACCCTTTGAGCGACGGGAAGGCATGGATGACCATCTGGATGAAAACGTATATCCACCAGGGCGCTATAATGAAATCTATCCAGTCGCCCATCAGCTTCTCGAAAGGGATGAGAATGATGTCAAGGGCCACGCTGGCGGCGGCAAGGTAGAGGTAAGCGGTGGAATATTCGGCGATGTTGAACCGGCGGCTGCCCCAGCGGCGGAAAAGGAGCACGAAGATTGGGGCGAGCACTATGCTGTCTATAATGTCTACTGTCAGCTCGCTCTCGTCGTAAAACACTTGCAGGAAGTGCCAGAGCTGCTGTAGCGGAGTGGCCCCGGGGGCCAGCGGCGTGACGGTTAAAGAGTCAGCGTGCGGGACAAACATCTCTATTACGAGGTCCACGAAACAGAGAATGATTATCAACCGCACCGGCTGCGTCCAGCGCACGCGCTTGCCCTGGATATATTCCTTGATCACCACCCACGGGTGGATGAGCAACGCGAAGACAGTGGGCCACACGCGGCGGTCCATGCGCACGGCGCTCCACGTGTCGTCTACTATGGCTGACTTGACCGTGAGCCGGCACACCGAAGACCTCTGCCCGCAGTTGTGGCAGAAGTCTCCGGTGAGCTCGGCCCCGCAGTTAAGACAGCGTGACATCGGCTATTTTACTCGTTGGTAAACGTGCGCTCGGCCAGGGTCGTGGCTGAGGCGCTGAGGTTCTTGTAACCTTCGAGCTCGTACACGATGGTATATTTTATCTGTGTGAACTCAGGCGCGTCGGGCATCGTGGCGTTCTGAAACTTGGATGCCAGCTCTTTCGACTTGGATGAGTAGTTGGCGGTGGTCAGCATGACATGGCCGTTGCTGTCGGCGCCGACGGCGGAGTAGAGTGCAGACTGTACGGAGTTGATGTAGCTCTTGAAATCGGCGTACTCAGAGCTGCCGGAGGTGGTGCTTCCGGTGATGTGCTGCGTCTTGATTGAAATGGTGAGATAGGCAGAGCCTGCTGCGGGCTCGTCGTCGTCGTCACCGCATGCGGTGAGGCTGAGAGTGGCTGCCACGCACAGGGCTACAGCCACCAGGATGCTGAATGCTTTTTTCATTGTTATTGGATAGTTTAATATTGTGTAGATATTTTTTCGTTTTGCAGAAGGGTCAGGCATGTCTACAGTCCTGTTCATTTTTACTGACACAAATTTACGGGTGTCGGGACAAACGATTGCAAGCCGAGTTATAGAACAATTTATAGACAAAGCGGAAATCAGCCGAAAAAAACCAAGATTTTTGGCCATATCTATCGGTTTGTCTATCGGTGGTCAATCGGATTATCGATTAAATAAGGTAAATTTGCGCTACTTTTTAAGTATTATGAAACATCTTCACATACTGGCCCTCTTTGTTGCACTGGCCGCTTGCTCTAACCCTGACACATCGCACGGCAATGAAAGCGACATAGCGGCTCAGGCTGACTCTCTTGTAAGCACATTCAACCGTTACCAGGCTGTCGGCGACGCCACAGGAGCCGTGGCGTGGCTCGACTCGCTCATGCAGGATCCGCCCGAAGGGTTGCGCCATGACATAGAGGTGATCTACGGTTATGCCCTGTCGCGCATCGATTCTCTCGAGAGTGCCGAGCAGCATATCACACATGCCCTGTCGGTGCCTATGGAGCAGCCGGATGACAAGCGCCGGTTCCGCGACTATGCATACGCAGCCGCCACATTTTTTCCTGACCTGGGCCGCGAAGACGACGTGATCTCCTGGGCACAGGCCGGCCTGGAGTGCGCCGCCCGTTGCGGCTACCCTGCAGGCACAGACTACCTGCGTGCGATGCTTGCCGACATATATAAGCGCAACGGACGTGTGGTGGATGCTCTTGATCTGCTTGGCGACGCCCTGGAGCAGAGCCGGCAGCGTGGTGACACCACCGCCATAGCCGGTGCACTAAATAGCCTTGCCCAACTCTATGCCGAGTGGGGGCTTGCAGCCGAGGCTGACATCTATGCCTCCGAAGCGGCTGAATTGACTATGGCGGGGGTTGTGGAGCATCCTGTTATAGCGGCTGAAGCGCTCACGGCGAAAGCCCATTGTGCCGTAGTCCTGGAGCAGGAGGAAGTTTTGCAGTACCTGATGGCCGCTGACTCTGTGGCGTCGGGGCTCCCATACAATATGGGGCAGGAGGACATCGACCTCATTTATGCCCGCTATGTCGGAGGCGAGGAGGCCATCAAACGCATAAACCGGTATGTCGGAAACACCGAGCCATACCAGGCTGTTGAAGGATGGCTCGAGTTGGCCAAGGTATACAAAGGGATGGGCGACTATGTCGGCGAGTCGCAGGCACTGGACAGCCTTAGCGCCGCATTGGCGGTGTTGAGCAACAAGGTGCAGGTGCCATCCGAGGTGTGGCGCTTTGCTCTCGGTGAGTATGCAAATAACAATGACCGCCAGCATCTCGAGGCTTTGGGTCGTCTTATTGCCGTAGATACTCTGAGCCTTGACGATGAAAGTGCCAAGCACAGCTTGTGGGAGAACGTGCTGCGCGAACAGCAGGCGACGCACGAGATGCAGATGAAGGCTATGGCTGCTGAAAAACAGTTGTTGCTGACCCGAGTGTGGCTGGCCATCGTTGGTGCATTGTTTATTATATGTGTGGCCGTGGGAGTAGTGCTATGGCTGCGAAAGTTATACCGGCGGCGCCAAGCCGAGCTGTATGGTCAGCTGACCTCGGCAATGAACCAGGTGGAGGAGGAGCGGCGTCGTGCCGAGAGCATGATTGTGGAACCGGATTCGTTAGGCGTCATACGCCAACTGACACCGTCGCTATTGATTGAGAAAGGAGAGATGGAATTCCGCGAGCAGTTCATACGCCTCTATCCCCACTTCCTGACATCATTACCGGAGTTGTCGCACCGCGACGAGCTACTGTGCATGCTCATCGCCCTCGACGTCGACGCACACCGCTGCGCCCATCTGCTCAACATCACCAAGGCATCGGTCAACACGGCCCGTTACCGCCTGCGCCGCAAGCTCGATCTGCCGCAGGATGCCTCCCTCGACGACTATATACGCTCACACCTCTCCTAATGCACAATGCATTATGCATTATGCATTTCACCAAAGATTGAACCTGTAGCCGACAGAGACCGAGAAGGTGTAGATGGCCGACAGCATGACCGTGCCTTGGTCGAAGAAGAAGTTTCCCTGTCCCGTTGCAAGAGCCGACAGGAAGACGTTGCGGCAGTTCCACCCTACGCCTACGCGGGCCGCCCCGCCAAGTGAGTAGCGGTTAAAACTCTCGCCCTCGAATGTGATATGTGCCCAGCCCGTTGAAGCTGCCAGCGTTGAGCCGATAATCCATCCGTGTGGCAGCACGAGATTGTAGCCGTAGCCCCCCTCCGCCATATAGGAATGATAGCGGATTTCCATGCGTCCATCCTCGTCATAGTCTTCGTCCCCCTCGTAGATGCCTGACATGCTGTTGAGGTCGAAGCTGAAAAGATGGCTCTCGTAGCGTATGCCCGCAAAGGCCGAGCCGGCGCTGCGCAGCTGCAGCTTGCTCATGCTCATCGCCGCTGCCTGCGAATAGCGGTGATGGTTGAAATAATAGACGGCCTCGATGGTGTTGATGCGCGAGTGGAAACGGGGCACGTCGCGATGTATCCAAACCTTGTTGCCGTCGTCGATGACGCTCCGCAGGCGCGTGCCTCCGTCATTGATCATGCGTGAAAAATTGACCTCTAACATGTTGCAGTTGAAGCCCAGCTGCAGGCGGCTCCGGCTCTCGCCGTGCGCGCGCCCCACGCTCTTGTTGTATCCGCCCGAAAGCGCCATGAACTGCAGGCGCGCACCGACGGTCATGTATGGGTAGGAGTTGAATTCAAGCGCATACCCGTTGTCTTCGTTGGTGCCAAGCCGGTAATAGTCGCTCCATCCCTCAAACGACGGGCGGATGGTGAAATTTTTGCCGGTGCCGGCGACGTAGGTTGTGTCGTAGCTGTTGAAGGTACGGTCGCCCCAGCGGTACACGTCCACGCAGAAGCGGGCAAAAGAGCCGCGCTCGCGTATCGAGTCCATATCGAGCGTGACGGCGTGACAGGCTTGAGACACCATGAAGGCGAAGAGAAGCGGTAATAGTTTGCGTAACATTAGTTTAGCAGTGGATTTGATCAGTACAAAGGTAGTCTCATTTTTTGGGTTTTTAGCCTAAGGTCAGATGTTTTTGTCGGTGTCTATCATTTTATCTATAAGAGCCGCTTGATGCGTTTCGGAGAATGATTGGACTTTTCTGCGAAAAAATATTACAAAAATATTAAATTTCGACCTTTGGTGCATTTTTCTGTACTAAAAGCACAATTATTTCGTTTTTTTGATGTATCTTTGTTGGAGAAAAAGACCAATGATTTCGACCTTTATAACATTTCTTGCAGATCTTGACAGCGACCTGTTACTGGCCCTGAACGGGATGCACACTCCGTGGCTCGATGGGGTGATGATGTTCATCACCAAAAAATGGCTTTGGATTGGACTTAGTTCCCTGATGGCCATTGCCGTATTTCGTGCCGGTGGCGCCAAGCGTGGCTTCATGTGCATCATCGGCCTTGCCGTCGCCCTTGCCATCAGCGACCAGGTGTGCGCCTCCCTGCTACGCCCCATGATTGAGCGCATGCGCCCCTCAAATCTTGCAAACCCCATTTCGGAATACGTCCACGTGGTCGACAACTACCGCGGCGGCCGCTTCGGATTCCCCTCATGCCACGGCGCGACCACCATGGCCACGGTAGTTTTCCTCTCGCTCTACTTCCGCCGTCGCGCAGTCACCCTTTCGCTCGTGGCATGGTCGCTCGTGGTGTGCTACACGCGCGTCTACCTCGGCGTCCACTACCCCGGTGACATACTCGTGGGCATGCTCATAGGCTCTATGGCAGCTTTGATAGGCTACGTTGCCTACCGCAACCTCTGCCGCATCCCCATCCCCCGCCTGCGGCTGCGCCTTCCCTCAGTGCACAACGCATAACGTTCAATGCACAATGCATAATGCATAATGCACAATGCACAATTGCCATCCGGATGGAGATTGTGCATTGTGCATTAGACCGTGTAGTCGACGCAGCCGCGGTCGGCCTTCAGCGGGGCGACGATTGCAGCGGCGGCAACATGTGCCGGATGTTTGGCATAAACCTCCACGTCAGCCATGGTCGGAACTATGGCTGTCAGCACTATGTCCCAGTGTTCGGCCGGATTTTCATTGATGCCGACCTGGATGCTCTTGAGCACCTCTATCTGCTCGGGAAGAGCTTCGAGGGCTTCCTTGAACCGATGGCAGGCTTCCCGGCGCTCCTCCTCTGTGCCGTTAAGGCGAAACATTACTATATGCTTGACCATTTGAGTAATTGAGTTAAAGAGTTAAAGAGTTAAAGAGTTAAAGAGTTAAAGAGTGAAGATCTCCACTAACAAATAAAGCCCCTCCCTTTAGGGAGGGGGTTGGGGTGGGCTGATTATTTTGCGGCGATGGCCTCAATCTCCACGAGGGCCTTTTTAGGCAACTCCTTGACCGCGAAGGCACAACGGGCCGGGTAGGGAGCCTTAAAGTGGCGCCCATAGACCTCGTTCATCGGACCGAAAAGGCTCATGTCGGCTAGAAACACGGTGGTCTTTACCACGTTGTCGAGGGTAATGCCGGCAGCGGCGAGGATGGCCTCGATGTTGGCTATTGACTGCTCGGTCTGCGCCTCGACGCCTTCGGGCATTGTGCCGGTAGCGGGATTGATGGGCAGCTGTCCGCTTACGAAAGTGATGGCACCGGCGCTTACGGCCTGGCTGTAAGGGCCTATGGCTGCGGGTGCGAGTTCTGACTTGATAATATTCTTCATTATTTTGTGAAACTTAGTAAGCCCCTCCCTTTAGGGAGGGGTTTGGGGTGGGCTTATTATTGACTGATAGAGCCGGTGCCGGCGGTGTGCTTGCTGATAGAGGCGGCGGCAAATGATGTGGCGTTGACGTCGCCGGTGCCGGTGGCTATAAGGTTGGCCGAGGCTGCGCTGCCGGTGATTGTTACGTCGCCGGTGCCTGAAGAAGTGGCATTGACAGTAGTAGCGGTGATGCGTTTGACTTCGATGTCGCCGGTGCCGGAGGTCACGGCATTGAGCACATTGACTTCGCACTTGCCCACCTCGATGTCACCCGTGCCGCTGGAGGTAATGGTGGCAGTAACGGCATTTTTGATGGTGCCAATTTCGATGTCGCCGGTGCCGGAGGAGATGACATTGATTGAATTGCTCCTGATCTCATCGGCGATTATATCACCTGTGCCGTCGGTGCCGATATGCTGCAGATTGCCGGAGTAGTAGACGATGAACGTGCCGTAGCAGCAGCGGCCGTTCTTAATCTTGTCCTTGAACTTGCGCTCCCCGCACTTGTCGCCAACGAACAGGGTGCCGTTTTTGACGTAGATGTCGACAAGCTCGAGAGCGTCAGCGGCGCCGACACACACCACGGAGCCGGCGTTTGCGGCGTCTTCCACCAGGCGGATGTCGATGATGCCGGTGGTGATGACACTGTTGAAGTTGCCGACCTTCTCGGTCTTGGTGACGAAGTCAGAGGCGCCGCCGCAGTCGCCGGCGATGATTTTAGATGAGCACGCGCAGAACATTACGCAGGCCATGGTAAAAGTAATGAGGAGTAACTTTTTCATAAACAATAAGTTATAAACTATAAGTTATAAACTAAAGTGGAGCCTTCGGCCTGGTCGACGAGGGCGCCGATCTTGGCCATGACCTCGTTGACGGGTCCGAACTGCTCGTCGAAGTCGGGAATGAAGTCGGAGTCGCCGGCGCGGTTGAGTGCCTGGACGACTTGCGCTACTGTAAGGGTAGAGACAGGCACTGCCGGAACCATCCCCGGCTCGTCGACGGGCTTCTCCGGCACCAGTCGGCGTATCAGCCCGCAACGCTCCAGCCGCTGCACCACGATGCTTACCAAGTTGGCCGGAAGACGGTAGTCATGGGCAACCGAGAATGGCGTGGGAGGTGTCTTTTCAGCCTTGAAATCCTTTACTATAACCGACATGACAGCGATGGCCACCTTCTCCCGGTAGGCTATCGAGATGTTGTCGACCTTGTTGAGGTAGCTGAGGTTATAGATGTTCTGCATGGCGTAGCAGACCACTGCGCCGCTCAGAGTGATAATCCACACTATTTGGAGCCAAATCAGCAACAGAGGCACGAATGAGAAGCTGCCGTAGATGGCGTTATAGCGCGCCACATACATCTGGCCGCTGACAAACAGCCACTCCACAATCATAAAACCGGTACCCGCTATGACTCCGGCTATCAAGGCGTACTTAAACTTTACCTTCGTGTTGGGTATCAGCAGGTAGGTGCCGGTGAAGAAAAGCCATATCAGCACCCATGACAAGGAGTCGAGCAGCACGCTCACCACCCCTTGCAGCCGGTCCCACGGCAGCAGGTGCTGCAATGTGCTCGACATGAGTAGGTTAATGCCGCTGGAGAGTATCAGCAGTATGGGGAGGATGAAAAAGATGGCGGTGTAGTCGGTAATCTGGCGCCAGACGGTGCGCGAGCGGGGCACGTTCCATGCCTCGTTGAACGCGTCCTCCACGTTGCTCATCAGTGAGTAGAGCGTCCAAAGCAGGAAGATGATGCCGGCGCCTACAAACACTCCCTCATTGGCATTGGCCAGGTATGAGTCGACGAACTTGAGCCCCTGCGCCAACGCTCCGCTTTGGGCTGGGAAAAACTGCTGGATCTGAGCCTCGAGTAGGTTGGAGAAGCCAAAGCCGCGACAGATGGCAAAGATGAGCGCCAATGCCGGCACTATGGCCAGCATAGTGTAGTACGTCAGAGCTCCGGCCGTCATCCACAACTTCGAGTTTAGGAACGACCGCATCGATAGGTTCATGGTCTTGATGAAGGCCACGCTGCGCGTGCGCCGTGGGTCCTCCCAGACGCCTTGGTTGAAATAGTTCCACCAAGCAGTGCACTTCTCTATCAAGCCTTTGACGCTCATCTTAGAGCCTGTTTAATAAAAATCGTTAAAAAAAGATTAATTCTCACTTTGTTCTTTTTTTGTGGCTTATTTTGGCCATTTTGGCTTTTTTCGTCAGTCATTTAGCCCGCTAAACTCCTTTCTCAAAAATCTAAACTGGCTCAAAATCAGCCTACAAAAAAATAACAATTTTTATTAAACAGGCTCTTACTCCGGGAAAGGGAATCCGTGGACTTTCAAAAATTTATACAGCACCTCTGAGAAATGCTCGTTGTCACGCTTGGTGTAGCGTATGTCGGTAAACACCTGGGCAAGCGTTTCCTTGCCATTGTCGGCGGTGTACTGTATATTGTCCGGGAGCGCCTCTTTCGGGCCGTAGAGGCGGTCGATGTCGGCTGTGGTATAGTCATGGTAACGCTCCTGATGCACCACGGCCTCCAGCGGCAGCCGCTCCGTCACCGGCGGGTCGACTGCCGGGTAGCCCATCGTGACGGTGCAAACGGGCACAACTCCTGCGGGAAGCTCCAATACGCGCGCTATCTCAGGTGCTGTGTATGTAGTAGTACCCATGTGGCATGTGCCAAGACCCTCCATTTCAGCGGCTGAGACTATCTGCTGGGCGAAGATGGTGGCGTCGATAAGCGAGTAGACAAAGGTCTGGAAGTTGTCCATCCCCGGCACAGCCCTGCGCTGACGGCACCACTTGCAGTAGCGGTTGACATCGAGGCACACTGTGAGCACCACGGAAGCCGCAGTGACGGCCGGCTGGTTGAAGTGCAGGGGGGCCAACGCCTGCTTGCCCTCTTCGGTGCGCGTAACCACTACGCTGTAAAGCTGCATGTTGCCCGTGTTCGGCGCATGAACGGCAGCCTCAAGGACAGCGTTAAGCAGCTCCTCGCTGACAGGTTGGGAGGTAAATGCACGTATGCTTCGGCGGGATGTAAAATAGGGGTTCATGGCTTATGAAAGGGATACTTAAAATTACAAAAGCCTATAATTATGCATTATGCATTATGCATTAAGCAGGGCTTTCTCGATGGCGGCGACGTCGTCGCGCAGCTTTTTGTCAAGGGGCAGGCGCTGCTCGGTCTGGTTGCAGGCGTAGAGTACGGTGGCATGCGTGCGGTCGAGGCGCAGGCCGATGGCTTTGAACGACATCTTGGCATGCTTCTTGGCCAGATACATCACCAACTGGCGGGCATCGGAGATGTCACGCTTGCGTGTCTTGGTGAACAGCACGTCGGTCTCCAGCCCGTAATGCTGAGCCACCGTGTCGGCTATCATCTCAAAGTTGAGCTGCCGCTTGTTGATCTTCACAGCGTTGCCTACTACCGTGCGAGCAAGCGAAAGGTCGATGTCACAGTTGAGCACCGTTGCATGGGCTATCAACGAAACCACAATGCCCTCGAGCTCGCGGATGCTGTCGGTGACGTTCTCGGCGATGAAGTCCATCACCTCCTCGGGGAGGCGCAGGCCGTCTTGCTCTGCCTTCATCTTGAGCACGCTGAGGCGCAGTTCATAGTCGGGACGCTCAAGCTCGCATGTCATGCCCTGGCGGAAGCGCGAGAGCAGCCGTGCCTCCATCCCCTCCATCTGTGCCGGCCGGCAGTCGCTCGACAGTATGAGATGGCGGCCGTTCTGTATCAGGTGGTTGAAGATGTAATAGAAGGCGTTTTGGGTCTTGGGCTTACCGATGAAGTCCTGTATGTCGTCTATGATAAGCACATCAATGCTCTGGTAGAAGTAATAGAAGTCGTTGATGTGGTCTTTGATGTTTTGCGTGAACTGCGTCTCAAACAGGCGTGCCGGCACATAGAGCACGCGCATGCGCGGGTCGCGCTCCTTGATGCGGATGCCGATGGCCTGTATCAGGTGCGTCTTGCCGCAGCCGCTGGGGCCGAAGACAAACAGCGGGTTGAATGTGCGCATCCTCGGGTTGTTGGCGATGCTCTCCCCTATCGACAGCGCTATCTTGTTGGAGGCGCTACAGCAATAGTTCTCAAAGTTGTATTTGGGATTGAGCTGAGGGTCAAACTCCACCACTTGCGGAGTGTGCACAAACGGGTTGACACCTCTGCCCGGCTTGGCGCCGACGGCCGGAGATGAGTAAGAGGTGGTCTGAATCACCTCCGTGTCGGGCTCGTTGTTGATCTGGTAATAGTGGTAGCAGAGCTTCTTAAGCCCGTCGCCATAAACCTTGCGCAACCCGGCCTGAAGCACGCGCGGGAACATGGCCTCTATCTGCTCTATGAAATATTCCGACGGCACGTCGAGCGTGAGGCACCCGTCCTCGAAACTCATCGAAGACAGCGGGCGAAACCATGCGTCAAACATCGCTTCGTCAATATTGTCGTGGACAAACGAGAGGAAGCGATTCCAAAGCTCAATATGCTGCTCGGGATTGGTCATTTCGGTAATGCAAAATTCCCCAAAAAAAATTAATAAAACAATGAAATTTTTTTTTGGATAATTTAGCCGAGTCGTAAGTATCCTGAAACTCAAAATGTTATAAAGTTATTAACATTTTGGTTCAATAGATGGTAATTTTACTATGGTTAGTGTAAAGATTGATAAAATGTTAAGTGTGATGCAGGGACTGTTTCACACCCAATGTGAAACATTTTGGGCGCCTAAAGGGCTGAAAAGGCCAACCCGCAGGCGCCCTGAAATATTTAGACTGTGTCTAAATCTGCCTTAGAATATCTTGATTGCGGGGATATACCGCTTCGGGCACCGCTGCATGTCGAGGAGTATCGAGTCGAGGTGAGCCGCCGAGTTGTTGAGGTTGTTGTAAAGCCCGGGGTCTCGAAGCAGCAGCCCAAGCGACGACTCATCGCTGTTGAGACTGGTGGTGATGGCATCGAGGTTTTGCGTGATGGCATGGATATTTTGATACGTCGAGTCGATGGGCAGAGTGCCGAGCTGGGCCGACACGGCCTTGAGGTCGGCTGAGATGGCAGCCAGGTTGCGGGTAAGCTCGTCAACGTTGCCCATGGTAGACGAGGCACCCGATGTGATGGAGGGCACATTCTTCATGGCCACCGACAGGCTTGCCGTGGCGCTCTCGAGGTTGGCCATCACATTGTCGAGCCGGCGTACCGAGTTTGTCAGGGCCGGGTCTGTGACAATGTCGGTCACGGCCAGCAACAGCGAGTCGACATGAGGAAGTATGGCATTGATGTTGGGGAGCATCTCTCCGGAAAGGTTGTCCATCAACCCCTTTGAGTTGACTCCTATTAGCTCGTCGCCTACCTTGTGGTAGGTGCCTGACGTGGCCATGTGAAGCTCGATGGTCGATGTGCCGAGCATGTCGGTCACGAGCACAGCCTGTGTGCCCTGCGGCAGCTTCAGCTCCTTGTTGAGGCTAAGCTCCACTCGCACGTGGCCGGGATTGTCGTACTCATAATTGATCTCCCTTACAAGGCCCACCTTGTAGCCATTGACCGTCACCGGCGCGCTCTGTGCAAGCCCGGCTACGTTGGTATACGATGCGTAGTAGTAATTGGCCGAGTGGAATACGTTGATGCCCTTGAGGTATTCGATGCCGAAGTAGAGTATCAGCAGCGTAAGCAGCACGGTGATGCCTATCAGCAGCTCCTTGGAGAATAATTTTTTCATATTTTGATGAGTATTCAGTTTTCAGTATTCAGTGTTCAGTGTGCAGACTGGAGCAGTGGCTATTTAATTCTGACGCCGTCTTTTGTGGTTATAATGAACGCGTCCGGGAAAAGTTTGCGCACCTCAGTCTGTATTTTCTGCGCCTCCGCGACAGTGGCGGCAGCGCCGTAAGTATATTTATATGTGTTACCGTCCTTGTACCACTCCACCGGGCTAAGCCCCTTGAAGCGGGAGTCACCGTCGGCCAGCTGCCTTGGTGAGGTCATGAACTGAACCTTATATATCGTTTGGCCGGCTGTGCTCTTGGAGGTGTCTTTTTGGGTTTCCTTCTTGGTCTCCTTTTTGGTTTCTTTCTTTGATCCGTTCGTGCTCTTGGTCTCGCTGCGGTCGGTCTTGGCATCCTTGCGGTATGTCTTGACCGCGTCCGCTATGGCATGGGCAAGCTTCTTCTGGTTTTTCTCGTTGAGCAGAAACTCCTCCCGCTCGGGGTTGCAGATATAGTCGAGCTCAACCAGCACGGCCGGCATCGTGGTGTATTGCAGTACGTAGAGCCCGCGCTGCACCACGCCCCGCGACGTGCATCCGGCGTCACTGACCATGTTTGCAAGGGCCGTGCGTCCAAAGTTGGCGCTCAGGGCAATCAGCTGTTGGGCATCGTTGTCGCTTCGGGCGTTTTTGGGTGTCGAGCCTGACTTGGCAGTGTCGGCCTTTTCCTTCTTAGCCGGTGTGGCGCCGGTTGATGGGTCAATCTTTACGTTGGGGTAGAACACGGTGCTGCCTTTGGCAGATTCGGGGTTTAGCTCAGCGGCGTCGCAGTGTATCGAGATAAAGAGGTCGGCGCCGGCGTTATTGGCTATCACACACCGGTCGGCCAGCGACACATACTTGTCGGCGGTGCGGGTGTATACAACCTTCACCCCTTTTTGTTTCTTCAGTTGTTTGCCAAGCTCCATTGCCACGGCAAGGGATATGTCCTTCTCGCGCGACGATTTGCCCGGTGCCCCGGGGTCGCTTCCGCCGTGGCCGGCATCCACAACTACCACAAAGTCACGGGCTTCCACGGCTATGTGGCCGACAAGAAGCGCCAGTGCAAGCAATATGACTTTAAGCATTTTTTGCATCGACGCGCAAATTTACGCAAAAATTCGCGTATCTTTGCCCCAAAATTGCAACTTGTTATGAAAAATTTACTTTTTCTGCTTTCTTTGTGGACAATTATGCTATTCAGTGCGTGCAATTCTGACGGCTCGGAGGCGCCGGGACATATCACACGCATCGACATCGCCATGGCCGACGGTGAAGTCCCCGACTGTCTCGGCTCTCTATATTCTGTGATGGCTGACAGCGGGCAGTCATATGACGACTGGGTGAAGGCATACGCATCATCTCCCGCCATGCAGGTGTTTGGTCCCGATGTCCGTGAGCGCCTCACCGACCTTTCTGCGGCAGAAAACGCTCTTGCCGAGCTGCGCAAGAACGGCTATGACTTCCAGGGGCCGCTCAACTATTACGGCATAGTCACTCCTTATCGCCAGAGTATTGTCATCGTTGCCGACACATTTATTTATATAGGACTCAACCATTACCTCGGTGCCGACTATCCCGGCTATGAATCCTTCGAACCCTATCAACGTGTGACCAAGGATGTCAAGTACATTGCGCCTGACGTGGCCGAGGCAATAGTGCGCTCTCGTCGGCCTTTCGTGGCGCAGGCGCCTACAGTGTTGCAGCGAATGCTCTATGAGGGTGCAGTCATCTATGCCATGCACCATCTTATGCCCTCCATCGACGAGACCACGCTCATGGGCTACACCCCCGAACAATACACGTGGCTCAAGGACAACGAGGCCAACATCTGGCGAGAGATGATCACCCAACAGCTCCTCTACTCCACTGACCCCATGGCCGTGACACGCCTGATAGAGCCCTCTCCTGCCACCGCAGTCATCAGCCCCGAGTGCCCTCCCCGTGCAGCCCGTTACATAGGCTACTGCATTGTCACCTCATTCATTAAGCAAAATCCCTCCTACGGCTACATATCCCTCCTCACTCCCGCCTTCTACACCTCGGACTCTGCCCTCCAACAATCCCAATACCAACCCTAAACCAAACGAAATTTGGGGGACTGACCTTTCGGTTAGTCCCCCAAATAGTGTAGGGTCTGTTTCTGTTTCTTAGTCGTGCAGAATATAACTATAAGTTATAAACTATAAGTTATAAGTTATTCTGCGGGAGCCTCTGCTGCAGCAGCCTCTGCTGCGGCCTGGGCGGCAGCCTCGGCGCGAGCGGCGGCCTCGGCGGCCTTCTTCTCGGCTACGGCCTTGGCCTTGGCGGCGTTCTTGGCCTGCTCGGCCTTGAGGCGCTCCTTGAGAGCCTCCTCCTTCTTGGTGGCCATGGAAGCGGCCTCCTTGTCGACTACTGCCTGACGCTGCTGCTTCCATGCAGCGAAACGACGCTGAGCCTCGGCCTCGTCGAAGGCGCCCTTGCGGACGCCGCCCATGAGGTGCTTCATCAGCATGACGCCCTCGTGTGACAGGATGTTGCGTACGGTATCGGTGGGCTGGGCACCGACGGTCACCCAATACAAAGCACGCTCGAAGTTCAAAGATATTGTAGCAGGATTAGTGTTAGGATTATAAAAACCGATCCTTTCAATAAATTTGCCATCTCGTGGCGCTCTGCTATCGGCGATCACAATGGGATAGAACGCATAGTCTTTGCGACCATGGCGCTGTAAACGGATTTTAGTTGCCATTAATGATTGTGAATAATGTTGTTTGGTGATTTGTATTGCGGGTGCAAAGGTAAACATTCTTTTTTGATTACACAAGCCCCCGCGCAAATTTTTTTATTTTGCGATTTGCCCTTTTGAGTTTCGGGAAAAATGGTTACCTTTGTCATTTGAAATCATTGCACGCTGTAACGATTACTATGCGCAAACTCCTTATTATACTGACTGTTTTAGCCGCCCTCGTGCCTATGGCACGAGCCAAGGACCCATACTTTCCCCTGCCCGATCCCACCAACATCACCGACTTCCAGGAGCGCACCGACTATATCATCGAGCACTATTGGGACCGCTGCCCGTGGAACAACGCCTTCTCTTCGCGCCAGGGCATGGCCGATGCGTTCAGCGTCTACATTGAGCTTATCCCCCTCGCCTCCCGGGAGGTTTCACTCGCTTCGATTGACAATCTCATCAAGACGCTCAAGAAGTACCCCGAAGGCCTGGCTTTCATCATCGAGCGGGCAGAGTATGAATTGTTGGGCGACTCCGCCCAATACACCTCCGACGAGGTGCTGATACCATTCCTGGGTGCCGGCAAAGATCACAAGAAGATTGACAAGGAGAGGCGCGAGCGCTACGCACGCCTCTACTCCCAACTGAGCAACAGCCCTCTCGGCGGTCGGGCTCCCGATGCCAGGCTTATTCTGCCCGATGGCACGACCAAGTCGCTTCACTCCATTACTGAGGCCGACACCACCTCCGTCACAATATTATATATATACGACCCTGCCGACCCGGGCTACCGTCTCGACCGCACACGCCTGAGCGCCGACTCGCGCCTCAATGCGCTGATTGATGCCGGCATTGTGCGTATGGTGGCTGTCTATCCCAACGCGCCCGATGACACTTGGCGCGCAGATGCAGCATCTGCCCCTGCAGGATGGACCGTGGCCGCTGTGGCCGATGGGCAAATGATATTCGACCTCAAGAGGATGCCTACCGTCTACACCATAAGTGTCGATGGCCGCATAATATCGAAGCACGACACCCCCGCTTCAATACTCGACAAACTCTACACCTTATGAGAGCAATACTCCGATTTATAGCCAACGTTTTCGTCCGCTGCACAGGATACGCATACTCCAACCTCGGCCGTCTGTTCCTGCGCCTGTTCGTCGGCGTTATGTTCATACAGTTCGGCATCCGCCAGCTGGTCAATTATTCCTCAGTGGTTGGGACATTTCCCTCGGTGCTCGGCATGGGCAGCGAGGCCACGCTGATAGTGATGATAACCATTGAGCTTGTCTGCTCAATCATGATAATCATCGGCTGCCTGACACATCTGGCAGTCATCCCGCCCATCGTGTCGATGATCATCGCCGAGAACTATATTCTCACCTCGCTGCTCCCCGACGTTTCTGTATACTCGATACACAGCACGCAGCCGGGCTTCCTGCCCATAATGTTCATAGGCATATACATCTTTATATTGATAGCCGGCCCGGGCAAGATTTCGCTTGACTATTTCATCTCGCTTTACATCATCAACCGCCGCGGGCAGGATGAGCAGGAGCAATTAGAGGAAGTATAAACAGCGTTTAGTGTTGAGTGATTAGTGATTAGCGCTCAACACTCCTTAACCACACAGAACATTTAACTAATCACTCATCACTCATCACTCATCACTTGAAGATAGCGGTTCTCATATCCGGCGGCGTAGACAGCGCAGTGGCCCTGTGGCGACTCCTGGAGCAGGGGCTGACTGACCTGCATCTCTTCTACATACGCATCGCCGGAGAGAATGGCGAAGGCGACTGCTCGGCCGAGGAAGACATTGAGATGTGCCGTCTCATTGCCCGCAAGTTCAACCTTCCCCTTGATGTGGTGTCGCTGCACGAGGAGTATTGGGATCACGTGATGGACTACGCACTGCGCACTGTCCGCGCGGGCCTCACTCCCAACCCCGACATGATGTGCAACCGCATTATCAAGTTCGGCTACTTCGAGGAGCGCTGGGGCAAATACTTCGATCTCACAGCCACCGGCCACTACGCCTCTACCACTGAGATAGACGGACTGAAATACCTCTGCACGGCCGTCGACCCCGTAAAAGACCAGACCGACTTCCTTGCACAGATTACATACAAGCAGCTCGAGCACGCCATCTTCCCCCTTGGCGACCTTCCCAAGAGCAAAGTGCGCCGCCTTGCGCAGCAGGCAGGCTTGCCCAACGCTAACCGCCGCGACAGCCAGGGCATCTGCTTCCTTGGCAAGATAGACTACAACGCTTTCATCGAGCGCCACCTCGGCACTCGCACCGGCCCGATCATAGAAATAGAGACGGGGCGCAAGATCGGCGAACACCGCGGATACTGGTTCCACACCATCGGCCAGCGCAGGGGACTGGGCCTCAGCGGCGGCCCATGGTATGTGGTTCGCAAAAATATCCGCGACAATGTGATATATGTCAGCCGGGGCTATGACACGGAGAAACAATATGGCCGCGCGCTTTACCTGACAGAGATGCACTGGATTACCCGCGACCCGTGGCCCGGGGAGTGCGACAGTGTGGCAATAACATTCAAAAACCGCCACACCCCCCACTTCACACTGGGACGGCTCACACGCCTCGACAATGGCGAATATCGCATTGACAGCGATGAGCCGGTGCAGGGGATAGCCCCCGGCCAGTTTGCCGTCATTTACGATGCCGACCATCATATATGCTACGGCAGCGGCCTGATCACCGCCAAGGCGTCAAAATCTTAACGCATAACTATTTGCCCATGGAAAACTCTGATATGATACAGCTGCGCGTGCTTGGCCTCTCTTACGCCAAGCTCAAGCGGTCGGCATATATGCTCATTCTGCGCCAGACCGACGGACCGCTCCACCTCAACATCTGGATTGGGGAGGCCGAGGCGCAGTCCATTGCAATAGCCATGGAGGGGATAAAGCCCCCGCGGCCGCTGGTACACGACATCTTCAACTCTTTCATCCATGCGTTCGGCGTGCGCCTTGAGCAGGTGTTTATTTATAATGTGGAGAACGATGTCTTCTACTCCGAACTGACATTCACCGATGGCGAGCGCGTGGTCAAGATCGACTCCCGTACCTCCGACGGCATTGCAATCGCCATGCGCACCGGTGCGCCCATTTACACCACGCCTGCCATACTCAAGGAGCATGGCTTCCTGCTCGAAGTGCACGAGAAGACCCAGGACGACGGCGAGACGCCCGAATCGCTCTCGGATCTGTTCGACACCGCCGGCACCCCGGGCCAGGACGATCAGCAAGAGGAGGCAACCACTCGCGTCGGCAACCTGGTGCCACGCCCGGAGCAGCTCTCCATCCCCGAACTCGAGCGCCTGCTCGAGCAGCTTATCGACAACGAGGATTACGAGGAGGCTGCACGCATCACCGAAATTCTTAAACGTAAGAAAGGTTAAATGCTTGCCTGTTTGAAATATTTTGGTTACATTTGCAGTCTGAAAATCCCTCCCTCTGACAATCTATCTATCGCCTGAAAAATTAAACTCAACACTTACTGATGAAAGGTATCAAATCACGGTTGGCCCTGCTCAACTTCCTCGAGTTCGCCGTCTGGGGCGCCTACCTCACCTGCATGGGCAACTACCTTATAAAGGCCGGCATGGCTGACCTAATCTCTTGGTTCTATGCCATACAGGGCATAGTTTCGCTGTTTATGCCCGCCTTGATGGGCATTGTGGCCGACAAGCTCATACAGCCCCAGCGTGTGCTCGGTCTTTGCCATCTCATGGCAGGCATATTCATGGGCGCCTGTTTCTTCATGGGCCTCGACTCCCCCATGCCCGACCCGCCAATGTTCATTACGTGCTACACCATCTCCGTGGCCTTCTTCATGCCCACCATCGCCCTGGCCAACACCGTTGCATTCCGACTGCTCACCGATGCCGGGCTTGACACGATCAAAGACTTCCCCCCTATCCGTGTCCTCGGCACAGTCGGCTTCATCGCTTCCATGTGGTTTGTCAACTGCGCCTACATCAAGGACGGCTCTTTCGGCTTCATGCTCGGCTCGATGGATACGTTCCAATACAGCTATTGGCAGTTCTTCGTCAGCGCCCTGCTCAGCCTCGTGCTCTTTGTCTACTGCGTCTTCCTGCCGCAGTGCCCGCTGGTCAAGACACAGAAGTCAGGTTCGCTTGTCGAGTCGCTGGGTCTCAAGGCTTTTACGCTGTTCAAGCAACGCAAGCTGGCCGTGTTCTTTATCTTCTCGATGCTCCTGGGCATGTGCCTGCAGGTGACCAACGGCTACGCCGGCCCCTTCATCTCCCACTTCCAGGCCATCAAGGAGTACGCAACCTCTTTCGGCGCCCAGAACCCCACCCTGCTCACATCCCTGTCGCAGATTTCAGAGGCGCTGTGCATACTGCTTATCCCCTTCTTCCTCAAGCGCTACGGCATAAAGGTGGTCATGACCATCTCTATGCTCGCATGGGTTTGCCGCTTTGGCGGACTCGGACTCGGTAATCCCGGTGGCGGCCTCTGGCTCTTCATCTTCTCAATGATAGTCTACGGCGTGGCATTCGACTTCTTCAACGTCTCCGGCGCCCTCTTCATCAGCAAGGAGACCGACCCGTCGATACAAGCCTCTGCCCAGGGCCTTTTCATGCTCATGACCAATGGCCTCGGCGCCACTGTCGGCACCCTCACCGCCGGCTGGGTCATCAGTCTCTTCTGCCATCAGGAGGGCGATTACATGATGGGCAACTGGACCACGGCATGGCTCATCTTCGCAGCCTTCGCTCTCATCGTTGCAGTGCTCTTCATGATATTCTTCAAATACAAGCATACTCCCGACTCTCCCGTTGCCGTTACCGTCGAGTCAGATATGCCCCTCGACGCTCCTGAAGGCTTCACTTACAGCGGCGTTGACGAAGATCGCGTAATCGAGAAAGAGCAGCAAGCAAAGAAATGATACGCTTCTACGCGCCCGACATAGCCGCCACCTTAACGTTGCCCGAGAGCGACTCACAGCACGCTATAAAAGTGCTGCGCCACACTGTCGGCGACATGGTGGAGGTGACCGACGGCCGTGGCACGGTTTACACCTGCCGCATCGTCGATCCCCATCCCCGCCGGACAGGTGTCGAGATAGTCGAACGAGCCGAAGTCAAGCCATGCTGGGACTTCCATATCACCATTGCGGTCGCTCCCACCAAGAGCATCGACCGCATGGAGTGGCTTGTCGAGAAACTGACAGAGACAGGCGTCGACCGCATCGTCCCCGTCTTCTGTCGCTACTCCGAGCGCAAGGAGATCAAGACAGATCGCCTCCGGCGCGTTGCCGTCGCTGCCATGAAGCAGTCGCTTAAAGCCACGCTTCCCGAAATCGCAGAGATGACGCCCATTGCCGACTTTCTTGCCTCATGTACCGCCGACCAGCGCTTCATGGGCTACTGCGACGACAGTGTCCCGCGCCGCCTGCTCGCAGCTGCAGTGCAGCTACATCGCTCTGCAGCCGTGCTCATCGGTCCGGAGGGGGACTTCTCCCCTGCCGAAGTGGAACAGGCCATTGCCGCCGGTTTCACACCCGTGACCATGGGCGACAATCGTCTGCGCACCGAGACTGCCGCACTCGTCGCTTGTGACACCTTACACATAGTCAACCAACTCTCTCCAGCCTTATAATATGTCTTATACCACTCTAAAACAGTTCCAAGCCTCATCGCCGATGTTCATGCTCATGGCCGGTCCCTGTGTCATTGAGGGGGAGCAGATGGCCATGGACATCGCCGGACAGATAGTCGAAACTGCCCGTCGCCTCAATATACCTTACATATTCAAAGGCTCATACCGCAAGGCCAATCGCTCGCGCCTCGACTCATTCACCGGCATCGGCGACCTGAAGGCCCTGGAGATATTGGCCAAGGTCGGGCGCACATACGGCATGCCCGTGGTCACCGACTTCCACAGCGCAGCCGAGGCCCAAATGGCCGCCGACTTCGTCGACATCCTTCAAGTGCCCGCCTTTCTCTGCCGCCAGACCGACATACTCCTCGCCGCCGCAAAGACCGGCAAGACCGTCAACATCAAAAAAGGACAGTTCCTCTCACCCGAGGCCATGCATTTCGCAGTCCAGAAAGTCCGCGAGGGCGGCGACATAGACGTAGCCATCACCGACCGTGGCACCATGTTCGGCTACCACGACCTCATAGTAGACTATCGCGGCATCCCCGAGATGCAGTCATTCGGGACCCCCGTGTTCCTTGACTGCACACACTCGCTGCAGCAGCCCAACCAGAGCGCCGGCGTCACCGGCGGTCGCCCCGACATGATTGAGACCATAGCCCGTGCCGGCATCGCCGTCGGCGCCGACGGTCTCTTCATCGAGACGCACCCCGAGCCTGCCCGCGCCAAGAGCGACGGCGCAAACATGCTGCGCCTTGACCTGCTTGGCCCCATGCTCGAGCGTCTCTGCGCCATTCGCGCAACCGTCAACACCTTTTAGACAACGAAATCGAGTATATCGATTTTTATCGATTTTTAATCGAGACTGTCGATTTTATCGAAAGTCAAAAATAAAAGCCGGACATTAATAACTTTAACATATATTCTTACCATGCAACTCAAAACCATCTTTGCTGCGGCCACCCTGGCCCTGGCTGCCTGCACATTCAGCGCAGCCGCTCAGTCAAAGTCAGACGCCGACGAAATGCACCGCGCCGTAATGGCTACTTACGAGCGCCAGCTGCAGGAGGATCCGACCAACTATCAGGTCTACTTCCGTCGCGCCAACGAATATTACAACCATAACCAGTTCAGCGAGGCCTTTGAAGACATCAACAAGGCTCTCGAGTATGCCCCCCAGAAGGAGAAGGACATACGCTTCCAGTGCTACTCACTGCGTGCCTCTATCTGCGAGCGCATGGGCAAGTACGACATGGCCATCAACGACCTCAACCAGGCCCTGGCCATCGACCCCAACAACTACACCACCATCTACCAGCGCGCCAACATCGAGTACGCAAAGGGTGATTACAAGGCTGCGCGCGCTGACTATGAGAAACTGCAGCGCCTTAACAGCCGTTCGCAGGAGGCTCTCTTCGGTCTCGCACGCGTGAGCGCTGCCGAGGGTAATACCAACGCAGCCAACAAGTACGCCGACGACGCCGTAGACCTCACACCCGCTCAGGCCGACGTCTACCTGCACCGTGCAAGCATCCGCACACAGCTGGGCAATGACCAGGGCGCTGTGGACGACTATCTCACCGCTATCAACTTTTCCAACGGCCGCGAGCTTGCAAAACCGCTGCACGCCTTGCTGGAGATGAGCTATACCGACTATGACGCCGTAAACTCCGGCCTTACCTCCGCGATAGCCCGCTCGCCCCGCCAGGGTGCCTATTACTACATCCGCGCAGCCGTTGCCCAGGCCAACTTCAAATACCCCGCAGCCATCGCCGACTATGATTACCTCATACAGTCAGGCCTCCTCACCTACGCCGGCATTTACCGCAACCTCGCTGAGTGCCAGTACGCTCTGACCAACTATACCAAGGGCCTTGAGGATGCTGACGATGCTATAGGCTCATCCGCCGACAACATCGAGGCTTACGTAGTCAAGAGTGACATCAAGCGTGCCATGGGCGCCTACTCGCAGGCCGTCACTGCCGCTGACCGCGCCCTTGCCAAGGATGCCAACTATGCCCCGGCCCTTCTTGCCAAGGGTATTGCCCAGCTGCGTCAGGGCACCATACCCGAGGCTTCAACCTCCCTCGGCAACGCATGTCTCAACGCACCCCGAAATCCATATTATACTATGGTCCGGGCGTGGGCACTCGCTGATTTCCAGAACAATGCCGACGCCGCACAGGACTATTACAACAAAGTCATCGGCTTCACCACGTTCCCCGACACCGACGTCCGCTCCTTCAAGGGCTTTGCCTACCTCTACACATCACGTGCTGACGAGGCAAACGCATGGATGGACAGCGTCCTCGCCGCCGTAGGCGACAAGCCCGCTCCAGAGACATACTACTACGCAGCCTGCTATTATGCCCATGCCGGCAACGCCGACCGCGCATTCGAGATGATGGAGAAAGCCCTTCAGCAGGGCTACGGCGACTACTACCGCTGGACCGCCGACACCGACGCACGCATCAACGTAGAGCCCATCCGCTCCGACGCCCGCTTCACCGAGCTCCTCACCCGGTACGCCTCCATCTTCGCCCAGAAGTAATCACAACTACGAACTACCAACTACGAGCTACGGACTACCCCCTCGGGGCAAGTTCGTAGCTCGTAGCTCGTAGTTGGTAGTTTACAGGGCTTTCTTGATCATCGCGGGGGTGATGGTGATCTCCGTGGTCTTGCTGTCGGCGCCGGTGTGGATGGCAATCTTGAACGACATCCCCTCCTCGGCAATAGCCTTGAAGAGCTCGCGCGTCTCGTCGTTGATCACCTCGTGGAGCACCTCCGTCTCCAGCGTCTCGCGCTTCTCCTCGAATATCTCGGCGGTAGCGCCGGTGACGCTTCCAAAGGTCATGTTGAGCGTGACGGCGTCGTTGGTGAGATCGAAGTTGTCGATAGTCGCGCCTATCCCTATGGTCTCGGGAAGGTCTTTGTTGGCGGCGTCAACCTCGCGCTGGATGCGGTCTCGGTTGGAGCACGACACTGCCATCAGGCACAGCAGTGCCATCAGTGCCATCATCGAAAAAATTCTCTTCATGCGTAATTGGTTTTTGATTGGCTTATAGTTTCTTGGTTTCTATTGTTTCTATTGTTTCTGTATGAGACCTCTCACATGCGGTTTCTGAGCTGCCAGAAGGCCACGGCGGCCGCGGCGGCGACGTTGAGCGAGTCGACCCCATGCGCCATCGGTATACGCGCCGTGTAGTCGGCTTCGGCTATCACCTTGGCATCCAATCCTTCACCCTCCGTGCCCATGATAATCGCCAGCCGAGGCTCGGCGCACAGCGCAGCGTCGTCGATGCTCACCGACCGGTCGGTCAGCGCCATCGCCACGGTCTTGAAACCGAGGCTCCGCAGCTCCTCCTGCCACCCCTCGGCAGGCAAGTACGTCCACGGAACGAGGAACACGCTACCCATCGACACGCGCACGCTGCGGCGGTTCAGCGGGTCGCACGACGTAGGCGTCATAAGCACCGCGTCTATGCCGAGGGCCGCAGCGCTGCGGAAGATGGCGCCTATGTTGGTGGTGTCGGTCACGCCGTCGATCACCACTGCCCTACTCGCCCCCTGCACGACCTCGGCAAGCGGCCGTTCCGCCGGGCGTCGCATCGCGCACAGCACGCCGCGCGTGAGCGTGTAGCCCGTCAGCCGCTGCAACAGTTCCCGCGAGCCGGTATACACCGGCATCTCCGGACACCGCGCGATTATTCCTGCAGCGTCGCCTGTTATGTGCCGCTCCTCGCACAGCATCGAAACGGGCTGATAACCGGCATTGAGCGCCACATGTATCACCTTGGGGCTCTCGGCAATAAATAGCGCCGGAGCGGGGCAGCGCCCTCGCGCCCCGCTTTCGTGCGTGCGCAAGCCACTGCGCAACTGCGCCTCTGTCAGCCTGACGTATGGCGCCACGCGCTCATCGGCAAGGTCCGTTATTACGATAGGGGCATTCATTGACCGCAAATTTAGCAATAAGTTTTGGATATAATATAATGAACCGCCCAAAAATCCGTTATTAATAAGTGATGACACGTCGTTTCTTATTTATTATTGTGTGCCTGATGGCCGCTGTGACTGCGGCCACGGCGGCGCAGGTGAAGATTCACGGCAAGGTGACCGACGACGCCGCCAAGCCCGTGGAGTTTGTCACCGTGCGCATTGCCGGCACAGCCATCGGAGCCACTACCAACCTCGACGGCGACTATTCGCTTAGCTGCCCGCAGGCCGACACTATCCATGTGATTTTCACCTGCATAGGCTACCGCGAGGAGACGCGCACGCTATACCAGCCCAAGGGCGACATTACGGTGAACATGCGCATGGTCGAGAACTCGAAAGTGCTCGATGAGGTTGAGGTCACGGCCATCAAAAACCAGACAGGCTCCGTGCAGGTAGTCGGCGTCGATGCCATACGCTCCGCTCCAGATGTCAGCGGCAACGGCGTGGAGAACCTCATAAGCACCCTCGCCGGCGTCAACTCCAACAACGAGATGTCTTCGCAATACTCTGTCCGCGGCGGCACGTACGACGAAAACTCCGTGTATATCAACGGCATAGAAGTCTATCGCCCGCAGCTCATTTCATCCGGACAACAGGAGGGCCTCTCCATCATAAACCCTGACATGGTCGGCGCCATCGGATTCTCCACCGGCGGCTTCTCGGCAGAGTACGGCGACAAGATGTCGTCGGTGCTCGACATCACTTACCGGCAGCCCGAGGCATTCGAGGCCACTGCATCGGCAAGCCTCATGGGCGGTTCTCTCGCTGTTGGGCAGTCATCATCCAAGTTCTCACAACTTTACGGCATACGCTACAAGCAAAACTCCAGCCTGCTAAGCTCAATGGACGAGAAGGGCGAGTATGACCCTCGATTCTTCGACGTGCAGGCAAACCTCATCTTCAAGCCCACCGAAAAGTGGACCATCTCACTTCTTGGCAACATCGCCATCAACGACTATCGCTTCACCCCCGCCACCCGCTCCACCAACTTTGGCACCTCCACCGACGCCAAGCAGTTTACCGTCTACTTCGACGGCCACGAGCGCGACAAGTTTGAGACTTGGTTCGGCGCCGGCACCATCACATATATGCCCTCCAAGTCAACGCGCCTGTCGCTAATGGCCTCCGGATTTCTCAGCAACGAATACGTCAGCTACGACATCCAGGGCGAGTACTGGCTCGACCAGGCCGGCACCGGTGGCAGCAGCGGCGAGGCCGTCGGAGGCGAGTTGGGCGTCGGCCGCTACCAGGAGCACGCCCGTACACGCCTGCGCACCAGCGTGTTCAACGTGTCGCTGAAAGGTACTACCACCTTCGGCCGCAACAACGTCAGCTACGGCATCGGTTACAACCACGAGACCATCCTCGACCGCTCGCGCGAATGGGAGCGCCGAGACTCGGCAGGCTACTCCCTCCCCTTCGACCCCGACGCACTCCGCGTCATTTACTCTCTCAGCTCCCGCAACGACCTGAGCAGCAACCGCGTGTCGTTCTTCCTTATGGACGATGTGCGCATACCCAACTCCTTGGGCTACCTCTCTCTCAACGGCGGCCTGCGCATGAGCTATTGGGACTTCAACAGCGAGTTTCTTGTCAGCCCTCGCGTAAACGTCGGCCTCGTGCCCGACCGCAACCCCAACTGGACATTCCGCTTTGCCACAGGCCTTTACTACCAGGCGCCCTTCTACAAGGAATACCGCATGGAGGTGGCCGACGCCGACGGCAACGCGTCCATTCAGCTCAACTCCGACATCAAGTCGCAGCGCTCATTCCAGTTAATCCTCGGCTCTGACTACACCTTCCGCGCCTTCAACCGCCCCTTCAAGATCTCCGCCGAGGCCTATTACAAAAATCTCTCAAACCTCATCCCATACGAGGTTGACAACCTGAAGATTGTCTACTCCGGTGTCAACTCGTCAAAAGGCTCCGCCTTAGGCCTCGACATGCGCCTCTTCGGCCAGTTTGTACCAGGCTCTGACTCCTGGCTAAGCTTCTCGCTCATGCGCACGCGCGAAAACCTTAACGGCGTCAGCGTCCCCCGACCCACCGACCAGCGCTACAGCGTGTCGCTCTACTTCAACGACTACTTCCCCAAGATACCCAAGCTGAAGTTCTCGCTCAAGGGCGTCTTCTCCGACGGCCTCCCCACCACGGCTCCCCACTCCTCGCGCGACAAAGGCTATTTTCGCACCCCCGCCTACAAGCGCGTAGACGTCGGACTCAGCTACGACCTCATTTCACCTCCCGGCGAAGGCGACCGCCGCGACGGATGGCGCAAGCATGTCCGCGCCATACGCCTCGGCCTCGACGTCTTCAATCTCCTCGACATCTCAAACGTCAGCTCTTACTACTGGGTGACCGACGTCAACGACATTCAGTATGCCGTCCCCAACTACCTCACCCGCCGCCAGCTCAACGTCCGCCTCACCATCGACCTCCGATAAACAAATCAACTCCTAAACTCCTAAACTCCTAAACTCAACATGAATATAGCTATCGTCGGCACCGGATACGTCGGCCTTGTCACCGGCACCTGTTTCTCCGAAATGGGCATCAACGTCACCTGCATCGACATCGACCAAAAGAAAGTCGACGCCCTCCGCGCCGGCCGTGTGCCCATCTATGAGCCGGGCCTCGACGGCATGGTCACCCGCAATGTGCGCGCCGGGCGCCTTCACTTCTCCACCTCCTTGGCCGAGGTGCTCCCCTCCGTCGACATTGTCTTCTCCGCTGTCGGCACCCCCCCCGATGAAGACGGCTCCGCCGACCTTAGCTATGTGCTCAGCGTCGCCCGAGAGATTGGTCGCAACATGACCTCCTACAAGCTCGTCGTCACCAAGTCTACCGTCCCCGTCGGCACCGCCGGCAAAGTCCGTAAGGCCATCCGTGAGGAACTGGACAAGCGTGGCGTCAACGTAGAGTTCGACGTCGCCTCCAATCCCGAGTTCCTCAAGGAGGGATGCGCCGTCGACGACTTCATGCACCCCGACCGCGTTGTCGTCGGCGTCGACTCCGAGAAGGCTCGCCGCCTCATGTCGCGCCTCTACCGCCCCTTCATGCTCCGCGCCGAGCGCATGATATTCACCGACATACCCTCGGCCGAGATGATCAAATACGCCGCCAACGCCATGCTCGCCACCCGCATTTCGTTCATGAACGACATCGCCAACCTCTGCGAGCTGGTCGGCGCCGACGTCTCGATGGTGCGCCGCGGCATCGGCTCCGACACCCGCATCGGCAAGAAATTCCTATACCCCGGCTGCGGCTACGGAGGCTCCTGCTTCCCCAAGGATGTCAAGGCCCTGATCAAGACCGCCCAGGAGAACGACTACTCTATGCAGGTTCTCCAGGCCGTCGAGTCCGTCAACGACCGCCAGAAGCGCCTCCTCTTCGACAAGCTCTCCAGCCACTTCGGCGGCGACCTTAAGGGCCGTACCGTCGCCCTCTGGGGCCTCGCTTTCAAGCCCGACACCGACGACATGCGCTGCGCACCCTCACTCGTCATCATCGACCTCCTCCGCGAGGCCGGTGCCACCGTACGCGTCTACGACCCCGTCGCAATGGACGAGTGCCGACGCCGCCTCGGCGACGCCGTCACCTACTGCGCAGACATCTACGACGCCGCCAAGGATGCCGACGCCGTCATGATGCTCACCGAGTGGAAGGAGTTCCGCATGCCCGCGTGGCCCCGTCTCGCCCGCGAGATGCGCTCCCCCCTCATCCTCGACGGCCGCAACATCTACGACCCTGCGGTCCTCTCCGACGAAGGCTTCACCTACTACCGCATCGGATAGTAGCCTACAACAATCTCGCGAAGAAACAAAAGAACCAAAAGAAACAATGAAGTTTTTTGGTTCTTTTGTTTCTTCGTGAGATAGTTTATTTCTTTAAGGTCAGGAGGAAGCGGTGCAGGAGGGAGGGGTCGTCGAAAAGGCCCGTGGTGGCCAGGGTGGTGGTGGTGGCGTCCTGCTTCTCGACGCCGCGCATCTTCATGCACAGGTGGCCGGCGTTGCACACCACGATGACGCCGCGGGCTCCGAGCACGTCGCGGACAGCCTCGCAAATCTCGCGGGTGAACCGCTCCTGTATCTGCAGCCGCCGCGCGTAGAGGTTGACCAGTCGTGCCAGCTTGCTGATGCCGATAATCTTCCCGTCGGGGATATAGCCGACGGAGACGCTGCCGAAGAAAGGGAGGATGTGGTGCTCGCAGAACGAATAGAACTCGATGTCCTGCACCGTAATCATGTCGGAGCCTTCGTGAGTGAAGATGGCGTCGCCGACTACCTCCTCGACAGTCTGCCGATAGCCCTGTGTGCAGTAATACAGAGCCTTGGCGGCGCGCACGGGAGTCTTGACAAGGCCCTCGCGGGTGGTGTCTTCGCCCAGCAGACGGAGTATCTCCTCATAGTGCCGGGCTATCTGACTGATAATATCTTGTGTATCCTTTTCCTTAGCCATTGCGAACTTTTACTCACTACTCACTAACTACCTATTCCCGGATGCTGATGCGGTCGGAGACCACGCGAACCTCGTTGCTGAACGAGGGGAACGCGCGGCGTATCTCAGCGGCGGCGCTGTTGGCCTCCTCGCGGGTCTTGAAGTCACCGACGCGGGCGCGCCAATACGGGAGGTTGCTGGTGAGGTAGGTGCCCCATTGCGGGAAGCGCGCCGACACCTGACGTATGCGCGCGCGGGCATTGTTGCGAGCCGTAGTCTGGTTGCCGTCCGAGAAAATCTGCACGCGGAAGCCGGCGCGGCTGTCGACCTTCTTCTTAGGCGGCTCCACCTTCGGCTGATGGAAAAGCACACGGTCGGCCAGGGCTGCCGGCTGCACAACCTCGCACCCCTCCGTCTCCGTTATGCTGGAGACGATAGAGGGCGAGGGATCGGTGTTTTCTTGCAAAGATGCGGCAACAGCCTGACTGGCGACGAGTGTCATCGCCGCCAAAGATAAAGTTATGATTCGGAGCCTCAAGGCCATATTAGTCGCTATTTTGGGGGCAAAGGTAGCAATTATCGTGGAGAATGCAAAAAAAATCGATAGCCCGTCGATGGACTATCGATTGATTATCGATTTTCACTCGATATTACCAGGCGTTGACAATGCCCATGAACGACTCGGCGTCGAGCGAGGCGCCGCCGATGAGACCGCCGTCGACGTCCTCCTTGGCGAAGAGCGCTGCGGCGTTGGAGGGCTTGCAGCTGCCGCCGTAGAGTATCGAGGTGTTGTCGGCAACCTCCTTGCCATACTTGTCGGCAATGGTCTTGCGGATGTAGGCGTGCATCTCCTGGGCCTGGTCGTCGGTGGCAGTCTTGCCCGTGCCGATGGCCCAGACGGGCTCGTACGCCAGGATAATCTTCGAGAAGTCCTCGGCCGACAGGTCAAACAGGGCACTCTCAATCTGGCCTTTGACCACGTCGAAGTAGGTGCCGTTCTCACGCTCCTCCAGCACCTCGCCGATGCAGAAGATGGGGGTCAGGTTGTTGGCGAAAGCCTGGGCAACCTTCTCGCGCAGCGTCTCGGAGGTCTCGCCGTAATACTGGCGACGCTCAGAATGGCCGAGGATGACGTAAGTGGCGCCCGTGGAGGCTACCATGGCAGCTGACACCTCGCCGGTGTAGGCGCCCTTGGCATGGTCGGCACAGTTCTCGGCGCCCAGGCCCAGGCGGTTCTGGTCGATCACGGCGGCAACGGGTGCCAAGTGAGTGAAGGGAACGGCGATGATGACGTCGCACTTGGCGTTTACGCGGCTCAGGGCCTCGTTTACATCCTTTGCCAGGCCTACGCCTTCGGCAACGGTGGTGTTCATCTTCCAGTTGCCGGCAACAATTTTCTTTCTCATTTTCAGTTGTTTTGGTTTATTGGTTCTTTTGTTTTTTCTGATGTTTCTGCGTGTGATACGAATGGCGAGGCGCCCAAGGTTATTGACCACCACTATTGCCAGGAGTATGAATACCAGCGCACCTATGAGCCAGCGGAACACGGCGCCGCCGTGGGTGGCCAGTGCATCGAGGGGCTGCGTCTTGAGCATCTCCAGCATCTCCTCGCCGTCGATGCTCGATGCCGTGCGCTTCCACTGCACTACGCCGTCGTTGAGGTAGACAAGCGCCACATTGCCGCGAGCCAGTGCCTTTATCTGCGTCGGCTCGGCCGTGTACAGCGGATACTCAGCCAGGGCGATGTCGCGCCAGAAATCGAGGTCGCGCTCCTCCCCGCCGATGACGCCGATAACCGAGCCGCCGCGCTCCTCGAGATAGCGGCCCAAAGCGTTGATGTAAGATGTGAAGGAGATATCCACGCGCCGCATGTCGGGAATGAGCACAAGTAGCTGCGGCCCTTCGGTGGCTATGGCGTCATCGGTGACGTCGTCGCCACCCTCATAGACGGTGAAGTCATCGGCATTGGCCACCGGGGTCTCCCCTATCTGCTGCCGGTCAACGAACGTCCACGTCTCGTCAGGCAGACTATCGGCGGTGAACTTGCGCTCCTCTCCGTCCTTCTCATAGATGAACAGGAACTCCGGCTCGTCGCCCTCCTCGTCGGCCGTGGCTACCAAGGGGGTTCCCACAGGCCATGCGCGGAAGTCGACCATCGGCTGCACGTTATACCCTATCACGTTTATTATAAGCAGGTAAGCCAACCCTGTCACCAGCGGCATCCACTGGAAATAAGGGCTGACAAGGCACAGCACGCGCCTATTGTAAAGTATCAGGAAGACAAGCGCGGCGGTCAGCACCACGTTCTTCCAGAACGTAGCTGCGTTGGAAATTATCAAGAAATCGCCGAAGCATCCGCAGTCGGCCACAGGGCTGTCAATGTAGATGTAAAGGCTCAACGGGAGCATGAAGGCCATGACGGCCGCGAGTATCCACACCGACCAGCGGCGGTAGCACCCCAACAGCAGCATCAGTCCAGTAAGGGCCTCAACCACAGAGAGGCCGACGGCGCCGGCAAGAGTGAGCGAGCGGGGAATGTCCCAGCCCCACAGGGTGAAATATTCCTCAAACTTGTATATGCTCCCCCACGGGTCGATGGCCTTCGCTACGCCGGAGACGATGAACGTTGCGCCTACGGCCACGCGCAGCAGCCAGACGAGGGCGATGAGCCACCATTTCTGGCCCCTCTGCACGGCTCGCGATTGCTCCTGTATCTGCCGGCTGCGCTGCTTGAGGTCGTTGCGGAGTGTCATCCTTCGGTCTCCTTTATGATGCAGAAGATGGCATAGTTGATGATGTCCTGGTAGTTGCCCTCGACACCCTCGGAGGCGACGGTGTGCCCGTCGTTGTCCTCTATCTGCTTGATGCGGTAGAGTTTGGTGAGTATGAGGTCGACCATCGAGCTGACGCGCATGTGGCGCCACGCCTCGCCGTAGTCATGGTTCTTGTCCATCATCAGCGCCTTCGACGCTGTAGCCTCCTCCATGTAGCGGCTGTCGGCCGTCTCCACGTTCCACTTGGGCTGGTTGTCAAATGAATACTTCAGCTGCAGCAGCGCCACTATCCCGTAATTGACAATGGCCAGCAGCTCCGGCAGGATGCCCTCGTCGACGCGCGCGCCGTCGGTCATCTGCTGCAGCGAGCGTATGCGCATCGCCTTGATCAGCAGCTGGTCGGTGACGGTGGCCGGGCGCATGATGCGCCACGAGGGGCCGTAGTCCTGCAGCTTCTTGTGGAATATGTCGTGGCAGCGCTCCATGGCGCGGTCGAACTGTTCGGAGGTGTTGGGGGCTTTGTCCATTGCCTGATGAAATTTGCTGCAAAATTAGCAATTTTCTTTCAATGCACAATGCAAAATGCACAATGCACAATTCCCCGTCAGCTTTTCCGGATGGAATTGTGCATTGTTAATTATGCATTGTGCGTTACTCTACCGTGGTGGTAATCTCTTTCTTGTCAGCGTCGAAGCCCACTTTGATGGTCTGCCCGGGCTGGATGTCGCCGCTGATGATCATCTCCGCCAGCGGATCCTCGAGATACTTCTGTATCGCGCGCTTGAGCGGGCGGGCGCCAAACTGGCTGTCGTAGCCGCGCTCGGCGATGAAGTCCTTGGCCTCGTCGGTGATGCACAGCTTGTTGCCAAGCGAGTCGATGCGCTTGTAGAATCCCGAGAGCTCGATGTCGATGATGCGGAAGATGGCGTCGCGGTCGAGCGGGTCAAACATGATGATGTCGTCGATGCGGTTGAGGAACTCCGGGGCGAACGCCTTGTTGAGCGCCTTCTGAAGCACGCCGTGGCTGTACTCCTTCGACGCCTGCGCGGCGGTGTTGAAGCCCACGCCCGTGCCGAAGTCCTTGAGCTGCCGCGTGCCGATGTTGCTCGTCATGATGATGAGAGTGTTCTTGAAGTCGATGCGGCGCCCGAGGCTGTCGGTCAGGCGCCCCTCGTCCATCACCTGCAGCAGCAGGTTGAACACGTCGGGGTGTGCCTTCTCTATCTCGTCAAGGAGCACTACCGAATACGGGTGGCGGCGCACCTTTTCGGTGAGTTGGCCCCCCTCCTCGTAGCCGACGTAGCCCGGAGGCGCGCCCACGAGACGGCTGACGGTGAACTTCTCCATGTACTCACTCATGTCGATGCGTATCAGGTTGTCCGGCGAGTCAAACAGATACTCCGACAGCTTCTTGGCCAGGTGTGTCTTGCCCACGCCCGTGGGGCCGAGGAACATGAAGGTGCCGATGGGCTTGTTCGGGTCTTTCAGGCCCACGCGGTTGCGCTGTATGGCCTTGACGACCTTCTCGATGGCCTTGTCCTGGCCGATAATCTCGGCCTGCAGGCGCGGCGTCATCTCGCGCAGGCGCATGCCCTCTGCCTGGACGACCCGCTGCACGGGCACGCCGGTCATCATGGCCACAACCTCGGCCACGCGTTCCTCATCGACGGTCTCGCGGTGGGAGTTGATATGTTCTTCCCAGCGGTCCTTGGCCTCCTGCAGCCGGTTTTTGAGATGCTGCTCGCGGTCGCGGTGGGCCGCAGCCTGCTCGAAGTCTTGGTTGCGCGCGGCGGCAAGCTTGGCAGCCGACGCCTCCTCAATCTCCTTTTCAAGCTGCTCTATTTCAGCAGGCACCGTTATGTTGGTGATGTGCACGCGGCTGCCGGCCTCGTCCATGGCGTCGATGGCCTTGTCTGGGAAATTGCGGTCGGTAACATAGCGGTCGGTGAGCTTGACGCATGCCTCGATTGCCTGGGGGGTGTAGATGACATTGTGGTGGGCCTCATACTTGTCCTTGATGTTGCCAAGGATGGCCAATGTCTCCTCCGGCGAAGTCGGGTCGACCATAACCTTCTGGAAGCGGCGTTCCAGGGCTGAGTCGCTTTCGATGTTCTTGCGGTATTCGTCGAGGGTGGTTGCGCCGATGCACTGCAGCTCGCCGCGCGCCAGGGCCGGCTTGAGCAGGTTGGCCGCGTCCATCGACCCGCTGGGATTGCCCGCGCCGACTATGGTATGGAGCTCGTCGATGAAAAGGATGATGTCCTTGTTCTTCGATACCTCGTTGAGTATCGCCTTTATGCGCTCCTCAAACTGGCCGCGGTACTTCGTGCCTGCTACTACCGAGCCGAGGTCGAGCGAGATGACGCGCTTGTCGAACAATACGCGCGACACCTTGCGCTGGACTATGCGCAGTGCCAGGCCCTCGACGATGGCGCTCTTGCCCACGCCCGGCTCGCCGATGAGCACGGGGTTGTTCTTCTTGCGGCGGCAGAGTATCTGCGCCAGGCGCTCTATCTCGACGTCGCGGCCGACCACGGGGTCGAGGCGCCCCTCCTCGGCGGCAAGGGTCATGTCGTTGCCATACTTGTCGATGGTAGGCGTGTCGCCACCGCCGCCGCGGCGCATCTTGGCTTTCTGCGTCGGTCGCGGCGATGCGCCGCCTTGCGATGCGTTGCCGGGGGAGCCGGGGAGCTCGTCAGGGCCGTCGTCTTCGTCGTCCATAAAGCTCTCGCCCATGCGCGGGGTCTCGCTCACACCCGTAAGCTGCCGGATGAGCGACTCATAGGTGACATCGTTCTGGCGGAACGGCTTCATGAACTCTTGCTTCTTGGTGTCGGGGTTGTGAAAGATGGCAAGGAGCAGGTGCTGCGTCTCGACGGTGTTGCTCTTGAGCACTCGCGCCTCGAGTATGCTCAGGCGTATGACGCGGTTGGCGATGTCGCTGACGGTGATCGAACGCGGGTCGATGGCCTTGAGCGAGCCGTCGGCCATCGTGCCCTCAAACATCTGCTCGTCGAGGCCGTTGCGCAGCGTCTCGGCGTTTGTCAGCGAGGCTGCGGTGTCGACAAGCCGGAAAGGCACGTCGTCACGGTCGGCGAGCAGGGCCAGCAGCAGGTGCGAAGGCTCCACCACGCGGTTGTTGTGGCGTATGGCCTCGCTCTGGCATAGCGTGAATACTTTCTTGAGATTTTGCGAAAAGTCAGTAGTCATTATGGTGTGGTTGGTGTTTGCTATTATATAATGTGTATGGTCGATTGTCCACACGCAAATATATGAACAATTATCGTGCCAAAAAAGAATAATGGTAGGAGAAATGAGATTTTTTGCCGAAACATCAATTCCCTTGCCAAAAATTTTCCTGTTACAATAAAATTTGTTACCTTTGTACGATATTTTGAATTAATAACGCCAAATCAACGCTAATTATTGTGCAGCGCGGCCTGCGATGCCGTTTTTAACGGTGGGCACGCAGCTGTAAATGGAAAAAGATAAACACTTTAACTATGGTTGATGAAGATCGCATCATTAAGATAAACATCGAAAGCGAGATGAAGAAGTCGTACATTGACTACTCAATGTCGGTCATCGTCTCGCGTGCCCTCCCCGACGTGCGCGACGGTCTCAAGCCGGTGCACCGCCGTGTGCTCTTCGGCATGAACGAGATGGGCAACACCTCCGACAAGCCCCACAAGAAGTCGGCCAACTGCGTCGGCGAGGTTATGGGTAAATATCACCCCCACGGCGACTCGTCGATCTACGGCACCGTGGTGCGCCTCGCCCAGGACTGGGCCATGCGCTACACCCTCGTCGACGGCCACGGCAACTTCGGCTCGATCGACGGCGACGGCGCCGCCGCCATGCGTTATACCGAGGTGCGCCTCCAGAAGATGGGCGAGGAGATGCTCCGCGACATCGACAAAGACACCGTCGACTTCGTGCCCAACTACGACAACGAGCGCCAGGAGCCTACCGTGCTTCCAACCCGCTTCCCCAATCTGCTGGTAAACGGCTCCAGCGGCATCGCCGTGGGCATGGCCACTAACATGGCTCCGCACAACCTCTCCGAGTCGATCGACGCTTGTGTGGCCCTCGTCGACAACCCCGACCTGACCATATCCGAGCTGATGCAATACATCAAGGCTCCCGACTTCCCCACCGGTGGCACCATCTATGGCTACCAGGGTGTCAAAGAGGCTTTCGAAACCGGTCGCGGACGCATCGTTATACGCGCGCGAGCCAACATCGAGCAGGAGGGCAACCACGAGAACATCATCGTCACCGAGATACCTTACAACGTCAACCGCGCCGAGCTTATCAAGTACATTGCCACGCTGGTCACCGAGAAGAAGATTGACGGTATCGCCGACATCAACGACGAGAGTGACTACACCGGCATGCGCATTGTCATCAAGCTGCGATCCGACGCCAACTCCAACGTGGTGCTCAACAAGCTTTACAAGATGACCCAGATGCAGGCATCCTTCTCGGTCAACAACGTTGCCCTGGTCAACGGGCGCCCGCGCCTGCTCAACCTAAAGGACATACTCTTGGCCTTCCTCGAGCACCGTCACGAGGTGGTAATCCGCCGCACCAAGTATGAGCTCCGCAAGGCCCAGGAACGCGCCCACATACTCGAGGGCCTCATCATAGCCTCAAAGAACATCGAAGAGGTTATACGCATCATCCGCTCCTCGGCCAACGACGAGGAGTCGCGCGCACGCCTGGCCGAGCGCTTCGGCCTCAGCGACGTGCAGACCCGCGCTATCCTCGACATGCGCCTCAAGCAGCTTCAAAAACTCGACCAGGAGAAGCTGCAGCACGACTATGACGACATCATGGCCGAGATAGCCCGCCTCGAGGAGATACTCAACAACGACCACGTCTGCCGCGAGCTCATCAAGAGCGAGCTGATAGAGGTCAAGGAGAAGTTCGGCGACGAGCGGCGCACCGACATAGACTATACCGCCGGCGACTTCAACGCCGAAGACTTCTATGCCGACGACGACATGGTCATCACCATCAGCCATATAGGCTACATCAAGCGCACTCCCCTCTCGGAGTTCCGCGCACAGGGTCGCGGCGGCCTCGGCAGCCGTGGCTCCGACACCCGCGACGAAGATTTCATAGAGTACATCTACACCGCTTCGATGCATTCCAACATACTCTTCTTCACTCGCCGCGGCATGGTCTACAAGCTCAAGATATACGACATCCCCGAGGGAGCCAAAAACTCCAAGGGACGCGCCATACAGAACCTGCTCACCATCGGCGCCGACGATGCCGTCAACGCCGTCATCTGCTACAAGCAGAGCGACGACCCGACGTTCGTAGACACCCACTACCTCGTCTTCGCCACCCGTCAAGGCAAGGTCAAGAAGACCAGCGTCCGTGAGTTTGCGCGCGTAATGGCCGCCGGCAAGCGCGCCATCACCCTCGACGAGGGTGACCAACTCGTAGGCGTCATCCACACCACCGACGCCGACGACATCATCCTCGCCACCACCAAGGGCAAAGCCATACGCTTCCACTCATCTTACGATCCGGAGATATGCAAGGGGCTGCGCCCGATGGGTCGCACCGCCGCAGGCGTCCGCGGCATAACCCTCGACGGACCCGACGACGCCGTGGTGGGCATGATATGCGCCCCCGAGGAGACCGACAACGATGTGCTCGTAGTCAGCGCAAACGGCTTCGCCAAGCGCTCGTACCTCAACAAGCGCGACGAGACCGACAACAACGGCTACCGTGTGCAGTCACGTGGCGGCCTGGGCATCAAGACCATGAACATCAACGAGACCACCGGCCCGCTCGTAGGCATCCTCTCGGTCAACGACTCCGACGACCTGATGATCATCAACCGTTCAGGCATCACCATCCGCCTGCACCTGCGCTACGACCCTGACCGCAACAACCAGGGCCTGCGCGTCACCGGCCGCGCCACCCAGGGCGTGCGCATCATCGACCTGCGCAAACGAGGCGATGACATAGCCTCGGTATGCTGCGTCCCCGCCGACGAGGAGGAGGCAGCCACCGAGCAGGCCGCAGACGATGCCCCCATCGAGTAACGCCGACGTCACATCTCTCGAAAGCAGATGAAAAATCAGCTTGTAATGATAAATAATAAATGATTAATGATTAATTTATAATCTGTGAAATCTGAGTAATCTGGCTAAATCTGTGCTTGCTCATTAGTCATTCATCATTTATTATTTATCATTAAACGTTACAATCAACTTTTCGTCAAATTTCATAAAGCGATTATAACAATAGAGATAATCAAACCCAAAGCTATATCAACATGAAAAAACTGATCCTTACCTGCCTTGCCGCCGCCCTCTGCGCCGGCTCGGCCATGGCACAGATGAGTGTCATCAAACAGGCCAAGAGCGACTTCAAGCCCGGCACCTCATTCACCGTCTTCGAGGAAGAGATTGCCCCCGCACTGACCAACCCCGAGACCGCCAACCTCGCCGAGACCTGGTACACCGTCGGTGAGTACGCACTCAAGAACTACGACGAATACCTCAAGCAGTGGGGCCTCCAGCAGCCCTTCGACAAGGGCGACATGGGCCAGTCGATGATCAAGGCCTACAACTACTGGATGAAGGCCCTCCCCCTCGACCAGCTCCCCAACGAGAAAGGCAAGATAAACCCCAAGTATACCAAGAAGATTGTCTCAACCCTCCCCGTGCGCCATGGCGACTTCAACACCGCCGCAGCCATGCTCTGGGAGGCCCAGGACTACAAAGGCGCATACGACGCCTGGAGCATCTACCTCGACATGATCGGTGACGAGGCCACCTACGGAAAGGCCGCACCCAAGGCTCCCGCAGACACCATACTCAACACCGTATACTTCAACCGCGGACTCGCCGCCTGGCAGGCCGAGATGTATCCCGAGGCCATCGCATCCTTCGACAAGGCCATCGAGCTCAACTACGACGACCCCATGATATATAAATATGGTGTAGCCATCGCCGCTCAGGGCAACCTCGACAGCGACCGCTTCCGCTATGCCGAGATGGGATTCAACAAGACCGGCGACGCCGACTTCATGCGCGAGATGATCAACAAATACATCGACGCCAACGACTACGCAACCGCACAGAAGATGATCGACGACGGCCTTGACAAGGCCCAGACCGACAAAGACAAGTCGACCCTCTACCTCCTCCGCGGCGTCCTCATCGAGAACATCGACGCAGAGGCCTCAAAGGGTGGCACAGGCGTCGCCGAAAACTACAAGAAAGCCCTCGAGCTCGATCCCACCAACGGCGCCGCTTACTACAACTACGGCCGCATCCTCTCCAACGAGGCTAACCTACTCGAGGACGGCTCCACCCTCACCGGCGCCGCATTCAACGCATTCAAGGCCGAGCAGGTAGACCCCATCTACAAAGAGGCTGCCAAGTATCTTGAGAAAGCTATGGAAATCGACGACACCCTCACCTCAAAGTGCGCCGTGCTCCTCCGCAGCATCTACTACCAGCTCCAGGACGAGGAAAACCTCAATCGCGTCAACAACCTCTAATAACTTATAACTTATAACTCATAACTTATAAGTTATTAGAATTTTCGTCACGCGAAGAAACCAAGGAATAAAAAGAAATTTATCTTTTTATTCCTTGGTTTCTTCGTGTGATATTATTTTGTGGAAACGCAACAAATTGCTGAAATAGTTGCTTTTGGAAAACTTTTAGCTCTCCAAAAAATCTTAATCTTCTGAACTGCTGAATAATGTGTGAGGGTTTTGGGAAACTTGAAATCTTTTTTGTGTTTTATCTGTTACAACTATTGGATATGTCAGAAAAAATTGCAATCTTTGCAGTCGGCTTTTCAAAAGATCATATCCTACACCTTACACCTAACCAATATAACTTTAATCGTGGCTGATAAAACTTACAACTACGCAGAGGCTTACGAAGCCTCGCTCAAATACTTCGACGGCGACGAGCTCGCTGCTCGTGTCTGGGTAAGCAAGTATGCCTTGAAAGACTCATTCGGCAACATCTTCGAAAAGACCCCCGCCGACATGCACAAACGCATAGCCGACGAGATAGTGCGCATCGAGCAGAAGTACCCCAACCCGATGACTTACGACGAGGTTTTCGGCCTCTTGGATCACTTCCGCTACATCGTCCCCCAAGGCTCCCCCATGTCGGGCATAGGCAACAACTATCAGGTAGGCTCGCTGAGCAACTGTTTCGTCATCGGCCTCGACGGCAAGCCTGACTCCTACGGCGGCGTCATCCGCATCGACGAGGAGCAGGTGCAGCTCATGAAGCGTCGCGGAGGCGTCGGCCATGACCTCAGCCACATCCGCCCCAAGGGGATGCCCGTCAAGAACTCCGCGCTTACCTCCACCGGCCTTGTTCCTTTCATGGAGCGCTACTCCAACTCCACCCGCGAGGTGGCCCAGGACGGACGCCGCGGTGCACTCATGCTCACCGTCAGCATCAAGCACCCTGACAGCGAGGCGTTTATCGACGCCAAGCTCACAGAGGGCAAAATCACCGGTGCAAACGTGTCGGTGCGCATCGACGACGCCTTCATGCAGGCTGCAGAGAAGGGCGAGCTTTACCGCCAGCAGTTCCCCACCGTCGGCGACGATGCCCAGGTAGTCAAGGACATCGACGCCCGCAAGCTATGGCTCAAGATAGTGCACAATGCCTGGCAGTCGGCCGAGCCCGGCGTGCTCTTCTGGGACACCATCACCCGCGAGAGCGTGCCCGACTGCTACGCCGACCTCGGCTTCCAGACCATATCCACCAACCCCTGCGGCGAGATACCCCTCTGCCCCTACGACTCCTGCCGACTGCTTGCCATAAACCTATACAGCTACGTCGAACACCCCTTCACACCGCAGGCCACGTTCAACTTCGACCTCTTCCGCCAGCACGTCGCCCGCGCCCAGCGTATCATGGACGACATTATCGACCTGGAGATGGAGAAGATTGAGACTATCCTCAACAAGATCAAGAGCGACCCCGAGACACGCGAGGTGAAGAGCGCCGAAGAGAACCTTTGGGAGAAGATCAAGGCCAAGACCTCCAAGGGACGCCGCACCGGCGTCGGCACCACCGGCGAGGGCGACATGATTGCCGCCATGGGCCTGCAGTACGGCACCCCCGAGGCCACCAACTTCTCCGTCGAGGTTCACAAGACCCTCGCCTTGGCCGCCTACGGCAGCTCCGTGCAGATGGCCAAGGAGCGCGGCGCCTTCGAAATTTATGACGCCGAGCGCGAGAAGGCCAACCCGTACATCAACCGCCTGCGCGAGGCAGACCCCGCTCTCGTCGCCGACATGGAGGCTAACGGGCGCCGCAACATAGCATGCCTCACCATCGCCCCGACAGGCACCACCTCCATACTCACCCGCACCACCTCCGGCATCGAGCCCGTCTTCATGCCCGTATACACACGACGCCGCAAGGTCAACCCCAACGACGCCGACGTGCACGTCGACCTCATCGACGAGACCGGCGACGCCTTCGAGGAATACATCGTCTACCATCCTCGTTTCATCGAGTGGATGAAGGTATCCGGCATTGACACAACCAAGCGCTACACCGCCGACGAGCTCAAGGAGCTAGTGGCACGCTCGCCATACGCCAATGCCTCGGCCAACGAAATCGACTGGCTCGAGAAGGTGCGCATGCAGGGCGCCGTGCAGAAGTGGGTCGACCACTCCATCTCCGTCACCATCAACCTCCCCTCCGACGTCACCGAGGAGTTGGTAGGCCGCCTCTACGTCGAGGCCTGGAAGAACGGCTGCAAGGGTTGCACAGTCTACCGCGACGGCTGCCGCTCAGGCGTGCTCGTCGCCCTGGAGAACTCCACCAAGAAGAAGACCGAGGTGCCCGCTCCCTCCGGCGCCATTCATCCCCACGTGCTCAAGCGCCCCATCGAGTTGGAGGCCGACGTCGTCCGCTTCCAGAACAACAAGGAGAAGTGGATAGCATTCGTGGGCCTCATGGACGGCAACCCATACGAGATCTTCACCGGTCTGGCCGACGACGACGAGGGCCTCTTCGTCCCCAAGTCAGTCACCCACGGCAAGATCATCAAGGCCATCGATCCCGAGGGCAACAAGCGCTACGACTTCCAGTTCACCAACAAGCGCGGCTACAAGACCACCATCGAGGGCCTCAGCGAGAAGTTCAACCCCGAGTTCTGGAACTACGCCAAGCTCATCTCCGGCGTCCTCCGCTACGGCATGCCCATCGACCAGGTTCTCAAGCTGGTCGGCGGCCTCGAGCTCGACTCGCAGAGCATCAACACGTGGAAGATGGGTGTCGAGCGCGCCTTGAAAAAGTATCTCCCCAACGGCACCAGCGCCAAGGGCCAGAAGTGCCCCAACTGCGGACAGGAGACCCTCGTCTACCAGGAGGGCTGCCTCATCTGCACCTCCTGCGGCACCTCCAAGTGCGGCTAACTTAATGCACAATGCACAATGCACAATGCACAATGCATAATTGGCCATCCGGATGGTCGATCATGTATTATGCATTGTGCATTGAGCATTAGAGAGACTGTTAATTTTTGAAAAAATTTGCACCGTCTGCTTTGTCTGTTACAGCTTTTTACTAAATTTGCACTTACCTTACATACTCGACTTAAAATTTAATATCATAATAAACAGTCATGAAAATCTCTTTCAACATCAGATACCGCACCAACTGGGGTGAATCAGTGTATCTGACAGGTGAAATCCCCGCCCTCGGCAGTTGGGATGAGAGCCGTGCGCTCAAACTGAATTTCGACGACAACGAAGGCTGGGACATCGACGTGGAGCTGCCCGCCAACACCCCCGCCTTCCAATATCGCTACATCATCCGTCACGAGAACGGCTACACCAAGCGCGAGTGGGGCGAGCCCCACGTGCTCCGTCCCGCAATGGGCATCAAGATCTATGAGGTGTTTGACCGGTGGCAGGACCAGCCCTGGGACAAGCCCTTCTATTCCAAGGCATTCACCGGCTGCGAGTGCCTCCGCGAGCATCGCGACGAGCCCCTGCAGCTCCGCGCCGGCAACGTCAACATCAACGTGCAGGCCCCCATGATACACCCCGACGAGGCGGTGGCCATCTGCGGCAGTTGCGAGGCCCTCGGCGCTTGGGACGGCAAGCGCGCTCTGGTGATGAACGACGCTGACTATCCCGTATGGTCGATCAACATACCGCTGAAAGAGCTGTCGATACCTTTCGAGTACAAGTTCATCATCGTCAAGAAAGAGAGCAAGGAGGTTGTTGCCTGGGAGAACGTGCCCAACCGCACCTTCGACGTCGTGCCCGCTTCGGCCAACGAGTGCGTGGTCTACTCCGGCATGCGCTTGGCCAACCCGCTGACACCGTGGAAGGGCGCCGGCGTGGCTATCCCTGTCTTCTCGCTCCGCACCGAGGAGGACTTCGGCGCAGGCGACTTCTACGACCTCAAGAAGATGGTCGACTGGGCCGTGGCCACCGGGCAGAAGGTCATCCAGATACTCCCCATCAACGACACCACGATGACGGGCACCTGGACCGACTCCTACCCATACAACGCCAATTCCACCTTCGCCCTCCATCCCATGTACCTTCGCCTCGAAGCCATGGGCGAGCTTCCCTCGCAGGAACGCCGCGACTTCTATGACAACGTACGCCGTGAACTCAACGCACTCGAGACCGTTGACTACGAGCGCGTAAACAACCTCAAGATACAGTATACCCACGAGCTCTTCGATGCCGTCGGCGCCAAGACCGTCAAGAGCGCCGACTTCAAGGCGTTCGTCGACCGCAACAAGGAGTGGCTCACCCCATACGCCGCCTTCTGCGTGCTCCGCGACATCAACCACACCCCCGTCATGCAGCGTTGGGGCGTCTACGCCGAGTATGAGCCGGAGAAGATAGCCCGCTTCGTCGAGCAGCACAAAGACGAGATCAACTTCGTATACTTCCAGCAGTATCACCTCGACAAGCAGATGCGCCAAGTGGTCGACTACGCCCACAAGAACGGCGTAGCCATCAAGGGTGACATACCCATCGGCATCTCCCGCACCAGCGTCGACGCCTGGATCAACCCGCGCCTGTTCAACCTCGACTGCCAGGCCGGCGCACCCCCGGATGACTTCTCGGTACAGGGCCAGAACTGGGGCTTCCCAACCTACAACTGGGAGGAAATGAACCTCGACGGCTTCGCCTGGTGGCGTGCCCGCTTCAGCAAGATGGCCGAATACTTCGACGCTTACCGCATCGACCACGTCCTCGGCTTCTTCCGCATCTGGCAGATACCCTACGACGCCCTTCACGGTCTGCTCGGCGTGTTCTCACCCGCGCTCCCCTTCACCCCCGACGAGCTGCGCAACGCCTACGACTTCTGGATTGACGTAGACCTGCAGACCAACCCTTATATAATGGAGTACTTCCTCCATGACTTCTTCGGCGAGTACACCGACGAGGCCCGTGAGCGCTTCCTTACCGACGCCGGCTACGGCCGCTACCGCCTCAAGGAGGAGTTCAACACCCAGCGCAAGGTGGCCGAGTACTTTGCAACGCAGGAGCCCAACGACAAGAACAACAAGCTCTGCAACGCTCTCCAGGGTCTCATCGACGATGTCCTCTTCATCGAAGACCCGTATGAGAAGGGCAAGTACCATCCCCGCATCTCCGCGCAGTTCACCTACATCTACCGCTCGCTCACTGACTACGAGAAGTGGTGCTTCGACCGCCTCTACAACGACTTCTTCTACCGCCGCCACAACGACTTCTGGTACGGCAAGGCCATGTGGAAGCTGCCGCCGCTGATCAACTCCAACGACATGCTCGTGTGCGCCGAAGACCTCGGCATGATCCCCGACTGCGTGCCCGCCGTGCTCAGTGCCCTGGAGGTGCTCACCCTCGAGATCCAGCGCATGCCCAAGGATCCGAAGGCAGAGTTCGGCAACACCTGGAGCTATCCCTACTACAGCGTCTGCACCACCTCAACCCACGACATGGGCGGTATCCGCCAGTGGTGGGAGGAGGATCGCGGCGTGACACAGCGCTATTACAACAACGTGCTCCACGAGGGTGGTCCCGCACCTTTCTACGCCGAGCCCTGGGTCTGCGACAAGATAGTCACCAACCACCTGCTCTCCCCCTCGATGCTCTGCATCCTGCCGCTGCAGGACTGGCTGTCGCTCCACGGCACCCTTCGCCGCGAAGACCCCACGGAGGAGCAGATCAACGTGCCTGCCAACCCGCGTCACTACTGGCGCTACCGCATGCACCTGACCATCGACCGCCTCATCGGTGACATCGACTTCTGCCGCTACCTCCGCGACAAGGTCCGCGCCTCCGGCCGCTAATCAAGTAAATAATAGTGATTAGTGATTAGCTGCCATCCTGATGGCTACTAATCACTAATCACTCACCACTAAGATGTATTACCCTTGGACTCTTGAATATAAACCGGAATTTGAGGAGATACCTCACGGACTGTATGACGCAGCCGACAAAGGGGACGCAGAGGCGCAGTTTCAGCTTGGCCTTTATTTAGACGAGGAAGACGAAGCCTTTGACTGGCTCATGAGAGCCGCCGGGCAACGGCATCCCAAGGCGCAGTATGCACTGGCTTGCAAGTTTTATCATGGTGAGACTCCGGAACGTACTCAAAACTGTGAAGCGGCCTTCCATTGGGGATTGAAAGCTGCCGAGCAGGGTGTCACCGATGCGTTTTACGGAGTAGGCGAAGAATATTGTGACCTTGGTGAGTATGACAAGGCAATCCCATGGTTTATGAAGGCGTTGGCCGGGGGCATAGAGGAGGCCAAGTCGTCGCTCGCTATCTGCTATTGCCATACCGGCAATTACAAAGCAGCCCTTCCCTTCATCAAAGAGGCGGCTGAGGCGGGTGACCGCTGGGCGCTGCAAAACCTTGCTGAATTTTATTCATTTGGAAGAGGTGGTTTGCCAAAAGACGAGGGAAAGGCTGAGGAACTGTACACCAAGAGCGCAGAAGGTGATGATTACTACACCTGGAGTTTAGGCGAGCGTTACCTGACAGGCGATGGCATTCCAAAAGACATCGAGAAGGGATTAGGCTTGCTTGTGAGGCTTGCAGAGAAAGACGCCACCCGCGCTCTTTGGCTGGGCCAAATATACCTGAGAGGGGAAAGCGTGCCGCAGAATATTGGAAAGGGCCTCAAATGGGTGATGAACTCAGCATCCCGAGGCAATGATGATGCGGTGTGTGAGCTGGCCAAAATCTTTGAAGAGGGCAAGCTCGTCTCAAAAAATGCCGAGTTTGCCCGGTCGTTGCGTGACAAGCTGGAGGTCAAGCACGAGCGGGAACGCCGTGGCTATTACCACTGTTACCGCATTGACTGCCAGCAGGATTACGAGGAGGCCCGCAAGGTGTATGAGGAAGGCTGCAAAAAGGGTAATCCGGAGGCGCAATGGGGCCTCGCGGAACTATATGAAAAGGGCCTCGGCGGGGAGCAAAGCCATGTAAAGGCCATCCTGTATGCTAACGCTGCTGCCCGCAACGGAGTCCCCGAGGCTCAGGAATTTTTGAACAGCCTCGGGCTGACCTGGCAATAGCACAGTTCAATGCATAATGCATAATGCATAATTTTTCCATTCGGTGGGAAAATTATGCATTATGCATTTTGAATTATGCATTCACGATAGGTGAGCGGGACGCAGCAGGTCGTTGACGGTCTTGACGGGGTTGAATGTCTCTGCGGGCACCTCGACGAAGACGGTGTTCCAGTTGCTCATAGCGCCGTTCCACAGGCCGGGGAGCTCGAGGGCTTTGAGTTCGCGGCCTTCGCTGCTCTTGCTGCTGATGAAGCCGGTGTCGGGGTCGACATATTCCGTCAGCTTGTAGGGTTTGCCGTAGACGTCGCGGATGTAGCAGACGAGGTCGACAGGGTTGAAGTGGGTGGAGCGTGCCATCAAGTCGCCGAACACGGGTGCTATCTGTGTGCTCTCGAGTATCTGCGGGGAACAGGAGCCGTCGGGGTTGCGGGTGATGAAGGGGCCGCCGCCCGGCTCACCCTCGTTACGTACCATACCGCACACGCGCAGCGGACGGTCGAGCTTGGCGCGGATGTATGTGCTGAGATCCTCTCCTGTAAGCTCGGCGAAGCGGGTGTCAGTGATGCTCAGGGCGCTCTCCATAAACTTGACGGCGTCCTGGAGCACAGCGTCGGTGTATTGGCGCGAGTCGATGATGTGTATCAGGTCGGCGATGCGGTCGTGCACCTCGATGAGGTAGCCGGCGAGGACGCTCTTTGAGCGCACGGTGATGTCGCGGCGGCTGTCGGGTACCACGTTGTCGATGTTCTTGATGAACACCACAGCGGCGTCGATGTCGCTTAGGTTCTCTATCAGTGCGCCGTGGCCACCGGGACGGAATAGCAGCGAGCCGTCGGCCTTGCGGAACGGGGTGCCGTCGGGGTTGGCGGCGAGGGTGTCGGTTGAGGGCTTCTGCTCGCTCAGGGTGATGTGAAACTTCTTGCCGGTGCGGGCCTCGGCGGCTGGTACGGCCTCGGCAATCTTTTGCTCGAAGAGCTTGCGGTGGTCGGCGCTGACGGTGAAGTGTAGATTTACCACACCGCTGGCCTGAGCGGCTGTCTGCGCGCCCTCGGTCAGATGTTCCTCCACGGGGGTTCGGGGCCCGTCGGGATAGGTGTGGAACGAGAGGAGGCCCTTGGGGAGGTTGCCGTAGTTCATACCTTCGGGGCGTATGATGGCGGCGATGATGTCGCGGTCGCGGCCCTGCTCGAGCAGAGCCTCGACGGTCTGGCCGTACATCTTCTTGACGGCCTCGCGCAGTTCGCCGATGAAGGGCAGCTCGGTGTAACGGTCGAGCAGTTGACGGGGCGCGGAACCTTCGGGAGCCTTCATCTCGTCGCCGTCGGCAAATGCATACAGCGCCTTGAACATGCGCGACGCGGCACCTGATGCTGGGACAAACTTGCAGACAGTGCCCCCGTCCTCCAAATAGCGGTGCCATCGGGCGATGGCTGCATCCTCGGCGGCGGCGTCGAGTTGCTTGATGCCGCCGTTCTCAACTGTGGCGGCCTCTTTTATCTCTAAGAACGGAAAGCCGGTGGCATGGCGGCGTAGCTGCTCGTCAACGCTCTCGCGCGCTATCCCTTTGGCTTGTAGCTGTGCAAAGTCTTTATCAGTCAACATGGTAAACTTGGGTGTTAGATTTTCTGTGCAAATATAACCAATATTTTACAAAATTTGTTGTAAATTTGCCCAAAAATAACACCCGTAACACAAGTTTAATAATGGCCAATCAACGGTACGACCTGCGCGGTGTATCAGCGTCGAAGGAGGATGTGCACAACGCCATCCGCAATGTCGACAAGGGGCTCTACCCGCGCGCCTTCTGCAAGATTATTCCCGACATCCTTGGGGGCGACCCCGAGTGGTGCAACATCATGCACGCGGATGGTGCCGGCACCAAGTCGTCGCTCGCCTACTGCTACTGGCGGGAGACGGGCGACCTGGGCGTTTGGAAGGGCATTGCCCAGGACGCCCTGATAATGAACCTCGACGACCTGCTCTGCGTAGGCGCAACCGACAACATACTTGTCTCATCGACCATCGGCCGAAACAAGAAGCTCATCCCCGGCGAGGTCATTGCCGCTATCATCAACGGCACAGAGGAGCTGCTCGCCGAGCTGCGCAGCCAGGGTATCAGCATCTACAGCACCGGCGGCGAGACGGCCGACGTTGGCGACCTAGTGCGCACCATCATAGTCGACAGCACCGTGACTTGCCGCATGCGCCACGCCGACGTGGTCAACAATGCCAACATCCGCCCGGGTGATGTTATAGTCGGCCTCGCCTCCTACGGCCAGGCTACTTACGAAAAAGAATATAACGGGGGCATGGGCTCAAACGGTCTCACTTCGGCGCGCCACGATGTGTTCTGCCACGAGGTGGCCGAGAAGTACCCCGAGAGCTACGATGCCGCAGTGCCGGAGGAACTTGTCTTCTCCGGAGGCTGCCGCTTGACCGACACCGTTGAAGGGTCGCCGCTCAACGCCGGCAAGCTTGTGCTCTCCCCTACCCGCACCTACGCGCCGGTCATCAAACAGATACTCGACGAGATGCGCCGCGACATCCACGGCATGATCCACTGCTCGGGAGGCGCACAGACCAAAGTGCTCCACTTCATCGACAAAGCGCACGTAATCAAAGACAACCTGCTGCCCGTGCCGCCGCTGTTCCGCCTTATCGGTGAGCAGTCGGGCACTCCGATGGAGGAGATGTACAAGGTTTTCAACATGGGTCATCGCATGGAGCTTTATGTCAGCGAGGAGCATGCCGGGCGAATCATCGAGATAGCCCGCTCATACAACATCGACGCGCAGGTTATCGGTCGTGTAGAGGCCTCCGATCATCCCTCCGTCACCATCGTAACCCCCAAGGGGACCTATAACTACTAACAATCTATTAAACAATCGACGATATGAAGAAACGTTTTATTCCCGTGGCCATAGTGCTAACGCTCTGCGGCTCATTGCTGTTCTCCTCATGTATAGGCAGCTTCGCCCTCACCAACAAGCTTTTGGGTTGGAACCAGCGCGTCGGCTCTAAGTTTGTCAACGAGCTGGTGTTCTTCGCCTTCTGGATTCTCCCTGTCTACGAGGTATCTGCCCTCGCTGACATTCTGGTGATCAACAGCATCGAATTCTGGAGCGGGGACAATCCAGTAGCCTCGACCAAGAAGACCGTCGAGGGTCAGGACGGTTGCAAGTATCTGGTGGAGACCTCAAAGATGGGCTACCGAATAGTAGACGACCAGGGCCTTGTCTCCCGCTTTGACTACGATGCCGAGACCCAGACCTGGGTGCTTGTGACACCCACCGGCTCTGAGTATGAGCTACTCACCTTCATCGACGACAGCCATGTGAGCATGCCCGCTCCTGACGGCAGCCGCACCGTGGTAGAGCTTAGCAACACCGGCGTACTCGCCTACGAGGAGCTGGTAAGCACCATCGGCCCTCTCACGGCCCAGCAGTAATCCTGTTATAGATTGCGCACAAGCCTTTAACCGGTTAATCGGATAACCGGTTAAAGGCTTTTGCGCGTTATTTTAAGAATTTTTACAATATTTATTCGGGGGTTAATTGTTATATTTGCAGAGACTTTGTGTCTAACCTAACTAACATAGAGATTATGCAACCCGAAACAACCCAAAAGACAGATAAATTTACCCCCGACGACTATCGCTACATGCGCATGGCCGCCGAACTTGCCGAAGAGAATGTGCGCAACGGAGGCGGCCCTTTCGGTGCCGTGATAGTGCGCAACGGCGAAGTGCTCGCCACCGGCGTCAACCGTGTCACCGCCAACAACGACCCCACAGCTCACGCCGAGGTCAATGCCGTGCGGACGGCCTGTGCCCGGCTCGACACGTTCAGCCTCCCCGGAGCTGTGGTCTACAGCTCATGTGAGCCTTGTCCGATGTGTCTGAGCGCCCTCTATTGGGCCGGCGTGGGCCGTATACTCTACGGCAACACCCAGCGCGACGCCGATGCCATCGACTTCTCCGACGAGTTTATCTACCGTGAGCTTGCCCTGCCGCAGAGCGAGCGCCATCTGCCGTGCGTTCACATGCCCAACGACTGGACGTTCAAGGCCTTCAAGATGTGGGCGGAAAAGGAAGACAAAGTTAGGTATTAGGTAATTAGTGAGTAGTGAGTAGCTCCTCATTACTCACTACTCACTAATTACCTAATACCTACTTGGAGCTGTCGCGTTTTACATAGAATCGGATTACAGAATATATCATGTACTCAACCGGATTGAGCAGCTGCTGCGGGTCTTCACCAAGGATAAACTCGCAGGAGAGGGCTGAGCATATAGCGCTACGCTCTGACGCCGGCAGAGCGTTGATGGTGTTGATGACGTGGGGTGATACGGTAAAGCCGAGGTTCATATTGCAGTGATTTATGGTTTACTCTGCAAAGATAGGCCTCTATATAGGCAATAATTGTGCCCACCTGCCGTAAAGAATGTTAACTGCGCTTGAAAAATTTCACAACGCACACCGAGAGCCAATAACAGTGTGCCGATAGCCTATAGATGCACTGTTGCGTCATCGGTGCCTTGGAATAGCGCTTCACATAATAGCGCTCGCTGTCTAATCCCGTGCGGACCAGAAACTTGCCCGGAGTGCGCGTTGATGTAGTGGCAGCGCCGAGGTGTATGCAGCGCGCGGGTGTGTAGAGGTAGTTCTGCAATCCACGCTCTTTTAGTTTGCAATACAGTATGTTTTCCTCGAAGTAAAGGAAGGTGTGCGGGTCAAAAGAGTCAATCCTCTTAAACAATTCCTTATCTATCAGCATGCATGATCCGGAGGGGAGTTCTATCGGCATAAGCTCGGGGTATTGCTCCGGCTTGTATTGGTTGAGCATGTATCGGCCGGCATTAACCCGCATCTCTTCAGTGCCGCGCAGCCGCCACCAGAAGTGCAAGAAGTTATGGCGTATGAGCTGTCCGACGGTCACGTTGCGGCGCGCGCAGTTGATGTCAAATCCACGGCAGTCGCGCCGGTAGAGCAGCGGAGATATGATGGCGCAGTCTTTAAGGGGCTTGCGAGCCTCCAAAAGTTTGGGAATGATGTCTGATGTAAACAGGATATCGTTGTTGAGCACCATCACGTCGGTCACTTCAGGGTCGTCGTACGCCAATATGAGCCCGGCATTGTTTCCACGGGCATAGCCGACGTTCTTCGTCAGCGAGAGCACCGTCACCTCGGGCAGCACTCCCCTGCCATTCACCGACTGCTCGTCCGCCTCGAGGTGCAGGAATCCGTCACCGCACACCTCGGCAACGACGTCGAGGAGAACGTGGTGCTCGTCGGCGCGCGACCCATTGTCGACCACTATCACCTTCGCCGGAGCAGTGTTGTGCCTAACGACAGAAGCGAGACAGTTGCGGGTATCTGCCGCGTTGTTGTAGTTGAGTATTATCAGTGCTGTCTTCTGCATCTGCAGTTTCGGTTAGAGGTTTGGGCACATCGTCATCCTTCTGTCGGTAGACAAGATACAGGCAGACGGACACGTCGATGATCTGGTAATAGAAAAGGATGGGACCCGAGGCGATGGATGTAAGCAGCAGAAATACAAGCCAATAGTTTAGGTATTGGCGTTGCTGTGGCTTGCGTTTGAACAGAGCCTTGAACAGCAGCACCAGCAAAGCGGCTGTGGTGACACCCCCGAAATACCAGAAGAAGCCGGCCCAACCGACGTCTACGGCGTAGGTGCCGAGTTCGTCGGTCTCATTGTCGACCATGATGCCCCACTTGCTTTGTTCGAAGGCCGGAACGCCATTGCCGAAGAACGGCGAGAGCAGGTTGGTCTGGTTTTCGTAGGTATAATACCGCCAGGAGGTTATACGAATGTCCTCCGTTTCGTCGTTCTTTTCTTTCTGTTCTTCCGACAGCTCCATCATGGCGCTGTAGATGGGGATGAGGGGGAGCACCCAAACCACGACGACGACCACGCCGACGCCCAGGAGTACCTTGATCTTCCACGATACGGCGCGGAACATGAAGAGCAGGCCCAATATGCAGGTCAAGGCTATAATCTGACGGATAACGGACATGAAGACCATTATGATGCCGATGATGCCGATGTAAATCCATTTCTTCTTATGCGTCTCAAACCACTGGTTGATTGCGTAGAATATTATCATCGGGAAAAACTCGATGAACACAACCGGGAGGCGGATGATGCCGCGAGTGGTGTCTTCGCCGAGCATAGGCTCACCATATATATTATATGGCGCCGACATAAGGTTGCAGAAGTAGATGAACACCGAGAACGCGCACAGACCCAGATAGGTGTTCATGATGCGCGGGCGCGAGAGGTCAAACTTTAGCAATATGTAAAAAAATAGGTAGCCGAAGAGGTATGGGATGGTGGTAATGACGGAGATCCTAAAACTCTGTTGATGAAAGCCGGTGGCCATGAGCGTGGATCCGCAGATGCCCGCCAAGAGTATAAAATAGCTCACACGCGGGAAACGCAAATCGACAAATGGCACACAGTCTCGTCGCAGTGTTATCACCATGCATATCAAGATGCACAGATAAAACATAAACTTCTGCAGCTGCGGCGAGAACATCTGGTAGGGATTGAAAAATCCAACTGCTGCCAGCACCGTTATTAGGAACATTCTATATTTCATCGCTCACCCCCTTTCTCGGTCTTATTCGTGTGCCGATGGCCTCGGCAAGGCTGCAATAGAGCGAATTGTGGAGCACGAGCCGCTGTACGCCCACGAAGTAGAACGGCAATATCACTCCTCCGATAATCATGGCTACTATAGGTCCCGGAGCTATGAGCGCGACCGCTATGCACACAGCCACGTACGGCAGGTAAGCCGCTATGTTGCGCAAAAGGCGCCCCAGGGGGAAACGCAAACCGGTGTATCGGGTAACGAATGTCTGTGCGCATATCAGCACCGCTATCTCGGCAATCACCCATACGACGGCCGAGCCTATGGCTGCGTATGCCTTTACAATCAAAAGGTTGGCAACAACGCCTACGGTAGCGCCCACTATGGAGTTGAAAAACACCGATCGGTCGCGGGCCATCGGCGTGAGTATCTGTATGACCAATATCTGCTCATAACCGATGATAAACACCAGGGGCATCACTATCATCATCGGCACGATGGCCCCTTCATAGCCGCTTCCGGCGATTAATCCTACCACACCATCGCTGAAGATCATGATGAAACTGATTATAGGGATGGCAAACATCATCAGTCCGTCGATGGAGGTATTGATGAGTTGGCGGAACTCCTCCTTGTTGCCCGACGACAGCAGTGCGCTGGCACGCGGAAGTATCACTGAGGAGTATGCCGAATAGATGGCCAAAATAATCTGGAATATCTTGGTGGAGGTGGTGTAGTAGCCGACTTCGGTGTCGCCGCATTTGAGGCCGAGCCAGGTGACGTTGAAGGTGGTGTACATCGAGTTGAGCAGCAGGTAGCACCCTAACACGAAGAACGGCAAGAGCATTCCCCGCATCATCCGGCGATCGAGCCGGAAGTCGACAATCCGGGCTGCGCGGGCGCAGTTTATGACGGCGTTTATGGCCACCATCAGGCACAGCAGCAGGAAGTAGACCGTATAGTCAGAGGCTGTGCGTATTAGCAGGAAGACACTTACCACAAAGCCGAGCTTGACGGCAATGGTGCGCAGGGTGATATAGCGGAAGTCCTCGATGCCCTTGTAGAACCACTCGATGAGGAAGAAGTTGCCCCACAGTTTCACCAGCCCGATAAGCAGCAACTTACGGTATGGGGCGAATGCATGGAGAGTGTAAGTGAGCGTGATGAGTGCGACGGTGGCGATGACGGTGGTCACAAGGCTGATGACAAACAGGGAGGTGAAGGCTCTGTTGAGCTGCTCCTTGTCACCCTGGGCCTTGGCTATCTCGCGCGTGCCTATCATGGTGATGCCCATGAGCGAAACAAGCATGCCATAGTTGATTATGCTGTCGACAAAATTGCAAATACCGATGTTCTCCACCCCGAGCACGCGGGCTACGTATGGGTAGACGAGAAAGGGGAATATGTAATTTGAGACAGTCAGTATGGCACTGAACATGAAGTTTCGCTGCACACCCATAGGCCAACTTATAACTTATAGTTTATAACTTATAACTGCCATGAGGGTGAGGGTCAGTTGGCTTCACGGGCTATCTGGGCGTCATTGACGGCGTAGGTCTTGGCATCGGAGTCGGTGACCACAAGGGCAATACGCGGGAGGCGTCCGCCCTCGTACAAACGGTTCACAAAATCGATGTCAGGGCCGGTAGTAACGCCGGCACCGACCACCATCAGGGTGAGCTGGGCATATTTTGCTATCTCGAAAGTGTCGTTATTGTCAGCAACCTCGGGGCAGCATGCCACTACATAGTCATACTGGTGGTGCACCTCGTCGACAAACTTCTCGTAGGCCTGGGAGGCGAGCAGCTCGGATGAGATTTCTGAGACACCTCCGGCGGTGAGAACGTCGAGGGTGCGTCCGGCGAGCAGTTCGACGGTCCGCACATTGGGCACGGAGTCTTTGCCCGTAAGGAGTTGCTGAAGGCCGTCGGTGTCGGCCATGCCGAGAAGGGCGGCGATCTCGGGATGGCGCATGTCTGTGTCGACCAGCAAAGTGCGCTTGCCGAGGAGGCCGAGTGATGCGGCGAGGTTGGCCGCTACCACGCCTTTGCCTTCGCCTCCCTTGGGCGATGTGACCATGACGGCGCCGCTGAGGAGCATGTAGAGCACGTCTTGCACGTTGTGGCGCAGGGCGCGGTAGCTCTCGACGGCATGTTTCACGGCCGGGTCGGTCTCGCCGTCTATGCGGTTCTGGAAGAGTATCTTGCGGTTGTCGGGGCCAAGAGGGGGGATGTTGGCAATAACAGGGGCGTCGCACTGCTTGCCAAATTCGTTGCCTGTCATAGTTGTCTCTGAATATTTGAAGAAGTAGACCATCAGAGCCGGTATGAGCAAGGCGATGAACAGGGCGATGCAGAGTATCTTGGCGTTGCTTAAGGCATTGTCAAGCACGATGGTATGGGGCTCGTCGATAGTCAGGAGCGTGGGGGTCACGCGGGCGATGTTCATGGAGGTCTCCTCGCGCTGCTTGAGCAGGAAGAGGTAGAGCTGCTCCTGGACAAGCTGGACGCGCTTGAGACCCTCGTACTCGCGCTCGAGGGTGGGTATAGTGCCTATGCGCGAGGCGGTGTTGTTGTTTTCCTTGCGTATTTCGCCGAGTTTGACAGAAGAGTTGTTATATGCGCGGTCTACAGAGACGATGATGTTCTTGCGCATGGCCTCGAGCTGGTCGTCGAGCATCTTGAGGGCGGCGTTGTTGCCTTTGGCCGACGAGGCTATCTTCATGCGCTCGAGCATCACCTCGTTATATTTGCTGATGGCGTCGGAGGCGGCAGCGTAGGGCTGCGATGAGCTGCTGCCGTCAACGCCGAGCGAGGGTATGAGCGAATAGTTGTTGGCGGGGTTGGAGATAAACTGGCGCGTCATCGAGAGTATCTCGTGCTCGGTCTGAGCACCGAGCATCTCGCCCTCGATTGAGGTGGATTTCTGCAAGAGCACCTGCACATCTGCCTCCGGGTCGGTAATCTTGTGCGTCATCTTGAACGCCTCAATCTTGCGCTCGCTCTCGGCTAGTTCCTCAGTGAGCGACTCGATGCGCTGGTTGATGAACGAGAGCGACTTTGAGTCGCGCTCGTTTTGCTGCTTGACGCCAAGTTCGTTGTATTGGGCTATGATGGTGCTCAGAAGTTGCTTGCCAAACTTGGGCTCGTTGGTGGAGTAAGTAAGACCTATGAAGTCGGTCTTCTTGTTGGGAATGAACACCTTGACCACCTGCGCATATCCTTCGGCGGCGCCATGATAAGAGCCAAATGTAAATCGGAAACGCTTAGACTTGCACCGTGCTAGGTAATCGGTGCCGACGAGGGTAAACTCGCCGTAAGGGGTCTTCATAACCAGGGGGAGGGTCTGGTCGGCGGCCTCCCAGATTACTTTCTTGAGTATCTTGATTTTTACCTTCCAGCGGCCGGCATCGTTGCGGCGGACGTCAAACACCAGCTGGCGGGTGATGGTGTCGCCGATGGCCGGGTCGCTTTTCAGCTCCAGCGGGGGATTGATGTGCGTGGGCACCCAGCGGATGGGATTGTCCCTTACATATAGCGTGGTGTTGAGTTCAAGCTCCTTGGCCGTGTTGAGAAAGACAGTGTGGGATCGCATGACGTCCATCTCGTTGTCAGTGGAGGTGGACGAGCCCATGAAATCGCCGAAGGAGAAGGAACGCGACATCTCAGCCATTAGCGAGGTAGAGGATGTGTCCTGCGGGAGCATCACCTGTGCGTCGACCTCCTTGGTGTCCTGGCGGTGGAGCAGATAGAAGACCGTGCCGCAGCCTATAACCATAAGGCTGATGACAAACCACAGCCAATACTTCAGACACAGCCGGCAAAACTTTTTGATGCCGAAGGCGCGACGGGGACGAATCTGGTGGGAGGTAGAATCTTTTTCCATGCTTTTCAGGGGGTGGTTACTTGACGCAGAGGGCTATAATCAGCGATGCGATTACAGAGCAGCCGCTGACAATGGTTGAGGTGACAGAGAGCTTGAAGGCGTTGTTCTGGTTGTATTTCGAGTTGTCCTTGCGAATCTTGTTGGGTTCGACGTACACGTAGTCGTTCTGCTTGAGGTAGAAGTAAGGTGAACTGAGGGAGGCGGCGTCGTTGAGGTTGAGGCGCTCGTAAGTGCGCTTGCCGCCTACTTCGCGGATAACCAACACGTTGTTTCGTTCGGCATACTCCGTCAGGTCGCCTGCTGCCGCCAGGGCGTCGAGCACGCTGAAGCGGCGTGTCTTCACCTCGTAGGTGCCCGGCTCTTTGACTTCGCCGGCGACAATGACCCTGAAGTTGAGCAGCTCGACCTTGACTATCGGATCCTCGACATCGGCCGAGATGCGGCCGCGTAGGTAAGCCTGCAGTTGCTCGATGGTCATCCCTTCGACGTGGATGGTGCCGAGGACGGGCATGATGATGTCGCCCTTGTTGTCTACCACGTAGGTCTGCTGCTGGCTCTGGGTCGACTGGCCGATGACGGTGGTGTTGCCGGGGTTGACGAGGGGGAGGTTATAGTTAACGGTGGCCTCTGGCTGGGCGGAGGTGACGGTGATGAAGAGCTCGTCGGAAGGCTCGATCTTCACGTTGTAGTCGCCGGTGGGGATGCCCTGGGGAATGCTGTCGATGTTCTGGAAATAAGTCAGGGGTGAGCGCTCCGTTGAGCATGAGGCCGTCACGATCATGGCGGCCATGGCAAGCAGGGTGCAGAGTAGGATGTTCTTCATTTTCCCAATGGGTAATGTTACGTTTCGGACCGAGGAGAGTGTTTTATGAGTGCACTGATTGGGGGTATTTATAATATAACGCCTCGCCGGGAGGCTTTATTATAATTGTGTTAAACTTTATTAGCGGAGTAGGTGCGCCACTTGTCGATGATCTGCTGCATGTCCGGAGGCACGGGCGCCTCGAAATACATTTCTTCGCCTGTGCGCGGGTGGGTGAAACCCAGGGTGCGCGCGTGCAGGGCCTGGCGCGGGCACAGCTTCATGCAGTTGGCTATAAATTGTTTATATGACGCCGTGCGCTCGCCGCGGAGCACCACGTCGCCGCCGTAGCGGGCGTCGCAGAACAGAGGATGCCCCAGGAGGCTGAGGTGGACGCGTATCTGGTGGGTGCGCCCTGTCTCGAGCACGCAGCGCACGAGAGAGACGTGACCGAAGTTTTCGAGCACTTCGTAATGGGTGACGGCGCGCTTGCCGGTTGGGTCGTCGTCGGGGAGGACAGCCATGCGCAGGCGGTCGCGCCGGTCGCGGCCCATGAGCGTTTCAACAGTCCCTTTTGCGGGCGAGGGGACGCCCCAGACGAGGGCAAGGTATTCACGGCGCGTTGTTTTGTTGAAGAACTGTTTGCCGAGGCGCGTTTTGGCGTCGGGTGTCTTGGCGACGGCGAGGAGGCCGGAGGTGTCTTTGTCTATGCGGTGGACGAGGCCGAGGCGGGGGTCGTTGACGTCGTAGTCGGGGTTGTCACGCAGATGCCAGGCGAGGGCGTTGACCAGCGTGCCGGACCAGTTGCCGTGGCCGGGATGGACGACGAGACCGGCGGGCTTGTTGACCACCATCACGTCGTGGTCTTCATAGACAATGTCGAGGGGGATGTCTTCCGGCTCGATCTCCATCTCGTAGCGCGGGCGGTCCATGACCACCTGCACCAGGTCGCCGGGCTTGACGCGGTAGTTAGACTTGACAGGGCGTCCGCCGACGAGTATGCACTCGGCCTCGGCGGCCTGTTGCACGCGGTTGCGCGAGACGCCGGGGAGGCGCTCGGTCAGGAACTTGTCGACGCGCAGCAGTTGCTGGCCGGTGTCGGCAAGGAAGCGGTAATGCTCATACCGCTCCTGCGGGACCACTGTCTCGTCTGTGTCCACGGCGGTCACTCGATGTTAACTTTTTCAACGGCCTCGGCAGCGCCGGTGTGGATGCTGTCGACCATGATGGTGTCGGGCAGGTCGGGCATGCCGTCGCCGACCTGGAGGGTCACGCGGGCGGTAACGGGAAGACGTGCTCCGGGGAGCAGGCGGTGGCCGTCGCAGCTGGCGCCGAGCACCAGGCCGGCGTATTCAGAAACTACCGAGACCTCAGTAACATTCTTTATGCCAAGACCTTCGAGCACCGAGCGGGCCTGGCGCACAGATATGTCGGTAAGTTGTGGCACAGTTACCATCTTGGGGGAGAAGGCGTTGATGGTGACGTAGACCACTCGGCCGGGCTTGACGACGTTGCCTCCCTTGGGGTTCTGGTCGATGATGGCACCGGGGCGTGCCTTCGACTCGTAGACGGAGTCGCTGAGCTCGATGATTAGGTCGTCCTCCTCAAGGCGCGCTGCAGCGGCGTTATAGTCGAGGCCGCGCAGGTCGGGGATGGTGCGGGTCTGTCCGTGGAGGGTGAAGTGGTCCATCCACAGCATGGCCAGCCATCCTAAGATGAGCACTATTGCGGCCATTATGAGGAGGTTGAGGCAGACTTTGATTACGGTCTGCCAGCGTGAGGGCTTATGTGAGTCCTTGGTCATGGTAGTTTGATTACGTCGATTAGGCCACAAAGTTAACTCTTTTCTGTAACTTGGCCAAATTTAGTTACTGTGTCGAGCACTCGCTCCATAAGCCATCGCGGCGTAGAAGTGGCTCCGCAGATGCCAACGGTCTCGGCGTCGACAAACCACTCGGGGCGCACGTCGCCGGGGGAGATTACCGTGTGGGTGCGCGGATTGACCTGCAGACATTCGGCATAAAGCACACGACCGTTGCTACTCTTGGCGCCGCTGACAAAGAGCACCACGTCGTGCTCCGCGGCAAACTTGCGCAGTCCCTCGCGGCGCCCGCTCACCTGGCGGCAGATGGTGTCGTGGTGGGTGAACGGCACTCCATAGGCCATCCTCTGCCCTATTTCTCGCACCACTCCGCGCAGGCCCTCTATCGACTTGGTGGTCTGCGCGTAAAGGTCTATTGGCCGTGTGAAATCAAGAGCGTCGAGTTCTTCCAGGCGTTCGATCACAATTGCAGTGCCGTCGGTCTGCCCTACCAAGCCGTTGACCTCTGCATGGCCCTTTTTGCCGTAAATCACTATCTGGGTGTCTTTTGAGCAGGTGATGTAGGCACGGCGTATGCGTCGTTGGAGGGCGAGCACAACAGGGCATGTGGCGTCGACTATCTCGATGTCGCGGCGCAGGGCGGTGGCGTAGGTGGACGGCGGCTCGCCATGGGCGCGCAGCAGCACGCGCGCGCCATGGATCTGCTCAAGGTCGGCATGGGTTATGGTGACAAGGCCTTGTGAACAGAGCCGCTCGACCTCGAGATTGTTATGCACGATGTCGCCCAGGCAATAGAGCGGACGTCCCAGCGCCAGCTGTTCCTCGGCCTTGCGGATGGCCGTGACCACACCGTGGCAGAAACCCGAGTTGGAGTCAATCTCTACCTGCATCGGCCGACGGTCTGATGATACATCTTCAAAAGGGCCTCGTTTTGCTCGTCGAGGGTCATGCGGCTGTTGTCGAGCACGCGGGCGTCGTTGGCTTTTCGAAGGGGGCTTACGGCACGTGTGGTGTCTATCCGGTCGCGCTCGCGGACGTTCTCAAGCACAGCCTCGTAAGTGGCCTGCTCGCCTTTGCCGAGAAGCTCCTCGTAACGACGCTGCGCACGGGTCTCGGGGGCGGCGTCGACAAATACTTTCAACTCGGCATTGGGAAAGACGGTCGTGCCGATGTCGCGGCCGTCCATCACTATCCCGCCGTCTGTGCCAAGTGCTTGTTGCCATTCTACCAATGCCTCGCGTACCTCGGGGATTACGGCAACTTGCGAGACACAGCCCGAAACCTCCATCGAGCGGATCTCGCGCTCCACATCCTCTCCGCAGAGCAGTGTGTGCTGCCCTTCAGGCGTAGGCGCAAAGTCTACCGTAATATCTTTCAGCGAGGCTATTAGTGAAGCTGTATCGGTTACGGTGCCTGTCGACGTATCCACCCATCCGTTGCGCAGGCCATGGAGGGTGACGGCTCGGTACATGGCTCCCGAGTCGACGTAGCGGTAACCGATGGTCTGCGCTAGGCGGCGCGCCATGGTGCTCTTGCCGGAGGATGAGTAGCCGTCGATGGCTATGGTGATTTTTTTCATGGCTGGATTATAATGGCCTATCGATGACGTAGTTCGTAAAGATTGGTGGAGATGTTGAGCATAAGCGTCGACCCGCCGGCGTGAGGTTGCGAGTAAGCGATGCCGATGCCGAAAGCGTTGAGCTTCAATCCAGCCCCGACAGACCACCCTGACAGCATGTTGCGGTGATAGGTAGACATGTCAGTGCGCGTCTTGTAGTTGTATCCGATGGATATGTTGAAATTGTCAGATGGGATGAAGTCGGCGCCAAACACCAGGTGGCGCAGCAGGTTGGTGCCGAACTTGTCTTTCCATTCACCCTCGGAGGTGCCGTCGCCGGTGTCATAGAAAGGGAGGTGCCACTTGGTCAGGTTCCACGCTGTCACAGACCAGCGTATCGGCAGGGTGCCGAAACTGCCGGTCCATCCTATGCGCACGTCGATGGGGAGGCGGTCGTAGGAGGTGTCGAAGCGTTTGATCTGGCCGCCGAGGTTGCTCACGACGAGGCTGAGCGATTGGTCGTTGTCGGGATTGTAGTAGTTGATGCCGAGGTCGGTGGCGAGGGCCAGTGCCGAGTAGCTCTCGTATGAGCTGGAGACAAACTTGAGGGCGATGCCGCCGCGCCAGCGGTCGGTGATGTCGTGTGAGTAGGTGCCTGATATGGCTACATCCTTGGGTGAGAAAGCGCCGGTGGGCTGTCCGAACTCGTCGTAGCCGTCGATACTGCCGTAGTCGAAGTATTGCACGCCCAAGGCCCAGGCACTGCGGTCGTTGATGGCCATGCCGAAACGCACCCCGGCAAAGTTGCTGCTCGAGATGTAGCGCATGTAGTTGAGTCCCAGCTGCATGTCTATCTCAGGGCCGAGCAACGCAGGGTTTTGGTCGATGATGTTGATGTCGTCCTCAATGGTTGAGATGTTAACGCCGCCGAGGCCGTAGATGTGCGTCGACGAGGTGATATTGAGGAACTGGTAAGCCGGCGAAGAGTCCTCGCAGCGGAGCACAGGCGCTGCGCTCATCATCAGCATCAGGCTAATGTATGTCAGTTTTCTTTTAGTCACTAACAATGATAACGCGCAAAGGCGCCCCGATAGTATATCTTCACGCCCCTTTTTTGAGGAGGCGCCAAACGGCCCATACCATGAACATGGTGAGCACCAGCGATGTGCACACGAGCACGGGCTGACCTGCCGAGCCTATCTCGTTAACCCTGTCAGTGCCGAGCCACGAGGCCACCACCACTACACTGTTGTTAATAATATGTGCCGCAATTGGGAGCCATATCGAGCGGCTCCACCAAGCAAGATAGCCGAACCAGGCACCAAGTAGCAAGCGGGGGATGAAACCATAGAACTGCACGTGCATGGCACTGAACACCAGTGCAGTAATCCAGATGGCGGCGTGCGCGTTCATGGGACGGGTAATCAGTATTTGCTGAAGGCCTCCCCTGAAGAACATCTCCTCGCTGAACCCGGCCAATACTGCCACAATCAGCAGGTTGATTATCAAACTGCCCACTGTCGACGAGCCGAGCATCAGCTCGACGGCGGCGCGGGCTGTATCCTCTGACTGACGCATCCATGCCTCCACCGAAGCCATGCTCTCCGGCAAATGTAGCGACTCGTTCCATGCAACAAGGCAGTTCATCATCGGTATGGATGCGAACATGACCAGGACAACGCCGAGGTATGCTCCCACACCTGCCGAGCCCCGCTCTATGAGCATGAACCGCGCCGGCAGGCGGCACACTATCACCGCCGAGACCACAGGTGGCACGATGAACAGCAGCACGTCTTGTATCACGGCTGCTATGCGCAGGCGCGGGGCTGTAATCTCCGGACCGGTGACAAGGTTGGCAAGCACTCCGGCCACAATGAGCATAAGTACCCAGCAAGCCGCGAAGGCCGTCAGGCGCTGGCCGAAGCCCACGTTCATATATCGCTGCAAGTCGTTGGTAGTCTCTTTTTCCATGGCGGCAAAGTTACGAAATAGTTTTTAGTTTTCAGTTTTTAGTTTTTAGTAAAATGCCAACAGCTGAAACAGAAAACATATTAACGCGTGCCTTTGTTATTTATGTATAAACGTATCCAACTGTGTTATTTATGAAACGTTTGATTGCTCTGCTCGCCCTGCTGCCGCTCTTGCTGCATGCCGAAGACCCGCGTGTGGGCCTGGTGCTCTCCGGCGGAGGGGCCAAGGGAATTGCCGAAATAGGGTTTATACAGGCCCTCGAAGACAATGATATACCTATCGACTGTGTCGTTGGCACATCAATGGGCTCGATTGTGAGTTCGCTTTACGCCTGCGGACTGTCGCCGGCACAGATGATGCAACTGATACACAGCAGCAGCTTCGCCCGCTGGTCATCGGGGCAGATGCCGGGGGAGTACACATTCAGCTTCGTCTCTCCCAGGCCTACGGCGCAGTGGGTCGGACTCAACATCAATCCCGCCGACTCTGACGCCATCGAAACGGCTCTACCCACGCGCCTTATCAACCCATTGCCGATGAGTTTCGCGTTTCTGAAGCTCTACGCCCCCTTTACTCTTCAGTGTCGCGGCGACTTTAACCGGTTGATGGTGCCTCTGCGCACTGTTGCCTCAGATATATTCAACCACCGCTCGGTGGTGTTCAGTCACGGGCAGCTCTCCGAGGCCGTGCGGGCCTCTATGAGTTTCCCGTTCGTATTCCAGCCTATCAAGGTGAACGGGGCTTTGCTTTATGACGGCGGCCTGTATGACGTGTATCCCGTGGATGTGATGATGCAAGACTTCTCGCCTCAGCGGTTGATCGGTGTCAATGTGTCGGCACCAAACACTCGTCCGGGTCTCAACGGGTTGATAACGCAGATGGAGGATATGATAGTAAACGATGCGCCCTATCCATTCCCTGACTCGATAGGCGTTAATGTGCGCTTCAACCTCACCCGTTTCGGGCTGCTTGACTGGGGCGCCGCAGATTCGATTTACGCTATCGGGTATAAGCGTGCCATCGAAGACATGGACTCAATCAAGGCCGTCATTCCCTGGCGGAGACCCAAGGAGCAAGTTGAGGAGGCCCGGCGGCAGTTCGCGGCAAACACTCCCAAGGTAACCTTCTCCGACATCGAGATCCGGGGCACGTCTCAACCAAAGGCCGATTATATAAGGTATCTGTTTGGCTCAATGAGGCAGTGGTTTGACATGGACGCCGTGCAGCGCGGATTTTATCGTGTGGCCTCTACAGGGCGCCTCCGTAACCTTGTGCCGCATATATTGCTCAACGACTCAACCGAAGCCTCTACCCTATTGCTTGACGCCGATGTCGACAAGGACTTCCGCCTCGCCTTCGGCGGCTACCTGACCTCCGCCGCATCGAGCATGCTCTACATCTCGGCGAGCTACGACCCGTTTGCCCTTCTTCGTCCCGGCGTCACAGTCGAGGGTTGGGCAGGACAATGTTATCAGGCATTCCTGGCCCGATCCGCCATGAACTTACCCACGCCCGTCCCATCGAGGGCCGTCCTAACCGCTGCCGTCATGCGCACCAACGAGTTTGAGACAGCACATGCGTTCTACGACTTCTCAGAACCGGCCTTCTTGCATTACACGCAGCTCTACGCCAAGGGGGCCTACGAGATGGCTGCGGGTGAGCATGGCACCATCGTTGCCTGCATTGGCTGGGGCCATCTCTCCAACGGCTTCCACGCCATAGGCGCTGACGACGCCGACCTGAAGGCACATTATATACAGAACCTTGGCAAAGCAGCACTCACTTACTCCCTCTCCACGCTCTCCGATCCGCTTATACCACGTGCAGGCTCATCAGTGAAGCTGACCGCTGCATATTCCTTCGGCAACCGGCGGCTCACATCGGCGCCGATATCACACCACACCTCATACTTCACGGTCGACGCCGCTCTGAGCCATTACTTCACCTTGGCACGCAAATTTTCCGTGGGCATCGGCCTCGACGGGCATTATTCTTCTCTTCCTCTCCTGGCCGACTACCGCGCAGCCATAGCAGTGGCAAAGCCGTTTGCCCCTCTCCCCTCTTCGCGATACCTTTTTGACCACGACATGCGCTCAAACGCCTGGATCGCACCCTCGATTCACCCGGTATGGACGCCGGTGAGCACATTGCAACTGCGCCTTGACGGATACCTCTACATGCCCATAAAGACTATTGACGAGACATCCGAGGGAACGGCCTGCTACTCGTCAGCCTTTCCCTCTGTCGAGTTTCTCGGACAGTTCTCTATAGCATTGCATTTGCCTTTCGGCACTTTGCAGGCATACGGCACCTACCGCACCACCTCCGGCCGCCACTGGAACGCCGGCATCTCCCTCGGACTACCCATCACGGCCCCCGACTTTTAACTACGAGCTACGAACTACGAGCTACGAACTTTCCCGAAAGATGGTTCGTAGCTCGTAGTTTGTAGTTTGTAGTTTGTAGTTAGCTGTTATACGGTGTGGGGCTGGCGCTCGCCGACATACTCACGGACACGCTCCACAAGCGCCTCGGCCGTGTGCACGCCGTAGCCGCGCCAAACGGCCTCGCCGCGCTTGAACACTATCAACGTCGGTATCGACCGGACGTTGTAGCGCGCCGCTAGCTCGGCATCTTTGTCGACGTCAACCTTCATCACGTTTGCCTCCTCGCCGAGGGTCTTCTTTACCTCGTCGATGATCGGGCTCTGCATCTTGCAGGGACCGCACCAAGCGGCGTAGAAGTCTACCAACGTAGGCTTTACATCTTGTATCTGTTGATTAAAGTCTTTCATAACACATCAATTTTATTCCCTTTTACATTATAACAACCCCGAGCCGTCATTGTTCCCCTCTGACAAAATTCCCACCGAATAATACGTTAAATTTGTAAAATTCGTGTATGCAAATTTTGGGCATTCACCAATTATCACTAACTTTGTACCTGCGAATATACCCCTCACTTTATGCCACGCATCAACCTCAACGGCATGGGCGTCGCCCTGATTACGCCTTTCTGCCACGACAAGACCATAGACTTTGACGCACTTGCGCGCCTCATCGAGCATCAGATAGGTGGCGGTGTAGACTTCCTTGTAGTCCTCGGCACTACAGCAGAGACCCCGACCCTCACCTCTGACGAACGCTCACGCGTCCGCAACTTCGTGGCCGAGCGCGTGGCCGGTCGCGTCCCCCTCATCCTCGGCTGCGGCGGCAACTCTACCCAAGCCGTCATCGACGAAATCAAATCCATCAACCTTCGCCCCTTCAGCGCTATACTGTCCGTAGTCCCCTTCTACAACAAGCCCTCACAGGAAGGCATCTACCAGCACTATGCCGCCATCGCAGAGGCATGTCCAGTGCCCATCGTGCTCTATAATGTACCCGGACGCACCGGCGTCAACATGGCCGCTGACACCACCCTCCGCCTCGCCCGCGAGTTCCCCGGCAAGATTGTGGGCATCAAGGAAGCCTCCGGCAACATCGCTCAGATGGACGAGATAATCAAGCGCAAGCCCGTCGACTTCCACGTCATCTCCGGCGACGACGCAATGACCTATCCCCTACTCACCCTTGGCGCCGTCGGCGTCATAAGCGTCATCGGCAACGCTTTCCCCCGAGAGTTCTCAAAGATGGTGCGCCTTGCTCTCGCCGGCGACTACTCAAACGCTCTTGCCATACACCATCGCTTTACTGAGCTCTACAACCTGCTTTTCGTCGATGGCAACCCCGCCGGTGTCAAATGCCTGCTCAACGCCATGGGCTTCATCGAAAACGAGCTCCGCCTTCCCCTCGTTCCCACCCGCCTCGACACCCTCCGCCGCATCAGCCAGGTTCTCAAAAATCTATCCTGACTCGCTACCACCTTCAAAAAAAATTCGTAAATTTGCGCTCGAAATTGAGAATTGGGATTTGGTAATTGGGAATAAAAATTATGCATTATGCACTGTGCATTATGCATTTAGCAGGTCCGATAGCTCAGTTGGATAGAGCATCTGCCTTCTAAGCAGATGGTCGGGGGTTCGAGCCCCCCTCGGATCACCCAGCGGCCACAGCGCCGCTTTTGTTTGCGAAGACTACACATTTGTAAATTAAACCGTTAAACACCTTAAGGCATGAAAAAATTTATATGTACATTATTCACCTTCCTGATTACAATAGGAGCGTTCGCCCAAATTCAGACGCGGTTTTGGGATTTCACGTTAGGGGAATCCAATTATAAGCATGTCAACAAATTTTGCAAAAAGCTTAAGGGAGAATATACCAACAAATGGGAGAAGGATCTGTTTGTGAGCGGCAAGCACACGATCGAGAATGAATATAACGATGATCCGCTCAAAGGTGACATTTTCATAAAACCTTTCAAGTTGTTGAACTTTGCCGGCGAGAATTGGAAGGTGACGTTCTCGTTTCAAGACAAGACGCTGTATATGATAGAGATGGCACTGTCGGAAAATGACCGGCGTTGTGTGATGACACCAAACGGACGTTTTGTAGAATATTACTATCCCACTACGCCCCTAAAGCGACCGGACAAGGAATATCTGGATGCGCTTGTCAGTTCGTTGTTAGACAAATATTCAGCGTATTTCCAGCCGGAGGAGTCGAAGGAGGAAAATTCATATATTTACTGCGACGGGAAAACTATATGCCGACTCCAGCTTACGAAACAAGGTTATCTGTATCTGACCTATATCGATAAGACGTTGTATGACAAGCACTCAAACTCGCTGTTAGACGAAATCTAAACTCAGGAGGGAGGCCAGGGGTTGTATCCAGGGTGTGTTTTGAGGGATGTGGAGAGTGTGGATGCCGAGGGTGGCGGCAGCGGCGGTGTTGGCTTCGCTGTCGTCGATGAAGAGGGTCTCGTCGGCCGAGAAGCCGTCGGCGTAGAGGGCACGGCGGAAGATTTCAGGCGATGGCTTGCAGATGCCCATGCGGTAGCTGAGGTGGAGGGAGTCGAAGTAGTCGGAGATGGGCCGGCCGTCTGCGCCGAAGCGGGGGCTGTCCATATACTCCATAATGAAAGGGTTGGTGTTGCTCAGCAGGCCGAGGCGGTAACCCTTCTCGTGCAGGCGCAGCAATGCGTGCAGGCGGTCGGTGGGTACATCGATGACAAAGCCGAGCCAGCAGTCCAGAGCCACCTCATGGCTTGCTTGCTCACGTCCGGCGGCTTGGGCAAGGAGTCGGCAGAAGGTTTTGCAGTCGATGCGCCCCGACTCGAGGTCCAAAAAGAGGCCACGCTGGCCGTATTCACCCACATAGTCGGCGGGGTCGATGCCGAGGGCCTTGAATCGTCGGGCAGCCTCGGCGGTGTCCTGGCGGAAGATTACGCCACCCATGTCGAAGAGGATATTCCGTATCACTTATAGTTTATAGTTGATAGTTTATAACGTTCTTTGGGGGTCAAAGTTAGCAAAAAACTAAAAACTAAAAACTAAAAACTGAAAACTATTTCGTACCTTTGCACGCGATATGCGCAGGCTCGTCACCACATTATATATATTATGCGCGACAATCATCGCAGTCTCGGCAGAGACTACGGTGAGTTGGCTAACGGCCTCGCCGGGAGTCGATGTATATCAACTTGAAGGACACGCAGCCCTTAGAATTAAGAACGACAGCGTCGATATGGTGATTAACTGGGGGGTATTTGACTTCGCGACGGACGCCTTTGTGTGGCGGTTCGCGTTGGGCGAGACAGACTATCTATGCGAAGCGAGTCCTTATCCACCCTTTGCAGAGTGGTATCGGCGGCAGGGCCGCTCGCTCACCGAGCAGGTTTTAGAGATGGACTCTGTGCAGGTAGCACGGCTTATTGCTTTGGTTGACAGCACACTCACCCCGCAATGCCGCTCATATCGGTACAACTACGTGCTCGACAACTGTGCGACACGCCCTTTTGACTATATAGAGCGAGCTTTGGGAGAGCCGGTCGGTCTGCCGGAAGTAAACACTGCTGACGCTACCTTTCGCTCGGAGATGAAGCGGTATCACAAGGATTATCCTTGGTATCAGTTTGGCATAGACTTGGCTCTCGGCTCCGGTATCGACTATCCCATCACTGTGCGCGAGCGGGGGTTCTCCCCTATTGAAATGCAGACGTTGCTGGCGATGAGCACGATAGCGGACTCGGCGGGGTTGCAGATACCGTTTGTAAAGCAGACACTCACGCAGCCAATAGACCCCATGGTCACAGTAATGAATCCCTACCCTAATATGCCTACACCTATGACGTGCGCGATTGTGCTGTTGCTGCTGATACTCTGCAGCGTGTACCGCGACCAGCAGCGTGGCAAATTGACGCGCTGGGTTGATTGCGCACTGTTCAGTCTGCAAGGGCTCGCGGGTTGTCTGATTACGTTCCTCATCTTTGTGTCAACGCATTACGCGACATCGCCCAACTGGGTTGTCCTATGGCTGAACCCCGTGGCATTCGCGGTTGTTATAGGTGTGTGGATCGGCCGTCAGCCATGCGGTTGGCTCGCCCTCTATCATTTGCTTAACTTGCTGGCCCTTGGGGCCTTGACAATAATATTCATTGCCGAAGTGCAAGGATGCAACATGGCATTCATCCCGCTTATGCTCTGCTCGGCGCTGCGCTCGGCCAACTACTTGCTGCTTTGGAGAAGAAAACGCGCAAAGGCCTGATATACATTGCCGCTGTCTCGATAGCCACGTCGCTTGGCATCGAGTCGGCCTACGGAAGCGGGACTACGCCCTCGCGCCCTGTGCCGCGCCTGGTGGTTGGCATACTTGTCGACGGACTCGACCACAGCGCCGTCACCACCTACGCCTCGACAGCTGCAAAGAAAGGCTTTGGCCGATTCCTCGCCGATGGCGTGAGCATCACGGCAGTCGACTATGCGCTGTCCCGCGGCGACGTGGCAGCGGCAATGCTGTTGACGGGCGCCACGCCCAATGTCAACGGCATAGCGTCGGGCTATGTATACAACCGCGAGACACGCCGACTGCAGCCCGTGGTGACTGATCCCTCGTTTATTGGCAATTTCACAGATGAGACCTACTCTCCTATTGCGCTGACCGTCAGCACGCTTGCCGACGAGGCTGCGGTAGCCTCTGACGGCCGCAGCCATATCTATGCCATCGCCCCGACACCCACGCGCGCCATAGTCGGCGCGGGCCATGCCGGGGGATCGGGCGTCTGGCTCAACGACAAGGACGGCCGGTGGAGCACTACCACATTTTATAAAGATATTCCTGCGGCAGTGACTGACCGCAACTACAAGCGACCGCTGTCGGCTCGCCTTGACACTATCAGTTGGACCGGTGGAACTGGCGCCACATATTTCCGCTACGCTTTCCCCCGCAAGGACCAGGACCGGTATGCCAAGCTTAAGGTATCGGCGCGTGTCAACCAAGAAGTTACAGACCTCGCATGTGACTACGTTGCCTATATTAACCGTCAACCGCGCGTCGGTGTGGTCGACATGCTCACTGTCAGCTACACCGTCGCCGAATACCCCTGGGGTACCTCGACGTCGACCATCCTGGCCGAGCAGGAGGCGGCCTATCGCGCACTTGACGCGCAGATAGAGAGGCTGCTCACGGAGATAGATCGCACAGTGGGTCTGAGCAACACGCTGATTTACATTGCCGGAATCCCTTCCGAGGAGTTCGGCCGCCCCGTCGACGCCAAGCACCGCATACCCACAGGACAGTTCTCTCCGCGCCGAGCCAAGGGGCTGCTCAACATGTACCTCATGGCTCTGCACGGCAACGGGGAGTGGGTGACGGGGTTTGCCTACCCGTGGTTTTACCTCAACACAGAGCTTGCCAAAGACAAGGGCGTAAGCGAGAGCACGTTGCGTCGCGAGGCGGCAGAGTTCCTGCTCCGCATGAGCGGCGTGACAGAGGCCACGCCCATAGACGACATGCTTGACGACGAGCGGCGCCTATACGTCGATGCCAAGACCGCAGGCGACGTGGCTGTGGAGATACTCCCGGGGTGGACGCTGACAGAGAGCGATATGCCCGACACCGACGGCAAAGCCGTACGGCTAACTGCCTCGACAGCGCCCGTCTACATCCTTTACACGCCTACGCTGAAACCACTCATAATCAATACTCCCGTAGAGGCTACGGCCATAGCGCCCACGCTTGCGCGCACTATCCGAATACGCGCCCCGAATGCCGCTGCGGCCACGCCGGTCAGTTTATAACTTATAGTTTATACTTTATAGTGAGATGCATTTTATTATAAACTATAAACTAAAAACTTAAAACTATTTCGTAACTTTGCACTCGGTTAACAAGAATTATAAACTATCAACTATAAACTATCAACTATAAACTAAATAATGTCTTTCAACTCAATATTCAAGAAGCTCTTCGGCGACAAGTCGACCCGCGACATGCGCGAGATCGAGCCTATCGTCGACAAGATAGAGGCTGTATACGCCACACTCCCTGACATCAGCAACGACGAGCTTCGCGGACGCATCGATGAGGTGCGCGCTGACATCCGCGAGGCCGTCAAACCCGACGAAGATGCCATCAAGGATATCCGCGAGCGCATCGAAGACCTCCCCTTCGAGGAGCGCCAGCCGCTATGGGACGAGGTTGACGACCGCCAGAAGAACATCCTCGACATCCTTGAGCACAAGCTCAACGAGCACCTGCCCGTGGTCTTCGCCGTCATGCGCGAGACCGCCCGCCGTTTCGCTAACAACGAGACCGTTGAAGTGACCGCCACGCAGCTCGACCGCGACCTGGCAGCCCAGGGCAAGGACTTCCTCACCATTGATGGTGACAAGGCCATATACAAGAACCACTGGATGGCAGGCGGCAACGAGATCACCTGGGACATGGTGCACTACCGCGTCCAGCTCATCGGCGGCGTGGTCCTCCACCAGGGCAAGATAGCCGAGATGGCCACCGGCGAGGGCAAGACACTTGTGGCAACCCTCCCCGTGTTCCTTCGCTCCCTCTCCGGGCTTGGCGTGCACGTGGTAACCGTCAACGACTACCTGTCGAAGCGCGACTCCGAGTGGATGGGCCCGCTCTACATGTTCCACGGCTCCACCGTCGACTGCATCGACAAGCACGAGCCTAACTCCCCCGAGCGCCGCGCCGCATATAACTGCGACATTACCTTCGGCACCAACAACGAGTTCGGCTTCGACTACCTGCGCGACAACATGGCCATGGCACCCGACGACATGGTGCAACGCAAGCATTATTACGCCATCGTCGACGAGGTCGACTCCGTGCTCATCGACGACGCCCGTACTCCCCTCATCATCAGCGGTCCCGTGCCCAAGGGCGACGACCAGATGTTTGACGAGTACAAGTCTAACGTCGAGAAAGTGGTCAATGCACAGAAGCGCCTGGTAACCAACCTGCTGACCGAGGCCAAGAAGAAGCTCGAGAGCGACGACAAGGAGGTGCAGAAAGAGGGTGCCATCGCCCTGTTCCGCGCCTACAAGGGCCTGCCCAAGAACGGCGCGCTCATAAAGTTCCTCAGCCAGGAGGGCATAAAGAACCTCCTGCTCCAGACCGAGGCACACTACCTCGAGAACAACTCCGCCGAGATGCCCAAGGCCATCGAGCCGCTGTATTTCGTCATCGACGAGAAGATGCGCTCCGTAGAGCTTACCGACAAGGGCATCGACGAACTGACGGGCAAGACCACCGACCCCGACTTCTTCGTGCTCCCTGACATCACCACGCAGCTGTCGGAGGTGGAGCATATCACCAACCCCGAGCAGAAGCAGGCGCGCAAGGACGACCTGATGCAGAACTATGCAGTCAAGGCCGAGCGTGTGCACACCGTCACCCAACTTCTCAAGGCTTACACCCTGTTTGACAAGGATGTGGAGTATGTGATAGATGACGGAAAGATCAAGATTGTCGACGAGCAGACGGGTCGTATCATGGAGGGTCGCCGCTACAGCGACGGACTCCACCAGGCCATCGAGGCCAAGGAGGGCGTAAAGGTTGAGGCCGCAACCCAGACCTTCGCCACCATCACCCTGCAGAACTACTTCCGCATGTACCACAAGCTTGCGGGCATGACCGGTACCGCAGAGACTGAGGCGGGCGAGCTTTGGGATATCTATAAGCTTGACGTGGTCACCATACCCACCAACCGCCCCGTGGCACGCGAGGACATGAACGACCGCGTCTTCAAGACCAAGAAGGAAAAATACGCCGCCGTCATCGAGGAGATAGTGCGCCTGGTAGACCTCGGGCGCCCCGTGCTCGTGGGCACTACCTCCGTCGAGATTTCCGAGCTGCTCAGCCGCATGCTCAAGATGCGCGGCATCCCCCACAACGTGCTCAATGCCAAGCTCCACCAGCGCGAGGCTGAGATAGTGGCACTCGCCGGAAAGGCCGGTACTGTTACCATCGCCACCAACATGGCCGGCCGTGGTACCGACATCAAGCTCCCTGACGAGGTGAAGAAGGCCGGCGGCCTCGCCATCATCGGCACGGAGCGCCACGAGAGCCGCCGCGTCGACCGCCAGCTGCGCGGTCGTTCGGGCCGTCAGGGCGATCCCGGCTCCTCGGTATTCTACGTGTCGTTTGAGGATCAACTCATGCGCCTTTTTGCCACCGACCGTGTGATGAAGACACTCGACACCCTCGGCCTCAAGGAGGGCGAGATGATCGAGAGCAAGATGGTCACCAAGGCCATCGAAAACGCCCAGAAGCGCGTTGAGGAAAACAACTTCGGCATCCGCAAGCGCCTTCTCGAGTATGACGACGTGATGAACAAGCAGCGCACATACATCTACGCACGGCGCCACCACGCCCTCATCGGCGAGCGCATCGGCATAGACATCGTAGACATGCGCGAGAGCATCATCGAGAACATCGTCGAGAGCTACAACAGCGCCGCCGACTACGGCGACCTCAACCTTGAGCTATATCGTTCGCTGGCCATCGAGGCTCCGTTCACGGAGGATGAGTTCAAGCGAATGGGCAAGGAGGAGATGGTCGAGCGCATCAGCCGCGAGGCCGACGCCGCCTTCAACCGCCGCATGGAGCGTATCATCGAGGACGCGACACCCGTCATCAACGACTGGGTTGAAAACCGCGGCTACAAGGGCCGCATCGCCGTGCCCTTTACCGACGGGCGCCGTTACTTCCGCATCGTGGTCGACATCGACAAGGCGTACGAGAGCCAGTGCAAGGCCATCGTCAAGGAGTGGCAGAAAGCTGTGTTGCTTCTGAGTATCGACGAGCTTTGGAAAGAGCACCTGCGCGAACTCGACCAGCTGCGCCAGTCGGTTCAAAACGCATCATACGAGCAGAAAGACCCGCTGGTAATCTATAAGGTAGAGTCGTTCCACCTCTTCGAGCGTATGCTCGGCGACCTCAACACGCGCGCCCTGTCGACGCTGATGCGCGGCCACATCTACATCCAGCAGGCCCCGCAGCAGTCGCAGAGCCAGATGAGCGAGGAGGAGCGCCTGCAGCAGCGCCGCCAGGTAGACCTTCAGCGCGCCATGCCCGAGAACCGTCGCAACGACTACTCGAAGTATCGCGCGCAAAAGGACGACGCTGTGGGCGCCAACGCCAGCGCCCAGCGCCAGGCAGCCGCCGGCGCCTCGCAAGCCGGGCGTCTCATCACCTCGCCGATCAAGGTCGGTCCGAAGGTAGGTCGCAACGACCCCTGCCCCTGCGGATCAGGAAAGAAGTTCAAGAACTGCCACGGCCGCGGACAATAGTTTATAACTTATAACTTATAACTGCCATCCGGACAAATAGAGCCGGATGGCAGTTATAAGTTATAAGTTAAAAGTTATAAGTTATTTTGATTTTTGCTGAAAACTTCTTACCTTTACGCTCGAATTTACGCACCTATCGACACTGATGACCAAACTCTTATACGCTCTTGCGGCCCTCTTCATACTTACCCTCTTAGGCGCCTCCTGCCGCGGCAGCGCCAAGCATCCCACTGTGGTGGACTTCACACCGCGGCCCGACCGCGTGGCCGATGTGCGCCGGCTGCTCACCGACGACTCGGTGACGCCGTGGATACCCGCCACGCTCGACATGCCCGACGGAAACACATCAATTGAATATCGTCGCGTGGGCACCTATGCCGAGGTGTTTAACGACTCTAACTATGTGCATTGGGCGGAGGCTGAGATTGTCGGCATCACTCCGATGACCGACACTCGCAGCCACTGGGACCGCTCTCGAGGTTTGGAGAAAGTGGTTCCATGCGCCGACTTCTATGTCGAGGAACTAAACTACTCCGTACCCTACCTCGTGCCGCGAGCCGCCAGACTACTCCACGAGATAGGCTACCGCTTCCATGCCGCTGTCAAGGAGCGTACCGGCGCCGACTACCGCATCAAGGTGACCAGCGTGCTTCGCACTCCGGCACTTGTGCGGCGCCTGCAGCGGATCAACAAGAACGCTGTTGATTCGTCAACACACACGCTTGCAACTACTTTCGACATCAGCTACGCCCGATACATCTGCGACAATCCCTCAATCGGCATCAGTGCCGACGCGCTGAAAGGTGTGCTTGCCGAGGTGCTCTACGACATCCGCGAGGAGGGCGTGTGCTTCATCAAATATGAGCAAAAACAGCCCTGCTTCCATATCAGCTGCCGTGACTATCAGACACTTAAATCGCACAAGCCATGACTTCGGAGAATAAAGAACCCAAACCTGTGACTCAAGACGCCAAGCCCGACAAGCCTAAGAAAAAGAGCACGGTCTTACGACGGATAGCCAAGTGGTCACTCGGCATTATCTTGACGCTTGTGGTGATAGTGGTGCTTTTTGCCTCGGTGGTGGTATGGATTCTCACCCCCGAGCGTCTTACTCCGCTCGTAGCCAAGTATGGCAGCGAATATCTGATTGCAGATGTAGAGCTTGACCGCGCAGAGCTGACATTCTGGAGCACCTTCCCCGAGCTTCGCGTCGATGTTGACCGCCTGCGCGTTATCAGCCACGGCCTTGACGCGCTCACACCGGCACAGCGCGCCGAATTGCCGGTTTACGCCGACTCGCTGCTCAGTGTCGAGAAGTTCAGCGGAGGCATCAACATACTCAAGCTGATGGTGGGCAAGATTGCAATCTATGACGTCGACATTCACCGCCCGGAAATCAACTTGGTTGCCTTTAACGAGCAGTTTGCCAACTATGACATTGTGCCGCCGTCGGAGGAGGTCGACACCACTGCCACTGAAATACCTGAAATTTCGATACGCAAGTTTGCCGTGACCGGGGGCTCCCCCGTGCGCTATTTCTCTTTGGCAGATTCTATCGATGTCGGTCTGATGTTCAACGAGATGGCTCTGCAGCCGGAGCAGGACAATCCCGCCTACTCTGTCACTGTCACGGGCGACATGGACGCCTCCATCCAGCCCTATCTCGTGCTGACGACACTGCCCATCGTGGCCAACGGCAACATTACGTGGAACTATGAGGAGCCGTCCACGCTGCGTTTCGACGATTTTACCCTCGGCGCCGGACCGCTGAAGATGAACTTCGACACGCGCTTGAACATGGATGACGACCTGGTGTTTGAGACTTTCAAGGGGTCGATCCCGCAGACACGGCTTATGGACGTGGTCAATGCGCTGCCGATGGAGTATCGCACATATTTCAAGGGTGTCAAGACCGACCTCTCGTTCAAGGGGGCCTGCGAGTTCACGAAGCCTTATCGCCCCGCCGTAGACTCGTTGCCATCGGCTGACATGACGTTTGAAGTGCCTGACTGCTACGTGACTTACGAGGAATTTACCCTGCACAAGTTCGCCGCGCGGGCTTCAGTCAATCTTGACGGGGACAACCTGGACCGCTCGACCGTCAAGCTCGACCGCTTCACGGCCATACTCGACGGCGTAGGCTTCGGCATAACGGGCGAAGCGGGCAACTTGATGAGCGACCCGTGGGTCAACGGCACATTCAAGGGAGGCGTCAGCTTCGCAAAATTGCCCAAGAAACTCCTTGCACAGATACCCGCAACTATCCGGGGCGAGCTGCGCGGCGACATAGACTTTGCCTTGCGCCAGAGTTACCTGACAATTAACGAGTTCCACAGGATAAAGCTCGACGGCGAGGCCACGCTCACCGGCCTGCGCGTCACCCAACAAAGCCTGGGCGTCGACGTCTACAGCGACCGCATACAGATGCGTCTGGGTTCCAACGAGTCGTTCATACGCAACGACTACCGCAGCGACTCGCTGCTCACAGCCTCGCTGCGCATCGACTCCCTATATGCCGACCTCCCGGGCATGAACCTGACCACGCGCAACATGCTCCTGGGGCTTGGCGTGAAAAACGACTCGCACACCATGTCTCGGTCATCTATCACTCCCATAGGCGCGGTGTTCAAGATGGACCGTCTGCGCTTCTCATCCGTAGAAGACTCAATGAAGGTGGCCCTGCGCGACATAACCGCCCGCGCCTCCATGACCCGCTACGAGGACTATGCCAAGGTGCCGCTGATACGCTTCGACCTCGACGCGGGCAACCTTCGTTTCATCGACCCCCTCACGCGCGTCAACTTCCACGAGTCGACCGTTTCGGCCTCGTTCCACCCGCGCCTGAAGCCTGTAATGTCGGCCAAGATGGAGGCCCGCTATGACTCCATCGCACGTCTCTACCCGAACCTGCGTCCCGACTCCATCTACGCCCTGGCCAAGGCCTCGCGCCGGAGCGGGGCGGCGCCCTCGCGCCCCGCAGTCTCCACGAGTACCGAGCGGATGGACTACGGCCTCGACTCCGAGACAAAGAACCTGCTGCGGTGGATCGACTTCCAAGGACGGCTCACCGCCAAGCGCGCGCGCCTGTTCACACCCTACTTCCCGGTGCGCAACCGCCTGAGCGACATCGATTTGTCGATCAACTCCGACAGCATCACCGTGCGCAACACGCTCTACCGCATGGGCCACAGCGACTTCCTAATCAACGGCAGCATAAGCAACCTGACGGGGGCGCTGACCTCGCGGCGGCAGACGCTGGAGATAAACCTTGATGTGGTCAGCGACACTATCGATGTCAACGAGATCGCGGAGGCCGCCTTCCGCGGCGCCGCTTTCGCCGACCGCATCAACAGCGGCGAGAGCTTCAGCCTCGGCGACACGGACAACGACGAGCTTATGCAGTCGGTAATCGACAATACCGCCGCGTCAGACTCGATGGCGCCCATACTCATCCCCACCAACATAGAGGCAAACGTCAGGTTTACAGCGGCAAAGATTATCTACTCCGACCTGGTCTTCGACGATTTCCAGGGAGTTGCCATGCTCTACGACGGCGCACTCAACCTCAGCGACCTGTCGGCATCGACGGAGATGGGCTCTATCATCCTGACGGCACTCTACAACGGTAGGACGAAGAACGACCTGAGCTTTGCCTTCGGCATGAAAGTCAACGACTTCAACATCGCCAAGTTCATCCAGCTCGTGCCCGCGGTCGATACGCTGATGCCACTTCTGCAGAGCGTCAGCGGAATCATAAACGCCGACATGGTGCTCACCACCGACGTCGACTCGCAGATGAACCTCGTCATCCCCTCGCTCTACTCCGTGCTCAGCATCACCGGCGACAGCCTCGTGCTGCTCGACGACGACACATTCCGCAAGATAGGCAAGTGGCTGCTGTTCAAGCACAAAGACCACAATATGGTCGACCACATGGAGGTGGAGATGGTGGTCGAGAACTCGCAGCTCGAGATTTTCCCCTTCATCTTCCAGATCGACCGCTACAAGCTCGGCGTCATGGGCAGCAACGACCTGGCGCTCAACCTCAACTACCACATCTCGGTGCTCAAGTCGCCCATACCCTTCCGCTTCGGCATCAACATCAAGGGCAACGCCGACAAGATGAAGATCCGCCTGGGCCGCGCCAAGTTTAAGGAGGACGCACAGGCCACGCGCATAGCCTTGGTCGACACCACGCGCATCAACCTTGTCAACCAGATCCAGAACGTCTTCCGCCGTGGCGTCAGCCGCGGGCGCGTGAAAGCCCAAAAGGTGTCAAACTCGACGAGCACTCTGACGTTCGACGAAGCTGCCGACACCATCAGCAGCGCCGACTCCCTCTTCTTCATCAACGAGGGGCTGTTGCCTAAGCCGCCTGAGCCGGCCGTCGACTCGACAACCGTCGTCACCAAAGGCAAGAAAAAGAAGAAATAATGTATCAGCAGGTTATACGTAATTTCCTCTCCTCTCATCACTTTTCGCGGGTGCAGCCATTGGCCGCGCTCATCGACATGGACGGCACACTCTACGACTCCATGCCCAACCACGCCCGCGCCTGGCACCGCATGGTCACCGAGCTTGGCATCCCAAGCCGCGAGGAGGAATACTTCGAGGTAGAGGGCGCTACCGGCTCGCAGGTCATCAACATGCTCTTCGAGCGCACTTACGGCCATGGGGCCACTGATGAGGAGGTTAAGGAATACTATACCCGCAAGACCCGCTATTTCCGCGAATTGCCCCCTCCGGAGCCTATGCCGGGAGCACGCGATATGCTCGACACGCTCATGCGCTCCGGCATACGCCGCGTGCTGGTAACAGGCTCGGGACAGAGTTCCCTTATAAGCCGCCTTGACACCGACTTCCCGGGTGCCTTCGACTCCGACATGCGTGTGACCGCCTTCGACGTGGAGCACGGCAAACCCCATCCCGAGCCGTTTATACGCGCCATGCAGAAAGCCCGCGTCAAGCCCTCGCAGGCCATCGCCATCGACAACGCACCCTTGGGAGTGGAGTCGGCTGCTCAGGCCGGAGTGTTCACCATAGGAGTCGTTACAGGCCCCTTGAAAGAGCAGATGCTCATAGACGCCGGCGCCACAATCGTCTTTCCTTCGATGCCCGAGTTCGCACGTCAGTTACCTATGCTTTTGCTCCAACTGCTCACCACCTCCACCGATCCCACCTTATGAGCCAGCAACTTATATTCACAACTGATCCTGCCAAGGCTCTTGCCGAGTTCGTTGCGCAATCCCACTCTGCGGGCGTGTTCGTCATCACCGACGACACCGCGAAAAGTCTTTGTTTGCCACTGCTCGAAAGCGCATTAGGGGAAGCCAAAGTAATAGCAGGCCGCCCCTGCGACGACCACAAGACCGTCGAGGCGCTGACCGACGTGTGGTCACAGTTGTCGACTCTGGGAGCCACTCGCCACTCGCTGATAATCAACATTGGCGGCGGCATGGTAACGGATTTGGGCGGGTTTGCCGCCGCCACCTTCAAGCGCGGTGTGCCCTTCATCAACGTCCCCACCACCCTCCTCGGCGCCGTCGACGCCGCCGTAGGCGGTAAGACAGGCATCAACCTCGGTTCGCTCAAAAACGAAGTCGGAGCCTTTTGTGAAGCCAAGGCAGTGATAATTAGCCCTAATTTCCTTAAGACGCTCCCGGCAGACGAGATACTCAGCGGCTACGCCGAAATGCTCAAGCACGGCCTGCTCAGCTCTCCTGAGGCAACGGCACGCCTGCTCGCCACAGACCCTGTGACGTGCAACCCCGAGCAGATGCTTGCATTATTGGAGGAGAGCGTGGAAGTCAAGCGGCGCATTGTTGCTGAAGACCCTACGGAGAAAGGCCTTCGCAAGGCTCTCAACCTGGGCCATACCTTCGGCCACGCCTTCGAGTCGATGGCCCTCCAAGCCGGTCGACCCATCCCCCACGGCCACGCCGTAGCACACGGGCTGGTGGCCGAACTGGTTGTTTCTAAAATGCTTGCCGGTTTCTCCTCCGACACACTCTATGCAGTCGCCGCCTTCGTCCGCGAAAATTACCCAGCGCCCACCTTCACCTGCGATGATTACGAGAAGATAATCGCCCTCATGCGCCACGACAAGAAGAACCTCTCCCCTACCAACATCACCACCACCCTCCTCTCCGCCCCCGGCCAAATACTCCTCGACAAGCCCCTCACCCCCGACACCATCACCGCCGCCCTCGACATCACCCGCGACCTCCTCTGATTTTAAGACGGCCTCCTTTAACATGGTTTAACAAAATGGGGGGGGTGATTGTGAAAGAATGTTTATCTTTGCAGGTGATTTTTGACTTACCCGAAAAACTCACTCCTGCAAGATGCCTCTTTCACAAGGTACACTGCTGCAACGCGGCAGATATACGGTGGTGCGATTCCTGAGCCACGGCGGCTTCGGGTGCACCTACCTGTGCCGTGACAACAATATGCAGGGGCGGCAGGTCGCCGTCAAGGAGTTTTACATCGAGGCTCTGTGCCGCCGAGACGAGTCCACCGGCGACGTCAGCGTCCTCAGCCAGAGCCAGGAGGAGGTGGTCTGCAAGCTCCGCAAGAAGTTCCTCCGCGAGGCCCGCAAAGTCCGCTCGCTCAGCCATCCGGGCGTGGTGCGCGTCTACGACGTCTTCGAGGAGCGCGGCACCGCCTATTTCGTGATGGACTTCGTCTCCGGCGGCTCCCTCAAAGACCTGCTCAAGAAGCACAAGGCGCTCGCCGAAGACGACGCCCTGCGCTACGTCCGCGAGGTCGGCGAGACACTCTCCTACGTGCACTCCCGCGGACTGCTCCACCTCGACATCAAGCCCGACAACATCATGCTCGACGCCGAGGGGCGCACCGTCCTCATCGACTTCGGCGTGAGCAAGCAGGTCGACGCCCGCAGCAGCGAGGGCAAGACACTCTCAACCCTCTCCACCATAACGGGCTACACCCCCGGCTTCGCCTCGATAGAGCAGATGGCCAACGACCCGTCGCTGCTCAGCCAGGCCTCCGACGTCTATTCCCTCGCCGCCACCTTGCACGCCCTGCTCACCGGCAACACGCCCCCCTCGGCCGCGCAGATCATGTCCGGCAAGCCCCTCGGCCCGCTGCCCGGCGACGTTTCCGAACAGACCGCCGCGGCCATCCGCGAGGCCATGCGTGTCACCGCCGCCGACCGCACGCCCACTGTCGACGCCTTCCTCGCTGCCCTCCCCCTCCCCAAGCCCAAGCCCGAACCCGAACCCGAGCCGGAAGAGCCTACCAACGAGACCGTCATCGCTCTAATCCACTCCAACGCCGAGGCCGGAGCGGCGCCGTGCCCTCGCGCCCCGCATCGCAGACGCGTAGCACTTTTTGCCCTCTCAGTTGTCACATTGTTATTCTTGGTTAGTGTGCTAATTCCCCGTACGCCCACAACCATACAGCCGCTGACAACAATCGACACCATTGTCCCCGAAGCCCTACACCCTGCTATCGAACCCGTTACGCAAGCTGTCTCAACCGACACCATCCCAGTAGTTACTGAGGCCAATAATGACCATAAGTCTGTAAATGCGGTTACCAATGCTGAGGCAGACTATGCTTATCTAAATAGAGAGAAGACCACCTGGCGGCAAGAGATGTTGAAATCTGTAACAAGTAAAGAGTTAGTCAAGGCACTGCGTAGCGGCGACATCGATGGATTTGCATCGAACCCGTATTTCGCCCATGAGGGGAATTGCACAAACATGCGCGCCGCGCTAGCGGCTAGATATGCGTGGGCAGCAAAGGGAACAGGTGCTGAGAAAGCTGTAAGAAATTGCTTGAAGGCTTCGGTCAAGGCGGACGGCACGGTCGACGTCTACGGTCTTTGGGATAAGCTAAGCCGCCTACAGCCGCTCAAGGTCAAGGCCAACAAGGAGCCAATGCCCAAGGTGTAAGAGTAACCGTTCACCGATATGGTTCATTAGGCATTGCTGCCCACAAAGGGGTAGTTTGATGATAACCCCGGGCAAGCGGAGCGCAGCCCGGGGGTGAAGAAAAATCGTTGAGACATGCACCCCAAAGGGGTGCGCTGATGATTGGCTCAACAATCATTAACACACCCCTTTGGGGTGCCGGGGTATAAGGAGACCTCTCCGATTCCCCGGGCTGCGCTCCGCTTGCCCGGAGTTATCATCATCGCGCTCCTTTGGTGCGCCTTTTCTAAATATAAAATCGAGATATAGTTCAACAAAATCGGTTATTGTCGAGGGGGATGGGTTGTTGGTTATTGGGCGTTGAGGGTTTCGATGACGTCGACGTAGTAGGCGGAGATATAGTCTTTGCCGTCGAGGGCGCGGCGGGCGGCTATCTGGCGACGGTATTCCTCGATGGTCTGGGCGAACATTGAGTCGGGGTTGCGGGTCTTGGTCAGGCCGCCATAGACGGTCTTGTCGGTGGCCGTCTCGACGAGGTAGTCAGGAAGCGAGGCCTGTGTCTCAGCCTGCTTTTGGTCGAGCTGCTCGTGATGGGCCATAAAGCTCTGGGTGAGGCGGTCGATGTAGGCCTCGTCGATGCGGCGCTCTTGAAGAAGTCCCTTGATGATTATGCGGCGCCCGACTATGTCCTGGTTGAAATTACCGCCGATGGCGGCGGTGGCGTCGCAGCGCAGGTGCAGAGAGTCGTTATCGTCGCAGCGCATGAACATGCGGCGCCCTTCGTAGATGCCGAAATGGTCGACGTCGCCGATGACGGTGACACGTTTGCCCACATACTCCTCGGGATTGGCAAGCAGCCGGTCGACGGTGAGCATCTCGGTGGTGTCGACAGCCGGAGTTTGGTCACGGTCACCGCCGCCGTGACAGGCAGCAAAGAGGTAGACACATATTATTATAAGGGCAGAAATCGAAGTGGTACGTCTCATGGTCATGTATTTGCGGGTGCAAATTTAGCAAATATTTACAGATTAAAGCACAGATTAATCAGATTTCTCAGATTTCACAGATTAAAAAAATAAAAATCTGTGAAATCTGTGAAATCTGTGCTTTAATCTGTGCTTTTTTTGCTAACTTTGCGGCGGAAAACAACAACCCAATTAAACATAACAACAAGCAAACTATGGTAAGCTACAAAGACTTAGGTTTGGTCAACACCCGCGAGATGTTTGCCAAGGCCATCAAGGGCGGCTACGCCATCCCCGCGTTCAACTTCAACAACATGGAGCAGCTGCAGGCCATCATCAAGGCTGCGTCCGACGACCGTTCGCCAGTGATCCTGCAGGTGTCGAAGGGCGCCCGTAACTACGCCAACGCCACCCTGCTGCGCTACATGGCCCAGGGCGCCGTGGCATACGCCAAGGAGCTGGGCTGGGAGAACCCGCAGATAGTGCTGCACCTGGACCACGGCGACACTTTCGAGCTGTGCAAGGACTGCATCGACAACGGCTTCTCCTCCGTCATGATCGACGGCTCGCACCTCCCCTACGAGGAGAACGTGGCCTTGACCAAGAAGGTAGTAGACTACGCCCACCAGTACGACGTGACCGTCGAGGGTGAGCTGGGCGTGCTCGCCGGCGTCGAGGACGAGGTAAGCTCTGACCACCATACCTACACCGACCCCGAGGAGGTCATCGACTTCGCCACCCGCACCGGTTGCGACAGCCTCGCCATCAGCATCGGCACCAGCCACGGCGCATACAAGTTCACCCCCGCACAGTGCACGCGCGACGAGAACGGCCGCCTCGTGCCCCCGCCGCTGGCTTTCGACGTGCTCGACGCCGTCATGGAGAAACTGCCGGGCTTCCCCATCGTGCTCCACGGCTCCTCAAGCGTGCCCCAGGAGTACGTCGACATCATCAACGCCAACGGCGGCAAGCTCCCCGACGCCATCGGCATCCCCGAGGAGCAGCTCCGCAAGGCCGCCAAGAGCGCTGTCTGCAAGATCAACATCGACTCCGACAGCCGCCTGGCCATGACCGCCGCCATCCGCAAGACGTTCAACGAGAAGCCCGGCGAGTTTGACCCGCGCAAGTACCTCGGGCCGGCCCGCGACGAGATGACGAAGCTCTACAAGCACAAGATCGAGAACGTGCTTGGCAGCAACGGCAAAGCCTGACTAACTTACAGTTTATAACTTATAGTTTATAACTGCCATCCGGGCAAGTTATAAGCCCTATAAGCACTATAAGCCCTATAAGTCCTATAAGACTTATAGGGCTTGTTGTGTTTTGTCCCTAAAAGGGGGGATTTCGTCTAAAAAGGGCGAAAAAATTTGCACGGGTGAAAATTTTATGTTAATTTTGCACTCAAATGTTAAAGGGCGCGGATGTTATCCGGTTTTCAGTATTCAAAGAAAGCGAACCATAAAAACTAAAAACTATCTAAGTCTGTTAACATAATATAAGTGAATTTTTAACTGTCGCGCAGCACACCGTTTAAAATGAAAAAGTCGACAATCTGGTTCCTCACCATCATCATGGCCCTGACATTCGCGGGGCTGCTGTACGTGCAGATCATGTACATGCACAACATGGTGCAGATGCGCAACGACCAGTTCGTCGAGGGCGTCCGCCGCAGCCTCTATGCCGTCACCACGCAGCTCGAGCAGGACGAGACCAAGCACTTCCTCGAGCAAGACGCGATGCAGTTTGAGTCGACGTTCAACTCCCGCATATCCTCCTCCAAGTCAGGGACCAACGTGTCGGGCATAAAATACTCCTTCACCACCTCCGAGGGCGTCAAGGGCGACCTGACGCTCAAGGGTAACATCGGCGACCTCCCGCCTGTCGGCGGCGCGCAGATGAACCGGCAGGACCGCTACCGCGCCATGCAGGAGGTGCTCCGCGGACAGTACATCTACCAGAAAGGTATGCTCGACGAGGTGATACTCAACATCCTCAACCAGGCCAGCAATCGGCCCATTCAGGAGCGCGCCGACTCCGCCGTTGTCTCCGACTACCTCACCGGCGAGCTTGAGAACAACGGCATCACCATCCCCTTCGAGTTCGCCGTCGTCAACCGCGCCGGCCGCATCATCTACAAGTCAGCCGGCTACAACCCCGCCAACGCCGGCGACAACAACATGTTCGTGCAGACCCTCTTCCCCAACGACCCGCAGAACAAGATGAACTACCTGCGTGTCTACTTCCCATCGAAGAAGGATTTCCTGTACACCTCCATCCGGTTCATGATCCCGTCGTTCTCGCTGACTCTCATCCTCTTCCTGGTGTTCCTCTACACCATCATCGTTGCGTTCCGACAGAAGAAGCTGACGGAGATGAAGAACGACTTCATCAACAACATGACCCACGAGTTCAAGACCCCCATATCCACCATATCGCTTGCGGCGCAGATGCTTAACGACAGCTCCGTGCGCAAGTCGCCGACGATGCTCCAGCACATCTCCACCGTCATCAACGACGAGACCAAGCGCCTGCGCTTCCAGGTCGAGAAGGTGCTGCAGATATCGATGTTCGACCGTCAGAAGGCAACCCTCAAGCTCACCGACGTGGACGTCAACGTGGCCATCGCAAACATCACCGCCACGTTCAAGCTCAAGGTCGAGAAATACGGCGGCCACATAGAGGCTCACCTCGACGCCGAAGACCCGATAGTCAACGTCGACGAGATGCACTTCACCAACGTGATATTCAACCTGCTTGACAACGCCGTCAAATACCGCCGCGAGGACGTCCCCCTCGAACTGGAAGTTGCCACCAAAGACCTCCCCGCCCGCGGCGAAGTGCAGATTACCGTGCGCGACAACGGCATCGGCATCCGCAAGGAGGACCTCAAGCGCATCTTCGAGAAATTTTACCGCGTGTCTACCGGCAACCGCCACGACGTCAAGGGCTTCGGCCTCGGCCTCGCCTACGTCCACAAGATGGTGGGAGAGTTAGGTGGCGAAATCGACGTCGAGAGCACACTGGGCAAAGGAACGAAATTCATAATAACATTACCAACCATAAAAACCGACTAAACCATTATGGAAGAGAAAGTTAGAATACTACTGTGCGAAGACGACGAGAACCTCGGCATGCTCCTCCGCGAATACCTTCAGGCCAAGGGCTACAACGCCGACCTCTACGCCGACGGCGAGAGCGGCTACAAGGCCTTCCTCAAGGGCAAGTACGACCTGTGCGTGCTCGATGTGATGATGCCCAAGCGCGACGGCTTCGCGCTGGCCCAGGAGATACGCACCGTCAACTCCGAGGTGCCCATCATCTTCCTCACCGCCAAGAGCCTCAAGGAGGACATCCTCGAGGGCTTCAAGATCGGCGCCGACGACTACATCACCAAGCCCTTCTCGATGGAGGAGCTTGTGCTCCGCATCGAGGCCATCCTGCGCCGCGTCCGCGGCAAGAAGGGCAAGGAGGTGACCATGTACAAGATAGGCCGCTTCACCTTCGACACCCAGAAGCAGGTGCTCATGATCGGCGACAAGACCTCCAAGCTCACCACCAAGGAGAGCGAGCTGCTCAGCCTGCTTTGCGCACACGTCAACGAGATACTCGAGCGCAACTTCGCCCTCAAGACCATCTGGATCGACGACAACTACTTCAACGCCCGCTCCATGGACGTCTACATCACCAAGCTGCGCAAGCACCTTCGCGAAGACCCCTCCATCGAGATCATCAACATCCACGGCAAGGGCTACAAGCTCATCGCCCCCGACCCCGAGGCCGCGAAGTAATACATAATTAAGCATTTAAAAGCCCTATAAGTCATATAAGACTTATAGGGCTTATAGGGCTTATAGAACCTGCCGGATGGAAGTTATAAGTTATAAGTTATAAGTTATTCAAGTTTCGCAAGTCGTAATCAGTCGGCAGGAACGCGAATTAAACGAATTACGCGAATTACGCGAATTAAAAATTTTATTATCAACAAATTAATTCAAGTTTCGCATGTTGTGGCTCCGCCACAACATGCGAAACTTGAATAAGTTATAAGTTATAAGCTGTTTTGGCGGTCGCGGAGCTGGGTGGGGGTCAGGCCATATTTCTCGACAAAGCGGCGATAGAAGGTGGTGCGGTTTTGGTAGCCGCATTCCAGAGCGATGTGCTCGATGGTGTACTCCGGGTTGTCGATGAGCAGCTGCAGTGCGTACTCCAGGCGCAAATCGTGGATATATTGCTTGTATGACTTGCCGGCGTGATCCTGAAACAGCGAGGCGAAGCGGTAGCCGGGGACACCGAAGCGGCTCATAAGCTCTGTGCGGTTGATCTCCGGCTCGAGGAACAGGCGCTCCTTGATAATCACACGGTTGACCTTCTCAAACAGATCTCGGTCGCTCTGGAGCGAGGTCGTTCCCTCGCGGGAAACGGGCACCGACTCTCCACTGCGGGGCGCGAGGGCGCCGCCCCGCTCCAAATCCTCTTCCGGATCAAACATGCTGCGGTGGGCCTCGACAAGCTCGTTGATGTTGCGCGTCAGGGCCTCGTCTTTGCGCTTGAGACGCCGTATGTAATGGCGGCTGCGGACGAAGAACACCACCAACAGGACGATTACGGCACCGGCTAACACGAGGGCAATGCGAGTGAAGTGGAGGCTGGTACGCGCCTGGCTTACCTCCGCCTCCTGTTGGCGCCGCTCCGACACCTCCATGTATTCGCGGGCGTTAGAGTCAAGTTCGCGATGCCGCAGCGTGTCGGTGAGCGCCACCAGTGCGCGGGCCGTGGTGAAGCCTGCGGCCGTCTCCCCCGTGGCCTCGGCAAGCTGCACGCGCCATTCCAGCAACTGGCGGTAATGCTCGCAGACCGTGTCTGCGTTCTGTCGGTAATGCACCATGGCAGAGGTAATGGCGCGCCGCGCCGCCGGGTAGTCCCGGCGATGCATGTAATAAGAGAAGGCCATCGCCTGACCCGTAGGGGTGTCGAAGATGGAGGTCTGCCGAAGTTGGTTGAAATAACCGTCAATGTCGTGTTCGCTCACACCTGAGCCGGGAGCAAGAGCGGTCTGCAGCATCTGGCCGTAAACGGCCACGCGCCGATATTCTATGACCCCATCAGTGATGTCAGGGCCATGCTCCACGGCGTCGAGGGCGGCGAGCATTCGTGGGAAGAGCGTCACAGCCTTCGCGGCATCACCCCCCTGAGTGAGCATCTCGATGACGCGACCGGTGGAGAGCAACCAGTCGTCGGCTACCAGGTATGTGTCAGCCCCACGGGCAAGTTTCTCCAGCTCACGAATGGCCTCCCCTATCTCTGCCATTCCCTTGTCACGGTTGCCCAGGCGATACCACGCCTCCCCGCGCAGGTTGCGCAGGGCTGCCACATGAGCGGGCACGGCGCATGACGCCGCCGCTTCCAGGCCGCGGTCGACAGTGCGCAGCGCCTGCTCGTATTGGCCGGTGCGGATGTAGCGGTCGGCAATCTCGTTGAAGTTGCGGACATAGTCCTCGGGATATAATTCCTTATATTCCGTGTTGTCGGCTACCTTCAGGCCGTAATACTGCGCAAGCTGGTATTTGTGGAAGCCGTTGTTGTAGACCACCGAGCGTGTACGGTCGATGCGACATTGGGGCACTGTGGCATCGCGCTCCATCTCGTCGAGTATGGCGAGGGCGCGCCCCGGCTCGGTCATGCAGATGTCGTTGACATAATGGACCGTGTGGGTGGAGTCGGCTTGGAGAGGGGCAGCGCCCTCGCGCCCCGCCGGAGCGTGGTTGCAGGCTGCTGCAAGGAGTAACGGCAGCACGATGGCAGACAGATAATAGATGCGTTTCATATACGCAGGCAAAGTTACGAGTAATCGACCAAAAAGGCGAAGCAGAAAATGTGAAATTGATGTCACGCGTCGGCAAAATGTGTCACAAAAATTGCGATTGAGACTTTTCGTCGCAATTTTTGTGACAAACTTTAAAAGATTGTTACAGATTGAAGATTAGCGTTGAACTAACTTTGCACTGTCGAAAAACAAGTAGACCGAGCACTCTCTTTACTCCCTACCACAAGGAAGTACTAAAGGAAGTTTCGCATACAGCCGCCGGCGATGCCGGCTTGAAGGGAAAAGAGCGAAACACATTATTTTTCACACATGTTCAGGCGCGTCGTCTCCGAGCAGGAGGTGACGCGTTTTTGTCTTTTAAATCGATGGTTGTCGATAATCTATCGATGATTATCGATTTTCGGTCGAAAAATCGATAGACAATCGGGTGTAAATAATTTTCGTCGAAATTTTTTGGCGGATTAGATTATTTATTCTTACATTTGCGTGGTGTAATCTTCCTCAGCCTTATTGCGTAATTCATTCACCAATTTCATCAATAACAAACATCTACTTATGAAGAAACTTTTCCTTCCCGCCTTGTGCGTGCTGGGCGTAACGGCCCTGGCCGCCACAGGCATCAAGCTTGGAGGAGTCTTCTCTGCACCCGAAGGGGACGTGCCGGTCACTACTCCGGCAGAAGACATCACGGCCCCCTTGGCAGAGATTGAAAATGCCAAGCTTGCCTCAGCACCGGTCGCCACTGCCAACATTCCCGTGGCCGACTTCGGCGAGGCCGTGACCATGCGCACCGAGCCGGTCAGCGGCGCCTTCGAGGCTCCCGAGGCCGCAGTCAAGGCCCGCGAGAGCTACAAGGCTCCCCGCCGCCGCACCGTGAGCTCCATCGACGACATCTGCGGCGACTTCGTGCAGATGTCTTACTCGCTGGTAAGCAGCTCCTCCGGCGGCTACGACATGGGCTGCTGGGCCACCATCACCAAGGTGAGCGATGACAGCGTCGCCATCGAGCGCTTCCTGAGCAACTTCAGCCCTTCGCTGACGATAAAGGGCAAAGTTGACCTCACGGCAGGTACCGTCACATTCCCCTCGCAGGTAGTGACCAACGACGCCACCTACGGTGACATCAGCTTCGCCACCTGCACCACCGCCGGCAAACCCGACCGCGACACCCCCGTCGTGGCCACCATCACCGACGAGGGCCTGTCGTTCGGCTCCGCCTGGTGGGGCCTGTTCGTAGACTCCGGCACGTACGCCGACCGCTACATGTATGCCATGTACAACACCACCTACGAGCGCTGCAACGCCCAGCTTGTATATGGCACCAGCAGCGGCTCCTATTATTATAAGGTGCGTGTCGAGCAGACCATGGACAACGTGGCCACGGTCAAGAACTTCGCCAACATGGGCATGGGCATCGAGGTCAGCCTCTCCACCGACAAGGTTGCCACCTTCCCCACCGCCATCGTGGGCTATACATATTATAACAGTGCCGTCTGCGCGCTGTATCCTATCAGCAACCTCACTTACAACGACAGCGGCAGCCTTTCTACCTTCTCTTACGGTATAACCAGCAACCCCGCCACTGCCGACAACGTCATCAGCTGGGGCGAGTGGAGTCTGATGGTCCCCTCGACCGTATGGTACGGCGCCCGCACCTCCGGCAGCATCACCCTCGACAGCGGCTCGTTCACCTATCCCACCGCCGTGACCGCCAACTGGGAGGGCGAGGGCACCGAGGCATCACCCTACCTCATCAAGACCCTCGACGACCTCCGCGCCATGGCCGAGGTGGTCAATGCCGACACCAACTATGTGTATGCCAACCAGTACGGCAGCACCTACACCCGCGTGCTGCTGGGCAAGCACTTCAAGCTGATGAACGACATCGACATGAGCTCGACCAGCTTCGTGCCCATCGGCTGTGACTGGAAGCACTTCTTCGCCGGCTCGTTCGACGGCAACGGCCACACCCTCAGCGGCATGTATGTATCCCGCACCGGCACCTACGGCTTCGGCGGCCTCTTCGGACGCACCGACTCCACCACCGTCATCAAAGACCTCACCGTCACGGGCGCAAACATCAGCGGTTCGTACTTCACCGGCGGCATCGTCGGCTGGAGCCTCGGCCAGATAATCAACTGCCAGGTCACCAACTCTACCATCAGCACCTCCGGCACCGCCTGCGGCGGCATCGCCGGCGACTGCACTTATCTCGACGGCTGCACGGTGACCAACTGTACCATCACCGGCACCAACGGCTACGTCGGCGGCATCACCGGCGAGGTCATCTGCCAAGGCACCACCTCCAACCCCATCGCCCGCGGCGTGCTCAACAACTGCCACGTCATTGACTGTACGCTCAACGTTTACGGCAGCAGCACGGCACCTGCCGGCGGCGTCACGGGCAATGCCCACACCGCCGACGTCACCAACTGCTCGTTCAAGGGCTACCTCAACGGCCAGTATCCCGTCGGCGGATATTACCCGGAGTATGTCTATGCCGGCGGCGTGGCCGGCATGACCTTCGGCGCCAAGATCGAGAAATGCTTCTCCACCGGCATCCTCGCCGTATACGGCTCCTCGGCGCGCGTCGGCGGCCTCGTCGGCATGCTCCGCGGCGACATCAAGGACTGCTACGCCAGCGGATATGTCTGGGGCTACTCCACCAAGTGCTCGGGCGGCCTGACCGGCAACGTGCTCTACTACCAGCCCGTCGGCGCCGACAGCAACGTCAAGTCGACGGCCACCAACTGCTTCTGCGCCACATACGTCAAGGCTGAGACCTACCTCATCGACAACGACGCCGAGCCCCGCGAGATCTTCGGCACCGTCGGCGTGGTAGGCGCCACCGACCCCGGCACTATCGAAGATAACGTCACCGTCACCAACTGCTACTACGACAAGCAGCTCACCAACTTCGGCGGCAAGAACTATGCAGCCACCACGGCCATGCTCACCGCCACCGCCGGCATCGAGGGCTACAGCTCCGACGTATGGGTATTCACCGCCGGAGCATACCCGCGCATCAAGGGACTGGAGAACACCGCCACCGCCCAGATGGCGTCCTCGGCTATCAACTTCAACGCCACCTGCCGCGCCGACAACGTGATGGACGACACGGGCCTTACCGCTCTGGGCGACACCAAGTTCTACTTCGTCGGTTCCGACGGCTACGCCACCACTGTCGGCACATACGCCAAGATAGTCGACAACAACAAAATAGAGATCGGCACCGAGGCCGGTACCGAGACCCTCGCCGTCATGAACGGCAGCGCCTACTACACGGTGCCCCTGACCATCTCGCCCCGCGTGTTTGAGGGTTCCGGCCTCGAAGACCAGCCCTTCCTCATCAAGACCAAGGCCGACCTGATCAAGCTCTCCGAGCTGACCACCACCACCGGCCTGCAGTATCCCGACACCTACTTTAAGATCTGCAACGACATCGACCTTGAGATGGACGCCGCATTCCTCGGCATCAGCGCCGACGGCTCCGACGCCCACCAGACCTTCATGGGCACCATCGACGGCGACGGACACACCATCCACCGCATGCCCATCCACGGCCTCGTATGGAACGTTGAGCCTGACGAATCGACCGGCACTCTCGGCACCGTCGTCACCAACTCGTGCGAGGGCTACAAGGGCTTCATCGGCCGCCTCGGCACCGACGGCGTGCTCAAGAACATCAACTTCGACGCCGACTGCTCGCAGTGGGTATGGGCCACCACCGGCGTGGCCGTTGGCTACTGCTACGGCACAATCGACAACGTCCGCAACTACGCCTCCATCAAGGGCGTCAGCTGCTGGATCGGCGGCATCGCCGGACAGCTCATCGACGGCACCATCACCAACTGCTTCAACGCAGGTGACATCGGCTCGAGCTACATGGACGCCGGCGGTATCGTCGGCGCCGGCTACGGACGCATCGCCAACTGTATGAACACCGGCGATATCTTCGTCTACCGCTACACCGCCTTCCGCTCGGCCACCTCCAGCTTCAACTATGCGGGCGGCATCGCCGGCGGCACCACCGCCATCGGCATGGAGAACTGTGTCAACACCGGCCACATCTACTCCGCCACGCAGAATGCCGGCGGCATCACGGGCAGCCTGAGCAGCACCACCACCACCAGCTACCAGTACACGCAGAGCTTCGCCAAGAACTGCCTCAACTTCGGCATCGTAGAGACGGCTAACCTGGCATACATCGGCGGCATCGCCGGCAACATGGCCTCCTCTGAGGCAGAGCAGGTCGGCAACTGGTACGACAAGCAGATACTCCCCTACGGCGGCTTCGCCAACAAGGCCATCGACGGCAACTATCCCTGCCTGACCGACTCGCTCACCTCCGGCAAGCTCCTGACCGGCATGGACGCAGAAATCTGGGACGTGCAGGCCGGCATGTATCCCGTGCTCAAGCAGTTCGCCTCCGAGCCCAGCGTAATCGCAGCCCGTCAGATCGTGGTCACCATGCCCGATGACATGACCGCTGCCGACCTCCGCGGCAATTCCGGCCTGGCAAAGACCGACGGCCTGGCATGGTCGCTCGTCAAGGCCGCCAACTGGACTATCTCCGGCGACAGCCTCATCGCTCCCGCGACGGTAGCCTACACCGTGACCGACACCCTCGTCGGCACACTCGGCACCATCACCAAGCGCATACCCATCGCTGCCCAGCCGCTCTGCCCCGTCGCCGGTGACGGCACTGAGGAGAACCCCTACCTCATCACCTCCACCAACGACTGGAACAGCTTCGCCGAGTGGCAGCAGATCATGGGCGATGACATGACCGACAAGTTTGCAAAGGTGACGGCCGACCTCGACTTCACGCAGAAAGATTTCGTGCAGTTCGGCTCCACCGTCACCGCCTGGAACGGCACCTTCGACGGCGACGGCCACACTGTCAGCGGCATCTCGCTTGTGACTGCCACCACCTACACCGGTCCCTTCAACATCATCCAGAGCAAGGGCGTGCTCAAGAACATCACCTTCGAGGGCATCGTCACCACCACCGTGGCCTCTGTCGGCGGCGTGGTCGGAGACTTCTACGGCAAGATGGAGAACGTAGTCTCCAAGATGAACGTCAGCGTCAGCGGCACCACCGCGCGCTCGTACATCGCCGGCGTGGCTGCCCGCTCCTTCGCAGGCGCCGAGTTCACCAAGGTAATCTTCAAGGGCACCGTCACCTCCAACGGCACCTATACCACCGGCATCTGTGCTTACGTCAACCCGCGCGCCACGTTCACTGACTGCGGCAACGAGGGCACGGTTTCCTACACCGGCACCGCCGCTTCGGCATACGTCGCAGGCATCGCCGGCTACTGCTACCCGTCGACCTTCATCCGCTGCTACAACACGGGCAAGGTAGAGGTAGGCACCCCGACCACCAGCGCCTACGTCGCCGGTCTCGTGGCCACGCTCAACGCCAAGGCCGGCCAGACCGAGGGCTACATCTTCCAGGACTGCTACAACACCAGCGACATCACCGCAGCCGCCTGCCCCGCAGGACTCGTCTGCAACGCCACAGCAGCATCCTCGACTACCCTCAACTCCACGGCCATCCACGCCTCCGGCTGCTACAACACAGGCAAGATCTACTCGGCAAAGACCGCCGCTGTCAGCTCCACCTCCGCTGCAGGCCTCTTCTCGTTCTACACTCCCGGCTCGGTCATCGAAGACTGTTACAACACCGGCGACGTAACCAACGACAAGAGCGTCTACTCCGCCGGCATCACGGGCTACTACAAGGGCTCGGCCAACGACACCGCCCGCGTGGTAATCCGTCGCTGCTACAACACCGGCAAGATTACCGCCTGGGGCAACCAGGGCGGCGGCATCATAGCCTACATACAGAACTACACGACCATTGACTCCTGCTACAACACCGGCGACATCGTCACCGGCAACATGGGCGGCGGCATCGCCAGCTGCTTCGCCGGCACCTCCTCCGTGATGACCAACTGCTGGAACAGCGGCAACATCACCGGCAGCAACTCGCTCGGCGGCCTCTTTGGCTGGGGCGGCGGCCTGACGGTGAAGAACTGCTACAACACCGGCAACGTCACCGGCAACCAGGCTTCGGCTTCCACGGCCACACTGGCTAACAACGCCTACGGCATCGGCGGCCTCGCCGGTCGTGGCGACGCTACGTTCACCGACTGCTACAACCTCGGCGACGTCAGCGGAGAGTGCCAGGTAGGCGGCCTTATCGGTCGTCCGACCAAGATCAAGACCGGCTTCAGCAACTGCTACAACGCCGGCAAGGTCAGCGCTGCCCACCTCGACGCCGACGGCAACCTCGTCGCATGCCCCGACACCTGCGGCTACATCATCGGTGTCTCCCCCTACAATGCCTCCTACTGGACCACCAACGTGATTGAGAACACCTATTACGTCACCGACGCCGGCTCTGAGAGCAACCATCCGGCTGTCGAGGGCGTGACAGGCCTCACCACCGCCGAGCTGTGCGCCAAGGCCATAGAGGGCATGACCAGCATAGGCGACTACTGCCTGCCCGTCATCCCCACCAACTGCGGCGACCAGGCACGCATGATGGCCATACGTGTTCTTGCTCCGACCGACTACACGCTGTCACCGCTCAAGGCCGACTACTTCTATATCGGCTTCCCCGAGGACGCACTCATTGCCTTCTCGGCCGGCGACATCTACGTCAACAAGGAGGGCGACGCCCATTTCACCACGCCCTACACCGGTGTGCTCACCATCACCATCAACCTTGGCGACTACAGCCGCCAGATCACATTCGACTGTGAGGTGACCAGCACCGGCATAGAGCAGGTAGGTGAAGGCCGCGAGGTGATCAGCGAGGAGTGGTACACAGTCAGTGGCATCCGAGTGCTCGCTCCCGTAGCTCCCGACGGTAAGATCTACATTGTCCGCCAGACCTACTCCGACGGCACCACCGCCACCTTCAAGACCCGCAACTAACGATTAGTGATTAGTGATTAGCTAAAAGGAAAATTAATCACTAATCACTTACAACTAATCACTCAACCAGGGCTGCCCGTGTAAACCAACGCGGGCAGCCTTTATTATGGGCAAAAGTGCGGGGAAATTGTGATTTTTGGGCTAAAATGCGGTGATTGCAGATTTTTTTGTAACTTTGCACCTTGTAATAAAACGTAATCACAGACGCAATGATCGACAAAATCAATGCTTTAAGTGCCGAAATCTCCGCTTTGCAGGCTGCAACTGCCGACGAAGTGGAGGCTCTGCGCATAAAATACCTCAGCAAAAAGGGCATTATCAACGGCCTGATGGCTGAGTTTCGCAACGTTCCCGCCGAGCAGAAGCGGGAGGTCGGACAGGCCATCAACGCCCTCAAGACGCTGGCCACCGACACCATCAACGCCCTCCGCGACAACGTAGCCAACCAGGCTCAGGCAGGTGATCTCGACATAGACCTGACCCGCACGCCCACCCCTACGCCCGTAGGCTCGCGCCACGTGCTCTCGACAGTGCGCCACGAGATAGTCAGCATACTCGGGCGCCTCGGTTTCACCGTGGCCGAAGGCCCCGAGATAGAGGATGACTGGCACGTCTTCTCGTCGCTCAACTTCGCCGCAGACCACCCCGCGCGCGACATGCAGGACACTTTCTTCATCTCTCGCGACCCCTCCGACGTTCTGCTGCGTACGCACACCTCGTCGGTGCAGACCCGCGTGATGGAGCGCACGCAGCCCCCAATCCGCATAGTCTGTCCGGGACGCGTGTATCGCAACGAGGCCATCTCTGCCCGCGCTCACTGCTTCTTCCACCAGGTCGAGGCGCTGTACGTCGACAAGGGTGTAACTTTCGCCGACCTTCGTCAGACGCTGCTCTACCTGGCACGCGAGCTTTTCGGCCAGGAGACCAGGATACGCCTGCGCCCCAGCTACTTCCCCTTCACCGAGCCGTCGGCCGAGATGGACATCTCGTGCAACCTATGCGGCGGCAAGGGCTGCGGCTTCTGCAAGCATACCGGCTGGGTGGAGATACTTGGCTGCGGCATGGTCGACCCCAACGTGCTCGACGCCTGCGGCATCGACTCGTCGGTCTACTCCGGCTTCGCACTCGGCATGGGCGTGGAGCGCATCGCCAATCTGAAGTATCGCGTCAACGACCTGCGCTTGTTCAGCGAGAACGACCGCCGATTCCTCGACGAGTTTGTGGCCGCACATTAAAGCTTAACGAGTGGAAGAGCTTTCAGTCAAAGAGCGTTATGAGCGCGTGCTCGAATATTTTGAGCACGCAATGCCCGTTGCCGAGACCGAGCTTCACTACGAGTCGCCTTTCCAGCTGCTCGTGGCTGTGATACTCAGCGCACAGTGCACCGACAAGCGCGTCAACATAGTCACCCCGGCCCTATTCGAGGCCTTCCCGACGCCGCAGGCTCTTGCCGCAGCCACCTCGGAGCAGGTGTTTGAATATATCAAGTCTGTCTCCTTCCCCAACAACAAGACGCGCTCACTGCTGGGCATGGCACGTATGCTGTGCGAGGAGTTTGGCGGCGAGGTCCCCTCCGACATCGACTCGCTTACGCGTCTTCCGGGCGTTGGCCGCAAGACGGCCAACGTGATACTTGCCGTGGTCTACGACAAGCCGGCCATGGCCGTCGACACGCACGTCTTCCGCGTGAGCAACCGTATCGGTCTGACCATCGACAGTCCCAACCCTCGCAAGACGGAGGAGACGTTGATGGCCAACATACCTACCGAGAAGGTGCCTAAGGCTCACCACTGGCTGATACTCCACGGGCGCTACGTGTGCAAGGCGCGGCGTCCGTTGTGCCTCGACTGCGGACTGACCGCCTGGTGCCTTTACTATAACTCACAATCAAGCACCACTTAAAACTTAAAACTTCTTATAGCCATCAACTTAGGCTACGACGTCATATTATCAGCCGCTTCCGGGGCCATTCGAGCTTTCGGCAAGATGCGGCGCAGCAAACCGGACAAGCGCAAGTTTGAGCGCTTCGCCTGCGGCCAGCTCGACGTCCGCGAGGAGCTCAAGCGCATAAAAGCCCAAATCCCTAATCCCAATTCCCAAATTCCCAGGGTCTGGATGCATGCGGCGTCATTAGGCGAGGCAGCGATAGCCCGTCCGCTCATAATGGAGCTGCGCCGACGTATGAAGGTTGAGGTGGCACTCACATTCTTCTCCCCCTCAGGCTATGAGGTGGTGTCAAAAAAGCCGTACTCCGACGGCCACGTACTGTACCTCCCGCTCGACACGCGCCGCAACGTGCGCCAATTCCTCGACACCGTGCGCCCTGACATGGCGCTGTTCATGGTGTCGGAATATTGGTACAACTACCTCCACGAGCTTCGCCGCCGCCGGATACCCACCTACCTTATCTCCGCCAAGATTACCGAGACGTCGATTTTCGGGCGTCCTTACGGATTTCTGCACCGGAAGTGCCTGGCATGCTACCGGCACATATTCGTGCTAGACGAGGAAAGCCGCCGTCGTCTCAACAGCTTCGGCGCTCAGCAAGTGAGCGTGAGTGGCAACCCGTTGTTTGACAACGCTATATCAAAGGCTCGCATGGAGTGGAGCCATCCTGTGCTCGACGCATTTTGCCGAAGCCGCAACGATGTGTTCATCGCCGGAAGCGTCCACGACGAACAAGACGCCATACTCGTGTCAGCGCTGGTCAACTCGCGGCCTGACGGCAAGTTCATTATAGTGCCACACGACGTCACCCCCGACTCCTTGGCTGCTATCTGCTCCCGTATCGACAGCAAAGCCGTCTTTCTCACTAAAGCCACACCTGAAGAGGCCGCCAATGTGTCAACACTGATCGTCGACACGGTGGGCTCGCTCGCGTTCATCTACCGCTATGGAGCCATGGCATACATTGGTGGCGGTTTTACTTCGCTTCTACACAGTGTTATAGAAGCCACGGCATACGGTTTGCCCGCCTCATTCGGGCCGCGCATACACCGCAAGGTGACACCGGCACAATTGGTTGAGCGCGGAATTGGCACCATAGTCAACTCCCCTGAGGATCTGATTAACTGGTATGACGGGCTTCTCAAAGACCCCGAGACACTTCCGCGCCTAAACAAGGTGGCTAAGGAGTATGTCGGCGAAAACGTCGGTTCTACCGCACATATAGTCACCCAAATACTCGAAATGTCACGACTATGCGATTAGGCGACAAGTTGAGATATTACCTGTATTTGGGTTTGCTCTATCCGCTGGCCCTTCTGCCAATGTGGGCGCTCTATGGTGTCAGCGACTGCCTGTATTTCCTATTCTACAAGGTACTAAAATATCGTATCAAGGTAGTGCGGCACAACTTGGAGACCTCTTTCCCAGAGAAGACATCCCATGCACTGCGAGCCATCGAGCGTGACTTCTACCACCAGCTTTGCGACAATATAGTAGAAACCATTAAGTTGCTACATATCAGCGACAAGCAGATACGCCGCCGGGTTGTAGTGACCAACCCGGAGGAGGTTGACCGCCGTGCCAAAGAGGGAAAATCTATCATGCTTTACCTCGCTCATTACGGCAACTGGGAGTGGGTGCCGTCGATAACTTATTGGTACACCCCCGACATTTACAGCGGTTACATCTACAAGGCAATGCACGACAAAGCAGCCGACCGGCTGATGCAACGCGTGCGCGCGCGCATACCCTCCCACGGACTCGAAATAATGCGGTCGGTGCGCGAGATACTACACGAGTCGACTCAAAACCCTGCGCTCATCATCGGTTTCATCTCCGACCACCGCTTTAACAGCAACGACCGCAAGTTCTCCACCCCTTTCCTTAACCACGACACACCTTATTACATAGGCGCCGAGGCCATCGGCCGCAAGATTGCCGCCGACTATCTCTTCCTCGATACCTACAAGCCCAAGCGAGGCCATTACAGGCTTACCTTCGTGCCCATCTCTCCCACTGACATCGGCGACGACGGCCCCAATCCCATCACCCGCCGATACTATCAACTGCTTGAACAAAACATCCGGCGCCGCCCGGGGCTCTGGCTCTGGAGCCACAAGCGCTGGAAATAACGGATAAACTTTGAATCTTTGAGCCTTAAGTTCATTGATCAAGCTAAAAACTAACAACTTACCATGAACATCATTTGCGTCATCCCGGCCCGCGCCGAGTCGTCAAGATTTTTCGAGAAACCCCTGGCCCACATCTGCGGCAAGCCCATGATACAGTGGGTATATGAGCACTGCAAGGCTTGTCCGGAGTTCTCGCGCGTGCTTGTGGCCACTGACTCCGACCGCATACGCACAGTCGCCGAGGCTTTCGGCGCCGAGGTCATAATGACCCGAAACGACCACGACACGGCCACCGAGCGCCTATATGAGGTGTCGACGCGCGTCTCCGCCGACCTCTACGTGATGGTCAACGGCGACGAGCCGCTGCTCACCCACGACGCCATTGTGCAGTGCATCCCCGTCGGCCTGAAGGCCGACGACTTCTATGTCAGCAACCTGATGACCGACTTCTCAAACCCCGTGGAGGTGGTCGACGCCACCAACCTGAAGATAGTCACCGCCAAGGATGACCGCTGTCTGTTCATCTCCCGCAGTCCCATACCGTTCCCCAAGGGTGCGATGGACTACGTATTCCACAAGTTCGTCGGCGTTGGTGCGTTCACCCGCAAGGCTCTCGACTTCTACCACAACACCCCCCGCGGGCCCATCGAGAAGATTGAGGAGAACGACTCGTTCCGCTTCATCGAAAACCACCAGCCCATCTACTATTACAACTGCCACTGCAAGTCGCTGTCGGTAGACACCCCCAAAGACATCAAGGGCGTCGAGGCATACTTCCGTGCACAAGGACTCGCATAGCCATGGAAACACCTGAGCGCAAACGGCTTTTGGTCATACGTCTGTCGGCATTGGGCGACGTGGCGATGACGCTCCCCGCCATCTATTCTGTCGCGGAGGCCTATACGCATCTCGACATCACGGTGCTCACCCGCCCGTTCTTCAGCCGCCTGTTCATCAACAGGCCGCATAATGTCAGCGTGATGGTTGCCGACACAAAGGGCACACACCGAGGAGTGCGCGGACTGTTCAAGCTTATCAGACGACTGCGCGCCGAGCGCTTCGACTATGTGGCCGACCTGCACAACGTGCTACGCTCTTGGATTATAGACCGCGCACTGCGCCTTGGCGGCTCGCGCGTGGTGATGGTTGACAAATACCGGGCTGCCCGCAAGGACCTGCTAAAGCATGTGATACCGTCGCAGACGCCGTTCATCCGCCGCTATTGCGAAGTGTTTGAGGCGCTTGGCTTCCCCAACGAACCCACGTTCAAATCTCTGTACACCGAGAAACCGGAGGCTCCCATCGTGGTGCCTGCAAAGGCCGTGGGCATTGCCCCCTTTGCCCGATATTCCAACAAGGAGTATCCCCTCAGCCTGATGCACCAGGTAGTCAACGGATTGGCAAAAAAAGGAATACCGGTGCTTCTGTTCGGCGGTGGCGGCAAGGAGGCTCTTCAGCTCGACACCTGGGCCCGCGAGACCAAAGGCGTGACCTCCGTAGCTGGCAAATACGCCCTCGACAAGGAGCTGGGCATCATGTCCCACCTCGCCGTAATGGTAAGCATGGACTCTGCCAACCAGCACCTTGCGTCGCTTGTGGGCACGCCCGTGGTCACTATTTGGGGCAGCACTTCCCCTGCCTGCGGCTTCATGCCGTACGGCCAGCCCGACGAGTCGTCGATGTGCGCGGGCCTTGACTGCCAACCATGTACAATAGCCGGAAGCGAGGGTTGCCGACACGCCGACCTCCGCTGCCTTACTTCCATCACCCCCGACCAAGTTATTGCCAAGGTTCTCAAAGCCATTGAATGACCTCATTTTCACTAATATTAGCTGCTCTTGCGGGATACTTTGCCACGCTCGCGTTCATGCTGATAGTGGTGAGGCCGCTGTTCATGGCCTACAACCGTCATGGCTCGCCGGGAAAAGTGTCGTTTAGCGACTTTATGCAGTCGAGCCGACACGGTGTGTCAAGCGACATCGTAGTGACCGGCTATCTCTCTGTCATTCCCCTGCTTGTGCTGTGGCTGAAGTTCAACATGCCCGGTTTTCCCGCCGAATGGATTCTCTTTGGCTACACCATCGTCGCCGCTCTTATAGTATCACTCATCACGGTCAGTGACACAGCGCTTTATGACTTTTGGCACTTCAAAATCGACAAGTCGGTGCTAAGCTACCTGAAGCATCCAAAAGCCGCTTTTGCCAGCGTGTCTGCCGGATATATGGCCGTGGGCATAATGGCTATTATCATTGTAGCAGTCCTCTATTTCATCTGGCTCACCTCTATATATTGTCAGACAGTCTCTTGCTGTCCCCCCGTCGTTGGTGTCTGGATTTATATTTTTGGGAATCTGCTGTTTGCCGTCATACTCGCGGCATTGGCAGTGGGCGTGCGTGGGCTGCGTATAAGGCCAAACAACCCAACAATGGTGATATTCAGCGACAACGCCTTTCTCAACCATTCAGCGCTCAACTCCATCTTCTCGTTTGTCTACTCGTTAGGCGACAAGGAGGAGTATGCCGGTAAATTCCGGTTCCGCTCAGACACCGAGGCTGTTTCCCGCGAGTGCGCAGACCTCTACCCTACTGTTGGTGCACCGAAAGCCAAGCTGCTCAACACCGACCGCCCCAATATCTTGTTTATAGTTTGGGAGAGCCTGCATGCAAAATTTGTCAAGCCCGAAATAACGCCTAATCTCTGTAATTTGGCAAACGAGGGTGTGCAATTCACCGACATGCAATGTGGCAGCTTCTTGACCGACCGCGGGCTGGCATGTATTTTCAGCGGCCTGCCGGGACAACCAACCGCATCTATTGGCAAGTATACAAAAAAGTTACCCAATCTTCCCGCAATTCCCAGAAAGCTAAGTGAACTTGGCTACATCACCGAAGTAATACACGGGGGAGATCTGTCCGTGCGCCAGAAAGCAGACTTTTATCAGGCATCCGGACATCATCGGCTTGTGAGCATTGCTGACTTCCCCCGCAGCGCCCACCGATGCAAATGGGGCGTGCACGACGATGTGACACTTGAGCGCGTTTACACTGACATTGAGGAGTTTGCCAAGAGCGGCAAACCTTGGATGATAACATTGCAGACTCTCTCGTCGCACGAGCCGTTTGAGGTGCCTGAGCGGCTGCTGTCTGACAAGATGGCAAATGCCTTTGCCTACACCGACGCCTGTCTTGGCCGTTTTATCGACTGGCTGAAAGCGTCTCCGGAATGGGATAACACGCTGATAGTCATCTGTGCCGACCACGGTGTTCACTATGGATCGGAGTTCGGCACTCCCCTCTCGCCCACCTATTTCCCGCACATCGGTTGCGTAATTACCGGCGGCGCCGTCAAGGGGCCGATGAAGATAGACGCCCTTGTCAGCCAGACCGACCTGCCTGCGACCATACTTGCCCAGATGGGTCTGGATCACTCTGACTTCCCGTTCAGCCGCGACGTGTTTGCCGACACCTATAAAGAGCCGTTCACCTTTCAAGCGTCCCACCATCTTGTGGTGACCCGCGACACCGAAGGCACGGCAATATACAATACCGACACCGACACATTTGCCGGCGACCCAAGCCCTTTGCTACAGCGGCGCACAAAAGCGGTGCTACAGCAGCTGTACACCTATCTTACCGGTCTGTAATGCGATATTGAATGTCCATACTCTTCGTTGTCATATTTCTAATCTGCCACTTCATGGTCTGCGCGACATATTATGCCTTGGTGCAGCGACCGGTCTTCATGCGCTATAACGCCCGCAATGCAGCAGCTCCGTTGAAGCGGCGCGACTATGCAGAGGCCAGGCGTGAGGGGCTGCGCACCGACTTCATAGCAGCCGCCTATCTGACGGCATTTCCGCTGTTGACACTATGGCTTCACACCCATGCCCCGTTTTTCAATCTTCAGACGGTCATTGCAGTGGTGGAGGGAGTGGTTGCCCTGATTATGGCGCTTTCGTCTATCGCCGACACAGCACTATATCGGTTCTGGCAGTTCAAGCTCGACAGCTCGATGCTGGTGTATCTGCGGTCGCCTCGCGAGGCGTTGGCCAGCGTGAGCGCAGGATATATTATTGGAGTGTTTGCGCTGATTATCTTCGTATGGACTTGCCTGTTTGCCATGCTTATGGCTATGGCCTACGGGCTTGAGGTGATAAAGACGCCAGGGGCAGAGGGATGGTGGCACCTGTGGGCAGCGCTGACTTTCATCTTGGCCGCCGGAGGTATTTTCGCGGCAATCCGTGGCATCGCTCATCGTCCCAACACACCCTGCATGGTATATTACAGCACCGATATGTTCCTCAACCATGCCGCGCTCAATCCTCTTTACAGTTTCATCTATTCGCTGTCGTTGGGCGACAAATACAAAGGTCAGTTTCGCTATATCAAAGACGACGAGGCCTGCGACGACGAGCGGCGTGCCCTCATCCCAACCGGTGGCAAGCCGCAGACAGAGTTGTTCAAGACCAAGCGGCCCAATATATTGCTCATAATCTGGGAAAGTCTGTGCGCCAGATATATAGCGCCGCTTGGCGGCCTGCCTGACGTGACACCGCGCTTCAACGAGCTGACGCGCGAGGGCGTTTTGTTTAGCCGCGTGGCAGCGGGTGGCACGCGCACCGACGTCGGGCTGGTGTGCATACTTTCTGGCTATCCGGGGCAGCCGAACACCACGGTTATAAAGAACACGCCGAAACTGCCCCACCTGCCTGCTTTGCCGCGACGACTGCGCGATGAGGGCTATGAAACGTCGCTGTTGCACGGGGGCAACCTCAACTACATGCACATGGTCGACTATTACATGGTCACCGGCCATACTGACATTGTCGGTCTGGCCGACCTCCCCGAAGACGCGCCTAAGGGACCTTGGGGTGTGCATGACAACTACACCTTCGACTTGCTATATGACCACATCGCCGACATGACAGCAAGAGGGCGCAAATGGTACACAACCCACCTTACCCTGTCGTCGCACGAACCCTTCAGGGTGCCTTACCGCCGGCTCGAAAACGACCTGCACAACTCATTCGCCTTTACCGACGACACCTTCGGCCGCTTCATCGACAGACTTAAAGCCTCTCCGGCGTGGGACGATACCTTGGTGATAGTGCTCGGCGACCACGGCCAGAACAATACCGACGTGCCCCTGCCGCACCATCTGACGCCCCACATACCCATACTCATGATCGGCGGAGCCATAAAGGAGCCACGTGTCATCGACACGCTGATGAGCCAGAGCGACCTCGCCGCCACCATTCTCGGCCAGATGGGGATGAGCCACGATGAGTTTGTCTTCAGCCGCGACGTGCTCGCCGACACCTACACAGAACCGTTCTCGATGCATTGTTTCAACAACGGGTTTGTGGTCACCGACGAGCGCGGCCACACCACGTTTGACAATGTCTCCACCCGCGCCACCGACGGCGCCGACGAGCGGCGCGAGCACATCGGTCGCATAATCCTACAAAGTCTGTACACCAATCTCTCTCGGCTATGAACCGACTTCGCCCGACACTTAAAATACTGCTGCCTGTACTTATAGACTTGCTCCTTGCATACGTTTGTTACTTCGTATGCCGTGTGGCATTTGCCTTCGAGAACTTCAATTTCATCGGCGACTCGCTGTCGTGGCCATGGGTAATGAAAGCTCTCCACGGATCATTCTTGTTTGACACGTCGGCTATACTCTATACCAACGCGCTTTGGATAGCCCTTGTCATAATACCTTGGCACGTGAAGGAACGGCCTTGGATGGCACGTCTGCAGAAATGGCTGTTTGTCGTTGCAAATACATTCTGCGTCGTCTTAAACCTCTGTGACTGCGTTTATTACCAGTACACAATGCGCCGCACTACGCTGGCTGTGTTCGACGAGTTTGGCAACAACACCAACATCGGCTCTGTGCTTGGCATTGAGTTTGTAAACCATTGGTATCTCGTGCTGTTGGCCGCTGTGCTCGCTTTCGGGCTCTGGAAACTTTACCGCAACGTGCCGGGGCTGCTTGCCGGGGAGTCGCGCAAAGTTTACTACCTGCGCCGCATCAGCATCTGCGTGATTGCCGTGCCGCTGATTATCTGCGGCATGAGGGGATATTTCTTCTTCACCTCGAGCCGGCCTCTTGCTGTAGCCAATGCACACCAATATGTCGAAGCTCCCTCACAGGCAGGGGTGGTACTGAATACCCCGTTTGCCATCATCCGCACCCTCCGAGGGTCGCAGGTGAGCATACCGAAGTTTTTTGAGAGCGACGATATGGCCGACGCCATCATTGCACCCCTGAAGATGCCCAAAGACTCCACCGAGTTCAAGCCCAAAAACGTAGTGATACTCATAGTCGAGAGCTTTGCGCAGGAGTTTATTGGAGCCCTCAACCCTACCCTAGACGACGGGACTTATAAAGGTTACACCCCCTTTGCCGACTCGCTGCTACTGCGGTCAATGTGGTTTGACCAGAGTTTCTGCAACGGATGGGTGAGCATCGACGCCATGCCGGCTGTACTGTCGTCGCTCCCCAAGATGTCGACTTCGTTCGTGCTTACCCCGTACGCTACCGCCGACATCCCCGGCATAGCCAAGGAGCTGAAGACCAAGGGATATGAGACATCTTTTTTCCACGGGGCCGAGAACTCGTCGATGGGCTTCCAGGCATTCTCGCGGCAGGCCGGATTTGACCATTATTATGGCAAGACGGAGTATGTGGCTGACCCGCGCTTCGGCGGAAACGCTGACTTCGACGGCACCTGGGCCATCTGGGACGAGGAGTTCCTGCAATATTTCTGCACCAAACTCTCCGAGACGCGACAGCCGTTCCTCGGAGCCGTCTTCACGGCGTCGTCACACCACCCCTTCGCCATACCTGAGCGCTACAAGGATGTCTTTCTCGACGAAGGCCTTTATCCACTGCACAAGTGCATACGTTACACTGACCACTCGTTGCAACTATTCTTTGAGGAGGCCGCCAGACAGCCGTGGTACGCAAACACCATCTTCGTGCTCTGCGCCGACCATGCCAGCAGCAAGGTGACGCATGATGTCTACAAAACCGAAATGGGATGCTTTCGCGTGCCCATAATATTTTTTGACCCGTCCGGCTCATTGCCAGTCGGACGTCAGGAGGGAATAGCCCAACAGATTGACGTCATGCCTACAGTGCTTGCGATGCTCGGGTATGACACACCATTTATTGCCTTCGGCAAAAATTTGCTTGACACCTCCGCTTCCCGGGCCTGGGCTTTCAACTGGCATAACATACCGCAGTGGATTACGACTCGTTATCTGATACAATATGACGAAGCGTTCAAGCCAAAGGCTGTCTATGACTACCATGCCGACCCGTTGCTGCAGACCAACCTTCTCGACTCCAGCAGCTGCGACCGGGCTCATGTCGACTCGGCAACGGTGCAGATGCATGCGCTGCTTCAGTCGTATGACTCTCATTTTAAATCAAATACTCTTCACTATACACGTTAACTGGCGATGAAGATAGCATACGACGGCAAGCGGGCGGTAGGCGGCTTGACAGGCTTGGGCAACTACTCGCGTCTCGTGCTCGAGACGCTCAGCGACGCTCACCCCGACGACACGTTCACCGTGCTCGCCCCGCGACGCCGCGACAACCCGCGCCTGCAAACGCTGCTCAGGCGCCCCAACGTGGAGTTTGTCTACAAAACAAGCCGTGCGCCGTCCGCCCTGTGGCGTTCATACGGCATCACAAAGGAGATGGAGCGACTTGGCGCCGACCTTTATCACGGCCTCTCCAACGAGTTGCCGCTCAATATCTTGAAGGCTCATATACCGACCGTGCTGACCATGCACGATGTCATATATCGCCGTTTGCCGGAATGCTACACGCGCACTGACCGCTTTTTCTGCGACTTCAAATACAGCCGCTCGTGCCGCGCCGCCACGCGCATCATTGCCATCAGCGAGCGTACAAAAGCCGACATAATCGAGTTTTACGGAGTTGACCCCGACAAGATAGACGTGGTGTATCAAGGGTGCGACGACATCTTTAGGCATCGCTGTTCAGCCGAGGAATTGCAAGCCGTGCGCACAAAATTCTCACTGCCTGTACGTTACATCTTACAGGTAGGCACCATCGAGCAGCGCAAGAACTTGGAGCTTACCATTCGTGCCCTCTCGGCCATCAATGACAGAGACATCCACCTGGTGGCCGTGGGCAAAGACCGGCTTGGATACCAACAAAAGTGTCAGAAACTGGCTGAAGAATTGGGCGTTGCCGACCGCGTGCATTTCCTGTCAAACGTGGGCTTCTCTGACCTTCCCGCCGTGTGCCAAGGCGCAGAGGTAATAGTTTATCCGTCACGTTACGAGGGGTTTGGTATACCCGTATTGGAGGCTTTGGAGAGTCGTCGACCGCTCATCGCCGCCACCGGCTCATGTCTCGAGGAGGCGGGTGGCGATGCCGCAATCTACGTGGATCCCGACGACGTGAGAGCCATGGCCGAAGCCCTAAACGGCATTATATCAGGAGCCACGGACACAGATGGGATGATTGCGCGGGGAGTGCGTCATGCCGCCCGCTTCTCCCCGGCTACGCTAGAGCCAAATATTTGGAGGGCCTATGAGCGCGCCATCGAAGATTTTAAACATATTTAGCCCATTTTTTTGCGTCCGCCTCAATTAGTTTTATTACCTTTGCAGTGACCCAAAACCCAACTCAAAACAAACAACTAAACTCATAAACTAATAATCATGGAATTTCTCACAAACGACAAGCTTACCATCGTCGGCGCCGCCGGCATGATCGGCTCCAACATGGCCCAGACGGCCATCATGATGGGCCTCACCCCCAACATCTGCCTGTACGATCCCTACGCTCCCGGTCTCGAGGGCGTGGCTGAGGAGCTGTTCCACTGCGGCTTCCAGGGCGTCAACATCACTTTCACCTCCGACATCAAGGAGGCCCTGACCGACGCCAAGTATATCGTCAGCTCGGGCGGCGCAGCCCGCAAGGCCGGCATGACCCGCGAGGACCTGCTCAAGGGCAACGCTGCCATAGCCGAGGAGTTTGGCAAGAACATCAAGGCTTACTGCCCCGACGCCAAGTTCGTCGTTGTCATCTTCAACCCCGCCGACATCACCGGCCTCATCACCCTGCTCTACTCGGGCCTGAAGCCCTCGCAGGTTGCCACCCTCGCCGCCCTCGACAGCACCCGTCTGCGCAGCGAGCTGGCCAAGTACTTCAAGGTCAGCCCCGACAAGATCACCGGTTGCCGCACCTACGGCGGCCACGGCGAGCAGATGGCAGTCTATGCCTCCACCGCCAAGGTCGACGGTCGTCCGCTACTCGACATCATCGGCACCGAGGAACTTCCCGCCGAGACCTGGGCAGAGATCCAGCAGAAGGTCACCAAGGGCGGCGCAAACATCATCGCCCTGCGTGGTCGCTCTTCGTTCCAGAGCCCCGCATACTGCTCCATCGAGATGATTGCCGCAGCCATGGGTGGCAAGCCCTTCAACTGGCCTGCCGGCACCTACGTTCACAGCCACGGCTTCGACCACATCATGATGGCCATGGAGACCGAGATCACCAAGGAGGGCATCCACGACAAGGAGCTCAACGGCACCCCCGCCGAGGAGGCCGCCCTCCAAGAGAGCTACAAGCACCTCTGCGCCCTGCGCGACGAGGTCATCAGCCTCGGCGTGCTGCCTCCCATCGACAAGTGGAACTCCATCAACCCCAACATCAAGTAAGCCACCTACTTACCCCATAATACAAGCCCCCGCGAAGCCATCTCCGCGGGGGCTTGATTTGGTATTTAACCGGGTAAGCGGGTAATCGGGTAAAGGGATTAGTAGTCGATGACGTTGAAGGCATATTCGATGGCCTGGCGCCAGACCTCGCCGGGGCGGAGGATGGTGCAGGGGAAGTCGGGATGGTTGGGGGAGTCGGGCAGCTGCTGGCACTCGATGGCCACTGCGTCGTAGTCATGGTAGACATGACCGCCGGGGCCGACGGGTGAGCCGTCCATCCAGTTGGCGGTGTAGACCTGCACGCCGGGCTGGGTGGTGCGTACGGTGAGCTGGCGCCCAGTAATGGGACACAGCAGAGTTGCGGCAAGCTCCAATGTCTCAGGGGTCGATCGGTCGAGTACCCAGCAGGAGTCGTATCCTTTGCCGTACTTCAGGGGGTTGTAGGGTTTGTTGATTTGCTCGCCCACCGGTCGCTCGATGGTGAAGTCCATGGGGGTGGACTTCACGGGGGCAATCTCGCCAGTGGGAGCCAGGCTCTCGTCGGTGACGAGGTAGTGGTTGGCGTTGAGTTGCAGTTTGTGGTTCAGGGCTGTCCCTGCATCCCAGTTGCGCAGGTTCCAGTATGTGTGGTTGGTGAGATTGATGACGGTAGGTGCGTCGGTGCGTGCCTCGTACTCGATGAGCAGGCGGTTGTCGTCGCTCCAGCGGTAGCTGACCGTCACGTCAAGGTTGCCCGGGTAGCCCTCGTCGCCATCGGGGCTGTGCAGGCGGAAGCGCACGGTGTCGTCGCCGACAGTCTCGCTCTGCCAGATATGGTTCTGGAAGCCGGTAGGGCCACCGTGCAGGTGGTTAGGACCGCAGTTGGTGGCGAGTGTGTATTCCTTGCCGTCGAGCGTGAAGTGTCCACGGGCGATGCGGTTGGCATAGCGCCCGGGGGTCTTGCCCATGCACGGGCCGTCCTCGAAGTAAGAGCTGATGTCGGCGTAGCGCAGGGCCACATTGCCAAGCTGACCGTGTGAATCGGGCACGCAGACCTCAACGATGCCGGCGCCTATCGACGAGAGCATCACCGAGGCGCCTGTGGCGTTGGTGATTGTGTAGAGATCGACGCGCCCGCGAGGCGTGCCGACGGTGTCATGGCTGATTTTCATTGCTGATTAGGGGTAGTAATTTTGGTTTATCGTTAGTTTTTTTATGGTATTTTGGCACTGCAAATTTAAGTAAAATTATTAAATTTGCAAAAAAGTTTTATACAAGTTTTTAGTGTTTAGTGTTTAGTTTTTAGTGAAATGCCTTTTTATGGCTTTTCGTGTGAACTGATCACTAAAAACTAAAAACTAAAAACTTATATGGTCTACGCTGAAGTAATATTGCCGCTGCCGCTCAAGGACACCTTCACCTACGCCCTGCCGCCGGCGCTGGAGCAGCACGTGCGCCAGGGACACCGCGTGCTCGTGCCCTTCGGCCGCTCGAAATATTACACCGGAATAGTCTCCTCGGTCACGCCTGTGGCACCCAAAGGGTTTGAAGTCAAGGAGATAATCGACGTCATGGACGACACGCCCGTTCTGCGCAACCCACAGCTTCGGCTGTGGCAGTGGATGGCCGACTATTACATGTGTCCAATCGGCGACGTCTACAAGGCTGCCCTCCCCGCCGCGCTCAAGCTCGAGAGCGAGACTTTCGTTGAGCTGAACGACGAATACGAGGAGGCGCCCGGCCAGACGCTCAGCGACCATGAGGCATTGGTGGTGCAGGTGCTCGACCACGAGGGCACACACCTGCGGGTGAGCGAGATAGCCAAGAAATCAGGACTGAAGCGCGTTAATGCCGTCATCAGCAGGCTGCTCGAGAAAGGCGCAGTCATCATCTCCGAGCGTCTGGTCGAGAAATACCGCACCAAGCAGGAGGTGTACGTCAAACCCACTGAAATGCTTGCCACAGCCGAGGGTCGCACGGAAGCCTTCGCCGCCGTCAAGAACGCGAAGAAACAGGAGATGGCCCTGCTCGGGCTGCTCCAGCTTTCCGGTCAGGAGCAGGGCGAGATACCACGTCGCATGCTCTGTGAGAAAGCGGACGTCACACCCCCTATAGTAGAATCCCTGCGCCAGAAGGGACTGGTGGAGGTTTACCGCAAGGCGGTGAACCGATTCATGTACAACGGCGCACCCGCCACGTCGCTGCCGACGCTCACTGAAGAGCAGCAGCGGGCGCTCAGCGAGATACACGCCTCGGGGCTCGACAAGGCCATCACCCTGCTCCACGGCATCACCTCCTCGGGCAAGACGGAGATATACATTCACCTGATTGACTATGTGTTGCGTGAGGGTAAGCAGGTGCTGTTGTTGGTGCCGGAGATAGCCCTGACCACCCAGCTTACGCACCGCATGCAGCGGGTATTCGCCGAGCGGGTCATCATCTACCATTCGAAATTCAGCGACAACGAGCGCGTTGACATCTGGCGGCGCATGCTTGATATGAAGGGGGAAGGCGCCCTCATCATCGCCCCGCGCTCGGGGATATTCCTCCCCTTCGACCGCCTCGGCCTCGTGATAGTCGACGAGGAGCACGACAGCAGCTACAAGCAGTCTGAACCGGCGCCACGCTATCAAGGGCGCGACACGGCGACAGTGCTGGCATCGCTCCACGGCGCCAAGACACTCCTCGGCACCGCAACTCCCTCTGTCGAAACATATTACAAGGCGCTCACCGGCCGCTTCGGACTGGTCACCCTCAACGAGCGCTATTCGCAAATGCCCCTGCCGGAGATACGCCTCATAGACATGAAGCGTGAGCGGCAGAAGCTGCCCAAGGGCGCCCCTCCCCTATCCCTCGCCCCGCAGACGAAAGAACTGATACAAAGCTCGCTGGCCAACAAGCACCAGGCAATTGTCTTCATCAACCGCCGCGGGTACGCGCCCATGGCCGTGTGCCGGATGTGCGGATACATACCAAAGTGCGAGCGCTGCGACGTGTCGCTGACCTACCACCGCGGCATCGACAAATTGGTCTGCCACTACTGCGGTGCGAAGTACGCGCTGCCTGCTGTCTGCCCCGCGTGCCACGACCACACCATCGACGTTGTGGGCTTCGGCACGGAGCGCATCGAGGAGGAGACGCAGGCTGCGTTCCCCGAGGCACGCCTCGCGCGCCTCGACCTCGACACCACGCGCGCCAAGGATGCATACTCAGCCATCATCGACGACTTTGCCGCTCGCCGCAAGGACATACTCATCGGCACGCAGATGGTGTCGAAAGGTCTTGACTTCGACGAAGTTACTACCGTCGCCGTTGTCAACGCCGACTCGGTGCTCCACTACCCTGACTTCCGCGCACACGAGCGGGCGTTCAACATGATAGAGCAAGTTGCAGGCCGCGCCGGTCGCAAACTCCCCGGCGCCGTCGTGGCCGTGCAGACCATGGACGTCGGCAACCCCGTCATGCAGCAGATAGTCACCCATGACTACAGCGGCTTCTACAACACAGAAATTGCAGAGCGTCAGGAGTTTGGCTATCCGCCGTTCACGCGCATGATCTATATCTACCTCAAGCACCCCGACCGCCGCGCCCTCGAGCATCTTGCCACCACCCTTGGCAATCATCTGCGCGCGTTGCTCGGAGGGCGCGTTACCGGCCCCGAAGAGCCCCCTGTTGGCAAAGTGCAACTGCTGTACATCCAGCGCATTATGGTCAAACTTGAGCCTGCGGTATCCCTGACCAAAGCCAAGACCGTCCTCCTCGACGCCCAAACTGCCCTCGTCACCCTCCCCGAAATGCGCGCAGCCCGCATCTACTACGACGTCGACCCCTAACCCGTTTACTTGGCGCTGAGGGTGTGGCGGAGGGGGAGGGAGGCGAGGGTAAGGCCGAAGATGGCGGTGATGTGGCAGAGGGCGCCGTTGATTTGCGCCTTGTAGTCGCAGGTCTCGTCCGATGGGCCGAGGTTTTGAAGGAGTTCGTCAGAGTAGACGCACTGAAACTTGCGGCGCGGCATCTGCCCCGAGCGCTTGAATTTCTGCCGGAGTGCGCGGGCGAGGGGGCAGCCTTTGACTTTCCAGAACTCGGCGACGGCCACGCGCGAAGGGTCAATTTTCAGCGCGGCGCCCATGGATGAGTAGATGCGGGGACGGCGGGCAGCCGTGGCGTTAAGTATTAGCAACGCCTTTGCCGACAGGGAGTCGATGGCATCTATCACATAATCAAACTGTTCGAGGTCAAAGAGATGCTGCGTCGTCTCGTCGTAAAACATCTGCCGTGCCTCTATTTCGGCTTCGGGGTTGATGTCGAGCAGGCGCTCGCGCATGACCACGACCTTGGGGCGGCCGACGGTAGAGGTGGTTGCGGGGAGCTGGCGGTTGATGTTGGTTACGTCCACTGCGTCGGCGTCGACGAGGGTGATGTGCTCAATTCCTGAGCGGACAAGGCTCTCGGCGCACCAGGAGCCTACACCACCCAACCCGAGGAGAAGCACGCGCCTGGAGCGAATAGCAGCCAGCGCCTCCTCGCCTATCAGGCGGGAGACGCGGGCGAAGCTGCGGAGAGGGAGTGAGCGCCCCTGTTCACGGTTAGAATCTGAAGCCAATGGATATTACTAACGAGTTGTTGTCATCCTTGACATCGCAGACGGGTGCGCCCGTGACTCCGCCGGCGGTTTCCATAGGAGTGAAGCCGTGGTAGGTGGAGCGGCGGTGCTTGTGGACGTATGCGGCATCTACATAGAAGCTCTTATACTTGTAGCCGATGCCACAGGTGATGTATTGGGTCGACTTGTCGTTGGTGTAAGAGGGCGTTGTCTCGGTGTCGTCCTGGCCGGAGGTGTAGACGGGGAGTTTGTCAGAGCGCATCTCAGAGGTTACCGGGGTGCTCTCGTAGCTGTATCCGGCACGGACGCTGACCTGCGGGGTGACGCGGTATTCGGCGCCGAGGCGCACGATGTTAGCTGCCTGATAATAGTTCTTGACGTCGCCGGTAATGTTGTAGTATTCGTCACCGTCATTGTTGGCGATATACATGTCCTGATAGGGACGGTACTCATAGTCGCCGCTGATGATGAACTTGCCGCCGATGACGCCTGCCGCCGATGCGATGAGGCGCCAGGGGGTGCGCGACTTCCACTCGAAGTAGTCGGCGTAGCCCTCGTTGGTGCCTGTCATCCAGGAGTTGTTGGACGTGGGATAGTAGCCTGTGGACATGTAATAGTCGACCTGGGCAAACCCCTCTTGAGAGAGCTTGTAGTATGTGGGCGTGTGTACGGCCAAGCCGAGGCGCAACTCGTTGATGGGCTTGAGGATGACGCCGCACTTGAAGTTGAAGCCGGTACCGTAGATGTGTTTCCAGCTGTTGAGCGAGTATTCAGCTGAGCCATCGGTAGTGGCGGTTGCGTCGGTGGTGGGAACGCGTGCGGAGCTGAACGACTCGGCATAGTAGACATCCGACTTGTAATCGATGTCTGTGATGCCGAAGCCGATGCCCCAGTAGAGGGTATTGCAAATGTTGCCTCCGAAGTTGATGGAGTATTCGTCGACGTAACCCTTCTCGCGGGTCATGTAGTCGCCGGTGCCGGCGGTGCCGTCATAGAGGCCCACGTAGCCGTTGCCGGAGGGGTTGATCAAGTAATTGTTGTAAAAGAGTATGCTCATCCAGGGTGCCCAGGAGGCCTGGTAGGGATTGTAGTTGCTGTAATATGACTGTGACAGGTCAGCCTGGGTGTAATTGTCTGCGGTGGTGTAGTTGGCCACATAGTTGGTCAGGGAGCCGTTGAGCTGCGGCATCCAGCCTTGATAGACTCGGTCGAACGAGACGGCGCGGGTGTAGCTTGCGCCCCAGTTGAAGTAGGGCATCACGTCGTTGTTGAGGTCGACGGCGCCGACATAGCCGAAGTTGTTGCAGTAAACCTTGGTCTGGGTATACTTGTCACCCCAGCCGCTAATGCCGACGGGGTTGGTGTTGGTCTTTTGGAAGTTGAAGTCGACCGTGACGCCGATTTCGCTCGATCGGTAGACGCCTATGCCGCCGGGATTCTGGGTGAGTGTAGACAGGTCGCCGCCGAGAGCGCCGAACGCGCCGGCCATTGACATGAAGCGAGCTGTGCCCTTCAGGTCGTTCTGTGAGATCTGATAGGCATCGATGGCGCTCTGTGCTGAGGCCGCTAAAGCCACTGTGGCAGCGAGCGCTGTGAGCATCGTCTTTTTCATAAATATCTAGTTGTTTGGGTGTTTAGTGTCTAATTAATGATTATAAGCCTTATAGGCCATATAAGCGCTATAGGGCTTATAATAATCGGGGTGATGGATTAGTGGCGTCCGCCGCCTCCGCGGCCACCGCCACCGCCACCGCCGCGGGAGCCACCGCCACCGCCGCCACCGCCGTGGCTGCCACCGCCGCCACCGCTGAAGCTGCCGCTGGAGCGCGAGCCGCCATTGTTGCTGCCGCTGCGCGAGGAGCCGCGAGTAGAGCCGCCGCTGCTCTTGGAGCTGCCGTTGCTGCCGGGACGATATCCTGTGCCGCGGTTAGAGCCGCCGGTGGTATTGCCGCGATAAGAGGGTGAGGAGGTGCCGCTCGGACGGTATCCACCGTTGCTGCCGGGGCGGTATCCTGCGGCGCCGGTGCTGCCATGGCGACCTGTGCGGTAATTAGGACTTGCACCGAAGGCGCCGCGGTTGCCTGCGCCGGGACGGTAGCCGCTGCCGGCGGAGTGACGGGTGCCACCTCCGGCCCAGCGCTCACCGGGCCTGTTGTGGTTAAACCCGGGATGACGTGCGCTGCGGTAGTGACCGTGGTCGTAAGCCGGGCCTCCCCAGCCCCAGGAGGGACCCCAGGCGTAGGCGGGACCCCAGCCCCAGCCGTAGTAAGGCCAGCCCCAACCCCAGTCGAAGTAGAGACCGCCCCAGCCCCAGCTCCAGCCCCAGCTTACGCCGTAGTAAGGCCAACCGAAGCCGTAGCGGGTATAGGGATAATAGCAGCGGTCCCAGCCATAATACGGGTCGTTGTTCTCGATATAGATGTTGATTATGGTCGGGTCGGAAGCAATGACAGCCTGCTGCGTGGAGTCGTCGAGGGCGTCGAGCAGCTCAGGGTTGTCGAAGCGGGCCAGCTGACGGGTGTAGTAGTACGGGTCGCTGTCGCTATAGATAGTTGTGGAAGTGTCGGTAGTGACAATGTAGGCAGGCGCGTAGTCGCCGCGGCGGTTATACTCGTCGTCGGAGCGGTCGCAGTTGGTGACCACGGTGTACGTATCAGATCCCGGGAGCACGGTGACCGTAGTTGTCGTGCGGCGGGAGGGAGAGCTTTTGCGGGAGGTCTTGACGGTGGTGGCCTGCTGCTTCGAGGAGTCGAAGTAGATGTCGTCGTCATAATAACCTTGGGCACAAGCTAAAGCCACCCCTACTACCATCAGGGAGGCAGTAATGAATAGTTTCTTGCAGGTCATCATATAAAGTTTTTAGTTTTTGGTTTATAGTTTTTAGCTCGATGGTGAATCGATGGCAATCGAGGTTATCGATTTTAATCGGGATTTCGAGATTTCGGGATTTCGAGATCGTCGAGGGGGGCGGCGAAAGCCTCCTTTCGACTTTACAAATTTACAATAAATTTTCGAAACAGCAATGCTTTCTCTGAAAAATTTGCAATGATTCAGGCAAAAAGCACCAAATGCACCTACGCCTTTATCTGTTTGACCCTAAACACCGGTAAAAGTTTAAAGGGCCTGCCCCCAAAATTTTTGGGGCAGGCCCTTTTTAAGTTTTAAGTGAAGGCTCACTCGTTATCCGATCTGGCAGGGCGCATGTCGTAGGCGGTCATGGCCACTGCAAAGCCCCAATAGATGAAGGCCAGGGAGGTCAGGAAGCTGACAGTCTCCATGTTGCCGACCCAGCCGGCCTCGATGAAGAAGAAGCCGATGAGCAGGAGCAGGATGCCGTTGACCAGATACAGCCACCAGAAGCGCTGGTGAACCTTGTTGACACCGCTGACTATTGCCGTGATACCCCAGTAGATGAAGATAAATGCCAAGAAGTAAGGCAGAAGAGCCTCGGAAAGGACAACACTGCGGACCATCATGAAGCCCACAAACATGTCGATGATGCCGCCGGCTATCCACCAGCCCCAGCCGCGCGGGTAGTCAGGGCCTGCGGCCACGCACAGCTGCACGATGCCGGCGAGGATAAGCAGCCAGCCGAAGATGATCGATGCTACGGCGAATCCGGCAACCGGCCAGAACCAGTATGTGAAGCCGGCCAGCACTGTAAGAATGCCTACGCACAGGATGAGCCACCACCAACGGGTGGGTCCCATAAACCGCTCAGGAATTGCTTTCATAATTCTATGGATATTTAGTTGTTAAACGTGTTTTGATTTTTAGTTATGAGTTTTTAGGGTTTGGCGTTAAAACGCCAAATTCTAATTCCTTTTATCTATTAACAACTCATCCCGAATTTTTGTTGACAATAGTTAAAACAAAACACTGACTGCCCACGGCATTTATGCCGCGAGCAGTCAAACATGCTGTAACTCAATTACTCAATAACTGAATTACTTCGTCACTCTGTTACTCTCGACCCACTTGCGGGCGTTGATGAAGGCGTCGATCCAGGGGGTGACGTCCTCCATGCGGCGGCCGTCGGGGTAGACGCCGCACTGCCAGGGGTAGATGGCACGCTCGAGGTGGGGCATCATCGCCAGGTGGCGCCCGTCGGCGCTGCACAGGCCGGCCACGGCGCTGCGGGAGCCGTTGGGGTTTCCCGGGTAACCATTGTAGTTATACTGTAGGGCCACGTTGTACTCCTTGGCGGGTCGCGGGAGGTTGAAACGACCCTCGCCGTGGGCCACCCAGATGCCGAGGCGGTAGCCCTCGAGCGACGAGAGCATCACAGAGTTGTTCTTGGGGATGTGCACGCCTACGAAAGCCGACTCAAACTTGTGGCTTACATTGTGCTCCATTGCGCACGCGTGCTGCTCGTCGAGGCCGAGGAGGTTGAGCTCCATCATCAGCTGGCAGCCGTTGCAGATGCCGAGGCTGAGGGTGTCGGGGCGAGCGTAGTAGCGGCGGAGAGTGGTCGAGGCGGTCTCGTTCCACTTGAATCCTGCAGCCCAGCCCTTTGCCGAGCCGAGCACGTCGGAGTTGCTGAAGCCGCCGCAGAACACTATCAGGTTTACGTCGTCGAGCGTCTCACGGCCCTCCATGAGGTCGCTGAGGTGTACGTCCTTGACATCGAATCCGGCGAGATAGAGGCTCCAGGCCATCTCACGCTCGCCGTTAGTGCCCTTCTCGCGGAGAATGGCGGCGCGGACGCCCGTCTTGTGCGTGCGGGCGGCATCGAGGCGGCGAGAAACGAGCGAGCCGTCGAAGGCGGCGGGGATGGCGTAGCGCACGGGCTGCTTCCGATAATTATCGAAGCGCTCGGCGGCACATTTGGCGCCGCTCTGCAGGCGGTCGAGCTCGTAGCTCGGGCGATACCACACGTCGCGCAGGTAGTCGATGCCGAAGAGGCGCTCCGTGTCCTCGTGGCGCAGGAGTATGCAGCGGTCGATGTCGGGGCACCCGATAGGCATGTAGCGCACTCCGGCCTTGTCGAGCACCTTCTTTGCCGACTCCCAACGCTGCTCCGGTATCTGGAGCACGACAGCCGGATTTTCGGCGAAGAGTATCTTGACGAGGTCGGTTTCGCCGGCCTCCACGAAGGCGTCCGTGTTGATGGTCATGCCGCCGGAGGTGCGGGCAAAGGTCATCTCAAGCAGGGTGGTTATCAGGCCTCCGGCGCTGACGTCGTGGGCGGCGTAGAGCCAGCCTTTCTTTACCAGCGTCTGCACGGTTTCGAAGGTGTCGGCAAAGCGCTTGGCATCAGCCACACCGGGGCACTCCTGCCCTACCCGGCCGAGGCTCTGCGCCAGGGCTGAGCCGCCGAGGCTCAGGGGCATAGAAGAGAAGTCAACGTAACATATCACGCTGTCTTTCTGCTTCATCACGGGACTGATGGTGCGACGCACGTCGACAGTCTCGGAGGCGGCGCTGATGATTACGGTGCCGGGGGCGAAGACCTTCTTCTCGCCGTATTTCTGTGTCATCGACAGGCTGTCCTTGCCTGTGGGGATGTTGATGCCCAATTGCTTGGCAAGGTTGCTGCAAGCCTCAACGGCTTTGTAAAGGCGCGCGTCCTCACCCTGGTTGCGGCACGGCCACATCCAGTTGGCGCTCAGGCTTACACCCTTGAGACCGTGGGCGAGCGGCGCGCCGACGAGGTTGGTAAGCGCCTCGGCAATGGACAGCTGCGAGCCGGCGGCAGGGTCGATAAGGGCAACCTGCGGGGCGTGGCCGATGGAGGTTGCGATGCCCTTCTCAGCCGTGAAGTCGAGGGCTACCACGCCGCAGTCGCTAAGCGGAAGTTGCAGCTCGCCCTGGCACTGCTGGCGGGCAATCTTGCCCGTAATGGAACGGTCTACCTTGTTGGTCAGCCAGTCCTTGCTCGCCACGGCCTCGAGGCTGAGCACACCTTCTATATATTGGTCAATCTTGGCGGAGTCGGTGTCGACGCTCTCGTGCGGGCGCTCGACGGTGGTGTCGGTCATCACCGTGTGCGGCGTGTTGCCGAGCATGTCGACAATGTCGAGGTCGAGGGGCTTGCTGCCGTCAGCGCGCTCGAAGGTCAAGTGATGGTCGCCCGTGGTCTCGCCGACCACATACATGGGCGCGCGCTCACGGTCGGCCACACGCTTCACATAGTCCACATCCTCGGCGTGCATCACCATGCCCATGCGCTCCTGGCTCTCGTTGCCGATGATCTCGCGGGCAGAGAGTGTGGGGTCGCCGATGGGCAGCGTGTCCACGTCGATATGTCCACCGGTCTCCTCCACCAGCTCGCTCAGGGCGTTGAGGTGGCCACCTGCGCCGTGGTCGTGGATGGAGGTGATGGGGTTGCGCTCGCTCTCGGCCAGGGCGCGGATGACGTTGGCCACGCGCTTCTGCATCTCCGGGTTGGCACGCTGCACGGCGTTGAGCTCTATAGAGTTGTCATACTGGCCGGTAGCCACGGAGCTGACGGCGCCGCCGCCCATGCCGATGCGGTAGTTGTCGCCGCCCATCACTATGACTTTCTCACCCGTTGTGGGCGTGCCCTTGATGGCATCCTTGCGGGAGGCAAAACCGACGCCGCCTGCAAGCATGATCACCTTGTCGTAGGCGTAGAGGCGGCCGCAGTCGTCCTGCTCGAAGGTGAGCAGCGAGCCGCAGATGAGCGGCTGCCCGTACTTGTTGCCAAAGTCGGAGGCGCCGTTGGACGCCTTGATAAGTATCTCTGCCGGAGTCTGATAGAGCCACGCGCGGGGGTTCATCATCATCTCCCAGGGATGGCCGTCGGTCAAGCGCGGATATGATGTCATGTAGACAGCCGTACCGGCCAGGGGGAGTGAGGCACGTCCGCCGCCGAGGCGGTCGCGTATCTCGCCGCCGCTGCCGGTGGCGGCGCCGTTGAATGGCTCGACGGTGGTGGGGAAGTTATGCGTCTCGGCCTTCAGCGACAGCACTGTGTCGATGGTGCGCTGGGTGAAATAGCCGGGGCGGTCGGGGTTCTCGGGATAGAACTGTTGAATCTTCGGCCCCTCGACAAATGCCACATTATCTTTGTATGCGCTCACCAGCAGGCCGGGGTTCTGCTGCGAGGTGCTCTTGATGAGTTTGAACAGCGAGAGGGGCATCTCCTTGCCGTCGATGACAAATGTGCCGTTGAATATCTTGTGGCGGCAGTGCTCGGAGTTGACCTGCGAAAAGCCGAACACCTCGCTGTCGGTCAGCGGACGTCCGAGTTTCTCGCTAAGCTGCTGCAGGTATGCCTCCTCGTCGGCGCTGAGAGCCAGGCCCTCAGCCTCGTTGTAGGCATGGAGGTCGTCGATGTACACCACGTCGGCCGGCTTGCCGTCGATGTCGAGGCTGTGGGGGCCGAGGCCTTGGTATACACGCTCGAGCATCTTGTCGAATGACAGCTCTTCGGTGGCCGAGCGGCGGAACTGCTCGATGCGCTCCACGCAGTCGAGGCCCATGTTATGCGTTATCTCCACGGCATTGGTGCTCCACGGGGTGATCATCTCGCGGCGCGGGCCGACGAACGTGCCCTTGACACGACTGCCCTTTAGAGGCGTTGCACCACCGAGCAGCCAGCACAGCCGCTCCATCTCACTGTCTGTGAGCGCACGAGAGGTGACCACGCCATACACCGTGCCGCCTCTCTGCTTGAAATACTGTAGCATAAAAGATGTCAGTTATTAATTTTGGGTGCAAAGTTACAACAATTCGGCCAAAAAACCGTAACTTTGCACCCCGAAAAACAATGCACAATGCATAATGCATAATGCATAATTGGCATGGGGCTTTAGAGCTGTGAGGCTTTGGCTCTGCGTCACTGTTCTTAACAAATTAATATGACTTTCGATAAATTACTTTACAATGATGAGCTGCTGGACGCGCTTGACGACATGCGCTTCTCAGAGCCCACACCTATCCAGGAAAAGGCCATTCCCGTCGTCGAGGACGGCTATGACCTGATAGCCCTGGCACAGACCGGCACAGGCAAGACTGCCGCTTATCTGCTCCCCGTCATCGATCGGCTGGCCGACGGCGGTTTCCCCGAGGACGCCATCAACTGCGTTATCATGGCCCCCACACGCGAATTGGCACAACAAATCGACCGCCAGATGCAGGGCTTCGCCTACTTCCTCCCCCGCATCAGCTCAGCAGCCATCTACGGTGGCACCGACGGCAAGACCTTCGAGCAGCAGAAGCAAGCCTTGGTGCGCGGCGCCGATGTGGTCATAGCCACCCCGGGACGCCTTATCGCCCACATGCAGATGGGCTACGTCGACCTCTCCCGCGTCAGCTTCTTCATACTCGACGAGGCCGACCGCATGCTCGACATGGGATTTTTTGACGACATCATCAAAATTTACTCCGAGCTGCCCGACGACCGCCAGACGCTCATGTTCTCCGCCACCATCTCCCCGAAAATACGCAAGTTTGCCGAGCGCCTCCTGGTCGACCCCGAGGAAGTGCGCATTGCACTGAGCAAGCCGCCTGAAGCTATCCGCCAGCAGGTATACTTCGTGCGCGACCACCAGAAAGAACCACTTCTTTATCACATCCTCAGCACCATACCCCTCGACCGCATCATTGTCTTCTCATCGTCGAAGCTCAAGGTCAAGCAGCTCGCGCGCACCCTTCGCGGGCGAGGCATCAAGGTTGGCGAGATGCACTCCGACCGCACACAGGACGAGCGCGAGGCAACCCTGCGCGACTTCAGCTCCGGCCGCACCAACGTTTTGGTTGCCACCGATATAGTTGCCCGCGGCATCGACATCACCGACATCTCCACGGTCATCAACTTCGACGTGCCCCACGAGCCGGAGGACTATGTTCACCGCGTGGGCCGCACGGCCCGTGCGGAGGCCACCGGCCAGTCAATCACCCTTGTAGGACAGGCCGAGCGGCGCCGTTTCGACGACATCGAGCGGCTCATTGGCAAGAAAGTGGAGCGTCCGGATCTGCCCCCGGAACTGCGCGACAAGGCCCCGCGCGACCGCGACGACCGCTCCGGCAAGCCCCGCCGCGACCGCCCTCGCCGCGAGAAAGGCACCGCTCCTGCGCGCCCGGCTGCAAAGCAAGACGGTCAGCCAGACAAGCCCAAAGGCCGCCGCAACAACCGTCACCGCCCGCGCCAGCAAAAAAACTGACAAACTACAAATTAGTTACATCTCGGTTTCGACCATCTGCGTCCACGACTGGATTCGTTGGTCAGAGGTGTCGGCGTGGTTGACCTCGTCGAGCAAAAGGCCTACTGCTATGCCGTCGTCGCCTACTGCGTCGGAGTGGTCAAAGGTGTAACCGTCGGTGTTGAAGCTACCGATAAACCGTGCGCCCGTGCCTTTCAGCCGATTGTAAAGCACGCCCACACCGTTGCAGAACGTGTCGGCCATCTTCTCGTCGCCGGTGCCGAACAGTGCTATCTCCTTGCCTTCCAAGTCCATAACCTCCAGGGCGGCGATAAAGTCCTCCCAGTCGTCTTGCAACTCGCCGTCGCCCCAGGTGCTCGTGCCTAACACAAGCAGGTCATAGTCAGTCACTTTGGTCGGCTCTATGGCATCGACGTCAAACACGTCTTCATCGGCCACGCGCATGGCCTTCGCTATCTTATGGGCAGCCTCGGCGGTGGTGCCGGTGCTCGACCCGTAAAAAATACCTGTCTTCATTGTCAAATAGTTTTAAGCGTCAATCACATTATTATATAACTTCAAAACGCTTCGGAGGCCACCAAAGTTCTGAGCGAAAACAGCCGATTAGTTATTTTTTTATAATTATGTGTATATTTTGGGGCGAGTATGCCCAAAATTTTGTAATTTTGCACCTCGAAAACATTCATACAATTTCTAATGGCTGATATCAAACCCATTAAGACGGCACTAATATCCGTCTGGCACAAGGATGGTCTGGACGAGATCCTGGCCCTCCTCAACGCATCGGGCGTAAAATTTCTCTCCACCGGTGGCACCAAGTCTTTCATCGAGTCGCAAGGCTATGCCTGCGATGCTGTTGAAGACTTGACGGGCTACCCCTCGATACTCGGCGGCCGCGTCAAGACCCTCCACCCCAAAGTGTTCGGCGGCATTCTCCGTCGCCGCGACTGTGAGCAGGACTGCGACGACTCTGCCCGCTTTGACATCCCCACCATCGACCTGGTCATCGTCGACCTCTACCCCTTCGTCGACACCGTCGCCTCCGGAGCTCCCGAAGCCGACATCATCGAGAAGATTGACATAGGCGGCATCTCACTCATCCGCGCCGCCGCCAAAAACTTTAACGACGTGGTCATCGTGGCCTCCAAGGCCCAGTACCCCGTTTTGCGCTACATCCTCAAGGAGCGCGGCACGGCAGAGACCTCGCTTGAGGAGCGCCGCTCGCTGGCACGCTATGCTTTCGACGTCTCGTCGGGATACGACAGCGCCATCTTCAACTACTTCAACGGCTCCGACGTCACCGACCTGCGGCTGGCCCTCGACGGCCACCGTCACCTGCGCTACGGCGAGAACCCGCACCAGCAGGGCACTTTCTTCGGCGACTTCGACGCCCTGTTTACCCAGCTGCACGGCAAGGAGATCAGCTACAACAACCTGCTCGACATCGACGCCGCCGTGCGTCTCGTGGCCGACTTCGGCGACACCACCACTTTCGCCATACTCAAGCACAACAACGCTTGCGGCATTGCCTGCCGCCCCACCGTGCTCGAGGCCTGGACGGCCGCGCTCGCCTGCGACCCTGTCAGCGCCTTCGGCGGCGTGCTCATCTGCAACAAGCCCATCGACGCAGCCACGGCTGCCGAGATCAACAAAATATTCTTCGAGGTGATCATCGCTCCCGCCTACGAGCCGGAGGCGCTCGACATACTCTATGCGAAGAAAAACCGCATAGTGCTCGTCCAGAAGCCTGCCCAACTGCCCGACTATCAAGTCCGCACGGCTCTCAACGGCGTCCTGCGCCAGCAGCGCGACGCCGCCGTGGAGACTCCCGACTGCCTCACGCCTGTCACCGAGGCCAAGCCGACCGAGGCACAGGTCGACGACCTGATCTTTGCAAACATCGTGGTCAAGCACTGCAAGAGCAACGCCATCGTGCTTGCCAAGGACCGCCAGCTCTGCGCTGCCGGCGTGGGTCAGACCTCGCGCGTCGACTCCCTCAAGCAGGCTATCGACAAGGCCCGCTCCTTCGGCTTCAACCTCAAGGGCGCCGTCATGGCCTCCGACGCTTTCTTCCCCTTCGCCGACTGCGTGGAGATAGCGCATGACGCAGGCATTGAGGCTGTCATACAGCCCGGCGGCTCCATCCGCGACCAGGACTCTGTGGACTACTGCAACGCCCACTCGATGCCTATGGTCACCACCGGCACACGCCACTTCCGCCACTAACACATACACTATACCGTCAACAGATAAGCAACTAAGAATATGGGACTTTTCTCCTTAACAAAAGAGATCGCAATAGACCTCGGCACCGCCAACACCATCATAATCCACAATGACAAAATAGTGATTGACGAGCCGTCGATAGTGGCCCGTGAGGTCAAGACCGGCAAGCTTATCGCCGTGGGCAAGGAAGCCCAGCAGATGCAAGGCAAGGAGCACGAGGGCATCAAGACCATCCGCCCCCTGCGCAAGGGAGTCATCGCCGACTTCGAGGCCGCAGAAATGATGATACGTGGCCTGGTCAGCAAGGCCAGCACCAAAAGCAAGTGGTTCTCACCCTCGATGCGCATGGTCGTGGGCATACCCTCCGGCTCGACCGAGGTTGAGATTCGCGCCGTGCGCGACTCGTCGGAGCATGCCGGCGGACGCGACGTCTACATGATTTACGAGCCCATGGCCGCCGCTCTCGGCGTCGGCCTCGACGTGCTCGCCCCCGAGGGCAACATGATAGTCGACATAGGCGGCGGCACAACGGAAATCGCTGTCATCTCGCTCGGCGGCATCGTCAGCAACAAGAGTATCCAGGTGGCCGGCGACGACCTGACTGACGACATCCAGGAGCACATGCGCCGCGTCCACAATGTCAAGGTCGGCGAGCGCACTGCCGAGATGATCAAGATAAACGTCGGCTCGGCCCTGACAGAGCTTGACAACCCGCCTTCCGACTTCCCCGTCCATGGCCCAAACCAGATGACGGCTCTGCCGATGGAGGTGCTCGTGAGCTACCAGGAGATCTCGCACTGCATCGAGAAGTCGATACAGAAGATCGAGACGGCTGTGCTCAGCGCTCTCGAGCAGACTCCGCCCGAGCTCTACGCCGACATCGTGCGCAACGGCATCTATCTCGCCGGCGGCGGCGCCCTGCTCCGCGGCCTCGACAAGCGCCTGACCGACAAGATCGGCATCCAGTTCCACATTGCCGAAGACCCCCTGCTCGCCGTGGCAAAGGGTACAGGCGTCGCCCTCAAAAACACCGACAAGTTTAACTTCCTCATCCGCTAAAAAAGTTTTTAGTCTTTAGTCTTTAGTTTTTAGTAAAATGCCATGCCGGAGGTTTTTACTTCAAGCTAAAAAACTAATCACTAAAAACTAAAAACTAAAAACTAACGGCTCGTGCGTAATCTGCTGATATTCCTGCTGCGCTACAGCACGTGGATACTGTTTATCATCTATATGATAATCAGTGCTGTGCTGTTGTTTCGCAACAATCCGTACCAGCATTACGTGTTCCTCTCCAGCGCCAGTTCGCTCAGCTCGGGCATATACAAGGGAGTCAATAATGTAACCTCTTACTTCAACCTCCGCGAGATCAACGAAGACCTGCTGCACCGCAACTCCGACCTGGAGATGGAGATACTCCAGCTCAAGCGCGTCATCCGCGGATACGAGGACTCACAGCTTGTCGACTCGCTGCGGCGCGACAATACGGTCAACGAGTACCAGTTCTACATCGCGCATGTGATCAACAACAGCATCTCGCGCCCCAACAACTACATCACCATCGACCGCGGTCGCCTCGACGGCATCACCAAGGACATGGGCGTGGTTGACCAGAACGGCATCGTGGGCGCCGTGGACCTCGTGGGTGACCACGCCTCGCGTGTCATCTCGGTGCTTAACCCAAACTTCAACGTCTCGGTAAAGGTCAAGGGCACCAATCACGTGGGGCGCCTGGAGTGGGATGGCAGAGACTACCGCGAGGCGCTGATACACGACCTGCCGGCGCACGCCGTGTTCCATAAAGGCGACACGATAGTCACCAGCGGCTTCTCAGACTTCTTCCCGCCTGAGGTGCCTGTGGGCATTATCGACAAGGAGGTTGAGGGGAAGGAGTTCCTGCTGCGCATAATGCTTTTCACCGACTTCTCGACCCTCTCGACCGTGCGCGTCATAGGCGACCGTCTCAAAGGGGAGATACGGGCCATCGAGGAGCTTGACACGGAAAAACAATAAGATGAGCAAGACTACATTTCATTTCATAGTCCTCGGCCTTATATTGGTGCTGGCTCAGGTGATAGTGTTCAACCACATCCGCCTGTTTACCGTCGCAGTGCCGTTCGTGTTCATCTACCTGATTATCCGTCTGCCGTTGTCGATGCCTACGTACCAGACGCTCACCGTGGGATTCTTCCTGGGACTGCTCATCGACATCTTCGCAGACACCCCGGGCCTGAACGCCATGGCCTGCACTGTACTGGCAATGTGCCGTCGCGGCGTGCTGCGCCTGTGCTTCAACCGCGAGGAGGATCTGACCGACCAAGAGCCTGCGATGCGCACCCTCGGCACCGGCCCATATCTCAAGTATATGGTTACGATGGTGTTGATTTACAGCACTGTGATATTCCTGCTCGAGAGTTTCACGTTCTTCCGCCCGTGGCACTTGCTCCTGAGCATAGCCTCCAGCACGCTTCTGACCGCCGTCCTGCTCCTGGGCGTCGACAGCATATTATCCAAACGAAGTGAGAAAAGACTATAATCTCGAGAAACGCAAATACTTGATTTTCGGTTTCGTGCTGATTATCGGGATAATATATCTTGTGCGCCTGTTCTCACTGCAGGTGCTCAACTCGTCGTATAAAGACTCTGCCGACTCCAACGCCTACCTGCGCAAGGCCGTCTACCCTTCGCGCGGCATCATGTATGACCGCGACGGGCGGCTTGTGGTGTTCAACCAGCAGGCCTACGACGTGATGATGATACCGAAGGATGTCAAGGACTTTGACACCCTTGATTTCTGCCGCACCCTCGCCATCTCCCGCGAGGAGCTTGACCGCCGCTTCGCCGAGATGCGCGACCCGCGCATCAATCCCAATTACTCCTCCTACCTGCCGCAGCGCCTGATAGCCCACCTCACCCCCGAGGAGTACGGGCGCCTGCAGGAGCGCCTCTACCGCTTCCCTGGATTCTATATACAGAAGCGCATCATTCGCCAGTATAACTACGAGTGTGCCGCCAACGTGCTCGGCAACATCCGCGAGGTCAACCGCCAGGATGTGCAGCGCGACCCCTATTACAGCGCGGGTGACTACACCGGCGACCTGGGCGTCGAGAAGAGCTACGAGAAATACCTACGCGGCAGCAAGGGAGTGGAGGTGCTCATACGCGACGCCTACGGCAAGATACAGGGCAAGTATGACGACGGCGCACACGACCGCCCCGCCATCCCCGGCCGCAACCTCACGCTCAGCCTTGACATCGAGCTGCAGCAATACGCCGAGTCGCTCATGGTGGGCAAGCGCGGCGCCATCGTGGCCATCGAGCCCTCCACCGGCGAGATACTTTGTCTCGTCTCATCCCCCTCATACAACCCCAACCTGCTCATCGGCAAAGACCGCGGCAAGAACTACGCCGCCCTGGTCCGCGACCCGCAGAAGCCCCTGCTCGACCGCGCCATCATGGGCGCCTATCCCCCCGGCTCCACCTTCAAGCCCGGCCAGGGCCTTATACTGCTGCAGGAGGGCATCGTCACCCTCGGCACAGCCTACCCCTGCGCCCGCGGATTCGTCAGCGGCGGCCTGCGCGTGGGCTGCCACGGCCACGCCTCCCCCATCGCCCTCAAGCCCGCCCTCGAGACCTCTTGCAACGCCTACTTCTGCTGGGGTTTCAAGAACATGATCGACCGCCGCAGCAAATACGGCTCGTCGGCCAACGCCTTCGAGGTTTGGAAGAAGCACCTCGTCAGCATGGGCTACGGCTACCGCCTCGGCGTCGACCTCCCTTCCGAGGGCCGCGGCTTCCTCCCCAACGCCGTATTCTACAACAAGGTCTACGGCGAGGGCCACTGGAGCGCCAAGAGCATCATCTCAGTCTCCATCGGGCAAGGCGAGATATTGGCGACCCCGCTGCAGATAGCCAACGTCTGCGCCACCATCGCCAACCGCGGCTGGTTTATCACCCCCCACGTGGTCAAGGAGATACAAGACACCGTGCTTCCCGCAGACTACACCACCAAGCACTTCCCCACCATCAACTCATCATACTACATCCCCGTGGCCGAGGGCATGCGCATGGCTGTGCTCGGTGGCACCTGCCGCACCGCCAACCTCCCCGACATCGAAGTGGCCGGCAAGACAGGCACCGCGCAGAACCCCCACGGCGCCGACCATTCAGCCTTCATGGGCTTCGCACCATTCAGCAATCCCAAGATTGCCGTGGCCGTATACGTCGAGAACGGCGGCTTCGGAGCCACCTTCGGCGTCCCCATCGGCAGCCTTATAATAGAGAAATACCTCAACCGCACCATCTCTCCCTCGCGCAAATATATCGAGGAGCGCATGCTCTTCACACGACTAATCAAATAAGCCCACCCCAAACCCCTCCCCTTGGGGAGGGGTTTGGGGTGGGCCGACTGATAGATATGATAGGCAACCAACATACTCCGTCTACCCCGCTCCAGTCGCTTCGCTACGTCGACTGGTGGGTGGTCATAATATACCTGCTAATGGTCGTCTCCGGCGCACTGAGCATCTACGCAGCCAGCTATGACTTTGACCACGCCTCAGTATTCGCCTTCAGCGAGTTCTCCGGCAAGCAGTTCCTGTGGATAGGCATATCCTTCGCCGTCGGTTTCATAATACTTATGCTCGAGGCCCGCGTCTTTGAGACCTACGCCTACCCGATATACCTTATCGTCCTGATCGTCCTGCTTGTCACCATTTTCATTGCCCCCGACACCAAGGGCTCACGCTCTTGGCTGGTCTTCGGACCCATAAGCCTGCAGCCCGCCGAGTTCGCCAAGTTTGCCACGGCCCTGGCCCTGGCAAAGCTCTTTGAGACCTACGGCTTCCGCCTCACCGACTCCCGGCGCAACTATGCATACGCCCTCACTATCATACTCCTCCCGCTCTGCCTGATTATCATGCAAAAAGAGACGGGCAGCGCCCTGGTCTTCCTCTCCCTTTTCTTCGTCCTATACCGCGAGGGCATGAGCGGAATGGTACTTCTCGCGGCACTCGTCGCCGTCACCGTCTTCGTCCTCACCGTCAAATACGCCGGCGGCCTATGGCTCGCCATACCCCAGGGACACGCCCTCGTCTTCATCCTGCTGATGGCCTTGATGGTGGCACTCCTCGTCGGCTACTGCCACAGCATCGAGGCCGCCCGCGGCGTCCTCGCACTCTTTGCCTCCACCGGCATCATCGTCGCCGTCCTCGCCGCCTGCGGCATCGTCGTCAACGGATATGCATTCTTCCTCCCCGTCATCACAGTCGCCTGCGGTTACACCGTCTTCATGATGCTCCGCGGACGCTTCGGCTCCGCAGGCTCCCGGGCTGCCACCGTCGTCGGCGCCGTTGCCCTGAGCATAATCTTCATGTTCAGCGTCAACATAGTCTTCGACAAAGCCCTCAAGCCTTACCAGCAGAAACGCATACAAGTCGCCCTCGGCGTCGTCGAAGACCCCCGAGGCGACGGATACAACGTCAACCAGGCCATCATCGCCATCGGCTCCGGAGGTGTCTCCGGCAAAGGATTCCTCAACGGCACTCAGACCAAGCTCCGCTACGTCCCCGAGCAGCACACCGACTTCATCTTCTGCACCGTCGGCGAAGAGCGCGGGTTCATCGGCGCCGCCGCCGTCCTGCTGGCCTTCCTCGTACTCATCTACCGCATAATAGTCATCGCCGAACGCCAGCCCACCACCTTCGCCCGCGTCTACGCCTACTGCGTAGCCTCATACTTCATAATGCACCTGTGCATCAACATCGGCATGGTCGTCGGACTATGCCCCGTCATCGGCATACCCCTCCCCTTCTTCAGCTACGGCGGCTCCTCAATGCTCGGCTTCACCATACTCCTCTTCATACTCCTGCGCCTCGACTCCGCCCGCCGAGACCGCATCAGCTAGGTAATTAGTGAGTAGTGAGTAGTGAGTAAGTAATTGTGTGTTCACTACTCGCTAATTACCTACTCACTACTCACTAATTACCTACTCACTACTCACTAATTACCTACAATGAACTACAGCTTCTACCTCTCCCTCTGGATCATTACATACCTCCTCATCGACATCTTGGGTGGCGCCGCCCTGCGGCAAAACTCCTTCTTCCTGGCCATTCTCATAGTCTGGCTCCTCACCGCCGCAGTAAACCGGTGGTGCGCCCCAACCCTCGCCGCCATGGCACGCCGCCGCCGGCTGCGCCTCTGCGAAGCCATTTACCAAGGCGACCCCGCGGGGATTGTCGAGGGAAACCGTCAGCAATTCTCCATGCAGGCCATGTTTGCCGCCTACATGGTAGTCGTCTGCATCTGCTTCCTGCTCATCCCTGGGCAGCTCGCCATGTTCTTCATCTTCGGCTTCTTCACATTCTTCTCCGTCAAAGCCGCCCTCAAGTCTTACGCCGCCTACATTTCCGTCAAAACCAACATCCAGGCCGTGGTCGACCAAGCCAAAATGTCCCCCGACTACCAGCAATTTGAGCAAATGCGCGCCCAGATGCCCCTGCGCGTCATCCTCGGCCCCCTCACCAAGGGAGAGAAACGAATGCGCATCTCGGGCCTAATCTTCGCCATACTCTGCTTCGCCAGCGGAGCCCTCGAGACATTCTACTGGTATTACCTCCTCCGCCACGTCCACGGCCTGTCAGTCCCCGGCCTGTTCATCAACATGTCATTCGGCGTCCTCGCCATTGTCATCGGCGTCCACGACATCATCGAATGGTCCAAAACACGCCGCGCAGCGACCGGCGATTAGTGACAAGTGATTAGTTTTTTACCCCGGCAATTA